>CAYFPO010000015.1:38944-45729 GCA_964345035.1 uncultured bacterium
AGCCGCATTCATTTTCAAAAGCATCACCAAAACATTCTCCGGCACAATCCATGTCCGAATTTGGTTCATGTCCTGTTGTACCGCCTGAACAGATTCCACAGTCATCCACATAGGCATCCCCGCCTGGAACTCCCGCACAATCTTCTTCTTCACCTGTAGATGTACATTCCCCAACAGATACATCCATTGCTTCTCCTTCAGAAGTGGAGAGAATTACACCTTCCATACAAATTTCTCCGGAGCCTGTATATTCCACATTTACCAATACACCTGCTCCCGGCGGAATTGTCCCCCCAGTAAGTGAGAATCCTAAAACTGTATTTCCACCAACGGATATCATAAATCCATTTTCTTCTGCGAGACCACCGAATGCATCAGAAATTTCCACACCATCGATACTGAATTGAAATCCGCCAATTGCTTCAGAATTTTCTACCAACACTTCAAATGACGATTCGCCTACTTCACCAAATCCAAGATAATTTGACCCCGGTTCATATTCACAAGACCCATCATCTATGGTTGCATCCGGGTCATAATTAATGGCATCAGAGTCAGTGCAGCCATAACAGAAGTCCGGATCATTTCCGGTTGAACCGCCTACACAGCCGCATTCATTTTCAAAAGCATCACCAAAACATTCTCCGGCACAATCCATGTCTTCATTATCACCGTCACAGACACCGCAATCATCTTCCATTCCATCACCACCGCACTCACCGGCACAATCATCCACATTCCCGTCACAGTCACACCAGCCAAAATCTTCAGGATATTCACAGCAGTCATCACAAGGTAAATCCGAAGATGGATCATAATTACAAGCATCGTCATCAAAACACCCGTAAGTATCACCGCTTTCAAAATTGAGTTCAGAAATCGCTAAGAGTATATCCCCAAAGTGACCACTACCTGCTGAATATTCTGCAGTTGCTGGGTATTCCATTCCTTCGGATGCTTTCCACACTTTGATAACAACTGAATTACCGTCAACCCAGCCGGGAAGTTGAATTCCACCGAACCCACAATTATCTACAGAGCCGATGGCAACCAAATTAAGCTGTTCACCGGTCCACTGGCCTGCACCTACCAGCAGTTCACCATAATCACCGGAACAGTCACCATCAGATAGGAGACCATTTGTATCAAATACTCCAATTTCATCTCCAAATTCCAAGCCTGTGATGGTTTCCTGAAAAATTACCAACTGGTTCACACCGGTGGGGTCTATATCCACTTCGAAATGAGGATCATCGTCATCACTACCGATTTCCAGAGCCTGTCCAATTTCAACATCAAGGGAATTTCCTCCAGAATCAGATAAAATTACATTTTCTACCTGAAAACTACCCAAATCTCCTGTAAATTCTACTCCTACATAAAACAATGGACCTTCACCAGCTGGGATGGTTGCCCCAGTCAAACTGAAACCAAGAACAGTATACCAACTACTGGAGATCATAAATCCTGCTTCCTCAGCACTACCATCAGAAACACCAATTATTGAAAAGCTATCAAAGGTGGAAGTAAAGTCCATCTGAAATCCTGCTACTGGAACAGAATTGGTCATAGTGACTTCCAGGCTTTCGCCATCATAATCAGTTATGGTTATGGTTGCATCCTGTGCGGATACAATGGATAGGAAAACAAATGAAAATACAGCGGTGATCTTTTTAAGTGTTCTGTAATGGAACAACATGTTACCTCCTCATAGTAAATTTATTTATGAAAAATTTCAAGGGAACACAATTTCTCCCCCCCTGAATTCCACGGTATAATTTACCTTAACAGGAGCTCTCAGCCATGAGAATCATTGTAACAGTTTTTTACAATTGTATAAATTTATACACTGGCGAGGATAATTTCAATTACCAAGACTATATCCAATATGTTTATAACACCGTCATTATTATAATCCCCTTCAGGTGTCGGTTCTGTTCCACCAAGTGTCATATCCACCATTATCACCAGGTCCAGTATATCCAGAATTCCATCTCCGTTTATATCTACGGGTGGACCGCCCAAAACCAAACCATTTGAGGATTGACTACCTCCCCAAACTGCATCTGTGACGATATCATAAGATAATCCATCATTAGGGTCATAAAGTCTCAGAACCACAGTATTGGTCGGTATAAATCCCGGAAAAAGCTGACCACCTGCATCACAGTTATCAAATGTTCCAAATGAAAACAAAGTAAGGGGTTCGCCCTGCCATACACCAGCTCCAACTACTGTTGAAGCATATTCAGGTGCACAATCGGCCCCACCGATATTTCCGCCATAATCCAGCAGCCCTATTTCTGTACCGATATCAATGCCCCGCTCATCACGGATTACATCTTCTGTGATGGTAACAAAATTAAATAATCCTTCTCCTGTTTCATTATAATAGTCTACATATTCCGTATATAATTCCATTATTTCTTCTATGAAATATTCACCTTCGTCCCATGGATTATCATCCTCATCATCCTCATCATCAGGAATTCCGTCATTGTCATCATCATCATCGTCATCATTATTAACACCGTCCCCATCATCATCATCAAAATCCCATTCATTTTCCTGACATTCTTCTTCTGCATCCCAGGTGCAAAACGGAATACTCGCACAGAGATCCTCGGGTAGATCTTCACATCCTTCATCATCCATCACAAAAATTCCGCTGACGAATAAATTACCATCGGCATCGAATAATTCGGCAATCTCCAGATCGGATACGGGTATGAGGGAATCCGGTAGATCTTCATCGCCTGCACCATCTGAGCGAAGTTCCCACTGGAATTGCCCATTCGGTTGAGTTGTAAAACCATATTCCCAAAAACCATCAAGCATTACTGAGTATACTGTTACCGGAAGTAGGTTTTTTAAGTCAAATTCCAGTATGTGTACAGATGACTCCGTTATTCTCGTCTTCAGTTTTCCAAAATAGTCTTCATCTTCGTCGTCATCTTCTATTTCAAATTTAGCATGGGCACGAAACTCATATTCTTCATCCTCGTCATTGTCATCATCTTCATCGTCTTCGTTTTCCATACAGCCATCTTCATCATCCCAGATACAGTCCTCAGTTTCCAGACATTCTTCCATATTCAATTCTTCACAGTTTTCCGAATCATCATCTCTCCCAACTGCTATACTCACAAGACTGTTTATGAGAATTATTGTAACTATTTGAATTAATAATGAATATTTTTTACTCCACATCGCTGTTCTCCTTTCAACTAATGTCTCCCTTTGCCCGGGCTGTAAGCTGGATTACTCCTGAATAGCTCACATCTAGTTTTTCTGCTAATTTTTTCTTACTGTGGCCATATTCTGCAAATAGATATGAAACCACCTGAGATTCAAATTTTTGGTTGATATCTTTCCATTGCATAAATTGATTTTTCTCAATAAATTGATTCACTTCATCTGGAATTGCAGTATTTTTAAATTCTTCATTCCTATCCCTGGCTACATAATAGGTTCTTTGTGCAATCCCCAATTTATCAATTCCCTCCTGCCGGGATTTTGAATTTCTCATTACTTTTTTAAATAGACCGTTCTGGAAAATCCCCCTGATTTCCTTCAATGTCTTATCCACTGCAAATTCAAATCCTCCTGCCTGCTTTGTATCAACCACTGTTTCAAATGATGATTGTTTGTGCCGATTTAAAAATGGAATATAAGCTTTAATTGCACGTTTGATATCTCCCCTGCATTCAAAATTATGGTCCACCAACTCCAGTGCAGCATTATATGCCTGACTGTAATATTTTTCAGCCGCGGGAATATCCATCTGTTTTTCCTTACATGTCCCAAGATAGTAGGATACTCCGGGAATCAGATAAAATACACCGTTCCTCAAAGCAATATTCAGGGATTTTTCAAAATATTCCATGGCAATTTCCATCATAGTTTTATGCATATATAAATAGGCAATATTTGCATTGGTAAAACTTTTGGTGAAATTGCTGTCTGCAATACTTTCTGTCTTGAGAAGCGTCTGAATACTTCCTTCAAAATCCCCTTGATGAAATTTCCACATACCGATATCATGGTAAATTGCTGCTTTTATATGTTGAAATTTGTTTTCTTCAACAATCTCCAATCCCAACTGGTAATATTCCATTGCCTTATCAAAATTGCATTTTACCCGGTATGCATTACCGATATTCTTATAATGGTAAGCAAGGGTGGCAAGACTTTTAATCTCCCTAAAATAATTTGCGGACTGTACTAGATTCTGTATCACATCCTGCTTCCCTTCTCTTGATAAATGTATCAGTTCATAGTAATCCGTAAGTTTTAATAAATATTCAGATTGTGTCAGCATTGGAATAGTTTTCAGAATGAGAAGTGATTTATCATGATTATCAATAATCGCCAAAAAAGCAACCATCTCCAATAAGATGAATGCCTGGGTATCCTTATCCGCATTATTCAGAAGGGTATATGCATGTCCCAATGTATCGGCAGCTTTAATAAAATTGCCATCGCCTATATAACATCTGGCCAGACCTGCGTGTACAGACGCAAGTTTAACAGGATCATGCTCATTGGCTAAAAGGAGTTCAAGCTGCTCCCTGGTTTCAGGAATGCTTAATTGATTAAACTGAGAGAGATGGGCTGTAAATTCTACCCATCTCGTATTTTCAGTGGAAACATTAAGACTTATCTGAGTTCCGGGTGTGCCCGAAATTGAAGATTCTTCCGGGTTAAATATGGCAGGTAAATGATTCATAGTTGATGTACTCCTCTAATATTTATATAATATTTGTGCATTATATTACATCTATTATTTATTCTATTACAGAAGTTTTACAAATAGTTACTATTTTATTAAAATTCCACATTTTATCAATTATGTAAATGTCGTAATTCTTGTTTCAATCTGTTGATTTCATTTCTATGAAAAGTTATATGATTATTTCCCTTCATCAGTATCATTTCCATTTCGTCGTGAATAAATGAAATTGTTAAGTTGTGAGGAAAATGAATAATCGGATCCATATTATGGAAAAAATTGGACAATATTTTCTTATAAATTTGATTTTCAGATTTCACCACCAAATTTTCCCATTCACTCAGATACTTACCGATAAACATCTGTATCGAAATGTATAATCTTATAACATCGTTATGTGTGAGTGAAATCTTTCCGCGTTTACCGGAAATCTGGATTATATTATCATGTATATCCAGATCAATATCTGGAGAAATGAAAATCCTATTATTTTCCATTACCATTGAAATCACCCTTTTATTTCCTTAAAAGATCTCAAGGACACATACCCCGAAGACAATTGTCTTCGAGATACGTGTCCTTTTTTTGAGGAGGATTTACTTACTATTCCTGGAAACATCTTGAAAGCCAATTTACTTGACCAACATGAGCCTCTGGGTGTAGTTTTCACCTTCGGTATTCAATACTAGGAAGTACATACCTGAAGTGAAACCGGACGCATCCCATACAGTTTGATGTGTGCCTTCATCAATCAAACCATCATACAAGGTTACAATATTGCGTCCGAGAATATCATACACATTCAAAGTAACATGCATACGTTCAGATATTGAATATTGAAGTGTAGTTTCAGGATTGAACGGATTTGGATATGCTGGTTGTAAGTCCACCCGCACAGGATGGTTTGTGTCAATATTGACACTTACACCATTGGCATTCCAGTCTGCTGCAATACCGTCAACAACATTCATATTTCCGGTATAGCCCAGAGTCAGTTTGTCAGTATATCCACTCCCAAGATGCACCAGAATTATTGTTTCATTATTATAAAACAATTTCCACTCTGCCGGTAAAGTTGAGTTGTCTAACTGAAATTCTCCCACAGTGGTTAACTGCATACCAGCAATATCACCATCAGCAGTAATTATCAGAGTTCCGTTCCCAACTTCTACAGAGCTGTTTTCTATATGACCGGATGTTCTTCCCATGTCTCCAAATAGAACAATCTCTACCAGTAGGACTACATCAAGAACATTCAGTGCCCCATCATCATTCAGATCAAAAAATGCAATTTCATCTGCAGTTGGAGTTTCAGGTTGCAGAACCACTGATACCAGCATCACTACATCCAATACATCAATATTGCCATCATCATTAAAGTCTCCTATATTTGTTGACAATAAAGTTGTACATTCACCAACCGTTACATCCATTTCAGTACCTTCGGATGTACTAAAAATAACATCATCAATACAGATGTCGTTATCAGTCATTCCTTCAAATGTTAACAGAGCTAATACTCCCGATCCAGCCGATATTGTATTACCTTCTATTGAAAATCCAATAATAGTTCCGGTTTCTGTTCCGACACTCATGGAAAATCCATTTTCTTCAGCAATACCACCAGTTGCCTGTGTGACAACAAAGTCATCATTTCCAGTTACATTAAACTGGAAACCAGCAACAGGATCACTATTTTCAAGAGTTATTTCAATTGTATTCGATGTGAAGTCAACTGAACCGAATCCGATAGATACAGTAAATCCATCTCCACCATCATCACCAGCTTCACAGGCTCCGTCTACACAGATTTCACCTTCAGCACAATCTGCATCAGTAACACAACCACTATCATCATCGCCTGAATCGTCATCACTGTCGTCATCACCATCTTCACAGTCCCCTTCTACGCAGACTTCACCTTCGTCACAGTCTTCGTCAGTAACACATTCCGTGTCAGGACCATCTTCGCAGTCCCCTTCTACGCAGACTTCACCTTCGTCACAGTCTTCGTCAGTAACACATTCCGTGTCATCATCATCTTCGTCGTCGC
>CAYFPO010000016.1:0-45303 GCA_964345035.1 uncultured bacterium
TTCTCGTCACCCGCAATAAAATATATGCGTTACTGGGGCATCGTGCTTTTTAGTCTTTTCATTTTTGTGTCTCTGTTAGCAGGTCGAGTATTTCGTCTATGTGTTTGTCGCTGGTAACGTCAATTCTTGCGCAGTCAAAGTTGTAGAAGTCCTGTACTGATTGACTTAATGGCTCGACATTATAATTGGGAACCTTGTCTCTTATTGTCTGTTCCTTCCCCTTGGCGATGATTGCTATTTTCTTTTTTCTGACTTTGAGGAAAGCGAAGTTTCTCTTCTTGCGTAACGAGATGTAATATCGTTGAGGGTTAAAAGTCAGAGTAGGAATGCATGTCAGCATTTCCTGTTTTAGTTTTTCATATAGATTCCTGATGTCGTCAGGCACTCCGTCAAGGTGGAATTCCTCTGTGTAGCCGGTCGGTTTATTGGTCTGCTCGGTGTCTGTTAAGACGATATCAATGTTCTCAATGTTCTCGAAGTCAGGAGTCATTGTTAGTATTTTATCTGCCTGTCCGTTTTGACCGTGATACTCTTTGAGAATGGCGACCTTGACCATTTTGCCCCAAGTGTCGGTGTACGTCTCGATGATTTCGGGAAACTCTGGTTTCTCGTTATCAATGACGATAAGGATGTTTTGGCTGTTCTCTATGGTGTCCTTTAGGAATTTGAAAATTTCTCGATTGCCGATTTTGGACTTAAGCTCTTTAAGTAGTTCATCGTCTGTGCTGAAAATCTTGTAGAGTTTCTCGATGAGTTTTCCCTGACTACCTGAATTCTTAAAGAATGCAAAGAACTTGGTCACTTGTGGGAAGATGTGATTGAAGAAACTGTGTTTTGACAACTCGACTTCTACTATATAGAATTCTGGGGTTTTCTTGTCAGTCAGGTCGAATAGGAAGCCGTCTGGAATTACACCGCCAAATGCTTTGTTGTCAATTTTCTTTTTAGCGTCAACGTACAGCGAGTTTTGTCCAAAGAGTGTCTTGGCGTTGTCAACGACTAGTTGTTCTATGTCTGCCTCTTTTGAGTACTGTATCTCTGAGTACCGAATGTTGTTTTTGTATAATACTGTGTTCATCTGTCAGTTTTTTGCATTAATGCCAACGGTTCTGGCTAAAGACAGTGCGGGATTGTCGTAGTCGTCAGTGTATGACAAGACGCTGAGGGTGAAGGCAAATCCGCCACTGTCAGCCCGAGACGCCAGCCCGCATGTTTTCTTAGCCTGTGTTGTGGTGCGTTTTATTTGTTCATTCTTCTTACAAATTCTTCAAAAGTCACACATCTGTTTTTAGGAATCATTGCTGCAATCCAGTTCTTACCACGTCCTTTTTTATTTCCACCGTCTTTAAGTAGATTGTTATTTATCTCCACAGGCTCATCTAAAAAGTAATATGTCAGTGAATCGGTAAAGGAAGTCGATTTGAGTTTAACTCCTGTTATCCATTTTTTAATAGTATCATCATCATTTTTAAACCTTCGCAAATCAACCTCGTAGTTGCTAATTTCATTTGGTACAAGGGTCAAAACTCCTAAGATTTTCGAGAAATAGGAGATTCCTTCTCCCTCAGGTTGATTTGCGCTTCTTGTAAAATATGGAGCGAAATATAGCGGGGTACCGAAGGTTTGGTCTCTTCGGTAAAGATTATGTTGTCTATATCTTTTTAATTCTGTCTTGTCAGACAAGTCCTGAATTAGAATTTCTTTTTGTTCGTTCATTTTATAGTTTTTTGATACATATCTTAAGAACTGGAATACCAATTCATTGTCAATGAATTTCTTTTGGTCATACAGACTTGTTACATCTAACCAACTCGTGTTAATAATCTTGACATCTTGAGCTATTTGTTTGTTTGATTCTCGTTCTTGAGTCAAAAACACCAACACTTTTTCCTTTGCTGATTTATTGAATGCTGACAGATATTGTGTCCTTTGGTGGCGAACTCTATTTTTTCTGACCTTTGCTTCAATGATTATGTGGGTTTCTGTGCCAATCTCTATTTCAATATCTGTTCTTCCTTCATCTCTCGAATATTCGGTTGTTATGCGAACTTGTCTGAATGTCCTGTCCGTAATTCGCTTTTTTACTCCAATGAATTTTAAGAAGTCTTTTAAAGCATCTTTTTCTTTACCTAAAATGAATGCAAATGCTTTTGAAAGAGCAGTCTCGTCACTGCCAAGAAGGTCAAATAGTGATAGTACCGATTTTTGTGAGCCTGTTTTCTTTATTTCCATTTGAGTCCTTTAAATGCACCATAATGTCCCGTTAAACACTATTGCGTTTAACGGGTTAAGCCCTCTATATTAGTATTGTGTTTTAACGGAAAATAAAATGAATAAAGCAAAGCTAATCTCCCTTTAGAGAAAAAAATTGGAAATACAAAATTATAGTCCTCAAACGGTAAGATCTTATCTTTCTTAAATGAAATTGGTCTATTCATCTATTAAATTTTTATATCAAAATATGCTTGAAAAAGATTTTCCCAATTCTATCAGGTTTTCATTTAGAAAAGAAGAAAAAATACCGGAAGTTCTTTCACAAAAAGCCGTTAAAGATATATTTAAATGTACTTAAAATATAAAACACAAAGCAATATTAATGACTATTTATTAAGCAGGCTTCGTATAAGCGAACTATTAAACTTAAAACTTTCCCATGTAGATACTCAAAGAAAGACTTTTTATATAAAAGCGGGTAAAGGCAGACCGGGTTTTCCCTAATATTTTGGCTACCCTATCTACAGATTCCACCAGTTTTTCATCCAGAGTTAATTGAAAAGCTTTCAAATTAATTTCCTTAAGATATATACTTAATTATCCAGCAATATTTTTATTCCACAATATTCTTTCCACCATCATCTAAAGTTTCAGGTCGTTTCCAGTAGGAAAACTGAGGGGTCCAAGTATTTGAATCTAATCCTGCCAAACTCAGTAAACTCCACATAGAGCAGTAAATATCACCAGGACCAAATACACAGTTATTTTTCCGGTAGATTGTGTTTTCTTTCCGTTCATAGACTACAGCACCCGGCATATTATCAGAATCTTCCATTACGGATTGCTCCTGAATATATTTACCCCCACCGTGAGATGCCAGGCGAAATCTCCAGCCCCGACTATTGGCAAACTTTCGTTGGTTTTCGGGGGAATCTTTAGAAACTAAAACAACCGACATAGCATCCTCCAAGTGGGGGAGGAACCCATTAAACCCGTCTGCCCAAAGTGTGCAATAGCGACATCCCTGTCCCATATTATGAATGACCAGTAATTTGTCATTATTTTCAAAGAAGTCTAATAGAGTAGTTTCACCATCAAGTGTAGTAAAACTGTAATTCTTCACCTCATCACCACAATTAGATTGTTGAAGTTTAGACAACTTTTTCATTAAATGAAAAAGTTGCTGCTTGATATTTCTGATTTCATTTTTTTGCATAATTTCTCCTTATTAGTTATTTCAATACACATAAATCTGTAATGGTACCACTGAACATTCCGGCGCATTTGCCACGGTTTCCGTAAGGGTGAGGTGGGGATGTATGGAAAGTAAGATATCCTCAGCATCAGCACCCATTTCAATGGCAAGCACTGCTTCTCCAATGAGGTCACCAGCATTAGGACCTACAATTTTCGCAGAAATTATCTTTCTGGATTCCGGGTCAAAGAGTAATTTTGTTATTCCTTCAATTCTGTGTAAAGCCGGTGCTTTACCACTTATTGCTCAATGAATTATACACTTTGTTGTGCTGTCGTTATTTATTCTTTTTCATTTTATATTAGGCAGTTTTAGGGTCATGCCTTGTCCCAAGGTCAGCCAGTCCAAGTGTCCTGATGTTTTATTGTCTGTCGTTTTTATGTGCAAGTGCATGTTAGTCGTGTGGTGTGTAAAAATGGCGTAATGACTGTTGGAATAAATGCCAAGTATTTCAACGGTTTGGTCAGTCAAGGTGCCATGAAGTCCAGAGTTGATGTGTTTCTCATGTGAGTGTTCAGTGTCTCCGTCTTTCCAGTCAATTACATGCCAGTCAAACGACTTTGCTTGTCCATTCATAAGGAAGGGAAACGGCTCGTCTGTGTTAATTCCATTGTCCTTTGCTGTATGTTTAATGTGTTTTTCCAAGTCCTCATAGGTTGTTACATTGTCAGGAATTGTAGAGGTTGTCCATTTGTCAACGGAGGCATAAACCAGCAAAGTCGCTTTATGGTCAAAGGAGTTGCTGATAGTCAGTTTTTGGTCTTGCACTGATGAAATAAAGGGTTTGCTGTCAAGGATGAGTATTTCTCCTTTTAAGTTCTCAACTGCTCCAAGAGCATAGAAATGTTCGGTGTCCTGAAAGTTAGTCAGGTCGGCTTGCGCTGAAATGTCGCCTTTGTGCATGATGTTTTTCAGTGCTCCTTTGTACTCCACTTTGAAATTATTGTCCTTATCAGGAGTTGTTGCACATGAGAATGTCGCAAGAATTGTCAGCGTCAGTATTGTATGTTTCATTGTCGTCCTTTAAATGTTGCCAAACATCCCGTAAACACTATTGCGTTTAATGGGTTAAGCCCTCTATATTAGTATTGTGTTTTAACGGAAAATAAAATGAATAAAGCAAAGCTAATCTCCCTTTAGAGAAAAAAATTGGAAATACAAAATTATAGTCCTCAAACGGTAAGATCTTATCTTTCTTCAATGAAATTGGCCTATTCATCTATTAAATTTTTATTTCAAAATGTGCTTGAAAAAGATTTTTCCAATTCTATCAGGTTTTCATTTAGAAAAGAAGAAAAAATACCGGAAGTTATTTCTGAAAAAGCAATTAAAGATATATTTAAATGTACTGAAAATATAAAACACAAAGCAATATTAATGACAATTTATTAAGCAGGGCTTCGTATAAGCGAACTATTAAATTTAAAACTCTTGCATTTGGATTTACGTAGGAAAACGATTAACGTTATTTGGAGGAAAAGGAAAAAAACGGATGGTAATGCTGGCGGAATATATCATTCCGGTATTGGAACAATATATGGATAATTCCTATCCCAAAGAATATATATTTGAAAATCCCGCCTGTGGTAAATATAGTGCTACTTCTATTCGGTCATTTTTAAAGCGTTCTGTTAATAAAGCCGGAAATACCAACAAAATGACGGTGCATACACTTCGCCATAGCTTTGCAACACATTTGTTAAAACATGGTACGGATATTCGTTATATTCAAGAGAAAGCATTGAAAAATAGCGTGTGTAAAAAACGATTGTACTAAAATTAAAAAAGGAATAAGATGAACGTATTATATCCGGAAATTGAACCATATAACGAATTCAATCTCAAAGTTTCAGAACTTCATACTATTCACGTGGAAGAGTCTGGCAATCCCAACGGAAAACCGGTGATCTTTTTACATGGTGGTCCCGGTGGTGGAATTGAGCCGGTGTATAGGCAATATTTTGATCCAGAAAAATGGCGCATAATTATATTTGATCAGCGGGGTTGCGGACGAAGCACTCCCCATGCAGAACTGAGAGAAAACACCACTTGGGATTTAGTGGAAGATATAGAAAAAATCAGATGCCATCTGGAAATTGAAAAATGGGTGGTCTTTGGGGGGAGTTGGGGATCTACTCTTTCACTCAGCTATTCTATTACTCACCCTGATAGATGTAAAGGATTAATTCTTCGTGGTATTTTTATGTTACGAAAAAAGGAAATCAAATGGTTTTACCAGGAGGGATGCAGTTTTATCTACCCGGATGAATGGGAAAAATACCTAACACCCATCCCCGACAGTGAAAGACATAACATGGTGAAGGCTTATTACAAACAACTCACATCAGAAGATGAAAATATCCGTCTAAATGCAGCTAAATCCTGGGCAAGATGGGAGGCCAGTACCAGTAAATTGATACAAAGTGAGACATCTCTCCATCATTTTGATGATCCGAAAGTATTTGAAGCTTTTTCACGGATTGAATGCCATTATTTTATTAATAGGGGGTTTTTTGAAACTGACGGCTGGCTGTTGAATAACGTGGAAAAAATCCGGCATTTACCTGCGGTAATTGTTCAAGGGCGTTATGATGTGGTCTGCCCAATGGTCTCTGCCTGGGAGCTGCACCGGGCATTCCCTGAAGCGGATTTCGAAATTGTGCAAGATGCAGGGCATTCTATGACAGAACCGGGGATTAGAAGTAAATTGATTGAGATGACGGACAAGTTTGTAGAATTGTAATTGATTATTTTCTTACCCAATGGGTGTATAGCGCTTTGGGTGAAATTTGTTTTTGTTCTACTTGATTGAACTCATCTTCCAGGCATTTCAAAGTCACGGGAAAATAGCAGTCAATTCCTTTCACTATTTCCTTAACCAGTGTAATATGCAGATCTGTTGCCAGCTCCAGAAAGGATGCATAGATATTAGCACCTCCAATAACAAATATTGATGGAATGCCATCTTTTTTTAGTGTATCCACACAGTTATCCACATTTGTATAGCATTCTACATTTGGAAGGTTTGAGCCGGAAAGAACAATATTCCGGCGTTTTGGGAGCGGTTTTACAGGGAGAGATTCCCAGGTGATACGACCCATGATTACCGGCTGACCTAAGGTTAATTGTTTAAAATTTTTTAAATCTTCAGATATATGCCAGGGGAGCTTTCCCCGTTTTCCAATCCCACCTAATTTATCCTGTGCCCAGATCAGTTGGATTTTCATTTGAATATTAAACTGCTACATCAAATTTAATAGCAGGGTGGTAATTATATTGGTTCAATTGAAAATCCTCAAATTTTAGGTCCCAGAAGGGTTTATGTGCAATTTCCAGAATAGGAAGCGGAAGTGGTTCACGTTGAAGTTGTTCTTCAAGACCTTTGATATGGTTCACATAAATGTGAGCATCATTAATATAGTGAGAAAAAACTCCAATTTCCAGAGAAGTTTCCTGGGCGATCATCTCCGTCAGTGCGGCATAACAAGCAACATTGAATGGAATTCCCAAAGCGATATCACCGCTTCGCTGTGTCAAGTGACAGTTCAACTTGCCATCCAACACATTAAACATAAAAAAGGCATGGCAGCTCGGCAGTGCAATTTCATCTAATACAGATGGATTCCAAGCCGATACAACCATTCTCCTGTCATTTGGATCATCCTTTATTAAGTCAATCACTCTTTGGATTTGATTTATGTGGCTTTTCTCTATTATACCAGTTTGGGGGTTTTCTTTGAATTTTTCCCAGTTTACCCATTGATATCCATACATTTTACCCACTTCCCAGTTTTTTTCCTCAGATGTCCACGCATCCCAGATTTTAGTGTGTTTTCTGAGATTTCTAATGTGGGTTTCACCGGAAAGATACCAGAGTAATTCACGAATTACTGATTTAAAATACACTTTTTTGGTAGTGAGCAGTGGAAATCCATTCTGGAGATCTACCTTGTAATGCACTCCAAAAGAAGTAAGTGTATCTGTTCCTGTGCGATTATTCCTGAGTTTACCAGTTTCCAGAACATGTTTCACCAGGTCAAGATAAACTTTCAATTATTACCTCTTATTGATTGGAACATAATCTCTGGGTCCGGAACCGGTATAGATTTGTCTGGGTCTGTTGATACGGGAAGTCCCGCTAGTGACCATTTCCTGCCAGTGTGCAAGCCAGCCCGGTAACCGGCCCAATGCAAACATTACGGTAAACATATTGACAGGGATTCCCATCGCTTTGTAAATAATCCCGGAATAAAAATCAACATTCGGATATAGTTTTCTTTCAATAAAAAATTCATCTTCCAATGCGACTTTTTCTAGATTTCTGGCAATATCCATAAGTGGATCATCCATCTTCAATGCACTCAGCACTCTGTCTGCTGCCTGTCCGAGAACTTTAGCCCTCGGGTCATAATTTTTATATACACGATGACCAAATCCATATAATTTAAAATCGGAAGATTTATCCTTCGCGAGATTTACATATTTTTTATAATCACAATTGTCTTCTTTAATTTTTACCAACATTTCTATTACTGCCTGATTTGCGCCTCCATGAAGTGGCCCCCAAAGAGCAGCTATCCCAGCAGAGATAGTGGCATACAGATTAGCATGGCTGCTGCCAGCCATTCGTACAGTGGAAGTAGAGCAATTCTGTTCGTGATCGGCATGGAGAATAAGTAATAGATTCAGCGCTTCAGCAAAGACGGGATGTGTGTGGTATTCTTCTTGGGAATCCGAAAACATCATATGCAGAAAATTTTCCACATAATTTAAATCAGCTCTTGGGTAAATGTAAGGGAGTCCTTGTGATTTTCGGTAAGAAAATGCAGCAATGGTTCTGACTTTTGCAAGGGTTTTAATAATGCTGCTCTCAACATCTTCCTTTTCCCAGCCATCGTCTTCAGGATTAAAGGCAGAAATTGCAGTTACCATTGAAGACAAAATCGCCATTGGGTGAGCGCTTAGCGGAAAACCATCAAAAAAGCGTTTCATATCTTCATGCAGATTGGCATGTTTTTTCAGTTTTTCACTAAATATTTCCCTCTCATCGGATTTAGGCAAATCTCCATATAGAAGGAGATAACAGACTTCTGTAAAATTGGCGTGTTCTGCTAATTGCTCAATTGGAAATCCTCTATATCGTAGAATTCCCTTTTCACCATCAACAAATGTAATAGAGCTTTCACATGATCCGGTATTCCCATATCCCGGATCTAGTGTAATATACCCTGTTGTTGGCCGAAGTGAAGTTATTTCTATAGCATTTTCATTTTCGGTGCCCGTATGGACTGGAAGATCCAATATGTGATCTCCAATAGTTAGTTTTGCAGATTTCATTTATACCTCTGAGATTAATATGTAACTGAATTTTCCTGCCAGGAATTATAAAATTTCTGACTAAGTTTTAAATTTCCGCCAACCAGTCCAGGAGTTTGTAAAGTTGATATCTGGTTGAAAATCGGTGGTGTAAAATTACCAATATTTTTTAATGTTCCGCCAGCTTCAGTAAGAATTATTTGACCTGCACAGATATCCCATTCATTTTTGGGTTTCAGCGTAGCGAAAAAGTCGTATTTACCGGATGCAACCAACCCCAGCTTATAAGCAACACTCCCAATTTCTATAATTTTCTTGAACCTGGGAATGTAATCTTCCCATAATCCTGCTTTTAGTTCAGATCGACTGACTACTATATCGACAAGATTTTCGTCCTGCTGGACAGAACAGTGGATTTTTTTACCATTTAAATAAGCCCCCATATCCTTTTCAGCATGAAACAACTCTTCCGTCACCGGATTATACAGCACACCAATGACAGGATCACCCTTTCTGACCAACCCGATACTAACCACAAAATGGGGTACGCCTTCAATGAATTCCTTAGTTCCATCTAAGGGATCCACAACCCAGACAAATTTTTTTCCCAATCTGCCAGGAGAGTCTTTTGTTTCTTCCGAAAGCCATCCAAAATCAGGGTATGCATTAGTCAGTATTTCGTGAATCTTTTTATCTGCAGCAATATCAGCATCTGTCACTGGGTTTTTGTAACTTTTATGGCGGACATCCAGATCTGTATTATAAAACTTCATGATTTCCTGACCTGCCTGGATTGAGGTAAATATTGCAATATCTAATAGATTCTGCATAGGGAAACTTAATACTTTTACTCCGGTAATTTCAGGACTGATAGTAACAACTAAATTTTTAATTTGTAAAAATTATTTTCAAAATCTTTTGCTACATCATACAATATGTAGTATATTTTTTTGTCAGAATAATAATATCTAGTAGGTACCAACTAATTCTTACTGACGATAAAAAATAGAAATTATTACATAATTCCTAAGTCCCAGACCTGAAATAAAGTTAAAGATCGTGGTTACCATATAATGTTCATTGGAGGAGATACTTGCTAAAAATAGGAGTTAGCAGCTTTCCGTAGGATCAGCATTAAAGTATCCAAAAATAAAAACCTATAGATAAGTTCAATTTAATAAAGAGGGATTCATATGGAAAAAATGTTTAATCATCGGGGTAAAGCAGATGTCATCCTGGGGAAAAAAAGGATATTAGATTATTCCAATAATTATAATCATTTAACCGAACTACAAAATCAAAAAGCGATTGCCTTTGATGGTAATTATTTAAGTGATAATGAACTTGCCAGTAATATATATCAGAAAAAGTATTATTTAAAAGATTTAGAGAACCAAACTGTAGAAAATTGTCCTGAAGATGTTTTCAAAAGAATTGCATCATACATTGCAACACCGGAAAAGGGCAGACTAAAACAGAAAGAATGGGCAGAAACATTTTATAATGACATGTATGAAGGCAGATTTCTACCTGGCGGCAGGGTAATGGCTGGTGCTGGAGATTTATACAGACTGAAAACACTGGCCAACTGTTTTGTTTCTAAAATTACCGAAGATGACATTGATTCCATTTATCAAGCTGCATTTGAGTGTGCAAGAACCTATTCCTACGGTGGTGGTATTGGTGTGGATATATCTTCTTTAAGACCAAAGGATGCTGTTGTACATAATGCAGCAGACAGTTCCACAGGTGCTGTATCATTCATGGAATTATATTCTCTCACCACCGGCCTAATCGGGCAGAGCGGCCGCAGAGGTGCATTAATGCTGACCATCGATGTGAAACATCCGGATATTTTTAACTTCATCAATGTAAAGAAAACACCAAACTGGGTGACAAAACAAATTGTTGAACAATGCAAATGGTCCGGAATGTTTGATGAAAGTCAAATGGAATCAATCGAGAAAAATGTTATGGAAAACACACAGGTCAGATTTGCAAATATTTCCATAAAAGCCAGCGATGAGTTCATGCATGCAGTTGAGGAACAGAAAAAGTTTCAGAATGGTGAATATCTTGTGTATCTGAAGAAAGGCAAAACCAATATTTCATCTTCACTGCAGAATAAGAAAAATCATTATTCCTCGGGAATTCCATCAAAAAAGGTTAAAAATTATACGCTGGCTGAATCATTCAGTACTTTTGACGAATTACAGAATTGGCTTAAAAAGGAGCATAAAGCGACTATTAATAAATCTGATTTTTATGATCAGAATAATCGTGATGTTTTCGGTGATGTTATAATTGATATCTCACAAAAAAACAATACATTGGCCATCAGACAGGCAGGCGATTTTCTCTTATATTTTGCATCAGAGGACTGTGGTGAAATCCGGGAATTGGTAAAAGCCAGGAAAGTCTGGGATCAAATAATTGAGGGAAATTATAAGACAGCCGAACCAGGACTAATTTTCTGGTCAACTATGACAGAATATTCCCCTTCCAACTATGTAGGCAGACCGATTATCAGCACAAATCCATGTGCTGAAGTTCCCCTGGAAGATGGAGGTGCGTGTAATCTTGCGTCTCTGAATCTTTCCCGATTTGTCATTAATGGCTATGAAGAAAATGCCAAGATTGACTGGGATCAACTGAAGAAAACCACTTCAAATGTTGTCCGATTTCTGGATAATGTTGTCAGTTGGAATGAAATTCTGAATCCACTGGACAAACAAAAAACTGCAGCAGCAGAAACCAGACGGCTCGGACTTGGTATTATGGGAATCGCAGACATGTTAAATCAATTGGGAATTGCGTATGATTCTGAAAATGGGATTGAAATGATGTCCAAAATAATGGATTTTGTTACGAATGCTGCCTACCAATCTTCTGCATTAATTGCTGCTGAAAAAGAACCATCTCCGATTTATAATGAACGCAAATATATGACTTGTCCATTTATGAATGAAGCACTTACTGCGGAAACCCGGGCATTAATAAGAAAGCATGGAATAAGAAATATTGCTATCATGAGTATTGCACCAACAGGATCAATATCCAACATAATTTTGAGTTATAAATCAAAAGTAAAAAATTATATTGGAGTATCCGGTGGCATCGAACCAATTTTTGCGTTATATTATACCAGAAGGTCGGAATCTTTTGGTAATCAGTTATTTAAGGTATTTCATTCGACTGTGCAGGCATATCTTGATAAAATGGAGTTGAGTTCTGATGCAGACAAACACGATGATCTGGCTGAACTCTTACCGGAGTATTTTTTACGGACAGCCCATAATATTTACCCGGAAAAAAGAGTAAAAATTCAGGGCATTTGTCAAAAGTATATTGACCACAGCATTTCATCCACGGTAAATTTAGCAGAAGATATTCAGCCTGAAGTTATCTCAGATATCTATATACGGGGTTGGAAAGAGCACCTAAAAGGAATCACAATCTATCGAGACGGCAGCAGATTCCCAATATTAAGCAGGGAAAGCGAAACAACAAAATTTCAGGAAATGAAGAATAAATCCTTCACCATCCAAAATGAAGATGGCGTTAAAATGGTTTGTAACGGCGATGAAGTGTTAAAAATGCCTGATGGTTCTCTTTCTACCGTATATCACTATTTGAAAAATAGTTCCACGAGAATAGAAGAAATTTTAGAAACCACCCAATTTGAGGAAGCTGTACAATGATTAAATTAACAACTGAACCCAGTGTTGTAGAATTAGCTGTGACACCATCGCAACAAACACTGAAAAGAGATTCACATAATACCAATCACCCCAAGCCTTCTGAATTTACAACCAGTCGGCCGGAAGTGGTTGATGCAAAGGTGTATAAGGTGAAAAGTTCATTTGTTAAAAATTCTGTTTTTGTAACACTCGGTTTTATTGAAGAAAATGGCAGAAAACGACCCATTGAAGTCTTTATCAATTCTAAAGATCTGACCCGTGCCCCGGAATATGTAGTACTTACACGACTTATTTCTGCGATTTTCCGCAGGACTGATGACCCAATGTTTATTTTGGAAGAGCTTCGTGGAATTTTCGATCCCAGTGGCGGATTTTTTAAGGAAGGAAAATATCTTCATTCTTTTTACGCTGAAATCGCTGATGTAATTGAACGGTTCTTCTTTGATGTAGGAATCATAGAAGAACCTGACCTGTTACCCCGGTCAGATAACGGAGTGGTTAAAAGGAAACCAATTTTATCCAGGGATGAAGGAAATACAGGAAATGTGCATTTCAAAATCTGTCCAGACTGCAGTAACCGTACTTTAAAAATGGAAGGAGGATGTGACGTTTGTGTGGACCCTGACTGCGGCTACAGTAAATGTGACAAATAGTGTACACCAGTTTAAATTAAAAAAAGCCCTGTATTATCAGGGCTTTTTTATTGAGACTTTAATTTTATCCTTCCAATATAATATTCACCAGTAGAACCACATCTAGAATATTTAGATCACCATCGGTGTTTATATCTCCGGCCCAATATTCATAATCTGTGGGATCTTCTACAAAAATGATAAAATTCACCAGTTGAACTATATCAAGAATATTCTGTTCACCATCTGCATTGATGTCACCCAACAATCCAAGAGTAATAAACCCATTTATAACCTCAGTCTGTAGTGGAATACCGTTTTCGGAAGCAACAATCGCCTCCAGAAATTGCAATTCGATTCCTTCAAAGATTTCAGCATCTTCGCTGATCTCATATACCAAAGTACCAAAATGATGTTCACCCGGTTCAAGCACACAACCTTCTAAACTAAAATAGATTCCAACAACACTACCTTCAATTTCATTAAAACTTGCAGAGAAACATTCGTAATTGGATTGAAATTCAGCAACAGTCGCAGCATTTGGTAAATCCTGGATTGTGAATTGGATTCCTGCCACATTGGAGTTTGAATCCAGAAACAACGGGACCTCAGCAGTCCCGCCAGGAACACCGGCGGATTCACCAATCCCAAGCAATGCTTCCGGACCCCCACCCGAATCATCGGATTCGAGCATAAAGACAAATTCTACAATTCCTTCAACATACAAGGTAACATCAGCGGAATTGTATCCTTCTTTGGATGCAATAATATGATATTCATCAGGATAAGGAAGCTCCAACCAATACCACCCCTCAATGGAATGAGTTACAAATACCTCACCGCTGGTTAAACAGGTTGCATGAATGGTTGCGTCATCGAGTGGATATTCTTCGAGTGGGTGTTCTTCGTCAGTCCCATTCCCGAAGACCATACCCGTGAGAGCGTGTATTTCATATTCCTCACCAAACCAGAAATCTACTCGTTCTTCATGACCTGGATCAATATACATTATGTCCGTAGTTTGTGATTCACCATTCTCCAATGTGCAGGTTACAAAAAATTCCCCTGCAATAATACCCAATTCATAAAAACCAGCTTCATTTGTATAGGTTTCATACGCCCAATCTGCTACAGCGCCAACGGCAGTAATATGAGCACCTGCAACCAGTTCTACTGCATCTCCCCAGAGATAAAAAACTTCCCCAAATATTACCGCATCACCTTCAACATCGCCGGTATATACACAGGCTATATTGCTGGATTCGGATTCGCCTTCTTCATAAACGGCTGTTACTTTAAAACAGACTTCATCTGGTGGTGGTACAAAATCTCCAAAATAAAATTCAAAATTAGTTTCCTCTGTTTCACCTGCATGGTACCATTCTTCATATAATAATACATACACATTAAAAATCGGGATATTGTCGTCAGGAGATAAATATTCCCATTCCAACACAGCACCACCTGTCAAACCCATTGACGGATCATAATATGCAGTCAGATCATATGGTGGAGGCATATCAGGTTCCTCAGGGTTTACACATGCTACGTTGCTGGGTTCGGATTCAACACCATTCATTACAGCAGTAACTTTGAAACAGGTGGACCAATCTACAATATCACCAATGGGGAATACATGGGATGTTTCACTGGTTTCGGCAATCAGTTCCCAATCCGGGTTACTCCAATCCCAGTTGGCATAAATTTTAAATATTGTGGGAACGTCACCCGGATCAGGAGGAAAATCATATTCCCAGTACAATGCCGCTCCGGGAGGTTCAGATTCCTGAATTTCTACATGGAGATCATAGGGATGGGGCACTGCATCATCAAAGGCATTGAAATGAAAATTCACTATATTTTCACTATTTGGTTCTATAAATAATTCAGCGGATTGATACCCATATTCTGTTTCACAATGGACAGTAAACGGTATATTCTCACATGTTGAAATAACTTCCAATTCATAGTGACCGCTATCGCCGGTTTCAGTAGAGTAAACATTACACCAATCTCCCTGGTCTGCAATTATTACAGCTCCACTAATGGGAAACACCGGTCCCATTGGTGTCAATTGTGCAGTCACCTGACCTATAATCCACGCAGGGTCTGGAGTATCATTTTCAGGAGAGAGATAGAATTCCAGATATTCTACTTCTTCACCCAGTTCAAGTGTAGTATTAACAGCAGTAAAACCATCTTTAGAGCAAGTGATATGGTAAACCCAAGGATCCAGCTCCAATTCAAAAATGCCATCTTCATTCGATTCAGTAGTATACACTGGATCATAATTAACATCCAGGGGTATTGCAGTGATTGTTGCTCCCGGTAGCGGCATCGGTAACCCAAAGTCATAGGTTACAGATACATTTCCCCAGATTCCGGTCGCAAAGGTAAATTGTAATTGAGTGAAAAACAGAAAGATAAAAAATAGATAGGAGAATCGTTGAGTGTATGTTTTATTCATTGATGATGCCCTTTCTTGTGATTATATTGGATTTACCTTCAAATAAGTTACAATTACTAAAAATTTTTCAAATTGTATAAATTTGTAACGAATTGTAATTTGATCAGAAATTGAATGGTCCGTCTGAAAATTTCAAACGAATCATCCTCATTCCCGATCTGTGGAGAAGAACATCCTCTTCATGTGGAGGGATTAATTTCTCTGAATAAAATCAATATTTTGACATTTTATACATATTTTTTGAGGAATAACCCCCCAATTCATTAAATATTTAAATAACCAGCATCCGGCACAAAATCCCACAATCGACTCCAGACTGGCAAATATTAAAAGTATACCTAATAAAATTTGTGCACCTGGTAAATTCCCTGAAATCACCAATAACAATGCAGAGGTGGTAAAGCCTGTACCAATGGATTGTGCGAACCGTTTTGGAGGTCCGGGACAGTATTCTTTTGGATTTCCAAGTAATGGTATGATTACTCTTAAAGTCAATTGTGCAATGGGACTGAGTGAAGGCCCTGTCAAAACCCTTGCCCAGAATCCGAAAGCCAGAAAACTAAGGATCCAGATATTTTCGGTTGCTAGAAATACAACAGTTAATATAACAACAAATCCTGCTACAATTCTTGCAGCATATTCATTTACCTGTTCAGGAAAAGAAAATATTTCATTTAATAAGTTGGAATTGTCGGATCGATTTCTTTTGCCCATGCGATTACACCTCCTTTCAAATTTTTAACAGATTTGAAATTATTTTCCAGCAATAAACGACAGATTTTTTCTGATCTCACACCTGATTTACAGTGGACAATGATATCAGATTCCGTATCAAATTCATTTATATGATCCGTAACTTCTCGCATCGGTATATGAGTTGTACCTGGAATTTTTGCAATGGCTAGTTCAAATGGTTCCCGAACATCCAGAACGGTAATTTGTGATTCAGTATCCATCAAGGATTTCAGCTCCTGAACCGTGATTTCCTGAACATTATTTGATTTTTCCTGCTCTTGTATTCCGCAGAATTCTGTATAATCAATGAGTTCAGTGATAGACGGATTATCCCCGCATACTACACAATCTGGATTTTTATTGAGAGACAATTCATTAAATTCCATTGTCAATGCATCAAACAGCATAAATCTGTTTTTCAATGTGGTACCGATTCCTGTAAGTATTTTAATTGTCTCATTTGCTTGAATACATCCAATGATACCGGGCAGTACTCCCAACACACCGCCTTCTGCACAGGAGGGAACCAATCCGGGGGGAGGAGGTTCAGGATATAGACACCGATAACATGGTCCATCTTCAAAATTGAATACCGATGCCTGTCCATCAAACCGAAAAATTGAACCATATACATTTGGTTTTCCCAGGATCACACAGGCATCGTTCACCAGATAGCGGGTGGGGAAATTATCAGTTCCATCTACTACTACATCATATTCAGATAAAATTTCCAGAGCATTGTCAGAAGTTAGTTGAGTTTTATGGATTTTTATTTCAACATAGGGATTCAGTTTCTGTAACCTATCTCTGGCAGAATCCACTTTTGATAGACCCAGAACATCTACTCCAAACAGTATTTGCCTCTGAAGATTGGATTCATCCACGACATCAAAATCCACCAGTCCGATTTTGCCAACACCCGCTGCAGTGAGATACATAGAAACGGGACTCCCCAGCCCTCCTGCACCAATAATCAGCACAGAAGATGTCTTTAATTTCTTCTGACCTTCAATACCGAATTCCGGTAAAGTAAAATGCCGTGCATACCGACTTAATTCCTGTGGAATCAGATCCGGTAAATTATGACTACCGCCGGCGATTGCCGGAATAATTCGAATATCTGCTCCATCCGGAATTTCAGTATTAAGGTTATTTTTCAATCGAATATCCTCACTGTTTATGTAAATATTAACAAAATTCCGTAAATTTCCAGAATCATCCAGTAAATGTTTTTTCAATTCCGGATATGACTGAAATAATTCATTCAGTGATTCTGAAACTGTATTACCGGTTACTTCAAGTTTTGCTTTTCCGCCTGTAAATTTTCTCAGCGGAGATGGTATAGTCAATATTCCTGCCATTAAAATACTCCTTTAATTTGAATTTTTTCTTCTATAAATTTTGTTCTGTCTTCTGCAAGCTGCCAAGACCGGTAACTTTTCATTTTTCCTTTTCTTATGGAGATGATGATATAACTGAATCCGGGCCAGGCATGGGCTCTGTCAAATTCTGATGGCTCATCAGGATGGTCCGGATGGGAATGGACAATCCCGACTATGGATTTATCCAGTCTGTCTGCCTCATCTTCAGCAGATTGATATGCTTTTGGATCAATGAGGAATCTCCGTTCCTGGTTTTCATTAATTGAATTTGAAGATTCAATATATTGATCCGCAATTGTAAAGTTTCCATTAAACCGACCAAGAAGAAAACCGCAACATTCGTGGGGATAATCCCGTTCTGCATGGTTATTAAACTGATTTACTAAATCGATTGGAATTTTAATTTCTGTCATGTTATCTCCATAATCCTGAACTGAAATATCGGTCACCAAAATCGTTCATCAAAGTTGCGATCACTCCCGAACCGATTACCTCTGCCAATTTGAAACATCCGGATAGATATGCTCCGGATGACTGACCAATAAATAATCCGGATTTTGCAGCAACCATGCAGCATTCTTTGGCTTCATCTGCTGTGACATCAATCCATTCATCCACTACGGATTCATCAAAAATTTCCGGAATAATATTTTCGGGAGACCCCAATGGCTTTAATCCTTCTACTCCCGGCCATTCTTCAGGTCGGATTGCTACGATGGTAATTCCCTTATATTTCTCTTTCAGCCGTCTCCCAATTCCGGTGATACTTCCGCCTGTTCCCACACCTCCCACATAATGGGTGATAGGTTTTGCGATTTGGGTTATCAATTCTTCTGCAGTACCGTAATAATGTGATTGCCAGTTATTTTCATTGGCATATTGATCACAGAGCCAGTAATCTGCAGGATTTTTTTCATAAAGCTCATGAACATACCGCAATGCTTCATCGTACCCTTCCACTGGATCGGTTTGGATTAATTCTGCTCCGTGAGATTTAATCCGCTGTTTGCGTTCTTCACTGGCATTTCCAGGTATCACTATGGAAACTTTTTTCCCTAATGCACTGCCAATCATTGCATAGGCAATACCTGCATTACCGCTGCTGCTATCTAAAATTGTAGCACCGTTTTTAAGTTCACCGGAGTTTACCGCATTCATCAACATCCGTTTCACCGGCCGGTCCTTGAGAGAGCCGCCGGGATTCATCCATTCTGCTTTTGCATACATTTCAATGTTTGTTGAGTCCTTCAGGAGAAACCCAAGATCAAGCAATGGTGTATTTCCGATTAAATCCAGTATATTTTTCATTTTCCAATTGTCCGGTAAATAAAAAAACCCTCAGACTGAGCCAGTCGAAGGGTTTTAAAAAATCAATGCAATTTTTAGATACCTATCCTGGCACAGTCCTCCCGTACTGTCTGCAACAACAACAACAACAAGTCGCCAGATTTGGTTTTTTAGTATTCATCATCGCCCTTAAATTAAAACCGGTATTGTTTCCATGCAAGAATAAATTAGCCGATTACAATTACAGGTGATAAATATCACTTCTCACACCCGCAGGAGAGGATAGACATCACCATACCCCACTGCCCCAGAATGTAAATAATGAAACTGTATCCACGGATACCAGCGAATAAATCTCCCCGAAAAAGCGTATTCCCCAAAAGGATGTCAGAAACCGCAAACAACACTGCACCAAGAGCCGCAAGGATAAATTCAGACCGAAGCCCATACAATACAATTGCATACGCTGCCATTAAGGTTAATAATATTCCGTAAACCACGGAGCCGAACATTAGAGTACTGGGCATATCCGCAGTGTACACACAGAACCGCCAGAGCAGAAAACTGATGATTAATGTTGGAATGATCACTCGAATAAACGGGGAGAAATCCGCGACCTTATCCAAAATGGATTTAAATGCACCGATGTATAGAACATGACCAATACCAAAAATCAACATTCCCCATATCACATAGTTTTTAAAGGGTAGAACACCCATCATGGTGAGATCACCCAAAAATCCGAACACCATACCGAAGAAAATCCATCTGGCATAGGTGTAACATGGTGTATCCACTGTTGATGTTATAAAAAAATAAAATGCTATTGAAACCAGTAAAAATGAACATAATAACTTCGCTTGTATTGGAAAAAGATGGACTTTATCCTTCCCAAAAAAAGTGGAGACCAATAAGATTCCAATTATTGTAGCTAACACTGTGAATGGTATTTTCATTTATTTGTATCTCGCAAAGTACGCAAAGAAATTATAAACCATTAACAATTCGAGTAATACCATTCTTTAACAATGCCACATTGAAATTTAATAATAATCCTAATTTCATTTTTGATAATTTCAAATAGGTTAAAAGTTGTTTCTTATGTACATTGGATACTGACTCTACAGACTTTAACTCTACAATTACTTTTTCATTCACCAATAAATCAAGTCTGAATCCAATTTCAAGTTTAACATCTGCATAATTTACAGGAATAGGTTTCTGTTGTTCAACTTTTAATCCTTGTTTGGTTAATTTATGTGTTAAAACATTTTCATATACACTTTCAAACAGACCTGGCCCCAATTCTTTATGAATTTCAAATGCAGAATCGAGAATATTAGAAGCCAATTGATTTTCTGTAAATGAATTCATTTTATTTCAAGCAAAGTAACATAATGTTTGATATTCTCTATGAAAACTTTGTGTACGCTGGGAGAACATTTAATCTGCCTCCCTGAAATCAATGAGGATTTTCCCGAAATTCTTCCTCTCCTGCATATACCTGTGAGCTGCCGGTGCATTGGTGTATGGGAACACCTTATCAACAATTGGACTGATTTTTCCATCTTCACCAAGTTTTAATAATTCCAGTATTGCAGATTTTACACGACCCTGTGCTTTGTCCAGGTAGCCAAGATGGTATCCCATAATTCCTTTATTTTGTGGAATTAGTTTTACCGGGGAAAATTTGGTGATATTCAGCAGCTCTTTAAACAACACAATCGGATTCAATTTGAATCCACTGACAATTGTTTGATTCCCAAAGACAATTATTTTCCCCAAAGGTGCAAGGCATTTGTAGCTGGTTTTCCAGCTATTTCCGCCCAACGGATCTGTCACCAGATCAACCCCGCACCCATCAGTAAAGTCCATCACCTTTTCGAAAACATCTTCAGTATTATAGTCAATGCAATAATCCAATCCTAAATCTTTCAATTTGTCATGTTTCCATTTAGATGCGGTGCCGATGGTTTTGGCTCCAACAGCTTTAGCCAATTGGATTGCAGCAGTTCCCACTCCACCGCCGGCTCCATGAATGAGATAAGTTTGTCCGGATTTTAGATTTCCCTGTTCAAACATCATCATATATGCAGTGATGTACACAATGGGTAGGGCTGCCCCCTGTTCCAGTGAAAATGTGGTGGGTAAAGGAATTACCTTCTTCACTGGAACCACTGCATAGGTTGCATAGGTGTTAAATTTACTCAAAATGATTACCGGATCTCCCAGCTTTAGATTTGTGACATTGGGTCCCATACTTTCAACTATTCCGCTTCCTTCTGATCCCAAGGGAGCAGGCGGTTTCGGGGCACCCGGATACAAACGCATCCGTGCCATCACTTCTGCAAAATTGACTCCTGCAAAATTGATTTTAATCCGAACCTCACCTTCACCCGGTTCGGGATCAGGAACTTCCCGCACCTTCAACACTTCCGGTGGACCATACTTGGATATAAAGATTTGTTTCATATATTAATCTATGTTAATTTTGATGAAAAAGTAAATATATTAGATATAGTCATCGCAGTTGAAATTACATTGGAATTATTGATCCCAACTCACATCGAACTCTAGGCTGTTGACTTGAATACTGATAACAAGATCAATGTGTTGGATGTTGTGATGATTGTGGATGAGATTTTTATATAACATTATGTTTGCCGAATTATTTTTAGTTGTTCGTCATCACCAAAAAATTACGAATTTCTTTCTCCACATCTCCTGCCAGCCAACTCATTCCATCATAGGCAGATAGCAGTCTGCCTTCCGGTGAGATCAGCACTGACCGCATTGAGTGACCAATATCATTTTCTTGTACACCCCAGAAATGCATTCCGGACTGTCTTGAAATGAGATTCAAGTCATCCAGAAATCCATAACTGCTGAGGAATGTGAGGTTCTCATTGTCATCATCCAGTGAACCATATAATTCCTTCATAACAGATGGTGTATCATAAAGGTAATCGAAACTGATCACTACAAATTGGATATTCTCATTTTTCAGGACATTAACAAGATATTGGTTTTTTACTACCAATGCCGGGCACATATTGGGCATGGGGCATCTGGTAAACAAAAAGGAAATAAATAAATGCTTACCACTCCAATCAGACAAAGATACAAAATTGCTGTCAAGACCAAGGAAGATACCATCATCAATGAGGTCACCCATTTCCAATGGATCATAGGGATCATTTTCCCAATCAAAGTCTTCTTCAATTACATCAATTTCATTATGGCCTACCACAACAAATTTTCGGGAAAATGTTGTATTGTCTGTAATCACCAGTTGGAAATGAACACTATCACCAATTGAAAATTGTGAAAGATCTACAGATTCGTGAATAGTGAACGGCATGGTCATTGCCATCATAAAACCGGGAATTTCATCATGCCTGATCATTAATTGTTTTTTGTTTTCTTGTATTTCCAGTATGACTCCGCGTACAGTATAAATACGGTCTGAACTACAGGATAGTAACAGGAATAGAATTGTAATGATTAAATACTTCATTTTTTCTCCATTAATTCCAAAAATTCTTCTTCAGTTAGGACTGTGATTCCAAGTTCCTCTCCTTTTTTTAATTTTGAACCGGCACCTGGTCCGGCAACAATATAATCGGTTTTGTTACTGACCGATCCACTTGCTCGTGCACCCTTAGATTCCACCATTTCTTTCGCTTCTTTCCTTGAAAGCTGAATCAAACTGCCAGTGAACACAAAAACCGAACCGGATATTGGAGATTCAGTAATTTCAACAACTGATGAAAAAGTAACTCCCGCATCAATACACGAATTTATGGTAGAAATATGTGAATCCTTTTGAAAGAATTCCACAATTGACTGTGCCATTACAGAACCGACTTCGTGAATTCTTTCCAATTGATTAACATTCGCCTGCATTAGTTTGTTAATATCACCGGAAAATTGCCGCTCAAGAATTTTTCCCGCATTTTCACCCACATTTCTGATTCCCAGTGCAAAAATAAATCGTGCTAATGTAGTTGCTTTTGAATTTTCAATTTCTTGTATGAGATTTTTGGCAGATTTTTCACCCATTCGTTCCAAATCTGCCAATTGGTCTTTGGTCAAAGAAAAAATATCTGCTACGGTTTTTGCAAGGTTTTTATCAACTAATTGATCCACCAGTTTTTTACCAATTCCCTCGATATCCATGGCATTTCTGGATACAAAATGCTGTATTCTTCCTTTGATCTGACCGGAACAGCTCAAATTCTGGCATCGGGCAACCGCTTCATCATCCGGTCTGGATACAGGATGCTCACAAACTGGGCATAATTCCGGCAGAATATACTTGGTTGAATTTTCAGGCCGCTCTTCAATAATTACTTTTACTACCTCCGGGATAACATCACCTGCACGTTGTATTAAAACAGTATCTCCAATCCGGATATCTTTCCGCTTAATTTCATCCTGATTATGGAGTGTTGCATTTGAGACCGTCACTCCGCCGACTTCAACCGGTTTGAGTCTTGCTACCGGTGTAACGGCACCTGTTCTCCCAAGACTTGGGTATATATCCTCAATTAATGTGGTTACTTGTTGTGCCTTGAATTTACCGGCAATTGCCCAACGTGGGGAACGGCTTTTTTCTCCAAGCTCTTCCTGCCAATCCAGCCGGTTGACTTTACAGACAATTCCATCTATTTCATAATTGAGATCATTTCGGTAAGATTCAAGTTCGTTGAGATAGTCAATAAGAAATTTTGATCCAGTACCCAATTTAATCAATGGATTTACAGGCATACCCCAAGATGGTAAATTATCCAAAAACTCTTTGTGTGTATTGAATGCGGCTCCATTCACTGTTCCCATTGCATAGCAGTAAATTCGCAAAGGTCTATCAGCGGTAATTGTTGAATCCAATTGTCTTAAACTGCCGGCTGCGAAATTTCGCGGGTTTGCAAATGGCTGCTCACCTGCATCAATTCGTTTTTCATTCAGTTTAACAAAGTCATTTTTATCAATGAATACCTCACCGCGTAATTCCAGTAATGAGGGGATTTTTTTTCCTTTGGATAATTGCAGAGGTATGGCACGAATTGTTCTTAAGTTCTGTGTAATATTTTCTCCGGAAACTCCATCACCCCGGGTGGAGCCCTGAACAAATTTTCCTTCTTCATACACCAGTTCCACCGCAATACCATCCAATTTTGGCTCTGCAACATATTCAATTTCAGAATCTACACCCAGTCCCTTTTTTACCCTTTTATCAAATTCCTCGAGTTCAACAGAATTCATAGCATTATCTAAAGACAACAAAGGTATTCGGTGAGTAATTGTTTGAAATCCAGATTGTGGTTCTGCACCAACACGTTGTGATGGGGAATCTGGTGTTATAAGTACAGGGTTTTCGGTTTCCAGTTTGATAAGTTCACTAAGAAGTGCATCATATTCCTGATCGGAAATAATGGGATCATCATGAACATAATAGCGGATGTTATGCTGGTTAATTTCTTTCCGGAGAGTTATTATCCGCTTACGGGTTTTCATTAAATCATTTTAAGTTCATCATCCAATAGATCCGGAACATTAAAGTATTCTTTACCGGAAAATCGAAAAGTCTTGTGTTCATAATCTCCATGATCATTAACCCGGTAAAAAAGAATATACTTTTCACGGTTTTGAACAATTTCTGCAAGGGCATTTATGAAATAATCAACATCTTCAAATGTATTATATAATCCAAAGCTGACTCTGACCATTCCCATCCAGGGTTCAATATTGAATCTATCCGTTTCCCGATCCACTGTTTTGATTTGTTCAGCGTGGGATAATTCCATCATTTTTTCTACATAGGGATGTGCACAGAAACATTCATTCCGTACTGCAATATTGTAATAATCATTCAGAATAGCAGCTATCTGTCCGTGATCCATCCCCTTTACATTGAAAGAAATGGAACATGCCCGGGGACACTCTTCTGTATCGGGGTCACCATAAATTACCACATCATCTATTTCCAACATAGCTTTGAGCGCAGCATTGGTAATTGAAATGTCTTCCTCAAGAATGTTTTCCATTCCAATTCTATCAAGAATTTCAATTGCAGATGCAAGTAAAATTCCACCGGGGATATTTGGTGTTCCTGCTTCCTCTCTGTCCGGAAATTCCTTTTTCACAATATATCTTTTTGGAAAAACTCTGCCAACCATACCACCGCCAACTTCTTCCGGTTCTTGGTTTTCAAGGAATGATTTTTTTATTACAACCACGCCGGGAGACCCGGGAGCGTAGGTTTTGTGTCCTGAAAATACAAAAGCGTCAATGTGATGATTTGGATTTCCATTTCCGCCCATCCGAACCGGTACGTGAGCAGCCATTTGTGCACCATCCACAACAATATAAGCACCATATTTATGAGCCAAATCAGCAACCTGGTCGATTGGGTTAATAATCCCAGTAACATTACTGATCCCGGTTATGGAGACATAATTGATGTCATCGTGATATTGCTGCAGATATTTTTCCAGAAGATTAGTGTCAATACATCCCATTCTGGATTCATGAGTATCAACAGGAATATGTATGACTTTTCCACCGTGTTTTCTATGTGGCAGGTCATTGGAATGATGTTCCATAATGGAGACAAGAACTGTATTTTTGTCGGGGCGGTGATTGTTAAAGGCTCTTGCGACCCGGTTCATGCCGGATGTTGTTCCAGAACCGGTGAAAAAGCAGGTATATTCATCTTGGTCAGCTCCCAGAAAACGTAAAATTCTGTCATGTGCCCAATGGTATGCTTCTGTGGCAATTTTTGCACTGAAATGCATTTCGGAATGGGTGTTAGAATAATGCCGCATAAATTTTTGATAAGCCCTGTAAGCCGGTCCCATCATCAAAGTAGAAGCCGTGGAATCCAGATAAACTCGTCTTGTAAGCTCGCCTGTGGCCAATTGATATTGAACATTTAACCCTATAAAATCAGTTTTAACATGCTCCAGTAAATCTGATCCCTTGAGTGAATTAGGCAATAATTCAGTTGTTTCCATAGGCAAAATTACGGGTGTTAATTCTTACAATTGAAGATAAAAACTAAGCTCTTAATACATTCATCAATTTTACCTGTATGCGGTTTGTTATCTGATAATCTGATACCCATCCATCCCAAAAACAGGGATACAAACCAATTCCCGTTGAGGAAATAAATGCTTCACTCATTTGATTGATCTCTGAATACCGGATTTGAGCTTCAAGAACTTCCAGTTTCATTAAATGAGCAATTTCAATAATGGTATCTCTCATCACTCCCGGTAGAATTCCCAAGCTGAGAGCCGGTGTGATCAGGGTACTGTCTTTAATGAAAAAAATATTTCTAATAGCACATTCAGTGATGAATCCATCATGGTTAATAAATACCGGTTCAAATGCATTTTCTTTTTCAGCATCCTTTTTTGCCAGGAGGTTACCCAGGTAATTCATGGATTTTACTGCGGGATTAAATCGTATTATGGGATATTGAGTTTCCTGATAGTAAACAACTTTTACTGGCAAGTCCGGATCCCGTGTAAATGGTCGAATCAAAGCGTATACACCAACCCTACCTGTATAATTCCAGGGAGAACCGGTTATCATTCCGCGGGTAATCATTAACCGTATTAATCCATTTCCCAATGTATTTTTTTTTATCATTTCCAAAACAATGGATTTTATTTCTTCATCATTCAATTCAAGATTCAATTGCAGTACATCACAACCATTTTTCAACCGAGCAATATGTTTTTCCATGCGGAAAGGTTTGTGGTTATCAAATCGAATTGTTTCAAACAAACCGTCACCATACAAGAATCCTGCATCATTAAATGGAATTTGGGCATCTTTTGAGGTAGTCCACTTTCCATTAATATAATAAGTTAATTTATCCGGCATTGATTAAGTCCCTTTTATTTAAAATTCCGTTCAGCACATTTTTAAGAATCCTTGCCTTTATGTTTGTTTCATTCCATTCGTCTTTCGGAACGGAATCCCAGACAATACCACCACCAACGGGATAAACAGCATGTTGATTTTGAATTGTCATCGTTCTGATTGCAATGTTAAAATCCATTTCACCGGTTGAAGTAATAAATCCAATTGATCCGGTATACAAATTCCGGGAATAATATTCAAGTGAATCAATAATCTGCATTGCTCGCTCTTTAGGAGCTCCTGTAATAGAACCACCGGGAAACAATGCAGATATGATATCCATTTCCTGGATCTCATTTTTAAGATTCCCTTCGATTTCTGTGATCATGTGGTGGACAGTCTCAAATGACTCTATATTGTAAAGTGAGTTTACATTTACAGTTCCAAACTCACACACTTTGCCAAGATCATTCCGTAGGAGATCCACAATCATGAGATGTTCAGCCCGGTCTTTTTTACTGTTATAGAGCTCACCAGCCAATTGTTCATCACGTACAATATCCATAGATCTGTGCCGTGTACCTTTGATAGGATAAGTTTGGATTTTATTGTTGTGAACATTGAAAAACCTTTCCGGTGAAAAACTAAGAATCTGAAAATCATCCAGATTCAGATACCACCCAAATTGTGGTTGTGCATATTGTCTGAGTTTCACATAAAGGCCTAACGGATCACCATCCAATTCAAATAATTTTGGGTAGGTATAGTTTATTTGATATACATCTCCCGCAGATAGGTGATATTTTATTTTATTGAGATCTACATTGTAAGATTCAAATGAAATAGAATCCATTTTTGGATGTAGATATGAGTCTATTGAATTGATGATTTTATTTGGCTCAACATGAAAAATTTCGCGGGGTCTGCCAAACCAGTAATATGGGACGGTAGATTTACTCTCTTTAAATTGTAAATGGGGATACAGAAATTTTTTGAAATCGTATGATAAAAACCCAACTGCAGCTATATTCTCAGATTGTCTTTTCCAATCATTCAGACAACTCTGTAAAATTGACATAGGATTACCATCCACCCGATCACCATTTATGTAACAACCTGAATCTGTGAGAAATATTTCTTCTTCAAAATTCCATATAGCAAATGAGTCCATTTTATTATTATGTGAATCACACCAAGCTATCGGTTGTCCTTTTTTTTGAATTAATTTATTAATATTCATTTTCATATTGTATCAATTTGGAGTGTCAAATACAGTATAATTCAAGAATTTTGGAGAAGGAATGGCATAGGAAAAAACCTTTTTACCAGATAGAAATTTGTTTAAGCCTGAATTTTTAATTTTCGAGAGAGCGACTTTGGTTCTTTTCCCAGTAATTCTCTGTGATATTTCCGGCAATATCGGAGGAGTCCAGCGGAGGTGGTTTCCAAAAAGTGTAAATAGACTCAGAATTACATCCTCATCCCAGTCCGGATTACATTTATATTCCCTGCTTCTTAAATTACTATGGATGCTGGATAACTTACTTTTACCCGAGACTGCACAGACCACCTCCAACATTGAATATAACAGATTATCCACACGGTTTTCGAATGTTTTAGTATTTACTCCCCGGAATGTTTTTTTCCAGTCATATTCTGTTAAAATAGATGTCCAGTACTTGATATTCTCCGGATAGTGTTGATATTTCAACCAGACAGCATCTGCATGAAGTAAAAGTAATTTTGCTATCAACTCATTAGGCGGATATACATTATGCAGCCACAATAAAAACAAGATGGTAGAAAACGGAAATTTTCTATCAAAATTTTCTGTTGTCAAATTCAAAAGTATATTTGGATTGCAGGAAGTTGAAAATCCATGTGGTATTTCACCATCGATTGACACTATATGCCCACCGATGGTTTTGCCCTGTTCAGGAAGAATGTTTAGATCTACCCATATCAGATCAGACCTGTTTTCCAATGCAAGTTTCGATAGCCAGAGTGTTTCAAGATCGTAATATCCAGCAAGGTTCCAATTCAAGTGATGATGAAGAAAAGAAGCACAGATAAGTCCATCAAAATCTGCGGATATAACAAAATACTGCTCTTTGTTATTAATCCAGGGGAATCGGGTAATAATTGAATTTCTTGATATTTCCACAGCCAAAACTAAAAATAATGTCTTGTATGATTTAGTAAAAAATTCTCAGGTTTTACAGTAAATTTTGAAAGGATTAACAATGAAGAAAACGATTATAACAACTGTATTTTTAACTCTATTATGTCAATCTCTATATGGAATTGCAGGATTTGGATTTACCTATTCAAATGATAGTTATCCATTGGACGCAGTTGATGAGGGATGGGATGATCTTGTAACAATAAATAGTGAGTCATCATCCAGCGCCACAGGATTTGGTGGATATGTGTATATTGATGTTATTCCAATTGTAGACATTGAAGCAGGCTTTGATTTATCCGGATACAGAAAGTATACCTATAAATATAGTGATGAAACAGTAGAAATTCCACTATTTCAAAAATTTGGTATATATGGAACAATTCAGAAAAAAATCTTTAAATTACCAATGGTGAAATTTTTTGGTGGGATAGGGTTTTCAAGTAACACTTTAGTTCCTGAATTGAATGAAGATTTTTTTGTTGATAGTGACATTGATCAGGAAGCCACAGATAAAATTCTTGAAGCAGTTAATGATAATCTAACTACCCAAAGCGGCTATCACCTGGAAGTAGGTGCGAGAGCAAAGCCTTGGCTGGTGCCTGTATCATTCAACGCAAAAGCGAGATACAATTTTATTGAAGATATTGTTCCCGGGGAAAATGGTTATCTAAGCATAATCTTCGGCGCAGGCTTAGCATTATAATATTATTAATTCAGCCTTCTCGCCAATATAATCCGCTCTATGCTTTTCCATTCCTGATGTGAGTACCTACTGGTTGCGTGAACATATAATATATACTGACCAATTCGTGCTTTTGTATTGTTTTCAAATCTGCCATTCCACCGAACCACACCATCCTGGCTTACTGCCTCCCCCGGGATCAAAGTAATGAGTTCTCGACCGGATGAATCAAATATTTTCATTGTGAGATATGATTGGGTAAACGGCAGAGAATAACCAATGATCAATTCATCTTCATACCCATCATCATCCGGAGAAAATGGATTGGGAGATAAAGAAATAGTTCCCTGAGTTTCAATCGTTTCAATAAATAGGGAATTTTGTTCCAACGGAGTTGACCCCGACAAATCAACGGATGTCCCCCAATTATTTGACTCATTTGAGTCCAAAAAATGAGTTATTCGTTCTAATGAGAATCCATTGCCACCGCCCCAGTCAGAGTTGTAATGGACATGGTCAATCATAGTACCGGTGAAATCAAACAGGTAAATATCGTCTTCTGTATTATTTAATCCGGGGAATTTACCATAGTACACAAATTCTGATTCTGAGCTGTCCTTGGATATGACTGCATATCCACTGGATAAAACAAACAAATTTAATTGGATTGATTCACTTTGAAGTTCTTCATCATCATTAATTTGCCAATTGAAAATATCAAGGTCAGCATTAGAAAAATTGAACAATTCTACCCATTCCGGATCTCCGGTTATGGGATCATACATAATTTCATTTATGAGTAAATCACCATATTCATAGTTGACTTTTACATCAAATAAAAACTGATCATTTTCTGGATTAAAATCTTCGGTAGTTACAATTATTATTTCCTGGGGATGGATGCCGGATGACAAGCCGGTTTGGTCAATAACCATAAAAAGTGTATCAAAGGGATTTATATTGAATTCACTGATTTCAATCTGATTAATTAACAAATTACCTGTAGTTTCAAACAGACCATTATTACACAGAATGATTTCCAGTTGATAATTTTCAAATTTGTGTGGATATTCCGGTAAAACATTTACATGGATGATTCCAAGATCAATTTCCTGTGAAGCAACAGAATTTTCAAATCCGGGTGTGCCTGGTTCAGACAAACTCTGTCTCCAGTTTTGCGGAATATCACCATAATCCAGAACCACTTTTTCCAATGAATGCAATTCATCAACCGTAGTGTTCCATCCCATTTGTGAGATAATAACCCCGGATGCATTTATCAAAAATAATGAATCAGAGGTATTACCTAGTCCATTACCAATACTTGAATCATCCACATAGAGTAGTGTGGTTTCTTCCGGAATTAAAAACTGGTAGGCGATGTCATCGTAATCACCTTCTAATATAACAGCATAACCAAACGCAGGAACAAGCAGATCATCCCCGGTAAGTTGGTCTATGGAGAATTTATCTGCAATTTCCCAGGCAGCCACACTCACTGGAATATTGGAAGTATTATAAATTTCTACAAATTCATTGGGAGAAGAATGTTTGAATTGAACTTCTGATATGACCAATTGGCCTGGTAGAAAAACGGGCAGTAATACAATTAGATGAGTAAGCTTACACATATAAAAGTATATTGAATTTTCCCAATTTGGAACAAGCACAAAATATTTTACATTTTTTAAAATATGTATTGTATTATAATTGGGGTTCATTATTTGAACCGATTCAATCCACAGCATTTTCATTGAATTTAAGGGAATTGTCGAATCCTATTGAGTCCGCGTTTGGATTTCATCTTGTGTATGTCTATGGCAAACGAATGAACAGACTACCGCCATTTGAAGATTATAAAGGAGAATTGCAAAAATTTATTAGAAGCAGAAGAGGACCTGAATTCGAAAATTCACTGAAACACTATGAGAGCAGATTGGTAACCAACTACAAATTAATAATCATTCAAGAAAACATTTTCTCATTATTCAATTACCTTAAAGAAAAGTTGAAATCCAATAAATTTCAATTGGAAGATTTACTGAAAGTTGATTTTGTTCCTCCTTTGTGTAATATCAGTGGACATGAATACAACTTGACCTGGTTTAAGGATAAAATTAAAAGAGGAAGCATTCTCTCAAAGTCTCCCATAACATCCGGTAGAGATTTATTGAAGGCAATTGAACATTTTATATTTCGGCATTTATCTATGGAAGCATCAAAAGAAAAACATTCTATTTGGCAAGTAAGAAACAGGCAAAAAGCAAGAAACCAGATTATTGAAGAACTAAAAAGAAAAATAATTGACAAAATTAAAAGTGAGACCAGTAATACTAATTTAAATGAATACTTGATGATGGATTCACTGCTTTTACAGTATGAAATTGAAATAAATGAATCGTTTATCAAAACCTATAAATGATCTCAAACATCCATCAATATCCCTGATAACACAATTTCTCTAAACTATTTGCCGGAATCCCCATTTTAATGTAAATTAAACCCTCGCAATAATTCCTTCAATTTAACCCGTAGACAGCATCCCTCTCCAATAAACTGAAACTGAAGATGAGATCTATATTTAATTGGCTTTTGGGAATAATCCTCCAGGTGATGATTATTCATGCTCAGACTGCCATAGCACCCGGTGTATATGGGGATGGTCTGCGTACAATATTACACAACGAATTTAAACCTTCCTCAACACTGGGATATAATCATGCCAGAGACACCATGTTTGCTGTTATTGATAATGAAGATGGAATGGTATTTGGTATTTATACGGATTTTTCTGTGCCCTTAATACCCGGTGCAGATCCCAGCACGACCATGTATAATGGAGGAATTAATACAGAACATCTTTGGCCCCAGAGTTTGTATGAAGGCAGTGAACCTATGAAAAGTGATTTACACCATTTGGCTCCCAGCAGAATAAATGTAAACAGTAGCAGGGGGAACAATCCATTTGGGGAAATTAATGATTTAGACACAGATAACTGGTATTACCAGGATGAAAATTTGACTGATATCCCTACCGAAAATATTTCAGAATTCAGTGAAAGTTACACAAGCGGAGGAAATGAAGAAGATCTATTTGAACCAAGGGAGGACAGAAAAGGAGATGCTGCCCGGGCAATATTCTATTTTTACACCATGTATTCAAATGTTGCTGAAGATAATTTTTTTGAAATTCAGAAATCTGAATTGTTTAATTGGCAATATTATGATCCTGCAGATGAAACAGAAATAAACCGAACTTGGAGAATTGCCGAATATCAAGATGAATTACCTAACCCGTTTGTAATTGATCCCACATTGGTTTGGCGTGCATACTTTACGGAAATTTATTATCCCGGCGACATCAATTCTGATCAATCAATAGACATTTTGGATATTGTTCTTGTAACCGGTAACATTATTGGAACTGCAGAATTTTCAGAATTGCAGCATCAGCAGGCAGATTTGAACACAGATTTCTCACTTGATGTCCTGGATATAGTGATCCTGGTTGGTATCATACTCAGATAAATCAAATCACATTAAAATATATATCCTTCGTTATCTGTCATTTGGAATAAATTTACCACCCAAAATTATCGGAGAAAATATGACATCTAAACTATTAATATTCTTTTCTGTATTCATGATTGTGGCATGTAATCAAAAGAAAATTGTTACTGCTGGTTGTACTGATGAATCTGCAGTGAACTACAACCCCGCTGCAAATGTGGATGACGGCAGTTGTGAATATACTGAAATTGAAATAAGCGAAAATGAGGAAACTAAATTGAGAGAAACTGACACAGAAACTGAGGTAAGCTCAGTTGAAATTACCACAAATAGTGGACTAAGATATGTTGACCACATTGTAGGAACCGGGGAATTTCCAAAAACAGGTGATAAGGTAAAAGTCCACTATACCGGAACATTGGAAAATGGTACCAAATTTGACAGTTCCAGGGACAGAAACCGACCATTTGAATTCCCATTGGGTGCAGGAAGAGTCATTAAAGGATGGGATGAAGGCATTGCCACTATGAAAGTCGGTGGACAACGCAGACTGATAATACCTCCTGAACTTGGTTATGGAAAAAGAGATATGGGTAAAATACCACCAAACTCAATCTTAATATTTGAAGTAGAACTTTTGGAAATAACTAAAGAATTTAAGGACCCTGATTTTGATTTGCCCGGTAGAGAAATAGTGTTGGATTCAGGCTTAAAAATGATTGAACATATCCCAGGTAATGGTGAAATCCCTTCCACTGGGCAGAATGTAAAAGTCCATTATTCCGGGTTTTTACAGACAGGTGTCAAATTCGATAGTTCCCATGACCGCGGTAAACCATTTGAATTTCCCTTGGGTCAGGGAAGAGTCATTAAAGGATGGGATGAAGGCATAGCTCAAATGAGCAAAGGTGGAAAATCTACATTGATTATTCCACCGGATCTCGGATATGGAGAGAGAGGTGCAGGCAGATCAATACCACCTAATGCTACCCTGCTATTTGAAGTTGAACTCATTGATTTTCAGTAGAAAGAATAGATGGTTAAAAATAAAGTAATATTATCAGTAATCATTCTCTTCGCCTGCAGTACTTCCGGGGAAAAATATCCATGGTTTCAGGGGAATTTAGATCTTGCAAAATCGGTTGCAGGCAGCCGGCTTATTATGCTGGATTTTTATGCGGACTGGTGAGGAGGATGTAAACGGCTGGATGCCGATACTTTTACTGATTCACTGATGATTGCAACAGCGGACCAATTTATCAGTGTTAAAGTGTATGTGGATTTACCGGAAAGTCAGGAGATAGAAGATCATTTTAATGTGAGAGCAATTCCGCAGAATATTTTTGTAAATGCAGAGGGAGAAGAAGTTGACCGGATTGTGGGATATTTTCCTCCGGAGGAATTCAGACCAAAAGTATTGGATATACTCAATGGAAAAAATACACTACAGGATTTGGAAAATAGACTTGGTGAAACTCCCGAGGATATAAAAATTCTCACACTACTGGGTAAAAAATACGGAACGATGGGAAGGGATGATGATTCCCGTGAAATGTATGAGAAGATTCTGATCCAGAATCCTGGCTCTGAATTAGCTGGATTCCATCTTTCAAAACTCCAACTCAAGAGTGGAAATCCTGATGTGTTGAGCACATTTATTCGTGAAAACAGAAATTCGGAGTACCTTTCTGAAGCATTTGATGAATTGATTTTCCATTACAAAAATAATAATGATATTGAAAAAGAAGTTGAAATTTCTAAACAATGGGTGTCAGCATTTTCCGATGATCCGGATGTATTAAATGCCTACGCCTGGCGTATGAGTGAATTGGATATGAATCTGGAATCAGCATTGGAACTTGCAAGAAAAGCAGTGAAACTCAGCGCTTCAGACTCGTTGGGACAGGCAATGATTATTGACACAGAAGCAGAAATTCTCTGGAAACTGGGTAGAATTGATGAAGCCATTGAAACCATTGACCGGTCAATCCAGATCAATCCTAATGATACTTATTACCAGGATCAGAAGAAAAAATTCCAGTCACCGCCTGAATCCGAACAGGAAGTATAGTCGCTCAAAATACTACTCACAAAAATTCAACACTTCTGCAATTAGCCGGTCTGGATAACTGAAAAACAAACTGCAATTTTTATCCCATCCCATACCTAAAGCTGAACCGGCATCAATATCTACTACAGAAAAATTTAAATCAATACTATCAGTTGTTAGTAGTATAACTGTCCCGGTTGTATCCTGTGCCAAATAGTAAAATTTAGACAGGGAATATTCCGGAAGATTTACATATTCCATGGCAAAAATACTGTTTGTGGAATCCAAAATATTCCATTCAGAAAATGATATAGAACCAACCTGCAGTGAATTCGGGTTGACCTTTCTTCCCAGTAATTTCCTGTGATCGTAAATATTCTGATATAATACAAACAAAGAATCTTCCTCATCGATATAAGTAATTCCGCTGCCAACCCACTCATCATTACCATAATCCCAGAATCCATTTTCGTTATAATCCACAATCAGCGTTTCACCATCATCCCATTGGTCATTTCCATTTTCATCTATATAGGTATCAGAAAACTCCATCCAGTGCATATAAAATCTTTCTCCTACGGGAGAAACCTTTAAAATATAGGTATCATTGTGGGATTGCAAATACAAATTGGTGCCGTCATTGGTGATAGCAAGATATCCCTGACCGTTCATTTCCAGATCAAATGCATCTTCAATGAACGATTCATCCTCAGAAAACCGGAAAAGATCAATCTGAGAACCCGCATTCATTGAATTGTCGTTATTAGTTGTGTAGAATGAATTTCCAAGAAATGTGATATCTGCAAATTCATCATTTACAGTATTTTTATAGGTATCAATATCCAGACTGTTCCTGCATCCAACCGCCAGTAAGATGCAATAAATCAGTTTTATTAGTTTAGTATTCACAGTGAAAAGTTAAATATTTTTAGCGGTCAATCCAAATTATTATTGATGGATTCTGTTGTATATAATCTCAAGACCCCGTAATGTCAGGTGTACATCAATTGTATGTTTATGCTGAATTTGATGTGAGATCAATGTACTGAATCCACCGGTTAAAACCACATTCATTTTTTGCAAGCCCATTTCATTTTCGATTCTCTCCAGCATGCCGTCAATAGCATCAACAGCGCTGAACATTATTCCTGACTGAAGATTAGTATCCGTATTTCTACCCACCGCTTTCTTAGGGAATGTAAATGCAGTTTCTCTCAATAAAGCAGCTTTTTCAAATAAATATCTGCCGGATATATCCATCCCCGGAGCAATCGCACCTCCGATAAAAGCTCCTGAATCATCAATCACATCAAATTTTACCGCAGTCCCCGAATCCACAACCACACAGGGGAGTTCGAATAAATCTCCGACAGCGACAGAATTGCAGATACGGTCTGCTCCCACCTGTGAGGGAACATCAACATCCAATATTATTCCCGGCACATTATTATGTTTAACAATAAATGGGGTCGTCTGATACAATGATGTACAGATTTCAGAATAAATTTCAGTGAGTTTTGGAACAACAGAGGAGATAATGACTCTCCCAACATGATTATTTTTAAATTTATGGAATTTATCAATACTTTCAGGTGTGGATTCAATCCGCAGTTCATCAATAATTGTGCTGCCGTCAAATACTGCACAAACAATGTTTGTATTTCCTATATCAACAGCTAATAGCATTAGGTTATTATTTCTCCTGATGAATAAATTTTTTCAACACCATTTATCGTCACTCGGGCATGCCCTAATTCAGTAATGCCCAGGAATTTTCCTGAAACAGTAGACCTTGGCAAATGAAATTCTGTTTGATGATTTACATGTCCACATAGTTTGAGCCATTTTACACAGATTCGATCCATTTCATTCAAATAGTTGTCTTCAATTGATCTTAGAACAGAAATTAGCACATCTTCCCGGGAAAATTCACAGCCTGTAACAAGTTTAAGAGACGTGGTGGATTGTCTGATTTCTTCAGGAAAATCTAAAGCCGATTCATTAATATTTATCCCAATACCTATCACAGTTATCAAGGTATTTTGGATTTTTCGGGATTCTATTAAAATTCCTGCGATTTTCTTATTTTCCACCAATACATCATTTGGCCACTTCAATCGAACCGGTAGTTCTATAAATTTATTAATCCCATCTGCTGTTGCTACACTGCTAAGAATGGAAATCAATCCCAATCTATCCTGAGATAATTCAGGTGTGAGAATTACGGAAAAAGCCAGGTGACAACCGGATGTAGTGAACCATTTTCGGTTTTGTCTCCCCCTCCCCTGGGTTTGTTCATCAGCTACAATTACAGATCCTTCAGTGAATCGGTTATCCTCCACCAACTTCCAGGCATCATCATTGGTAGAGTTGGTTACAGGATTATAGATCAAGGTTGAACCAATATTGTGGGTGGTGAGATTATTCTGCACAAATTCTACGGAAAACATTTTAGATAAAAAACAATTTAAGTTGAGTATAAGTCAGTGTAAATCCCAAAACCGCTCCGGCAAAAACCTGTACTGGTGTATGAGCTTTCAGAATAATTCTGGATATTCCGACACAGATTATCAATGCAGCCATCAGAATTGGGAATTGAAATCCTTGGATCCATAATGCAGCAGCAGGTCCGGTCACACCTATTGCGTGAATGGAAATCTTCCAGAATCTAGTGATGCACATTGTGACCAGCGTATTGATCATAAAGCAAAACATTAACCCCTGCACTATCATATCTGCATTGAGAAAATACAGGATTGAAAATCCCATCCCGGAGTATAGAATTCCCAGAGTTAAAGGCAGTATACGTTGATCTTTTTCAGAAGCATCAATATCCGTAAGTAATCCTTTCTTTCTTAAAATCAGTACTGTGATGATGGGGATAAGAATGGAAAATACAAAGCAGATAGAAAATATTAATTCTGCATTCAGAGATTTTTCAGAAGGGAAATAAATTAAAATCCAAAACGCTAATAATGAAATGATCATTGGATGAAAAGCATAGGAAAACAAGTGCGCAAAATGTCGTTTATTCATCAATTTGCTGAATTAAAATAATCCTAATGAATTTTTGCAGGGAATAATCAATTCTAACTATGTTCACCGAATTGTGAGCGGAGTGTATCTGATATTTCACCCAGCGTACAGGAAGACTTAACAGCATTTAGGATTGCCGGCATTAGATTTTTATCTGTTTGCGCAATTTCCGATAACTCCTTCAAGGCTTTATCTCCGGTATCTGCATTTCGATCCTTTTTAAATTGCTTTACACGATTCACCTGCTGCTTTGTAGATTCCATATCAATATTCTGTAGTGTAGGATCAGGATCAACCTCGGATGTGAATTTATTTACACCAACAATGTACCTTTCATTATTATCCAGGTTTTGCTGATAATGAAATGCACTTTGTGCAATTTCGGATTGCTGGAATTCCATTTCAATAGCGGGTACAGCACCTCCAAGATCGTCTATTTTTTGGATTAAATTCATTGATTCCTTTTCAATATTATCAGTGAGAGATTCCAAATACCAGGAACCTGCAAATGGGTCAACCACATTTGGGATTCCGGTTTCATGAGCTATAACCTGTTGACTCCGCAAAGCAAGTTCTGCAGATTTTTCTGATGGCAATGCCAAAGCCTCATCCATTGCATTAGTATGCAGGGACTGAGTACCACCCAATACTGCTGCCGTAGCTTCCAGACTTGTCCGGACCAGGTTGTTTTCAATCTGTTGAGCAGTGAGTGAGGATCCAGCAGTTTGAGTATGAAATCTGCACATCATTGCCTTGGATTCGGTCGCACCGAACCGATCCCTCATTATTGTTGCCCATATTCTACGGGCAGCACGAAATTTTGCAATTTCTTCAAAGAAATCCATATGGCAGTTAAAAAAGAAACTCAGGCGTTTACCAAAATTATCCACTTTCAATCCTCGATCAATTGCGGACTGAACATACGCAATCCCATTAGCAAATGTAAAGCCCAATTCCTGAATGGCGGTTGAACCTGCTTCTCTTATATGGTACCCAGAAATGGAAATAGTATTCCATTTTGGAAGATTTTTACTGCAGTAATCGAAAATATCTGTGACGATCCGCATACTGGAATTTGGCGGATAAATATACGTTCCCCGTGCAATGTATTCTTTCAGGATGTCATTCTGCACTGTTCCTCTCAGCATTGCCGGATCAACTTTCTGCTTTTCTGCCACTGCTATGAGAAACGCCAGAAGAATGGCTGCTGTGGAGTTGATCGTCATTGAGATGGACACTTCCTCGAGTGGAATTCCTTCCAGAAGTATTTCCATATCCTTTAGGGTTGATATGGGAACACCGACTTTCCCTACCTCTCCATCAGCCAATTCATGGTCAGAATCATAACCGGTTTGGGTTGGTAGGTCGAAAGCTACGGATAAACCGGTGACTCCCTGATCCAATAAATACCGGTATCTCCGATTGCTTTCCTCAGCAGAAGAAAATCCTGAGTACTGGCGCATTGTCCAATATCGATTGCGGTACATATCCGGATAAATTCCATGGGTGTAAGGAAAATCACCGGGTTGTTCCCCATCCTCAGAGCCGTAAAAATTACGTATGGATATATCTGAATCGTTCGTTTTCAATTAAGTATTTTATTGGGTAACAATGAAACTTTTTGCAAACTTCCTTTCACTACAAAAACAGGCAGGACCGAGTATCAGAAACAGACTGAAATTATCTGATTGGAAATACCAAATTTACTTTGATGCAAAAATTATGCAAATCCCCGTTCCTGTTTTACCTGCTGATATGCATTATTTACTTTTTTAAATTTTTCTTCAGCAAATTTCTGGAAATCATCTCCCAGATGGGACACCTTGTCAGGATGGAATTTCGCAGCCATTTTCCGGTATGCTTTTTTCACTTCGGTATCTGATGCAGATGAGTCCAACTCCAGAATTTTATATGCCTGGTTGGTATCCTTAAAGAACATAGCTTTGATGGATTCATAATCAGCTTGATTTATTCCAAGAAATCCTGAAATATTGTTGATTACTTCTACTTCTTTTGGATCAACTTTCCCATCAGCCTGGGATAATCCAAACAGAAAATGGATGAGTTCCAATCGGGAGGGATGGTCCATATTCCGTTTTATCTGGCTGCATACATCCCGTAACGGATAATCCTGACTGAGAATATCTTTGAATAATGTCATCAAATGCTGTGCAGTTGCAGCCCCGAATTGCTGAATGAAAAATTGTTTTACAAAATTTAGTTCGGATTTCAAAACCTGCTCATCTGCTTTCATCACAGCACCGCAGAGGACAAGCAATGAAACACCAAAATCCCCACCCTTTGTTTGTGTATAACTTCCGGAGGATGATTGATGCATTTTATTTCCTGTGGAAGATCCAAGTGTATATCCAAGGATCCCTCCGATTGGACCAAACATTGCCCAGCCAAGTCCACCCCAGAGCCATTTATTCCAGTTTGTCATATTATTGTTTATTATATAATGAAATTGTTAAAAATTGACTGTTCTAAGTGGGCAAAATTACAGCTATTTTTTAAGAACACAAATTGGAAGTATTAGAATAATTCGTTGTATATTAAACCAATGACAAATCCGAAATAATAAAAGAAAGGGAAAATGAAATGACCAGTCACAATTTAAGAAAATCATCTATAATTTTAACATTGCTCGTTTTATTTAATAACTGTGGCTTTCCTCCACAAGGATATTTGGGTCATAGTACTAATACACAAGTTGTACTGAGTGAGGCAAATTATAGAATTATCAATACTGTAAAAGGACAAGCAACTGCAACTTATATTTTAGGTATAGGTCCATTCAATGATCGCCTATATTCAAGAGCAAAAAATAATATGATTAAAAATGCTAATCTTGCTGGTGGAGGCAATAAATCCCGCGCTCTTATCAATATTACCACTGACGAACAAATTAGATATTTTTTATTAATATATTTTCCCTTATGGGTTTCAAAAACTGTATATGTAACTGCTGATGTAATAGAGTTTAAGGAGGATTAATAACATGAAGTTATTTTATTTAATTGCAATTTTCACATTAATAGGATATACAAAATGTGAAGAACGAACATTTAAACTAAAATCTGGAGACAAGATAACAGGTCAGGTTATCAATATAGATGATAATGGGAATTATACTATTAAAACTCCGATGGGAGAAGCTGTTTTTAATAAAGACGAAATACTATTGGAAAATATCAAAATAATAACAATAGATGGAGATCGCATTATAGGAGTCTTGACAAATGAAGATAATGAAAAATTTTACGTCAAAACAAATATAGGATTTATGTCAATATATAAAAATAACATCAAATCAGTCGATTTCAATTTTGATGATTATGAGGATGAGGGTTTTCTGAATAATCTAAGTAAAACTGAAAATAGGTATTTTTTTGGTGATGAACAATTAATTGATGTATGGTTTGATCCTACGGGTAATGTCTTACCTGAAGGTACAATTTATATAAGCGGTTTATCTGCAGCATATGGGGTAACAAATAAATTCCAAATATCATTAAGAGTATGGGATTATATATTTGGTGATGTAAACTTTCGACCTAAATTTCAGATTTATAAAAAAGGAGATATTGAAAAGTCAAGTACATTATCAGTTGGAGCTCATTTTTATTTGACTGGTGCCATACCACACAAATGGAATTTACAAGAAACCTCAACACTTGACACTAATAATTATAATAGGTGGGAAAAAATTACTTCAGATAATTATTCTTATGAATTATTCATAGCTCATACATCTTCTAAGCTTAGTTCATCGGATCAGGGAAGAATCAATTATAATTTAGGTCTAAGCATAGCAAAAATTGATGATTATCCAGATATTATGCCTCGGCTTTGGATTGGTACAGATATAGATGTTCGAAAATCACTTAAACTGACAGGATTAGTTGCTTATGATAAATATCTCCCAACCATATCTGAATTATTTTACAATGAAGAACAGACTGATTTTCACATAGACTTTGGATTCATATATGCACTAAATGACAATTTCAGATTGGGATTACATTTAACAAAACCCTTTATAGCATTCTACTGGAAATTCTAATTTGAAAAAATTTAGTTTTTTCCTGGTATTCCTGTTTTGGTCATGCGACCCATGGGTCACAGAATTTCCTGATATTGAAGAAGCCATTCTGTATGAATCCTCCGGGTACACAGTTCCACCGGAAGTAGAAAACCCAAAAGTAATGACATGGAATATTCGATTCGGTGCAGCACGAATTCCCTGGTTTGGAGATTCCTGCGGAGATCGTGTGATTATGACCGAAGGTGAAGTGTTGGAGAATTTACAGGATATAGCAGATTTCATCAATTCCGAATCTCCTGACATCCTGCTGCTGCAGGAAGTAGATGTTTTGTCCAAGAGAAGTGCATACTTAAATCAGGTACAATGGCTGCTGGATCATACCCATTTTAACTATGGTGCGTATGCATCTATGTGGCAGGCACAGTTCATCCCAAGTGATGGTCTGGGCAGAGTGGATGTGGGAAATGTGGTACTGTCCCGTTGGAAGATCACCGATGCAGAGCGGATTCAACTTCCACTGAGAACCGACCAGGATGGATTGACACAGTATTTCTACCTGAGGCGGAATATTTTAAAAACAAAAATTGATTTTCCGGGTCAGGGAGAATTCTATACACTCTGCACGCATACCACTGCATTTGCCACCGATGACACCAAACAGAAGCATATTGAGAGTTTATTTGACGAACTGAATTCAATAGACACTAACGCTGTGTTTATTGCAGGGGGAGATTTAAATTCTGTTCCACCGGGGGCTGAAACCGATTTCTGCATGTCAGACATCTGCTCAGGAGAATCTTTTCATACAGATTCCAATGGGGGTCCCCATAAGGAAGGAAGTTATTTTGATAATTTTATTGGAGAGCCGGAACTGATCCAGCCATTATATGATTCATTTAATTCTGCTATAGATAACAACGAAGCAATATTGGAAAATCATTTTACTCACGCGACTTGGAATACAGCTTCGGAGGGTACAACCTACTGGGACAGAAAACTGGATTATATTTTTTCCAATGCTGAGTTCAGTGATGGAATCACCCATCAGGAAGAAAATCAGCTATCTGACCATGCACCAGTTTCTGCAATTCTGGAAATCGAATGAAATTTGTAAATACACTATTAATGGTTTGCTTATGTGTAAACGTAGGTGCAGGAGAACAACTACCCAAAGGCAGTTTTGAAACCGGTCTTTTTCAACCATTGAAATTTGGATATTCTGACAATATGGAACTCAGTACACATCCAGTGTTTATGTTTGTTATTCCAAATTTCGGAATACAAAAACAATATCCTGAATGGAATGGTTTTTCTGTGTCGTCCAGACATTCTCTGGTAATACCCACACCTCTCCTCCGAATGGTCAGTAATAAAGGTATTGGCGGGTTTATCTCACCGGAGTTTGACATTCCGTTTATGGTATCTATAAAAAATGAGATTGGACTGCATAATAACCTTCCCAAAAACATGAGTTATGCAGTAAACGCCGGAATAACTCTTGCATATTCATCTGATGAGTTGGATGAGAGAACCACAATTGATTTGCCGTTAATTTTCCCGAGAATGGCTGTTTTCTATAATGGATTCGGAGTAAATTTTGGTGTGATATTTCAGGGATCTCTTTCATCCAAATTGAGTATGTTAACAGATATGAATTTTTTATTTCTGCCCGGAGCTAAAGAAGATTTGGCAATAGAACACAAAAGTCTGCTCACCTGGAAAGCTTCAGAAGAAATCCGATACCAGATTGGTTATAAACTTGTATATGGAAAATATCCCTTTGGAGATATGTGGCATCTTCTGCCAATTCCGTTATTTGATATAATTTGGAGCTGGTAATTTGATTTCCTATTCAAATGGGGAATTTATTCCCACCAAAGAAGTGGCACTTCCTGTATTTGATGATTTGGTGGGCACGGTCCGTGGTTACAGGATTTTTACCATGGGGAAAACGGTCAACCAGAGATTATTTCGATTGGATGATCATGTTCAACGACTGGTCATCCATGCAGAGCGGATTTCAATGGATATACCACACTCAGCATCTGAGATCAGGCAGCTCATTATTGATACCATTGAAAAAAATTCTGGTGAATCCGGGGAATTTACTCTGCTGGCATTTTACAGTGGTGGTCCAGCAAATTTATCCAAGGTAGGACCTGCACAAAAGGCGAAGTTCTACATTCTCATTTCACCAGATTCACCCCCACCCAAAGATTGGTATGAACAGGGGATATCTCTGGCTACATTTCCGCATCAACGGCAGTTCCCGACTATAAAATTATTTAATTATGTTGGCGGAGTGGTTGCACACCAGACTGCAGTTCAAAAGATGAATGCACAGGAAGGATTGTTTCTGTCCCCTGATGATGAGGATACCATCCTGGAAGGCACTACATTCAGTTTTTTTGCTGTTGATTCACATGGCAGTATCTCTACTCATCCGGAAGATGGAACAATATTGGAAAGCATCACCCGAAAGGTTATTGTAGAACTGGCAGAAAATAATGGAATTCCCTGCCAGGAAGTACCCATTAAAATATCTAATCTAAATTCTATTTCAGAAGCATTTCTGGCATCCTGTAACCGGGGGATTGTGCCAATCGTCCAAATTGATGACAAAACAATTGGAGATGGTAAACCGGGAGGTATTACCGCCAAAATCACCGAACTTCTGGATGACATCCAAAACCTGAATTAGCTATTTAATGAACACTATGAAAAGAGTTCATTTAATATCAATTATTTTCACATTGTCAATATTGCTGTGTGATGAAGGATGGATTGAAGTAGATGGGATTGAAGTTTCTAACCACGAACTTACTTCAATTCCTGTAGTAGAGGATCCTGAAAACACTTTTAATGAATCCTTACCCTACCACTCAGGTTGGAACTGGGTTGGGTTCCCCTGGCTTGTTGATAATGAAGATG
>CAYFPO010000017.1:0-44818 GCA_964345035.1 uncultured bacterium
AAAGAGGCTCATACGTGAGCCTCTTTTTTTATCTCACCGGAAGTAAATGTCCAAGGATATACCCCAAAATCATTCCCATTAATAAAACCAATGTCAGTAAACGGTGTGTCATCAGATCCCGTTTATATCCTTTTTTAATGGCGTAGGCAGAAGTAAAGTACCCTGCACCATTCATCAGCCAGAAAAAGGGGATTGTAAACAACTTTACAATTATTGGACCAATAATTGGGATGAGTGAAATAAATGCTCCAATACCAATAAACGCATTGGTGATCCACGCAATAAGCAAAGAAAAAAGTGCGACCAGTTTTTTATCCACACCAAAATGCAGCATTACCAGAATACTGATTATTACAATTAACCAGGCAATTGTAAATCTTGGGTGATCTTTTATATAGGCTATAATTCTCTTCATTCTATAGTAATTGCATTTGCTGTCAATCGAATTAGTCCAAAGGAAAATTCACAGTGAGTGATGGTATTTGTTAAAGTGTCTACAGTAATCAATCTTTCTGCATCTGGCTTAAATACCGCCCAAGTAAATATATCGGTATTTTCATATACTGCTGTATCTGTTTTAGATTCTGATAATTTCAATTCCAATTCATAGATCAAAACCGAATCCTTCTTTAATTCTATAAGATTTGCAGAATAAATGAGACCCTCCCGTTCAAGTTGAAATTTCTGATCCAAAATATTTTTTGTTTTACCTGACTGAAGCATATAAAACAGTGTAAAGATATTTGGATTGTTTATATCTACAGGTTGTTGTTTGTTGGAATAGTACAGAATATCGTTATCAAAATATGTAGATATTGAATTACTTAACTCAGGTTGTTGAGTATTTTTATTAAATGAAAGTAGAGTATGCGTATTTTTATGGATGATTGTTGTATAGCTATTTTCCACAAAGAAAAATCGGGATGCAATTGGAGTAGTAGTTGTACTGTAGTGAATTTTAACAGCGTCCTGTTCTTGAAATACAGTATCCGTATAAGTTGCAACGATGTCGGCTGTATGAAATCCCCAAAAGTTCACGGAGTATTGAACTGTTTTGGATAAGGAAAGAGAAATCAGAACAATTAAACTGATGATCTTGATTGTCAACCTTTCCATTGAATCCTTGTAAATGGTCCTAATCCACCCAGAACAACAACATACAAAGGATGAATAATAGATAATAGAATAAAATGAGTTAATTTCCAAGGCAGTTTCAGCTTGTGAAGATAATTATACGTGATCACAGCATCCCCCGAACTTTTTATCATCCAGGGTAACAGCCATATGAATGCAGCAGTAGCAGTGAACTGGGTTAGTGAAATCAATGCAAATATATTTGTAATATACAACAAAGGTAATACGGTTCTGAGTGATATATCTGCACTCCATTGATAATAAAATAATCCTTTTGATGCAAAACGTAATCGTTGTTTAAAAAATCCCGTAATTGAATTCGGTGGTGAAGAATATACAATTGAGTTAGTAGACATTATAAAATGGATTTTATATTTAGTCATTTTACTGATTTTATGCATAAGTAAGTCATCATCACCTGAAGGTAAATGTTCGATACCATCAAATCCGGAAATTTCATCAAAAACAGATCTACGAATTGCAATATTTCGACCTGCACAGGAAAATATAATACCATGACCCAACCCTCCGGCAGAAAATGCATCCTGTGCATTGCTTTCAATACTCATTAATTCCTGGATCGGATTGACTGCAAATAAAGGTGTAGGAGCAGATATAAATGCAGTATTCGCATCTGAAAATCCATTAATGATGGTTTTAATCCAATTTGAAGTTGGAATACAATCAGCATCCGTTAATAGAATTAATTCTCCTTTTGATTGATTAATTGCAGTATTTAATGCCCATTTTTTGTGACTCCAACCTAAGGGAGTCTCTTCAATTTTAATGTACACTAAGTTTGACATTTCTTTTTTATAATGTTCAATAACAGATTGAGTATTATCTGTAGATCTATCATCTGAGATTATTATTTCAACCAGCTCAATTGGATATGATTGATTTTTCAAGGAGTCCAGTAAATAAGCGATATTTTGTTCTTCATTTCTAGCAGCCACAACAACAGATATTTTTGGGTGTTTATATTCTGAGAAGTCTTTATTTTGTATACCCGATAATTTTGTAATTCCTTCAGACAACCAAATCATTAAGATACAATATACAACAGAAATTATGGTCATAAAAAAAATCATCAATAAATTGTTATTCTCTCCATGATAAGTGGTTTGAAAAGAAACTTCCAAGCCCCATTATCACTACATACGGTATTTGGATAACATACCAAATACAAAACCGGGAAAATGAAATTTGGTGTTTAAACAGACTTGAACCTTTAGTATAAATTAGAAATTCAAGTAAAAATTTAATTGATATTGCAGAAATGAAAATTGGAAAACAGGTACTCTCCAAAAATATAATTATAAAAAATAAAACAAGCAGTAAATTAGTTAAAAATGTAGCCAGGACCATTATAAAAAATATTGAATTAAATTTCCACATTGTTTTCGCATCACCGGACCAGCGAACTCTTTGTTTAATAAAAGATACAAAATTTGTTTCCTGCCTGCAGGTCACGATTGCATCCTGATCAATTGCAAAAACTGCTTTAAAATTTGTTATATATTTTCTGCAAATTTGTAGGAATAATGAATCATCTCCCTGTAGATATTTTTTTAATGAGTCAAATCCCCCACAAGCTTCAAATGTACTTTTTCTGTATGCCTGATTTTGTCCAGTGGAAGACCAATACCAATTGCGATTCACCGATCCACAGGCAGCACTCATCAACATCAGATAATCTATATTTTGAAAAGAAGAAACCAAATTCACGGGTTCCGGGGTTTTGGAGTTTCCTATTACGAAATCTACATCATCAGTAAAACAATCAGACATTTTCTGTACCCAATATTTTGGTAATCTACAATCCACATCTGTAAATAGAAGAATCTCACCTGTTGCATGTTTTATTCCAGCATCCAATGCCCTTTTTTTGTGAGTCAGATTTTTGCTACCTTCTGATGAGTTTAAATACATAATCCTGGAATCTTCAATTATAGCTTTTTGAATTAAGTTTTGTGTATTATCAATGGATTGATCATTTACAATAATGAATTCCAAGAGTCCATTGTATTTCTGTTGAGATAAATCTGCTAATAAATTTGGGAGTGACTTCTCACCATTTCGTACAGCTACTATTACAGACACTGATAATGTTTGGTCAGAAGGTAGTTTATTGGGCAATCTATTAATACCATCCCGAAGCAATAGAAGTACAATTCCATAATATCCGAGCGATATAAGGAAAAGAAAAGCTAAAAGGGACATTAAATATTGAGGATTAATCTGGCAGTCAGAAAATAGATCAATACACCGAAAATATCCACGGAAGTAGTTACAAAAGGTGCAGTAGATATTGCCGGATCAAAATCCAATTTATGTAATAATACCGGAAATAGTGCGCCAATTGAACATGCTATCACCATTGCGGAAAAAATTGCAATACCAACAGTTACACCCAGTAGTAACGGACTTGAAACTTCATGAAACATAAAATATGCAAGAATACCTAAAAGTAATCCATATAAACAACCAAGAACTATACCGATTCTAATTTCCTTGAATACTATTTTTGAGACTTCCTGCAGGTTGACTCGCCCTGTTGCAATACCTCTTACAAAAATAGTACTTGTTTGGGTTCCGATATTACCACCCATCCCCATGATTATTGGTATAAAAGCTGCCAGGGCAATAGTTTGTGATAATACATTTTCAAATGCTCCTATAATTGCTAATGCTATGATTCCGCCAACCCAACTTGCCAGAAGCCATGGAAAACGTGTTTTTGCTCCATCCCAGGTAGATTTCAACAATATCTCACGATCCTCACCTACACCAGCCATTTTCAATATATCCTCAGAAGCTTCTTCCCGAATAATATCAATTACATCATCCACAGTAATAATTCCAGTCAATTCTTTTGAATTATCAATAACAGGAATTGCTAAATAATTGTATTGTGCAACAATATTGGCAACAGTTTCCTGATCATCATCCGGATGTACACTAACAAAATCTTTTCGCATAAAGTTTTTTAAAACTGTATTAGAAGAAGCTAAAAGCATTTGTCTGAGTGATAAGACTCCAACCATTTTATTTGAATCATTTACTACATAGATATAGAATGGCATCTCAGCTTCATCTGCCATTGTTTTAAAATGGGTAAGTGCTTCTTCAGATGTAAGATTTTCGTTAAAAGCTATAAAGTCTGTTGACATGATTCTTCCGGCAGTTTCATCAAGATATTGAAGAATGTCCTCCACTTCTTCACGCTCATCAGAATCCAGTAATTTCCTGATTTGATTGGATAATGATTCCGGCAGTGTATCAAGGATGTCTACTGTTTCTTCAGCTGGTAGGTCAGTTAAAATATTAGCAGTCTGTTTTGGGGGATTCGTGATGAGAAGTTCAACAATAATTGCATCGTCAAGTTCTGTAAGAAATTCGCCTACACCTTCCATTTTTTGAATAAATTTGAAAATTTCACGACGCTCCGTGCTGGAAAGGTACCGAAATCCCCAGGCAACATCTGCAGGGTGAGTGTTTCGAATTAACCGATAAAGTTGAATTCTTTCCTTATTACGGAATAATTTCCGGACAGCATCTAAATCCAGATTTCCTTCAAACTCTATATGATCACCCTGCATACAAATTTATTCCATAAAGTTTTGTTCATTCATCCAGTCATCATCCACAAATTTTGTGAGATAATTCCGGATAGAATCCGGTAAAACTATCAGGCAGTTTTCATCTGACTTTAATTCTCCTGCCGTTTGAAGTGCTGCCCACATTGCAGAACCTGAAGAACCGCCTACCAGTAAGCCCTCCTCTCGGATTAGTTTTCTCGCCATCAAGAAAGAATTTTTGTCATCTACCTTCACATAAGTATCCACCAAAGTATTATCCAGTACATCAGGGAAAAAGTCATATCCGATTCCTTCCACATGATAGGGGTAAATCTCATCCCCACCACCCAGGATTGAACCATAGGGATCTGCACCAACAATCGTTATATTTGGTATTTCTTCTTTCAGCCGTTTAGCCACACCCGTAATGGTACCGCCGGTACCTACACCCATAATTACCATTGAAAGATCACTCCCAAATTCATCCAGGATTTCCTGAGCAGTGAATTTGTAATGCGCTCCAGGATTCCCCGGATTCTTATATTGATCCAGTATATGTGAATTAGGAATGTCCTTATTCAGTTTTTCTGCAACTCCTATGTGGCTTTCCGGTGAATCCCACGCTGCTTCTGTTGGTGTTCTGACAATCTCAGCCCCAAGTGCCTCAAGCACCACCTGTTTTTCGTGACTCATTTTCTCAGGCATTGTGATTATCATACGGTATCCTTTTACTGCTGCGGCTAATGCCATACCTATACCGGTATTACCGGATGTGGGTTCTATGAGTGTATCACCGGGAGAAATTCTGCCCTCCCGTTCAGCTTCCTCGATCATAAAATAACCAATACGGTCTTTCACAGAACCACCGGCATTGGTGAACTCACATTTCGCAAATAGATTGCAGCTCAGCTCACTGCCCACACGGTTCAGTCTTACAATGGGAGTATTTCCAATAGAATGTAAAATATTTTCCAATATCATTATTTAAATTTCCTTTTTGAACGAATTTCGATATGGGGAAAATTTAGGAGGTTCATACAAACTTTTTATACGGGAATATTTTAGGTTATAATATTATACAGTTAATTTCTCCAACAAAATCCCACCTGCAACAGCAGCATTAAGACTCTCCAGCTTACCTTTTCCGGGTATGGACACCATGTGGGTTATACTATGGCGAACCGATTCAGAAATTCCGTGAGCTTCATTTCCTACAACTAGTACCCAATTTTGCTTTATATCCAATTTTAACTCATTTAATGAAACACCAGAAATATCAGCTCCGATGACGGAATATCCATTTTTCCGAAATTGTGGAAGGGTATCTTCCAAAATGACAGTATTGATATTCTTTAACAAGAAATGTGCACCCATCCCGCCTCTCACCACTTTGGGATTAAAGGGATCTACACTGTTCTCAGATAATAGGACTGTTTTTATTCCAAACCATACTGCAGATCGTAACAGTGTTCCCATATTCCCTGGATCGGAGATACTATCCAGAGCCAGTATGTAATTATCAAATTTTGTCCTGGAATAATCCGGGATTCCAGCAATAGCTAAAACACCTTGATTATGCTGTGTGTTGGAAACCATGTCGAGAGATTTTGGAGATGTAGTTTCGATAGGAATATTTAAATTTCTGGCATCCTTCAGAATCTTTTTTCCTGAGTCAGTGTTTTGTTTTTCCTGAGTCATCCAGATGGATTCAATAGGGAACTTTGATTGCAATCCTTCACCTATTAACCGGATTCCCTCAATGAGGAATTTTCCAACCTCCTGCCGGTGTTTTTTACTTTGTAGTGACCGTAGAAATTGTTTCTGTTTTCGGGAAAGCATTTTGGTTAATAATTCAATAAATTAACATTAATTATTTCGTGTGGAATGAAAAATCCAGTTAAAATTCAATTTCAATACCAACAGGACAGTGATCTGATCCTATCACTTCCGGCAGAATAAACGCATGCTTCAAATTTTGTTTAAGAATTTTAGAGGTACAAAAATAGTCGATACGCCATCCGACATTTTTCTTCCTCGCACCAAACATATAACTCCACCATGTATAATGTCCATTACCTTTGGTATATTCTCTGAATGTATCTATAAAACCAGCATTAAAGATATTGTTAATCCCTGCACGTTCTTCATTTGTAAATCCAGCATTCCCCGGTTTAGTTATAGTAGTTTTGTTACTTTGTGGGTTTGCCAGATCCAATTCCGTATGTGCTACATTTAAATCACCACAGAACACAACCGGTTTGGATTGTTCCAATTCTATTACATATTGAAGAAAATCAACATCCCATTCATTTGTGCGATAATCCAGTCTTGAGAGGTCTCGTTTAGCATTTGGGGTGTAAACCGTTACAAGAAAATGGGTCTCAAATTCCAGTGTGATAATTCTGCCTTCTGTATCATGTTTTAGGAGACCCATTCCGTTTTTAACATTTAATGGTGTATGTTTGGTCAATACCAGAGTGCCGGAATAACCTGCCTTTTCGGCACTATTCCAATATTGTTCATACAGTGGAAAATTCAAATCCACCTGAGCTTCATTGGCTTTTGTTTCCTGAATGCATAGTATATCCGGATCACATTGTTCTACAAATTCATTGAAACCTTTTTTGATACAGGCACGGATTCCGTTAACATTCCAGGAAATATATTTCATAATTTCATTTCTTCCAAATAATGTGGTTTAATAAGTTCAGCTTCTGCATTGGATAAAGCATCATCATACAAATGAATCATATCCAATTTAGATTCCATTTTCTGGATATCTTTCAGTCTGGTGCGGGTTGCAGGATGTACAGGCACAAAGAACGAACAGCAATCTTCGTAAGGTTCAACAGAAATTTCATAAGTGCCGATCTCGACAGCACGATTGATGATATCCACTTTATTCATACCGGATAAGGGACGGAGAATTGGCAGATCTGATGCATCATCCACAGCACGGATATTTGACAATGTTTGGGATGCAACCTGACCCACACTTTCACCAGTGATGAGTGCAGAAGCTTTTTTATTTTCACCAACCCTGCATGCCAAATGAATCATTGCTCTACGGAAAAGTATTACCCAGTATTTATTTGGAATATTTTCCATGATCATCTGTTGAATTGGTAATAATGGAATACTTACCAGAGGACATTCTAACTGATATTCTGCCAGCACTGAGAGTATGGATTTTACATTTCGGATTGATTGTCGACTTGTAGAAGGAACAGAATGAAAATGGACATAGGTTAGGTCTACTCCTCGCTTAATCAGTTCAAAAGATGCCACAGGTGAATCAATACCGGATGAAATTAGACTTACCGCTCTTTCACTTACACCCAATGGTAATCCGCCAAATCCATTAATGCGGTCAACTCCCACATACGCCATACCATTTACTATTTCAATGTAACAAGTGAGATCAGGGTTTTTTAACTGTACTTTTTTCTTAGAAATGGATACTAAATGGGCTCCCACCTCTTTGTTAATTTCCATTGATGTAAGAGGAAAGTTTTTGTACTGCCGACGTGATGCAACACAAAATGTGTCAAATTTCTTTTTATTGATGAGAGATTCTGCAGTTTGGTTCAGATTAGCAATTTCAGGTTCAACCTGTAAGGAGAAAGTAGCATTGGCGAGTCCCATTACATTTTTTAATCGGGTGCTGTACTCATCCCATTTATCCTTGTCCACATCAAATACAAATACTCTGGCACCTGTAGTGATTACAGATGAAAATTGAAGGCCGGAAAGATGTCTTTTTATATTATTTTTAAAATGTTGTTCAAACCATTTTCGGTTATCACCCTTCAACCCCAATTCATGGTAATGAATGAGGATGCATTTGCTAACTGACATTAATTTTGAAAAAGATTAGAAAAATGATTTCGAATTTCATTGAAGCTAATATCCACCTGTTCACTGTTTTCCATATTTCTGACCCGGACACTTTGGTTTTGAATTTCTTCTTCTCCAATAATTACAGCAAATCTGCTGTTCTGTCTGTTAGCTTCCCGCATCTGAGCCTTTAAACTACGTCTTAATGTTTCAACAATAACGGAAATTCCATTAATATTTCTAAGCTCTTCTGCTATTTTCAATGCAGTAGATACAGAATCTTCTCCCAACGCAACTATATATATTTCAACAGGTGAAACCGTTGGCAATCCTTCTGAGCCTATCACCATGAATAGTCTCTCCATACCTGCGGCAAATCCCACAGCAGGAGTGGGTTTACCACCAAGCTGCTCGATGAGGTTATCATAACGTCCGCCGCCGCAGAGAGCATCTTGTGCCCCCAGTTTATCGGAAGTTATCTCAAACGTTGTGCGCGTATAATAATCCAATCCTCGAACCATAGATTTATCCTCAATGAATGGAATTTTCAAGCCATGCAATAATGATTTAACCATTGCGTAATGATTCTTGTCATCTTCAGTGAGAAACTCAGATATCTTGGGTGCGATTTCATCCAATAGTTGTTTGCAATCGGAAATTTTACAGTCAAACATTCGCAGTGCATTTTTGTTTAGCCGGGTTTGGCAGAGATTACAGAACTTGTCTGAATGTGATATCAAACTTTCCCGTAATGCATTAAGATATCCCTCACGGATTTCACTGCTGCCAATACTATTCAATCGAACAAACAAATTTTCCAGTCCCAGATTTTTATAAAATCCATAGGCAATAGAAATTACTTCCACATCCTGTTCAGGATGCTCAGAACCGATTGCTTCGATTCCAAATTGGTGGAACTGTCTTTGGCGACCTGCCTGCGGACGTTCTCTTCTAAATAATGAATCCACATAGTAAAGCTTAGTAATAGGTCCAATACTTTGGAGATTATTCTGAATAAAAGCACGTACAACCGGTGCAGTCAGTTCAGGGCGAAGTGTTAAACTGGATTTACCCTGATCTTCCCATGTGTACATCTCTTTAGATACAATATCAGTTTCAGTACCAATTCCCCTAGAAAAGAGTTCAGTATTCTCAAAAACGGGAGTTCGGATTTCTCCATATCCAAATGAAGCCATAAATCTGTGCAAATGGGTTTCCAGCCAGCGCCACTGAACTGTTTCATCGGGCAGCCTGTCCTTGGTGCCCTTAATATTTCGGATAATGCTCATCGAAGGTTTATTGGATTTTTAATTTTGATATAAATGATGAATTGATAGTGTAAAATTATCCCTGTTGGATTTGAATAATAAAGAGATTTTGAGTCAATTACAAACTATAAAAAGATCTTCCGCCCCTGGACTCTAATTTTATATCCTGTAAGTCAGGATTTTTTACATTGATCTTCAGAAAGAATCCCTTACCAGGTCCGGATGGAGTCCATTCGAAACTGAATGTCCAACAATGCAGAGGGCGATTAAAGCTGAATTCATGAAATACCATATTTCGTTCTATCAAATCAAACCTTGCAGAATGCTGCATTGTCCAATTTTCAGTAATATTCAGTTTCAATGAAGTGTTCATCCAAAAGGTTTTATTCATATCTACTTCATCTCCATCAATGATCTGATTCAGAGAATATCGAAAACTCATTGAAGTTTCCCATAAATTTCCATCACCTAATTGTGGATCCAGATCTGTTGAGAAATATTCAGTGATATCATCATCTTCAGTAACTGTTGTATCTGAATCTTCAACTGAAGAAGTAAATCCAAGAAATCGTTTTCCAGATAAACGCAGACTGGTTCCTCCACTAACGGTTGTAAACCTTGGCTTTCCTAAAATATTTACCCTTTTCAGATTTCCGATTGTATCAGGTTTTAATTGATATAAATCGTGAGTCATAGAGACATCCAGTTTAAATCCACCCGGTAGAGTTGTCCGCAGTGATGACCGAACCGGAGAAAAGTTCATACTGTCTGCTGCGAAGTTGTATCCTGAATTCATATTCCACGTGAGTAGATCAACTTTTGTAAAATTATTCTCATCATCACGGAATTTCGCTTGAAACAGATTATTCAGACTGAAACTCATCGTTTTTTGTTCCTGTTTGGATGTACCACCAGCCATACTTCCTGCAAATCTATCATGGAGATTGCCTTCAATATCTTTCTGAAAATAGCCAAGGTCAATCCCTAATAATTTTTTGGAGAAATCAGGTCTCCAGGAATAACTGACAGAAGGAGACAATATATGCCGAAAAGATTCGAAATTGCTTATTCCAATAGGGAATACACCATAAATTTTAGTATTGGCTGACAATGATGCAGATCCTGTATGTCTGGGTAAGAAGCCATTAACTGTTTCATAGACACCTGGTTCAGCTTTGTAGTAATTTCGATATTTAAATATCCAATCTTCCTTTATACTCAATCTGGGATTCAATGTAAGCCACCCAAAAAATTTCTGTGGTGATGAAAATGACAAACTATGGCTGATAACCTGGTTTGTATTTGTCGTATCTGACCAATTCTGACTAGAATCTGCAGTAAATCCAATTTTTTGTAATTGTGTCAAATTGCTGGAAACTGACCAGTAAAGTGAATGATACCAGTGGCTGCCATTACCAAATAATTTGCTTTGCCCATGCCTGAATGTCAATCTTGGGAGATACCGAGTTTTGTAAAATATAACATCTCCTGCACTTGGTTCTTCGCCCAATAGTTTTTTTTCTGAATTCAATAAATCAGTACTTTCTGAAATATTAATTGACATGGAATTTTTATAAGCAGTCCATTGCTTGGAATAATTTGCTGATGACTCCAATCGTTGCTTTAATCGGGTTTCCTGTGTCTGGGCAAAGGTGGTATCCTGATAATAATTGTTGTTGGACATATACGTCCAATTCACATTGAGATTCTGTGTTGGGTCAATGGTCCAGTTATGCCGCCAACGGAGATCCCAACTTTGGTTACGGTCACCGGAAATAATATCTGCGATATCATCTGACATCATATTTCGATTGATTGTAGTAGATAAAGATCCGTTGTAACGATATCTTTTTTTATAATTGAAATTACCGAGTAATTTGATTCCCTTTTCATCGTAGAAATTCATTAAAATTCTGGAATCAATAAAATCATTGGGTGCCCAAAAGTACCCCAATCCCTGGAAAAATGTGCCATCTCTCTTTCGGGTACCAAAAGACGGCATAATCCACCCACTGTGACGTCCACCCCCTTTATTTGGAAAAACAGCAAGCGGAAGTCCAACCAATGGTATGTCATAAATAAATAACCATAGAGGACGGGCAACAACACGATCTCCGGTAATCATTTTCATTTTCCTGCTGGCGAGGTAAAAATGAGGATCGGGAGCATCACATGAAGTGTATTTACTGGTTTGCACATGAAATATGTCCGGATCATCCCGGTAGATCTCCCTGCCATAATAAAGACCATCATTAAAACTGGTTTTACCCTTAACCACTCTACCGTGGCGGGATATGAGATCGAATTCCATAAAATCACCGGAAACGGGTTCACCATCCGGAGTATCTACAATCGGTGGATCATCCTCCCGCGGGTGGACTTCCAATAGGTTAGTGTCCCAGTCGGCGGTGATATATCCGGATGAGAGTACCGTTCCCTGATATTCCACCAATGCATTAGTTTCCAAAAATGTCTGGCGATCCTTCACATGATAATCGATATATTCCGCCCGATACACTACTGTAGAATCTACTTCTGTATTATTTTTTTCCGGTGTAAACTCACCCCGGCCCCCGCCAAAAACCTGAATTCTGGATAATCCCTCTTTTGAAAAATTTACCTGAATTGTATCTCCAGATGCATCATTTAATCCTTTGAGCAAACTGTCTTCCACCATATGATATAAAGTAGCTGCCATTCCGAATAAATACAGTGTTTCTATCTCATTATCTATAAATTCGGATTTCATATTGATACTGGACATATCGTCTCTGAACTGTTGGTATTCATTTGCTGATTCATACAATTTTGCATTCAGATCATTGAATGCCGCAGCTTCTCCAAATACAGTTAATTCTTGGATTAGGCTGTCTGTATACTGGATTTCAATTGTATTTCCGCTGAGACCTCTGCCAGGCTCTGTTACACTGCAGTTATCAATCATAGTCATCAACTGAGAATTGTCATCATACATAATATTGGATGCTTGTATAACCCTGGATTCATCAAACAAATTACAATCACCAAATGCTGAAAAGGACGAACCTCTGTATCCATTTGTTTTCCAATAATCAAATTGTTCGGATTGTAATTTTCTATTTTTTTGAACCATGTGAACATTTCCAAAAGCGGAAGATGAATCTAATTCTGTCCAATAATAAAGTGAATCACAGGTCACCCTTTGTTTAGACTGTTGAAAATCCACCTTTCCAATTGCTTTCAAAAATGGTACCCCGGCTCCATAATGGATCATCCTTTTGCAGGTAAGAGTATCATATTCTTCAATCATGACAACACCGCCGGTGAGGTGAAATTCCTTTTTTTCCTTGTAATAATCAGCATTTTCTGTATACAATGTAATTTCACCCCGCTGAAGCACTACATTACCATGAAGCTGCTGCACAATCACTCCATTAATGGATTTGCTTTCCAGATAATCTGCCTCAATAATTCGTAACCCTGTGTTGTTTTGAGCTGCTGTAATACTTGGAATTACAAAAATAAAAAGTGAAAAAAATCTCAAATTCAATACCGGTTTTTCCATAAATGCTGCAGTCGTTCTTTCAGGAATTTTTCTCTACCCTGTTCGGTGGGATTGTAAAATTTTGGTATGTTATTTATTGAGTCTGGAAAATAATTTTCATCCACAAAATGATTAGGTAAATTGTGGGGATATTTATAATCCTTTCCATAATCCATGGATTTCATCAAATTTGAAGGGGCATTCCTCAAGTGAAGAGGAACGGACTGAATACCGGTTTGTTTCACAAATTCTTTGGCTGCATTTATTGAATTGCAGGCTGCATTACTCTTTGGACAACCAGCAAGAAAGGTAGTCACCTGTGACAAAATCAAACTTGCTTCCGGCATACCAACCATATGAACAGCCTGGAACCCTGCGGTTGCAAGAGACAATGCATACGGTTCCGCATTTCCTATATCTTCAGATGCGAGAATGATCAGTCGCCGTGCAATAAATTCCGGCTTTTCACCACCCTCCAACATTACCGCAAGCCAATATATTGCTGCGTCCGGGTCGGAGCCCCGAACAGATTTTATGAATGCAGAAATTGTATCATAATGATAATCACCGGATTTGTCATATAAAACATTTTTTTGCTGGAGAGCTTCATTAATATCCCCCTTTGTGATTGTAATTGATTCCTCGGAATTATGGATATTTATTATTAGTTCCAATGTATTCAATAATTTTCTGGCATCTCCACCGCAGGATGTAAGTAATAGAATTTTAGACGATTTATCATAGGATATAGTTTTCTGAGAAAGTATGATATCAGTATTGATTGCTCTCTCAAGTATAGTATTTAATTCATCATCTGTAAATGAGTTTAGTTTAAGTATTTTACATCTGGAAAGCAAAGGTGAAATTACTTCAAAACTGGGGTTTTCTGTTGTTGCACCTATCAGTATGATACTGCCATTCTCAACACTATGAAGAAAACCATCCTGCTGAGATTTATTAAACCGGTGAATTTCATCCACAAAAAGAATTGTTTTTCGATTTGCAGAGAAATTCAGCTTTCCTTTCTCAAGAATTTTTCGAATCTGCCCCACACCGGAATTCACAGCGGATAATTCAAAATAGTCCGCATTCGTCTCTCTGGCTAAAATTTTTCCCAGCGTAGTTTTACCAGTTCCGGGTGGACCCCAGAGAATCATAGAAAATAAATTATTGGCGGAAAGAGTCTTGTTAAGCACACTGGTTTCCATAGTTAGATGAGATTGTCCTACAAAGTCATCAAAAGTCTGGGGTCGGATCCGTTCCGCAAGTGGTGGTAAATTGGATAATTCTCTAATTCGATACATAATTTGATTTTGAAAATCTGAGATTTTTTACTTTATTACTCTGAGTTAAGTTGAATAAATTATATGTGCGATGAAACCCATGCCTAAAATTATGAAATATCTACGATTAATTCTCACTATAACATGCTTCACTTTTGCCGGTGATAATCCTTATGTTATTATGATCTCATTTGATGGATTCAGATATGATTATCCTGAAAAAGTCAATTCACCCAATTTAGATTACATACGGGATAATGGCATAAAAGCAGAATCACTTATACCTGTATTTCCTTCGTTAACATTTCCAAATCATTACTCTATTGCAACAGGATGTTATTCCGAAACACATAAAATCACAGGTAATAATTTTTATTCAAAGGAATTTGGCACCAAATATTCTTATAGAAATTCCAATACAGTCCAGAATGAAAAATTTTATGACTGTGAACCAATCTGGGTGACCGCTGAAAGACAGAACATCAAAACAGCAACCTTTTTCTGGGTTGGTTCAGAAGCAAGAATTAAAGGATATTATCCATCTATATATAAAAATTATACAACAGGAGTTGGATTTAAAACCAGGATTGATTCAGCTATGGCATGGTTAGAATTACCAGAAACAATCAGGCCTCATTTGATTATGTTGTATTTTAGTGAACCGGATCATACCGCTCATGAAAAAGGACCAGAAAATGATTCAACTCTGAATAAAGCGGAATATATGGATTCAATTCTTGGATATTTATTGGATAGAATAAAGCAAAAAGATATTAAAGATAAAATAAATCTCATTGTAGTCAGCGATCATGGCATGGCATCTATCAATAAAAAAAATCAGATAATTTTGGATGATTACGTGACGGATCTTAAAAGCTGGTTTATAAATGGTCAGGGTCCTATCGTACATTTGGATCGAAAAAGAAAATGGGACAAAACACTTCTAAATAAAATGAGAACAGAAATTAGAAGTATTCCCCATGTGAAAGTATATGAAAAAGAAAATTTGCCGGAGAGATTACATTTCAATAATATCAATACCGGAGAAATTGTAATAATTGCAGATGAAGGATATATGATTGCTACAAAGTGGAGTCTGAAAAATACAATTTTCTCATTGAAAGGAATGCATGGATTTGATCCCTCATCAAAATTAATGCACGGAATATTTTATGCAATTGGACCGGATTTTAAGAATGGTTATAACATAAACAGTTTTGAGAATATTCATATTTACCCACTTGTTTGTAATTTACTCGGTATTGATCAATACTTCGGAACACCCGACACTCCTGAAGGAAATATTTCGGTATTAAAAGAAATATTGAATTAAGAAAATTGTAATTCCTATTTTTATTGTTTGTTTAAATTTCTGTAAATTTGGCGCTCAAATTTGTGGAACTATTTTCAAAATAGAACTTTTATTTACGATTCAAAATTTAATTTTAATCCAATTCAAAATCAGGAGGTTTAACCTTGATACGTGTTGAAAACCTTGTCAAGAACTACGATGATGTAGAAGCATTGCGTTCCATCAGTTTTGAAGTTCATGACGGTGAAATCTTGGGGTTTTTGGGTGCCAATGGTGCCGGAAAATCTACAACTTTAAAAATCTTATCCGGATATCTTTCTCAAACATCCGGTGAGGTGTATGTTAATGATATTGATACTCAGGAAAATTCATTGGAAGTTCGAAAGCAGATCGGTTACCTTCCTGAATTAAACCCTCTTTATCCGGATATGCGGGTGTATGATCTTTTGGAGTTTACTGCACAAATCCGGGGAATTACAGGAAAAGCATTTAAACAGTCACTTATTCGTGTAATCGAACAATGCGGACTTTCCGGTGTTGTACATAGACGAATTGGTGAATGTTCCAAGGGGTATAAACAAAGAACTGGTCTTGCCATGGCGATGATCCACGATCCAAAGATACTGCTCCTGGATGAACCTGTATCAGGTCTTGACCCTAACCAGATTGTTGAGATCAGAGAACTAATAAAAAATCTCGGACAGGAAAAAATAGTGATGATATCAAGTCATATCCTACAGGAAATCCAAGCAACAGTAAACAGGATGATAATCATACATAATGGTGAAATAGTTGCTAACGGTACAAACGAAGAATTAATGAGTAATTTCAAAGGGCGTACCCAATTGACCATGGAAGTTAAAAATGCTACAGAGGAAAACCTGAATGTTCTTGGAGAAAAAGTTAAGGGAATCAATATTTTGAATGTAGAAAAAAATTCATCCGGTCATCATATAAGTCTGGATTATGAACAAACTGTTGATCCACGGGAAGATCTATTTAAATATGCATTAAAATCAAAATGGACAATTCTGGAAATGAGCCCACATCGTGCAAACCTTGAGGATATTTTCAGAACATTGACTGTTGAAGGAGGTAAGGATGCGTAATGTAAAAGCAATTTATTCCAAGGAAATGAAGTCATTTTTCAATAGTCCAATGGCGTATATTTTTCTAGCGGTATTTGTATTATTCAACGGATATTTTTTCACAAACACCTTTTTTCTGATAAACCAATCAGATCTCAGATCATTATTTGATGTGATACGCTGGGTGTATATCATATTCATCCCGGCAGTTACAATGGGTTTGATAGCCAGAGAAAAAGGATTGGGTACAATGGAAGTATTATCAACTTTGCCTATTCGTGATTCAGAATTTGTAGTTGGAAAGTATCTGGCTGCATGGTCATTGATAGGTGTTGGTTTGGTTTTTACCCTTTTCCATTTTATCACATTACTGTTTGTGGGTACCAATATTGATCACGGTGCAATTTTATGCGGATACTTAGGATTATTTCTGGTTGGAGGTGTATATGCTGCTATCGGCACATTTACAAGCAGTATCACTGAAAACCAAGTCATTGCACTGATACTTGGAGCCGCCATTGTTTTTGTATTGTTTTTGGTGGATAAAATGCTGTTTTTTGTTCCCGGATATATGGCGGGAATTTTGCAATATATCGGCGTGGACTATCATCTTTCCAATATAACAAGAGGTGTGATCGATTCTAGAAATCTAATTTATTTCGGATCACTGATTTGGTTGTTTTTGATGTTGACCATTAATACGATCGGAAAAAGGAAGTGGAGATAAGTATGTTCAATGTAAATAATAAAAAATCCCTGATTACATTTATATCCTTCGCAGTTGTCGGATTGATTATTGTCAACTGGCTTTCAAGAGGCTGGTTCTTCAGATTTGATTTAACTGATAATAAAATGTATTCACTTTCAGATTCCAGCAAATCTGTTGTAAGCAAAATTGATGACCTGTTGACAATGAAAGTATATTTTTCTGAAAACCTTCCTGGTGAATATGGTAATAACCTCCGTTACCTTCATGATATGATTGAGGAATATGCTTCTTATTCAAAAAATATCCGTTATGAATTTTATCAACCGGAAACAGATGAAGAATTGGAAACCGAAGCTCAGAAGTATGGAATTTCCCCGGTACAACTCCAGGTGATTGAAAATGACAAATTGGAAATCAAAAAAGTCTATATGGGTATGGTTTTCATATATGAAGATGAAAGAGAAATCATTCCTATAATTCCAAACAGCGGACTGGAATATAATATTACCTCCATCATTAAAAAGATGGTGGATAAGAATAAGAAAACGGTTGGTATGGTTACTCTTGCAAATCAGGACATAAAAACTGAAACCATCAGTGAAATGCTCAGGCAGACTTATAATGTAAGAGATATTGATCTTGAAGTAGAGGTTCCATTAGAAATAGATGTAATCCTGGTCAGCGGAGTTGAAGATTCAATTTCTGTCACAGAGATTGAAAACCTGGATACTTTTATACAAAGAGGGGGAAACGTATTCATAGGTCAAAACAGGATTAAAACGGATTTACAAACCCAAAGTGCTGAACCGATACAATCTAATATATTTGAATTGTTGAATAAATATGGTTTGGGTATCCGCGAGAACCTTGTGTTGGATTTACAATGTGGACAGATTAGTGTTTTACAAAATCGTGGAATATTCCGTATGCAGACAGCGGTAGAGTATCCATTTTTTCCACTCATTAGAGGATTTGCCGCTGATCAAATTGTTGTGAAAGGATTGGAACAGGTCAGAACATTGTTCCCCAGCGAGGTATGGGCATATGAGGATACAACCGGAAGTTTACAATTGAATAAAGCTATGTTTACTCCTCTGTTGTTTACATCTGACAAATCAGGCACAATGGAGCAGTTCTTCAGTTTGAATCCTGTACAAAATCCTGCATTTTCAACACTCAATGAAGAAGAAAAAGTTGTAGCTGGATTAACGCAGGTTGTTGTTTCTGATGAAGGATTGTCAAGTCAGATACTACTTGTTGGTGATTCTAAGTTTCTTGATGATGGGGCAGGCGGCGGAATTGCCGAAAATACAATTTTTGTATTGAATGCGGTAGATTATCTGATGGGAGACAGTGAGCTGATCTCAATTAGATCACGGGAAATTACTACACGTCCACTGGAAGAGATTGCAGACAGAACCAGAAACACCTGGAAATGGGCTAACCGGGTACTGCCGGCAGGATTAATTTTTGTATTTGGACTTTTCAGATTGCGGAAGGATAAATCACGGGCAAAAAGACTGGAGGAAATATATGAATAATAATTTAAGAAATCTGATAATTGTAACAGTCGTCTTGGTATTAATTGTTGTATTCAAGGTCAGCAGTGATAAAAAATACAGCACTTCCTCAAAAACATTATTTACCGGAGAAGTTGAAAAAATTAATAAGATTTTAATTCAAAAAGGTGAGGATGCCATTGAATTAAACAAAGAATTCGATTCGTGGAAAATTGCCGGGAACGATACACTTGTTGTCCGTGAAAACAGAATAACAGATTTATTTGAAAAGGTACTAGTTGCAGGACGGGAGACACTCGTTTCAACCAATCCGGATAAATGGACCACATATTCAGTAGATGATTCAACGGGAACCCATCTAGCCCTGATCAATGATAAAGATGAAACTTTTGGATATTTTGTATTTGGTAGATCCAAAAAAGATTGGTCACACAATTATGTAAGAACCGGTACTGATTCAGATGTGTATCTGACAAATACGAGTATAATTCATCATTTAAATGCCAGTGACACATTTTGGGGTGAAAAACCAAAACCGGTTGAGGAACCTGCTGATTCCACTGAAGTATTGCTTGATTCTTTAAATGTTTCTGAAAATTTCGGAGAATAAATAAAGGACCTTCTATGATTATATTAATTCCACCAAGTGAAGGGAAAAACCGTATCAAAAAGCCTATGGAGGTGAAATTCAAAGATACGGATTTTATCTATATGGATGAGGTTGCACAGGTTACCCGCCTGTTAGATTTGATTACAGATGAAGATCTCAGATCTATTTACGGTACCTCTGAGGAAAAGGCGAGAATTTTCCATCGCCAGAATCAGGATGTTATGAACAGCCGCTGTTGGTATGCCATTGAAAGATATACAGGAGTTGTATATGAAAACCTGGATTGGTCCACTATACCGAAAAGAGCAAGAAATTTCATGGAAAAACATGTTCGCATAATCAGTGGATTATTTGGCCTGTTAACACCCCAGACATTGATTCCGGACTACAAATTGAAAATGAATGTATTATCACTTCAATATCATTGGAACCCAATTCTCAGTGAAGACTTGGCAGAAGAAGATATGATCATTGATCTCCTGCCTCAGGTACACAGAAAAGCGTATGACCATGGAGATAACGTAGTTGAAGTAGAATTTTTGGTAAGCTCAAAGGGAAAGACTATAACTGCCGGCCATTATGGAAAAGCAGTGAAAGGTAAATTTATTCGATATCTTGCAATGAACCAGATAAAATCTGTGGATAGCTTTGGAGATTTCTCCTATGACGGATTTCATTGGGATGGTAAGGCATTTGTTAAAGTAGAAGATTAAACGGTTTTTTTTCTATTTATAACCTTCATTCCTTCCCGTATTGACAAATTCGATAACTTATTTTCATTTTCCCGAATAAAACTTTCTACTCTCTCAGGCTCAGTATAAGAGTATTGCCTTAATGCCCATCCGATTGCCTTTCGGATAAAAAATTCTTTTTCATCACACACGGTTAATATCAACTCAGAAAGCAGATCAAAATTGGTATTTTCCCTATATTTTAATTGAGCAAGCAATGCAGTTCTCCGCACCCACATATTATCATCATTAATCCACATTCGTAAATATTTTTTCAGTTGTGTACTATTTATTAACGATATTCCAATAAGATTCTGGGATACTGAATCTACAATATCCCACCATTGGGAAATACAAACCAATTCCAGAAACACATCAATATTGACCTCCGAAATGTACTTATTGAATCTTAGGGCATAATTAACAGCGGCATACCATTCTTCCCGTTTTTCTGCATTATGGAATATGTGCAGGATTGCACCGATGTATTCTTCATTATTTTCAGGAGGGTGGTTTTTAAATATGGAACTACAAATTCTTTTCAGCTCTGGTGATTTAACACCCCAGTATGGCATTGTAGATTTCATATATATTTGTTGACCCAATGCTGTCTCAGGGTTTCCTGCTGCTGACAGTTTTTCCCTGAGTTTGTTTAAAAAAATTCCACCGGTATTCATAATTGAGCCACCTCGCGGATTTGAACCGCGGACCTACGCATTACGAATGCGTTGCTCTGCCAACTGAGCTAAGGTGGCAAAAATTAATAGGGTAATTTGAATAATAATTAAGAGATGATAATTTACAAGCACTATTATTTAATCTTTTAGAAGATAAACTATTACCACAAGAAATGGAATGGTTTTACTGTAGATTGTATGATTTATCCTGAATTCAGGAATCTCCAAAAAGTAGCCCTCGAGGTAACGCCAAATATTAGTGTTTTCACCAAATGATGATTTTCAGATTAAAATATATTCAAAATTAATTGTGTAAATTTAACTACTGTTTCAATCTTGAGTTTAGTTTATATTATTAAATTTGACTTGATTTTTTAGGTAAATATTATGCCGAACTATAAAGAAAAACTAACTAAAGAACAATTTCATATTACGAGAGAGGGTGGAACTGAAGTACCTTTTTCCGGGGAATACTGTACCTTCTTTGAGACTGGTATATACCTTTGTATTTGCTGTGATATTCCTTTGTTCAACTCAGAAGCAAAATTTAATTCTGGAAGTGGTTGGCCGGATTTTCACCGAGCAATTGCTGAGGGAGTCATTAAATATGTTGATGATTTCACTGATGACAGGAAACGGACAGAAGTAAAATGTAATAATTGTGATGCACATTTGGGTCATGTGTTTGATGATGGACCACCGCCGGATTTTAAGAGATACTGAATTAATTCCGCATCTCTGAAGTTTCAGAAAGAAGAATAATTTTGAACCTATAGAAAAAAACAATTAGATTTTACCGCGATGAGATGGGCAGATTATATAAAAATCAATCCAGGGGAAACTCCGAAAATTCGGAGTTTTTTTTTACGTTCAATTTTTCAAGAATCCATTTCAGCCTTGAATGAATAATCCTGCCAAACTTGTATTAGAAAACGGAACTGTTTTTACAGGCAATTCATTTGGTGCTGCAGGAGAAACCATTGGTGAAGTATGTTTCAATACAGGCATGGCCGGGTATCAGGAGATCCTTACAGATCCATCCTATTGCGGACAATTGATAACAATGACATACCCTCATATCGGTAACTATGGTGTAAATCCGGAAGACGTAGAATCTGCAAAGGTTCAAGCGGCAGGTTTTATTGTGCGGGAAGAGAATGTAGTGCCTTCCAATTTCCGCTCTACTCAATCATTGGGAGATTATTTACGTGATCAGCAAATTGTAGGAATTCAGGGAATCGATACGAGAATGCTAACCCGTATAATCAGAAATGAAGGAGCGATGAATGGTATCATCAGCACTGTAGATAAAGATAAGAATTCTCTTCTTAAAAAAGTGAAAAATTCTCCTTCAATGAATGGACTTGATTTAGCCAAAAAAGTATCGTGTAAAACAAAATATAATTGGAATAGTAAATTCAATTCACAAATTAAGAAAAATGGGAAATCATCTGACTTTACAATAGCAGTAATCGATTTTGGCATCAAGTTTAATATTCTACGAATACTTGAATCTTCTGACTGCAATATAACAGTATTCCCGGCATCTGTAACAGCCACTGAAATTTTGCAATTTAATCCTGATGGAGTATTTCTTTCCAATGGTCCCGGTGATCCTGCAGCAGTGACTTATGGAATCAATACAGTTAAGGATTTGTTAGGGGAAAAACCGATTTTTGGAATTTGTCTGGGGCATCAGATATTAGCTCTGGCTTTAGGATCCAAGACCTATAAATTAAAATTTGGTCATAGAGGCTGCAATCATCCAGTAAAAAATCTGATAACTCAAAATGTAGAAATAACCAGCCAAAATCATGGATTTGCGGTAGATCCTGACTCATTGCCAGAAGAGGCAGAAATAACTCACACTAGTTTGAATGATAAAACGGTGGAAGGGATTCGTTGCAGAGAACTATCAGCATTCTCTGTGCAATATCATCCGGAAGCAAGCCCGGGACCTCATGATAGCCGCTATTTATTCGAAGAATTTATAGAAATGATGAGGGAACCACAGGGGCACAAAGGCACTGTGAAATTAAATTAAGCACAGGGAAAATGGAGGCACCTAATTGCTTATAGAAGAAAAGTTGACTGGTATGATAATTGATGCAGCAATTGACGTACATAAAACATTATGTCCCTGTCTCTTAGAATCAGCTTATGAGAAATGTATGGGTATTAAACTTGGTTTACGAGGGATACGATTTAAATCTCAAGTTGAAATTCCATTAGAATATAAAGGAACAAAAGTAACTCCAGCATATCGAGCAGATATAATTGTGGATGAAAAAGTTATTATGGAATTAAAGACTATTGAATCGATTCTTCCTGTTCATGAAGCACAACTTCTCTCCTATATAAAACTAACAAAATTGAGAATTGGTTTAATTTTAAACTTTAATACACCATTATTAAAAGATGGAATAAAAAGGATGGTATTATGAATATTCATCAGAACCACGGAGGTGCAGAGGCACTGAGGAAAAAAAGAACTCTATTAACATCTCCGTGTCTCCGTGGTAAATAATCATGCCTAAACGAACCGACATAAATTCTATACTTATCATAGGTGCCGGCCCCATTGTGATAGGTCAAGCTTGCGAATTTGACTATTCCGGTACTCAGGCATGCAGAGCATTGAAAGAAGAAGGTTATCGTATTATTCTGGTAAATTCAAATCCGGCAACCATTATGACCGATCGAAATCTTGCTGATGCTACCTATTTAGAACCAATTACTCCGGAAGCAGTTGCTTCAATTATTGAGAAGGAAAAACCCGATGCATTGTTGCCGACTGTTGGCGGACAAACAGCATTGGACACTGCGATGGCACTTCACAATAATGGCATATTAGAGAAATTCCAAGTGGATCTAATTGGGGCAAATGTGGATGCTATCGAAAAGGCGGAAGATAGGGAGAAATTCAAAAAGGCTATGGATGATTCAGGAATTGAGACTGCCAGTGGTGGATTTGCAAAAACAATGATCGAAGCAGAAAGTATAATTGAGGATATTCAATTTCCGGTTATCATTCGTCCATCCTTTACATTAGGTGGAACCGGCGGGTCAGTTGCATATAATATTGAAGAATTCCAGGAGTTAATTGACAAGGGGTTGTCAGCAAGTCCAATTACCGAAGTACTCATTGAAGAATCACTATTGGGCTGGAAGGAATTTGAAATGGAGGTGGTACGGGATGGAAATGACAATGTCATCATAATCTGTTCCATTGAGAACCTGGATCCAATGGGAGTACATACTGGTGATTCCATTACAGTGGCTCCTGCCCAGACATTAACCGACAAAGAATTTCAGAAAATGCGGAACTGGTCAATAAAATGTTTACGAGAAATTGGTGTAGATACTGGAGGTTCCAATGTTCAATTTGCGGTCAATCCTGAAAATGGCAGAATGATAATCATCGAAATGAATCCCAGAGTAAGCAGATCCTCAGCACTTGCTTCCAAGGCAACCGGATTTCCAATTGCAAAAATTGCTGCAAAATTGGCAGTTGGCTATACCTTGGATGAACTACCCAATGATATAACAGGGCAGACAATGGCAGCATTTGAACCAAGTATTGACTATGTTGTAACAAAAATTCCAAGATTTGATTTCGAAAAATTCCCTTCATCAGATGGTTTGTTGGGTGTACAAATGCAGTCCGTGGGTGAAGTGATGGCAATTGGAAGAACCTTTCGGGAAAGTATCCAGAAAGCAATGCGGTCATTAGAAGTGGGTCTGGATGGATTTACACCAAAACAAACTGAGTACCGAGATCTTGATTTAACAAAAATCCGATTTGCTACTGCATTCCGTCTTCTGAAAGTCAGACAGGCTTTTGAAGAAGATTATTCCATTAAAGAGATTTTTGAACAAACGAAAATTGATCCATGGTTTTTATATCAGATCCAAAAAATTATTACTGTGGAGACACAATGCATGGCATCTCCTTCAGAAGATATACATCACTCTGAGTCTTTAAAACAATTAAAACAAAATGGTTTTTCTGACCGCCAAATTGCTCGCATTTGGGAAACGACAGAACAGGAAATCAGACAAATACGCAAAGATAAAAATATCCTCCCAACGTATAAAGTAGTGGATACCTGTGCTGCAGAGTTTTCTGCTCAAACACCCTATTGTTATTCCACCTATGAAACTGAGAATGAGATTGAACCTTTAACCGGAAATAAAGTCATGATATTAGGCGGTGGTCCCAACCGTATTGGCCAGGGGATTGAATTTGACTATTGTTGCGTACAGGCAGTTTTTGGATTGAAAGAGGCAGGCTATAAAACCATAATGGTGAACTGTAATCCCGAAACTGTATCAACCGACTTTGATATTGCTGATCGGCTGTATTTCGAACCACTCACATTTGAAGATGTAATGAATATTGTTGATTTAGAGCAACCAGAAGGCGTGTTGGTACAATTTGGCGGACAAACTCCATTAAACATTGCAAAACAGCTGAAAAATGCTGGAGTAAATATTATTGGTACCAATCCGGATTCCATAGATCTTGCAGAAGACAGGAAGAAGTTCGGCAGGATTTTGGAGGAGTTAAAGATACCTGTTCCAAAATGGGGAACCGCATTTTCTGTTGAGGAAGCACTCATTGTAGCACAAAATGTCGGTTATCCGGTGTTGGTGCGACCATCTTATGTACTTGGTGGAAGAGGAATGGAAATAGTTTATGATGATGACGGGCTCAAAACGTATGTTAGTAAGGCTGCGTTGGTTTCCGGTGACCATCCAATTTTAATTGATGCATTTTTGGAGGATGCCTTTGAGTTTGATGTGGATGCCCTCTGTGATGGGAAAGATGTGTTCATCGCAGGTATTATGCAGCATATTGAAGAAGCAGGCATTCATTCCGGAGATTCAGCATGTGTACTGCCGGCTTATGAATTGCCTGGAAATGCAAGAAAAACAATTTTGGACTATACTAAAAAACTTGCGATTTCATTAAATACAATAGGTCTTATCAACATTCAATTTGCATTGAAAGATAAAGTTGTATATGTAATCGAAGTAAATCCCCGAGCCAGCCGTACCGTGCCGTTTATCAGCAAGGTCATTGATGTACCATTAGCAAAAATTGCAGCCAAACTTGCTGTGGGAGAAAAAATAGCAGATTTGAAATTAAGTGCTAAAACAAAAAACGGTTTAATAGCTGTAAAAAAACCGGTTTTTCCATTTAACAAATTTCCAAAGCAATCAGTATTTCTGTCTCCTGAAATGAAATCTACAGGAGAAGTAATAGGCTTTGATACCCATTTGGGCAGTGCTTATGCGAAGGCAGAATCCGGCGCAGGACAGACACTTCCAACGGAGGGGACTGTGTTTATTTCAGTAAATGACTCAGATAAAATCCAAGCTATTCCACTTGCCCGTGATTTTCAGGAATTGGGATTCAGCATCATCGCAACCTTGGGGACAGCAGATTTATTGAGTGAAAACGGGGTTTATACTGATACCATATTCAAAGTTGGTGAGGGCAGGCCCAATGTTGTAGATGCCATTAAAAACGGAAAAGTTCAGTTGGTAGTTAATACACCTCTTGGCGCTCAGTCCAGATTTGATGAGTACGAAATTGGTCGTTCATCAATACGCTATAAAGTTCCTGCAATCACTACAATTTCAGGTGCCCAGGCTGCTATCCGTGGAATCAGAAATGTAAAGAATGATTCAATAAATTACCGAAGTTTGCAGGAAGTGTTCAAATCAGTTTAAATTTATCTAAGGAATAAGTGGGAATTTCTATTTAAAACTGAGATAAATGTTTACCTATATTACAGCACTGTATTTTGCAATACCAATATTTCTGATATTAATCCTGGTAGAAATTGCAGTTGCATATAAAAAAGGCATTACCATAAACAGATCTGCGGACATGATCTCCAGTTTAAGTTCCGGGATAACCAACACAACTCGTGACGGCATCAAATTTGGTTTTTTGATCATCAGTTATTCATGGCTCGTAGATCATATAACTATCATCAATCTGACACCGGTTTGGTTAGCAGTGGTGGTGGCTTTTGTAACGGTGGATTTTGCAGGATACTGGGTACATCGAATGAATCATAGGATCAATGTTTTTTGGAATAGACATGTCATTCACCACAGCAGTGAGGAATATAATTTATCCTGTGCATTACGGCAATCCATTTCAGATAATATCCAATTTGGTGCAATTTTTTTGATTCCCGCAGCACTTCTTGGAGTTCCTCCAGTTTTGTTTGCTGTAATTAGTCCCATCCAGTTATTTATGCAGTTCTGGTACCATACCCAATTAATTGATAAAATGGGATGGCTGGAAAAAATACTGGTAACCCCGTCTCACCACCGTGTGCATCATGCAATTAATAAGGAATACATTGATAAAAATTACAGCCAGATTTTTATAATCTGGGATAAACTATTTGGTTCATTCCAACCGGAATTAACAAATGTGAAACCCGTGTATGGTATTCTAAGACCTGCACAAACCTGGAATCCGATATTCATCAATTTTAAACACATTTGGCAAATAGTGAAGGATGCTTACCACACTCAAAATCTCTGGGATAAATTTAGAATATGGTTTATGCCAACCGGCTGGCGCCCGGAAGATGTGGCAGAAAACTTTCCCATCAGAACAATTGAAGATCCATATAAACAAAAAAAATACAGCACGGATAATTCACCAATGTTGTTGGCGTGGTCCTGGTTTCAATTAATAATGACTCTTGGTTTTATGTTTCTACTTTTCTCAAAATTGGCTTACTTGAATCAGACAACAATATTAATATATACAGCCTTTATAATTTTAACTGTTTCATCATATACATTATTGTTGGACGGAAAAAAATATGTCATAATTTTTGAAGGATTGAAATGTATCATTGGTATAGGACTTATTTTATTTCTATCTACACTAATTTCTGAATTCATGCAGATTAGCTTATTTGTTTATTTATTGTTCTCTTTAGGACTTACAATTTATTTTTATAATTTCGAAAATTTGAGATTGTCTAAAATCTCGATGGACAAACACTAAATCCGTAATAATTTAGTGCAAAGCCCCGTTATAACCTTATGAAGGTTGTATAAACTAACAAGAAAGGAAGGATGATTGCATGAAGAATACAAAAATCCTACTAATATTATTTACACTAACATTTTCAATTAGCTACAGCCAGTGTGATGCCAATGGTGATGGTGTATTGGATGTATTAGATATAGTTGTAGAGGTTAACTGTATCCTTGACAACTGTTGGGAAGGTGGCTCAGTTGAATGTATAGATATAGACGGCAACTCCTACGAGACCGTACAGATAGGAGACCAGTTATGGATGGCAGAGAACCTGAAGGTTACCCATTACAACAATGGAGATGAAATACCCAATATCACCAATAATGGCGATTGGAGTAGTCTTTCAACAGGAGCTTATTGCGACTATGACAATAACCCGACAAATTCAGACACTTACGGCAGACTGTACAACTGGTATGCTGTAGATGATGACCGGGGCATCTGCCCGCATACAGTTCGGGAGCAGGCTGGTTTGACTATTTAATCCGGCAGTAGCCGGATTAAAATTTATTTTTATGGAGTCCGTCAACCGTGTTGGTGGAAGAGAACATTGTCAGAATTAGGACCCGCCTGTCCACCGAAGGCGGGGATTTATGGGATTTGTGGATGGTTGGATTAGAAGGAAAATCCGATCATCCGATAATCGGACGAATCCGAATGCAGACAAAGGAAGGTATGAACAAATACAGACAGTACAGGAAAAATGTCTGATAATAAAAAAAACAAATAAAAGATAGGATTACTATGAAAATGTTACCATTAATATCAATAATATTCTGTTTCATTTTTGCAAGTGAATCCACTTCAAAAAATGAAATTATTTTCACGGAAAAAAGTAAAGTAGAAATTTATTCGGCTTACTTTTGAGCACCATGTAAGGAAGCAAAAAAGCTTCTGCGATCCCGTGGGATTGAATTTACAGATAAAAACATTACATTCTCCAGAAAGACTGCCAATGAAATGAAAGAGAGAACCGGCGGGAAGGAATCGGTACCTCAGATATTCGTTGATGATTTATACTTAGGCAGCCTAATGGAATTACGAAAATTATTCAACAGATCAGAAACGAATAATTAGCACATTCCTTTTTTCACTTGAAAAATAAAATCACTATCATCTATAGTGATTTATTCCTTAATCACGACACAGGTTTAAATCATCCTGAATGTCCCGATAGGTTAAGAGCCTGTGTATCGGCACTTGAGGATTCCAATTATTCTAATCATTTGATCTGGAAGGAACCCCGATCCATTACAGAATATCAATTACAATGGGTTCACTCACAGGAACATATTGACAGAGTCAAGCAAGCCTGCCAGTCAGGTAATGGATACCTGGATGCAGATACCCCAATCTGCAGTGAAAGTTTTGAAATAGCTCTAATGTCTGCCGGAGCCTGGCTGGATGGAGTAGATTCAGTTTTATCAGGCAGTTCTGCTTTCGTACTTTCCCGACCACCGGGGCACCATGCAGAAAGTAACAGGGCTATGGGATTTTGTCTCTTTTCAAATGCCGCAATTGCGGCAGTATATGCACTTCAACAAGATGGCATAAAAAAGGCAGCGGTCTTTGATTGGGATGTTCATCACGGTAATGGTACACAGAGTATTGTTCAATCCAATCCGGATATTGCCTATATATCCATGCATCAATATCCATTTTATCCCGGAACTGGTTCACAAACGGAGACGGGAGATCATAACAATGTATTGAATGTACCTATTGGTTCAGGATCCGGAAGCACCAAATACAAACAGAAATTTGATGAATTGGTAATTCCGTTTATTCATAAATTTGAACCGGATATTTTAATTATAAGTGCAGGATTTGATGCTCATCGGTATGATCCATTGGCTGGAATGAATCTTGAATCTGAAGACTTTGCATATATGACGAAAGAATTACTGAAAATAAGAAAATCCATTTTAATCGGATTGGAAGGTGGATATAATGAAGTTGCTCTTGGAGATTGTACAATAACAGTTACAGAACAATTAATAAATGACTGATATAGAAACCATACACCATTATATGGGTATTGAAATGAATATTCAAACCTGGAATTTACTTGGGAAAGATGACCGCACTGAGCAGGACGATACCCGAATGATAAATTTTGCAAAAGCATCTTTGTATCATTGGAGAAAATCTCCCAAATATAAACCGGAAAACGAACAGCGCGGACAATGGATGATATCTCATGTCTTTGCAGTATTGGGAAATGGTAAACAAGCATTAGAATTTGCAAAAGAAACATTACGGTTGACTGAAAAGCATAAATTCACAGATTTTGATCTTGCCTATGCTTATGAATGTATGGCTCGTGCCTATGCGACATTGGGTAATACTGAAAAATGTAGAAATTGGCGGGAAAGAGCGAAATCAGCAGGTGAGCTTATTCATGATAAAGAAGATAAAAAATATTTTGATGACGATTTTAATGCTGAGCCTTGGTTCGACTGCTGTTAATATGCAAAATTCAATAAGATAATAAGTCAGGAGAATTTATGTCCTCAAATAATAATCCACTACTAATTCCTTCAACCCACAAACATGGTGCACCCGATTTTAACGCAATAAAACTTGAGCATTTTATACCAGCTTTAAAGGCTGCAATTCAAGAAGCTGAAGCAACATTGGAAAAAGTTAAACAAAATCCCGAACCACCTACATTTGAAAATACCGCCTTACCTATGGAAACCTGTACAGAGAAACTGGATACCATTTCTAAGACATATTTTAATTTAATGGGAGCTGAGTCTGATAATCAATTTAAAGAGCTTGCTCAGGAAATTTCTCCCAGGCTATCTGCATTCAGTAACAAAGTAATGATGGATACTGTATTGTTTGAAAGAATAAAACAATTAAATGAGACATTGGATTCCTTTGATTATACCAATGAACAAAAAAGATGGATATCAGAAAAATATACTGATTTCACTTTAAATGGTGCATTGTTGAGCGATAAAGATAAAGAAGAAGTTCGCAAAATTGATGAAGAACTTTCTAAACTGTCTCCCAAATTTTCACAGAATACTTTAAACGCAACCAATGATTTCACTTATTTCACTGAAGATGAGACGGTAATTGCAGGCATCCCTGAACTTGCAAAAAACCAAGCTGCTGAAACAGCCAGGAAGAAAGGCAAAAAATCCGGATGGCTGTTTACTCTCCAAGTGCCGAGTTTATTCCCTGTTCTACAATATGCAGAAAACAGGGAATTAAGGGAAATCTTGTTTCGTGCCTCTGGAGGAATTGCATTTAACGGAAAATTTGATAATCAGAAGTTGGTCAAAAAAATTGTCAAATTAAGATTTAAAAAAGCCCGATTGCTTGGATTTACAGACCATGCGGAATATACTCTTCAAAAACGAATGGCAGGCAATACAGTGACAGTAATGAATTTCATAGAGCGATTGTATGAGGTGTATTATACTGCGTCCAAAAATGAATTGGAAGAGAGACGAAAACTTGCCCGGAAAGACGGAATTGAAGAAATTCAAGCGTGGGATTTAATGTATTATTTTGAAAAATTAAAGATCCTAAAATTTAATTTTGACCAAGAGGAATTACGTCCCTACTTTGAGGTGAATAATGTTCTAAAGGGTATTTTCAAAGTAGCTGAACTTTTATATGGTATTCAGTTTAAAGAAATATTCGATGTCCCGGTATATCATACGGATGTAAGAGTTTTTGAAGTCACTGAGGACGATGAAAAATTTATTGCATTGATTTATATTGACCTTCATCCAAGAGAAACAAAAAGTGGGGGTGCATGGATGACAAGCTGGCGATCCCAGGGACTTTTCCAGGATAAAGTTGAAAGACCACTGATATCAATTGTCGCAAATCTCACACCTCCAGGCAAAGACAAACCTGCTTTGCTAACCTTTGATGAAGTAAATACCATATTTCATGAATTTGGTCACGCACTACATGGAATGCTATCAGATGTTACGTATCGTTCAATGGCAAGTCCTGAAGTATATTGGGATTTTGTGGAGCTGCCATCTCAGGTCATGGAAAACTGGTTAAGTGAAAAAGAAACGCTCCAACTCTTTGCAAAACATTATAAATCCGGAGAACTCATTCCGGATGATCTGATTGAAAAGATTAATAAATCGCGATCATTTCATGCAGGTTTGGCTGGATTAAGACAGGTTTCATTTGGTTTATTGGATATGGCTTGGCATACAGGTGACCCAACAAAAATTGAAAATGTTAATGATTTTGAAGATTCAGTTTTGGAAAAAACACGGTTACTGCCGAAAGTAGACGGCACGAATATTTCCTGCAAACTTGGACATATATTTTCCGGTGGATATTCTGCAGGTTACTACTCTTATAAATGGGCAGAAACCCTGGATGCAGATGCGTTTGAATTGTTTAAGGAAAAAGGAATTTTTAATAAGGAAGTTGCTGAGTCTTTCAGACGGAATATTCTGGAAAAGGGAAATACTCAGCCACCAATGGATATTTATATTAAATTTCGCGGGAAGGAACCGGATCCGGATGCTCTGCTACGAAGGGATGAATTGATCCAATAGGGTGTTTACTGATTTAATGTATCTACAATTTTTAACACCGGACCCACATTGTTCATAATATAAAAATGGATAGATTCTACATCATTATTTAATAAATCTTCACATTGTTTAATTCCCCATTGAACACCAATTTCCTTCACATGTTTTGGATTTTCCGTAACTTCATCCACTAAATCATCAGGCAGATCAACATAAAAATTCTTTGGAATGGATGCCAATTGATTACCGGAAGTTAAAATTTTTAGACCCGGGATTATAGGTACAGATATTCCAGCTTCTCTGCATTTTTCAACAAATCTATAATAATGATCATTGTTAAAAAACATTTGAGTTACAATGTATTCACCTCCTGCATCAACCTTGTCCTTGAGATATTTTATATCTGATTTCAGATTAGGTGACTCAAAATGTTTTTCCGGGTAACCGGCTATTCCAATACAGAAATTCATTGGTTCAGCATTTGCTAAGCTATCTAAATATTTGCCTTTATTCATGGATGCAATTTGTGAAACCAGCTCATTTGCAAATGCATTCGACTGTCTACCGTCCTTCTGAGGTTTTTTATAATTGGTTTCATCACCTCTTATTGCAAGAACGTTATGGATTCCCAGATAATTTAGTTCAATGAGTGCGTCCTCTGTTTCTTCCCTGGTGAAGCCCCGGCATAGTAGATGAGCCACTGTATCAATGTTATATCTGTTCTGGATAATCCCGCAAAGGCTGATGGTACCTGGCCGTTTTTTTCGAACAATACGGCGTACGTGACCTTGGTCATCATCTTCATAATATGCTTCCGCCGAGTGACTCGTCACATCAATAAATGGCGGATTGTATGGTTTTAATTTTTCAACAATATCAATGATATCCTTGACAGTTTTACCACGCAACGGCGGGATTATTTCATAACTGAATAATGGATTTTTAATATTTTCCAAATGTTCAATAACTTTCATTGGATTCCTTAATTTTCTATGAGATAGTAAAAATTTCTTCTTTTGTTGGTGAATATCCTAAGTTCTGGCTCAATATTTTTTCTGTTTCCGGTATGGTAATATTTTTTCTGCCTGCGTAACTGATAATTTGATCTTTCTGGATTTTCCCGAGATTGAAATATTTTGCTTCTGGATGAGAATAATACCATCCACATACAGATGCTGCAGGATACAAAGCACAGGATTCTGTCAAAGTAATACCCGTATTTTTTGATATATTCAGAAGTTTAAACAGTTTAATTTTTTCTGTATGATCCGGGGATGCAGGATATCCGGGTGCCGGACGTATTCCTGTGTATTTTTCTTGGATTAATTCATCCACACTTAGATTTTCGTTTGGAGTATAACCCCACAATTCTGTACGAATCAGATAATGCAGATGTTCTGCAAATGCCTCAGCCAATCGGTCTGCAAGAATTTTAACCATAATTGCCGAATAATCATCATGAACAGCATTCCATTTTTCTACTGTTTCTTTACAACCAAATCCGGTACTAACTGCAAATCCACCAATCCAATCCTGTAAGCCGGAATTTTCAGGAGCAATAAAATCGGATAGACAGAGAGCCGGGAAATCCGTTCCGCGGTCTACTTGCTGACGCAGGTTGTGTATGGTCATATTGTCATCTGGAGTCTTAATATTGATATCATCTCCACGGGAATTTGCGGGGAATATTCCAATGATGCCGTTTGCAGTAAGTTGGTTTTTATCAACTATGATCTTCAGCATATTCTGACCATCTTCAAATACCTTTTTTGCCTGTTCTCCAACCGTTTTATCATCAAGAATTCCAGGATATTTTCCCTTTAGTTCCCAGGCATGGAAAAATGGCGACCAGTCAATAAATGGGATCAAAGAATTGATAGAGATGTCACGAAAAACAGTTATCCCGGGTTTAGCCGGTTTAGGGGGTTTATAACTTGTCCAGTTTATGGAAATTATTTTCTTTACTGCTTCTGCGTAGGGTAGGATTTTTGTTTGTTGTTTCCTTCCTTCAAAACTATTCCGTATTTCAATATAATTTTGTTCAATCTGGTTAGAAAAATTGGATCTACTCACAGGATCGATTAACTTTCTGGAGATATTGACTGCCTGAGATGCATCACGGACATGGACAACAGGACCGGAATATTCTGAATCAATTTTCACTGCTGTATGTTTTTGTGAAGTTGTTGCTCCACCAATGAGCAGCGGGATATTCAATTGTGTTCTTTCCATCTCTGAAGCAACATGAACCATTTCTGACAACGATGGAGTGATCAATCCGGAAAGACCGATGATATCAACTTCCATTTCTCTTGCAGTAGATAAAATTTTATCAGATGGAACCATCACTCCCAAATCAATAATATCATAATTATTACATCCTAACACAACACCCACTATTTTTTTACCGATATCATGAACATCTCCCTTAACTGTGGCAAGTAATATTTTTTTTCTGATGGTGTCTTTTGAATTTTGTTTCTTTTTTTCATCTTCCATAAAGGGAACAAGATATGCTACGGCTTTTTTCATAACCCGGGCTGATTTTACAACCTGAGGTAAAAACAATTTACCTGCACCGAACAAATCACCCACTTTATTCATCCCATCCATTAGTGGTTCTTCAATTGTTTTTAAGGCACTACCCAATTTTACCCGGCTTTCTTCTGCATCCAATTCTATAAATTCTGTAACTCCATGAATCAGTGCAAATTCCAATCTTTTTTCAACCTTTTTGTTTCTCCAACCAGCGGAGGTTTTTTGATTTTTGGATGATCGTGTTGACTTCTCTGCAAGTTTTGTAAGTCGTTCGGTTGCATCCGGTCTGCGGTTAAAGAGTACATCTTCAACACATTCCAGAAGTTCAGGATCGATATCTTCATATACCTGAAGCTGCCCGGCATTTACAATACCCATATCCATACCGGCACGAATTGCATGATATAAAAATACAGAATGCATTGCTTCACGAACCGTATTATTACCTCGGATGGAAAAACTGAGATTACTCACACCACCGCTGACTAAACTGCCCGGTAATGATTTTTTAATTTCTCTACAGGCATTGATATAATCAACAGCAAAGTTATTGTGGGCTTGAATTCCGGTTGCCACTGCAAATATGTTGGGATCAAAAATAATTTCCTCAGGTGGAAAATTCAATTTTTCAGTCAATAATGTATATGCTCTTGTGCAAATCTCAACTTTTCGTTCAAAACTGTCTGCCTGTCCGGATTCATCAAATGCCATTACGACTACTGCTGCTCCATATTTCTGGATGATTTCTGCTTTTTTCAGAAATTCTTTTTCACCGTCTTTTAAACTAATTGAATTTACAATACCTTTACCCTGTATATTTTTTAATCCAGTTTCCAATACGGACCATTCGGATGAATCTACCATAATTGGTACTCGACTGATATCTGGTTCACCCGCAATTAGTCTGAGATATTTTTCCATTGCAATTTCTGAACCCAATAATCCTTCATCCATATTAATGTCAATGATTTGGGCACCATTCTCAATTTGCTGCCTTCCAACAGAAAGAGCTTCTTCATATTTGTCCTCCCGAATCAACCGGTTAAATTTTCTGGATCCGGAAACATTGGTTCTTTCGCCAATATTTACAAATAAAAGATTATCCCGGAAATTTAGCGATTCCAGCCCGCTCAATCTGCAAATTGGTTGTATTTCCGAGATGATTCTGGGTTTGGTTTTTGAGACCGCTTTTGAAATTGCTGCAATATGTTCCGGAGTTGTTCCGCAGCAACCACCTGCAATATTAATAAAACCACTTTCTGCAAATTCCAGTATTTTTTCTGCCATTGATTCGGGAGTCTCATCATACTCTCCAAGGTCATTTGGAAGCCCGGCATTGGGGTGACAGGTGATCAACGTATCTGCAATTGTAGAAAACTCATCGATATATGGTCGTAATTCATCAGCACCCAAGGCACAATTCAGTCCTACTGCCACAGGGTTCGCATGCCGAATTGAATTCCAGAAAGCTTCCAGTGTTTGGCCGGACAATGTCCTGCCGCTGACATCAGTTATAGTACCGGAAATCATGAGTGGAACTTCCTGATTCCGTTCATGGAATACAGTTTTCACCGCAAATATTGCTGCCTTACAGTTTAATGTATCAAAAACTGTTTCTATCATCAATGCATCAACTCCGCCTTCAAGAAGTCCATTTATTTGATCACTGTATGTAATTACAAGTTCATCAAAGGTAATATTCCGGTGTTCAGGACTTTCTACAACCGGAGAAATAGAACAGGTGCGGCTTGTAGGTCCCAGAATACCGCAGACATATTTTGGATTTACTCCAGAATTTGTAAATTTGTGTACAGCACTCACTGCAATTTTTGCAGATTCAAGATTCATTTCGTAAACAATATCTTCCAGTTGATAATCAGCCATACTCACGGAATTGGCATTAAAAGTATTGGTTTCAATTATATCCGCTCCGGCTGATAGATATTGGGTATGGATATCCGAAATAATATCCGGTCTGGTCAAAGACAGAAGATCATTGCATCCCTGTAAATCTATTGGATGATTCGAAAATCGGCACCCTCTGAAATCCCTTTCATTTAATTTGTAAGATTGGATCATGGTGCCCATTGCACCATCAAGAATCAGTATTCTGTCTTTACATTCCTGTGTTATGTTAAATTTAGTTTTCATTTTTTATATATAAAAAAAAAGACCAGCAGCGACTGGTCTCACTTCCGATTTAGCAAGTTTTTTCCTGTCGCTGCAATTTGGATTAAATCACGACTTGGTAAATATTATGACAGATATTCACCTTCATCCAAGAAATATTTAAATCTTATATCAGATAACTTTTTGTACAATTATAAACTATTGAGTTAAAAAATTGATTTGGTTTATATATTCTTTAATGGTGTTTGCTGAGTATTGCATCGTAATCTCCTGATTTGTTTAAAACAATTTCGAAAAATTACTTATTTATTCAGAAAGCATCATACAGTTAAAATACTCTAAGAACTTTATCAAATTAAATCGATTATAGTCTGATTAATTAAAGTTTTTCTAATATCGTTAATATAAATGTCATTTCTTTTTATAGACTGAACCACGAGAACCAACTCGTAATATTTGGACAGTTATGACTTCCTTAATCACTGAGTAGATTACTCGAAATTGACCAACCCGCAACCTGCGATAGTTTTGAAACTCTCCTTTGAGCGGCTTTCCTAATTGGGGATCTTCCGTCAATTCATTTACTTTTTTCAAAATCGTTTTTACTTTGCTTTTCTCTATACTTTTAAGGTCTTTTAATGCATTTGAATCCCATTTTATTTTATAGGAGACCATAATCCCTTAATACATCTTCATGGTCGATGAGTTCTTTATGAGGATCTTCATCTCTGGTTTTTGCAATAATACCATCATAATTATCCAAATAGAACTCCAAGGATTGCTTAATCAATGCACTTTTGGTTTTGTGAAGAATACGAGACAAAGCATCTATTTCATCCAGAAAATCTTCTTCAATTTTAAAACTAACTGTTTTTAACATAATTCCAACATAATTCTCTTGGCGTAATATATGGTAATACGCGTAATACCATCAAGTAAAAAGGTTTGTATCTAAAAAAGCCGCAAGAACCCCAAGGTGCTATTTAATCAAATCCACCGCCGGACTTTTTTCTTGTAGTCTAAATATTCTTCACCAAATGTAGCTTTCAAATAGGCTTCTTCCTTTTTAATAGCAGTATTGTAGAGGGTAAGAGCTGCCGGCAGAAAACTTCCCAGCACCCACGGATTATCAAAAAAGATTCCCAGCCCAATGGGAAAGATATTTAATACCACATAAATGGGATTTCTAGACCAGGCATATACTCCGGTGGTGATCAATTTTTTCGCAGGTTTCCAGGGCTGGATATTTGTGTCTGCTTTTTTGAATAAACGTTGGAAATAGAGTATCAGAAAAAATCCGATGATAACCATTAAGAGTCCCCAATATTGATGATCAAATGGAATGCCCATATCCAATGGATAGTATTTCTGAATTATTCCACCCATTACCATCCAAAAAATGTAAACCAACGGTGGTGGGATTTTAACACCTGCACCTTTGTTTGGGTCCAGTTCTTTTTTCATTTTCCTTTATATCTGTCGGCTTGGTCAAAGAGTGTCAGGTCTTTGTAGCCCTTTTTGATTTTAGCAGAATGTGGAACGTCTTTGTCGATGAAATATGTATCACCTTTTTTTAATAAGCTTATTTTTCCGTCTATTGTCAATTCAATTTCTCCATCCAAAACAACACCCCATTGTGCATTGTGAGAATGGACAGGAACTTCAATATCATTTTCAAATTCCATAAATATAAATTGCTGGTCATTTGCCTGAATTAATTTTGATGCTACTCCATTTATTGGAATATCAGCATCAGGATGATTGTTTATAATGTTTGGAAAAAATGATTTCTTTTTACTCATATGCTTATTCTCTGCTCGAATTGGCTAACATCCCGTTAAACACTATTGCGTTTAATGGGTTATAATTTATACAAAAACTTCTAACTAACAACAAGAAGTTTGCTTTACTCCGGTTGAAAATGTGGATTACCCTTCCTGCATAACCAATTTTAATAGTGGATTGTTTAAGTCGAAATTACCATATCCCGGACGCATCTTGTATGCCTGTTTCTCCAAAAAGGATTCATAAAATTCCTGGGATTTTTTTACATCACTCGCATTAAGTGAAATATGTACTTTGTTCATTTGTCCTCTTGTATTGTTAACAACATTTGTTAAAGCTGGATCTAAACAATGCTGTAAATCCATCTCTTAATTTTTTCATTACTTTTGAATTAATACCGTAGCATACACTTGAGCCATCAACAATATCCAAACAAGTGCAAGATTTCTTTTGGATAAGCTCTTGCAGAATTTGAATCCGTGTCTGATGTGACAATACCTTGGCATAGGATGCCAATTCCTGTAGTTCTTTTTCAAATTGTGCAGATTTATTTAACATTTCTCATCTCCGTATACCATAGTTAAACGATTTTATATAGTATACAATCCAAGAATTATTTTAGAACCAATAAATATTACCTCTGCCTTAAACCGGGGGGTAATTAAAGTATTACTCCACCCAAAAATTCAATCGTAATTCCTGCCCAAAATCAGGGTTGAATGAAAGCAGCTCTTCTCCATCTAATGACAAAAATTTCACACTGCCATTAATACCCACTTTATCAGGATCAGAATCGCGGTACCACCAATGTTTGGAGATGCCGTCCTCCATTTTATCGGTAAATAAAAACTGATAACAACCATTTTTTAACTTGATTGTATAGGCATAGTCTGAATCATCTGTAAAATTACCACCTGAGTAGAGAACTTCACCATCCACATCCGAGATTGTAAATGAATTTTCGTGGGTACGATTCACATTATTGGTATGGATTTCTAATGTAAACTCCCTGGGTACAATCAATGGGAGGGGTGCAATGGATGTCAATTGGTTATTCTGCAAATTTTCATCTTTCACCCCATTTGGTATTGTTAATTTTGCAAAAAAAGTGGGATCGGTTTTTAATCGTGTCCAATCCATTGGCGGTAGGGTGAGAGTATCAGAATCAAGAAATGCCAGGTTTCCATGCCAATTATAGTGGCTCCAGCGACCATTCTTGAATCCATATTCGATTTTGAGGGAATGTAGGTCATAAGCACCGGTATTTTGAATTATGATCTGTGGATTATCACAAATAGGGTTGATCCGGCTATATTGATCCTGACTGCTGGGTGCAATAATATCTACCAGTCCTACATCATTTTTGAAATTAGGTTTGCCATAGGAAATAAGTTGGTGGGTCATGCGGAAGGTCCCGTCCTTTTCACCATTGTCGTAAAAATTCTCAATCCCATAGTCCAATAAAATTGTATCTCCAGGGAGCACATAAGGCGTAAGTTCAAATTCATGTTCATCCACAATGGTTCCCGGGCACCAGCCTGCACGGTCAAAAGGCCATGTTCCACCTTGCGGATATATGGGATTATTACCACAGTCCGTCCAAACATTCCAGGTAAAAAGTTCTTGGCCACTGATGTACCAACTGTGATTTTTACTGTCCCATTCACAGCAATTTCGGGGTCCCGCATGTCCATGCCCCGATACAATGGATTTAATACGAAATCCTTGTGCATACGAATTTAACATAATCTCCTTCTCTTTCAGCAGGCTGTCATTGGCAAGGTGTTCATATTTGTAATCCTTGTAGGGGTAAATATTCTCAATGGAAACAACATCCCGGGGTGGTGTGCCTTTAATGAAATGAAATTTCAGATCCAAAAGCTCCTGATTATTGCCGGTCTGTAAATGCAGGTCGCCCTTTAGTATGGGGGCATATTCCGAAATATCATAGATCCATTCCCAGCCATTTTCGCCGCCCATTATCAGGCGTTTGCCATAGGGAGTAACAAAACTACCTAAACAATATTGTTCAGTTGAGTCTGCCTTTGGAACATCTACAAAAGTACTCCAAATATAATCCCATTCACCACAAGGGTATTTGTCCCCAGCAGTAAGAGAATCGCATTTCAGGGTCTGCACCATGAGAATTTTTCCCCATTGTTCATCGGTTTGTGGAAATGATACCATCGTTTTATACTGGGCATTCCATCCCTCAGGACTGGGAGTTTGATAAGTAATGGGGTGAATGGTGAGGGTGTCCCTTTTCACAGTTCCTAATAAATGAGAAATGAAAAGTAAGAAATAAAAAGTAAAATTATAAAGGGGTTCACGGCTCTTCAATATTGCTTTCGAAATTTATTTTCAATCCTGCATAATAATTAATCCCCGGGTTTGGCAGCCCATCGGATTTAAACCGGGATAAATGGTCAATATATTCACCATTGAACAGGTTTTTGACACCGGCTGATAATTCAATGGGATATTTTTTTGTTTTTATTTCACAAATAAAACCTATATTGAATATATGGTATCCATCTGTAGGTGTTTCAAATTCACTATTTCGATCTTGTTTGAATTTGAAATGGTGTTCCAAAAATATGTCTTTTAATGTAAATGGTCCCTTTTTGGAAAATTCAATTTTGATGGTTGAATTTAATCGGGCAGCCGGAATAAGCGGTAAGGGTTTCTTATTATCATCTTCACCATGAACATAGGATAGATTACTTTCCAAATGCAGCCAATGCATGCTGTGGGGATGGTAATGGAATCCTACTTCTCCCCCACGAAGAGTTGCCTCAGATTGCCTGTATTCGAACCCAGGAGTATTATCTATTTCATATCCTAAGGGAGCTATATGTATATAATTTTGTATTCTATTATAAAAGGGATTAATGGAAAAACTCAAATGACCGGTTTCGTATGTCAAAGAAAAATCAAATTGGATAGCATTTTCACTTTTAAGTGTAGAATCACCCATTTCATAACGGTTGGTACCTTCATGAACCCCATCTGAAAGTAGTTCAGAGGTATTAGGGGCTCTAAAGCCGGTGGCTAAATTAGCTCTCAGTGCTGTCTCTTCCAACTGGTATGTTCCCCCTGCAGAAAAATTGAGGCTTGGATAGGCTCTTGAAAGGGCAGGAAAGTCATCACCGGACCGGCTGTCAATTGATCTGAGATCTCCCCTGATCCCCCCCTGGAGTTGTAGATTTTGCAATTGATAGTTCACAATTGCAAAAGCCCCCAAATCTTGGGTATTTGCATCCGGGATGAGTTCTTCCTCTCCACTATTCCGGTTGGACTGAACCATTCCCTGAATACCTGTGATGAGGTTTAACTTTTCTGTAACTGCTGAGGAATACCATTTTAAATGGTAAGTGAATGTATTCAATCTCATGGCTAAGGCTGGTTCTAACTGGCTATCTTCAAATTCTTCCCTGAAATTGTTCGTGAACCCCAGGATTAAGTTCAATCTTGAATCCCCGGTAAAAAGGGTATTATCTAAACTTAAGTTATGGTTATTGATTTCCTGATTGGGTAGTTCAGGAATTTTATCAGTAGAGTTAGAGAACCAGGGTTCCTCTGTCAGGCCAAAGTTGTTTTGAAGGTAACTGTACCGCAGATTGGTGATCCAGTGTTTGTAGTTATACCCAAACGATGTTTTGAAATTCTTTTCATTAAAGCGGGTGTTAAGAATTCTTTTTCCATCTTGGATTTGGTAGTCGGCAATGGTGCTATAACTGCCAAGCAAATTTAATTTGAAATTTTCCTTATGAAGTTTAACACCGGCATTATTAATGGTCCCCAGTGTATTAGACAGAAGTCTGGTTTGAGCAAACCCTTCTACACTATTATGGTTTGCATATCGTTGATCAACTAAATAGAGAACTCCGCCAAGAGCATCCGAACCATAGAGCAGAGAAGCAGGCCCTTTAATGACTTCAACATGCTCGATCCCTAATTCACCAATTCCTAAGCCGTGCTCATCACCCCATTGCTGGTTTTCAATTCGTATTCCCTGGGCATAAGTAACAATTCGATTACCCGTCAATCCCCTGATAACTGGTTTGCCAATGCCCGTGCCGGTGGTTATTAATTCCACACCCGGGATATTGGTAATGGTTTCTGCCATTGACATGGAAGCTTTTCGCTTTATAGGAGACAGCTGTAATTGTTCTACATTTACGACATTTTCTCTCCGCAATTTTCCGGTAGGGACAGAAACAACCACCTCTTCAAATTTCAGGTGGCTGGGTTCCAGAAAAAATTTTCTTTCGGAAATTTTCGCCAGATTGATGACCTCATTGATAGTAGTGTAGCCAATGTGAGAAATTTGAATATGAATCCCCTTTTTTGGGTAGTGTTCAATAGTGAAACTCCCGGTTTCATCAGTGGTGGTTCCGGTTGCCAGTTCCACAAAATACACATTAGCATTTGGAATGGGTTTATGGGTGGCTTGATCCGTTACGGTTCCGAAAAATGTCTGACCAAAGATTGGAAATGTTGAGAAGATTAAATTCAGTAGTATTATTATCTTTATAAAATTCATTTATTTTCTTATTAATTCCATAATTATATAGTATTCAGAGATAAAATTTAAATTAATATTCCATAGTAATTCTAAGCCAATTTATGAAAAACAAACAGGATGGAGCACCAGAAACTTATCAATCTAATATGTTACCAATTCTTTAAATTTGGAGATTTTCCATGGCATACCTAATTTTAGACATTGAAACCATTCCCCGACCACCCATTGATGAGGAAGTAGAGTTGGCAGTGGCTAAAAAAGTTCAGTCACATATTGATAGAACAGGCGATGATCCGGAAAATGCAGAGTCACTCATCCGTTCCACATCACCCTTTTTTGGTCAATTGCTCTGTGTAGGATTACGATTACTCCAGGAGGATGGAACGGTCAGGGACAAGGTGGTCTACGAAACGGATGAAAAAAACACCCTCCAGACGTTCTTTGATATTATCAATCATCACAGTACCAAAGGGGTCCGCTTTGTACACTATAATGGACTGGGCTTTGACATTCCGTTTCTTATCATCCGAGCAGCACACCATGGGATCAAGATCGACAATTGGAATTTCACCGACTTGCGGCGGTTTTCCTACAAGAGTCATATTGACTTGATGATGTATTTATGCAATTGGAATAATTACAATGCCATCAGCATGGATGTTGCTTGTCGTTCATTTGGGATCCCTTCTCCAAAGGAAGGTGAGGTAAAGGGTGAGACGGTGTCAAAAGCCTTTGAAGATGGCAATATTGATGCTGTGATCGACTATGTCATGAGAGATGTGGAAGCTACGCATCTACTGTATGAAAAACTGCAAAAGTATATTCCCTGATTCGGTCGAATAATAAAATGAAACCTATACAATTTCTCATGTTCATTGTGTTCAGAAAACAGATGATTTCTCTGTGTACCTATTGAATTTCATAATGAAAAAAGAATAAAAGGATGACATCTTTTCA
>CAYFPO010000018.1:0-40488 GCA_964345035.1 uncultured bacterium
CGGTTAAAGCACTCCATAGGAAAAAAGGAGCTTTAACACGGTTAAAGCACTCCAAAGGAAAAAAGGAGAACAAAAAATGAAAATAATAACCATAATATGCTTAGTAATAGGTGTTTGTTTTGCAGATAATACACAAGAAAAAATGCAAAATCTGAAAAAGTATCAAGCAATTAAATTTGATTCTTCTCAATTAGAACGAGAGCGCGATGATAAAATAAATACAATTACAACATCTCCCAAAGGTGAGTTTGAAACCACTGAAATGTATAAAAAACGAAAGCAGGATGCCTCACGCATTGCCCAGGAAATTCGAGATGAATATGCAGGAAAAATTGCGGAAGCCCAACGCAAGTTTGATGTGCGGCAACGAGAAATTGCAAGTGAAATTCAACAATTATTGGTCCAAAGTCGAGAGGATGCGGAAAGTGCCTTTACAATCGGAAATTATGATGCAGATAATGAAAAGTTTATACTCAATTTGAAACAAACAGGTGAAAATTATCACTTATCTATACCACTATCATCAGCAAGAGAGTTTAAAAAGCAAGCCAGCCGCTTAAAAGCCAACGGCAAACGACAGCTCACTGAAAATGGTGATTGGGAATATTTTAATTGGCAGATACACTTTAATGGCCAAAATTTTGCATTTGGAAAAACGAAGGGAGTAACCCCCTATACTCAACTTGCTACGGCGAGTATTATACCCCCTCATTTAACTGTTCAACTGGCTTTTACGGAACCGTCAGGAGATGACCGATTAGACGCAGAAGAAACAGCAGAATTGGTGGTAACTGTTCAAAATAAAGGAAAAGGTCCGGCATTTGGTGTAGAAATTTTATGTGATCTAACAGGCTCGCAGCAAATTGAATACCCCAATTCAGTGTATATTGGAGAGATTCCTGTCAATAATAGTAAAACCAGACGACTGAAATTCAAAGCATCTGAAAATGTAAGTTCAGGAAAAGTAGATGTGCTGTTACAGTTTAAAGAATCAAATAATTTTGAACCTGATAATCAAAAAATTACATTTGAAACAGAAGCGTTGATACCTCCCAAATTGGAAATTGTAGATGTGGGTGTTGATGATGCAAGTGGAAATGCCAAAATTGAATCCCGGGAGGTTGTTGCAATTACGGTTCGAGTACAAAATTTAGGGAATGGTTCAGCAGATGATGTAAAAGTAAGCATCAATAAAGAAAGTAAGAATATTTACTTTTTTGGTGAATCTCAAAGACAGTTTAACATTGGGAATATGCAGCCCGGTGAATATAAAGATGTAACATTTGAAATGACATCAAATAAAAAAGCAAAGGCAATGCCTGTTTCGGTAACTGTAACAGAAAGCCGGGGCCGGTTTGGCATTTCAAATTACGCACTTGACTTAGAATTTGACCAAATTCAAAAGCGTGTTGCATCCATGACCATTGCAGGTAAATTTGAAGATAAGAAAGAGTTCACTGCAACGACTGGGCTGTCCATAGATATTGAAAAAGATATTCCGAAAAATACAAAGAATAGTGAAGCTATGGCAATTATTTTTGGAATCGAAAATTATAAAAATGTATCACCGGTAACATTTGCTAAACGAGATGCATCCATTATGAGACACTATTTTGAAAATACATTGGGGGTGCCGGAAAATAGAATATATTTCCAAACAAATGACGATGTAAGTAAAGCTGAATTTGATAAAGTATTTTCACCAGATGGCTGGCTGGATAAACGCGTTAAACAATCATCAGATATTTATGTCTATTTTGCGGGACACGGAGCGCCTGATATTAAAAAAGGTGAAGCATATTTAATTCCCTATGATGGAGATCCAAATTATGCTTCTCAAACAGGTTTTTCAATTAATACAATGTATGAGCAGTTAAATAGTTTAGGAGCAAAAACGGTAACCGTATTTTTAGATGCATGTTTTTCCGGAGCCAACCGTGAAAGTGAAATGTTGTTAGCGGATGCAAGGCCTGTGTTTATGGAAGTAGATGCAGCGGCATCCGGAAATGTAACAGTATTTTCCGCCGCCAGTGGTAAAGAAATCTCATCTGCCTGGCCCGAAAAGAAACACGGTTTATTTTCCTACTATCTGATGAAAGGGATGCGCGGAGATGCAGACGCAAACAATGATAAAAAAATCACCGTTGGGGAATTAGCAGATTTTGTAAAGGAAAATGTATCCGATATGGCGGGCATGTTAGACAGAGAACAAACCCCCGGTTAGAGACCCCGGACAAAAACAGGGCACTGATTCAATATTAAAAAGGGTAGAGGGTGTAAGAGTAATATTTTTATCTATTACTCTGTTTTCTGGTAAGAAGGGAGGAAGACCACAACGCAAACATTTTAATTGCCTTTCTATAATGGTATTTGTATTGGCATATTGCCTTGTATAATATGACTTACAGTTATTATATTGCCTTGTAAATTAGGGATATAAATCATGATATTGAAAAGAAATATAATGAAATCATTATGTGACTGGAAAAATGATTTACGGCGTAAAGTCCTTTTAGTCCGGGGTGCCAGACAGGTTGGAAAGACTTATTCAATTCGTGAATTGGGTAAAGAATTCCAATATTTTTTAGAGATAAATTTTGAAGATGAAAAGGAAGTTCATTCTTTATTTACAGGAAATATGGATGTAAATAAAATAATACAAATTCTTTCAGTTCAATATAATATCCCCGTAATACAAGGGAAAACTCTAATTTTCTTTGACGAAATTCAAGCGTGTCCCGATGCAATCAGATCATTGAGATATTTTTATGAGAAATTACCTGAATTACATGTTGTCGGTGCCGGTTCATTGTTAGAATTTACTTTAGAAGAAATTCCATCATTTGGTGTTGGCAGAATTCAGACATTATTTATGTATCCATTAACATTCCATGAATTTCTTGAATCAATACACCCGCCATTAAGTGAAGCAATACATAATGCCTCAACAGCAAACCCGCTAAAGGAACCACTGCATAAATTAGCAGTCAATTATTTCAAAACTTTTCAAATCATTGGAGGAATGCCTGAGGTTGCATCAGAATATGTTGAATCGAATAACTATTTAAAATGTATGCAGTTATTAGATAATCTCATTGTTTCTTTTCAGGCAGATTTTGCAAAATACAAGAATAGATCCCCCGTACAGGGATTAAGGAATGTATTCCAATCAATTGCAGTACAATCCGGGGGAAAGTTCATCTATACTAAAGCAGCCCCGGAAATGGATATAAAGACAATTAAATCAGCCCTTGAATTGTTACTAAGAGCAGGTCTTGCCTATAAGGTTCCGCATTCAAGTGCATCAGGCATACCCCTTGGTGGTCAAATAAATCCAAGAAAATTTAAAGTATTACCACTTGACTCAGGTATTTATCAGAGAGTATTAGGATTAAATTTAAAAGACTACTTCTTATATGATGATCTACAACTTGTAAACAAAGGAAGTCTGGCTGAAATAACGGTTGGACTTCAACTTTTATACAATCAATCACCATTTATTCAAGCACAAGTTTTTTATTGGCATAGAGAAGCCAAAAGCAGCAATGCTGAAATAGATTATATCATACAACAAGAAGAAAGGGTTGTACCTGTAGAGGTCAAAGCCGGAACTAAGGGACAAATGCAGAGTATGTTTCTATTTTTAAAAGAAAAGAAATTATCCAAAGGAATAAGAATATCTACGGAGAATTTTAGTCAAATAGAAAATATCCACAATATTCCACTCTATGCTATCCAATCAATAGTTGAAACATTTTAATTGGATACCTTTTCATCCCCGGATCTCAATGACAAACAAGCCTTTTAATTTGTTTTTAATATGTTCCTTGTCCTCATGATGATTTATCGCATAACCCAAAGCTAATCTTCTATATAATAAATCATCCAAAAAGTAACAATTTTGATTTCTGATAAAGTAGATAGCCTCACCCATAAAGATATCAAAATCATGATGAATTCTTTCTTGAAAAGCAGGATCTTCTTGTAAAATAGACAAGATTATTTCTGTTTCGGGACCATATTTTTCATGTAACTTTTTTGCAATCTTGTTTTCTATTTGGTTAGTACATTTTGTTGTTATGCCATTTGTTGGTCTTTTTAGCAATGATTTAGTAATTTTCTTTTTTTCCAACTCTTTTACCAGAGAAGTGCCCATCGCATGGAAGTTAGTTAGTTTCCCTCCGAAAATATTGATCACATAGTCACCAGACCACCAAATTTTATAGTCTCTTGTTCTCTTCCTTGTATTTTTTTTGTCGTTGATTAACGGTCTTATTCCGGCATAAGTAAAAATAATATCTTCTTGGGTAATGTTCAATTTGGGTGCAAATCGCTGAATACCCTGAAGGAGATAATTAACATCTTGATCGTTGATGTCAATCTGATCAAGGTTACCAGTGTACTCCGTATCCGTAACACCGACAATCACTGTATCATTTTCCCAAGGAATTATGTAATATACACCTCCATCCTTTTCTTCATTTTTAAAGGTCATCGCCATTTTTGCCGGTAGTCGTTTTTGGGGAAGAACAATATGCACTCCTTTACTTGGAGCTGTAATTTTTGACTTTTCACATTCCATTTTGCCAAGCACATCATCTATCCATGGCCCTGAGGCATTAACAATACACTTTGTCTTGATATGTCTTTTTTTTTCTTCAATTTTATCATAACAATTTAACACTGTGCATGATTTACCTTTTGTTACCGACTTGAGCTCAAAATAATTCAAACCAACACTTTGAAATATTTTTTCTGCTTGATAAATGATTTCATTGCATAACCGTGCGTCATGCGTGATTGCATCAAAATAAACGAAGCCTCCCTTTTTTTGATTTAAATCGATAAAAGGAAATACTTGTTTAATCTTTTTCCTGGTGAGAAACTTGTAGCTGGGTAAGTTTTTACCCGTACCCAGCCATTGATAAATCATCATACCAATTCTATATTTGAAAACAAGTTTGTCCACAACAAAGAGAAAAGCCAACGGTTTCACCAAATGAGGATATTCATTTAATAAATAATTTCGCTCTTGCAAAGCCTTTTTTACCAGCCCAAATTGAGCATATTGGAGATACCTCAATCCTCCATGAATAAGTTTAGCTGATTTGCTGCTGGTACCTCCGGCGAAATCATTTTTATCTATTAATATACATTTATATCCTTTTTCTGAGGCTTCCTTTAATATTCCTGCTCCCGTAATGCCGCCACCTATGATGGCAATATCAAAGACTTCATCATCTAAATTTTTATGGCTATTCCTTCGGTTCATCAAATAGTTTACCAGGGTTCAAAAGTTGATTTGGGTCAAGATGCTTCTTAACCATTTTCAACAGTTTGCTTTCTTCACAGTGAAGCTGTTGCAAGTACCATTTTCTATGATCTTTGCCTACTCCGTGATGATGACTTATTGCACCTCCTTGTGCGATGATAGCATCGGTGACCACCTCTTTAAGGGTTAGCCATTGATCTACCTCATTCCCCTCTTCTTGAGGAATCATCATAGTTAAATATAGAGACGCACCCGTAAGGTAGATATGTGAAATATGACAAAACAGCAATCCATTTTTGTTAAAAAAATTATTTTTTTCTTTCAAACATTTGAAGACAGTGCGATATAGTGGTAGAATATCTTTCCAATATGTGATGGTTTCAAATGTGTCAATTAGAATGCCATTTTGAACGAGGGGATCTCTCAGATAAGGCAACATAAACCTGTTTTTCTCCCAATTTGAGGAAACGGAAGGAGGTAAAATTTTGGCACCATTTTTTTTACAATAGTACTTTGCTGACTTGATCTGATGATGATCTGTTTGATTATTAATAGCAAATCCTTGCATCAATATGCAGGGATTTTTATAGCCCCGGGAGATTAGATATTTAGACATTTGATTTTTAATGATTTTCTTCATTCCGGAGGGAGCTTTCCGTTGCATTTGTGATAACATCTTGGTTTCAACCGGATCAGACAACCGGGTAATAGAAGCATGAACTCCTGCTTGCACAGCTTCTCTTAAGGCTTCTGCTCCTGAACTAAAATCTTTAAATAATGCCACATTCCATTTGTAGTCTTTTGGTATTGGATGAATTCTCATTTTTGCTTGAGTGATGATACCCAAAGTTCCTTCCGCTCCGATAAACAATGGAAAAAGATCCACTCCGGCAGCATGTCTGGGAAAATCAAGATGTTCTAGTTGACCTCTCGGTGTCATTACCTTTATCCCAAGCACCATATCCTCTATTTTACCATACATATCCGATTCCTGCCCTGCAGATCGAGTGGCTATCCAACCACCTAAAGTGGAATATTCAAAAGACTGGGGAAAATGACCAAGTGTAAAACCTTTTTCCTGCAATATTTTCTCCAAAGCAGGACCAAATATCCCTGCTTCAAAAGTTGCAGTACATGACACTGTATCAATTTCAATCAACTTGTTCATCTTGGTCATATTCAATGAACAAAAAATGCTGGAGGCATCCTCCACTTCATATGCACCAGTGACATTGCTGCCACCGCTAAATGTATTGATTTTAAAATCTAATTCCGCAGCTTTCGACAGGACATAGGCAACTTCCTCAGCACTTTTAGGAAAAACAACAAAATCAGGGTAGATTAACTTTTCACCATTTAATGCCCGAATGATATCATGATAACTTCTTCCTATGGAAGCTCTCTTTCTTTTACTTTCGTGAACAGAAACCTGTGAAGGTGATAATTCGTTAAAAGCACTTCGAAGTCGGTCTTCAGAAATTTTTGATGGGGGTATTGGCTGATTTCCTTTGGGGTGTTCAAATCTATTGATCAGTTTTATATTCCACCTGTCTTCGAGGTAAGAAATAAAATGTGGAAACTCCTCTAATGTAAGGGATTCTTCCGGGGTACCCCATTTCCACCATGAATGATTCATATCCTTGTTTGTGTACTGTGCTTAAGTATATAAAAGTTTGAAACTCACCGTTTTGAGCACAAAAAGGCTCATAAATTATGATTATAAATTTAAGGTGGAACAATGAATTGACAAAAACCAAGAAATGTATCAAATTATATTGTTTGACAAATTAGGCTTTATTCTTAGTTAAATTCGATTTAAGGGTAAACTTCTAAAACATAGTCCATGCTTCGGTTGATGCCTGTGCTGCCAAGGCAAATTCCTTTATCTTGTCTGTTTTCCCTTTTACACGTTAAAGAGTACCATAAACCAACTCAGGTAATTCTGCAGGTATTTGATTGCCACACCATAAAACGGATGCCATACTCCGGAGCGGAAAATCACAAATCACAAATAAATCCAAACGAAGACTTAAAATATATTTTAGCTCTGATAAAACAATCCTTGAAAAACTAAAAAAAACAATTATCATCATCTACCACCAACCATAACTTTTGTAGGTGATTTAGAGCCTTTTAGAGATGAGACAATTAATTGGTTTATTGGATGATAATTTGGTACATCTCCTTTTATGCAATGACTGTCTGCACCGTCATGCTTTATAGTATAAATCCATATATTTTTTTAGGATGTCTTTAATTACACCTCTAAATGGAAGAGAGGCAGCCATGCCATATACGGGAGCCATTCCCGTAGAATGTGCAGGATTTGCTTTAACAAACTCAACTGCATCCCTCAAATCAGTTTGGAAGCGTTCTGATACTCCCTTCTGAGTTTGGCGCAGGGTGATGCAAATATGAATGCAGGAAGGTTTATGCAGACCATTTAAGTTCCATCCCTTTTCAGTCATCTTATCCATAATTCTGTACACATCTAACGAATCAGACTTAAAGGCAATAACCCATAGCGGATCTCCAATGAGTTCCAGCTCCGGAATGGCAGCAATTCCGGATTTAAACTTTCCGGCAGTGTGTATAATTTTCGTTACAGCTTCCAGATATCCCTTTTCTCCCATTGCGAGCATGGCAGCCCAACACACTGCACTGAGTGCTCCGGGACGGCTTCCTGCAAAAGTAGGGGAGAAGTAAAGTCCGCCTGGCCAATCAGCTATAGTATAATATTGATAACTGCGAAGCTTTGTATTTCCGTATAAAATGACGGATGTCCCCTTTGCGGCATAACCGAATTTATGTGTATCTGCTGAAATAGAAGTGACGCCCTCCACTTTAAAATCAAAGGGAGGAACAGGAAATCCAGCCGTACAGGCAAAGGGAAGGACAAAGCCTCCCAGACAGGCATCCACATGGAGACCAATATTATTTCGTTTAGCAATTTTGGATAAATCTGTAATTGGGTCTATTAGTCCATGAGGGAAATTCGGTGCTGAGCCAACAATGCAAATAGTATTGTGGTTTACGGCTTTTTCAAGTTTGGAAACATCAACAAGGAAGTTATCATCTATAGGAATTTTAATCACCATTATCCCAAAATATTCCCCTGCTTTATCAAAGGCGGCATGAGCTGTCACAGGCACAATAATATTGGGGTGTTTGATTCCTTTTTCTGTGCGGTAAAAATCCCTATAGGATTTCATTGCCAGTAAAATACTTTCAGTCCCTCCGGAAGTCACTGCCCCGCAGATATCATCATCTGTGCCGCCTCCACCCAACATCGATGCCGTCATAGAAATAATTTCAGACTCAAATTTACTTGCACTGGGAAACAGGTCAGAATGAAGAGGATTACTTTGGGATTGGATTGCATACACTTCATTTAGAAAATTAACATGATCATCTTCACCATGATACACTGCTCCGGACACGTAACCTTCTTTCCATCGTTTTTGTTCACCCATGCTGATTTTGCGAATTTCCTCCAGCACTTTATCACGGGAGATTCCTTCCTCCGGCAGGGAATGATGGGTATTAAAATTCTGTTTGTAAGCGTTTACCATCTGATCTAATTCAGGGAGGACTTTTTCCATTTCCTTGTCCACCTCCAGTTGCACTTTAGAAGTTTTCATGAGTTGTTTTTCCAACCATGTCATAAGTTTGGGTGAGAAATGAGCAATCTTTTGAAAAATAGGGGGAATATCCATTTAAACAATCACCTCTAATGCTTTAGGAAGAATACTGTATTTTACCGGTGGAATACCGATGTTTTCTCCATCGGTTTCTACAATGACATTATCCTCTGTATTTAATTGGAAAGAAGTACATTTTTTATAATGGGCATAAGGTTTTTCCAGAATTTTTCCCGTAAAAAGAGAGGGCATAGCTGAAGCCAGCTCTCTGCGTGACATTCCATCCAGCCATGCCAGTGAAAGCAGCCCATCACAAGGTTTTGTTTCTACTCCATAGCTCATATCACCTCCGAAATTTGAAGTTTTAAAAACAGTCACATTAGAAAGATTCACGGAGGAAAGAGTTTCGTCATCAATGGTTAAATCGGCGGTAAATGGTTTAAAATCTTTTATTGCCTGCAGACCGCAAATAACCGCACCGGCATCAACACTGACTTGTTTAATTTTTTTTGTAATGCCCGTTACAGAGTTAAACTTTTCATTGGCAGAGCTGATAATTCCCATACTTGAATTATTAACAATATACCGCTGAACATTCTCGCCTGAAGTATTTTTACATTCCACTTTAAAAATATCAATCGGGTAGGAATCTACTGCCTGGATACGATCTATCCAATTTCGTGTATCAACAAACTTTTTTTCAAAATCACAGCTGCTTCCGGCAGGGAAAAACATTAATTGTAAATCGGGAGGAAGGGTCTCAGAATAGGCATACAATCCCTGGAGTACTTCATTTAAAGTGCCGTCCCCGCTAAACACAGCAATTCTTCTTTCTCCTGCTTCTAATGCTTCTTCAGCAAGTTGGGCAGCATGGTTCTGTGCATGGGTTTTTGCTACTTTATAGGAGATCAAAGTATGCTGAAGTTCCGACTCAAACTTTTCCCATCGTTTTTGTGCCTGACCCTCCCCTGCAGTGGGGTTAAAGATTATATAGGTTTCCGGAATTATCATGTCATTTATTTTAGTGTAAAGTCAGTTTGAACTCCATAATGGTCACTGGGGAAGATCCCCTCCTGGGCGCTGTCTAATACAACATTGGACGAAACTGCTTTTAATTTGGTATTACCGGGCTGATAATAAATATAGTCTATTCTGTAAGATTCCCTGTTGAATTCATAATCTAATAAATCATATATACTATTCACATGTTGGTTTGAATTTTCAGGGTATTGCATGGTAACATTTGAATTTTGGCGGGCATCCCAGGTAATACCCTGGGTTTGGCTATGAAACTCCATATAACTATCAATTACCTGCAGAGAGTCTAATATATGCAGTTCTTCCATTTCTGTAGTGGCATTAAAATCTCCAGTCAATATAAAAGGGAGAGAGTGTCCACAGATTTCCTGAATATACGCTATGGTTCCCTTCGCTTCTGTAAAGCGCCATTCAGCTTCCGTTGTTAATTTTTGTTTAGCTTCGTCAATTTTTTCACCACCGCATCCCAGACATGAACCATATTTTTCTGCTAAATCCTGATAGCGTTTCAAGTCAGGGACGGAGGCATGCCAATGGGTAGTAAAAATATGAATAGTTTCTCCCAAAAATTGAATTTTACCGGCAAGCACCTGTGCCCCGTCATCAAAATGAAAAGCAAAGAAATTTTCTGCAAACCCGCCAGTGAGGCGTTTACGGCCCGCCTTCTCAAGCTTGAGACTCTTCTTTGCAAAAATAGCATCTCCCTGCCGTAAATTCACAGGTAGACCAATACACCCCGCCTGGATGCCGGCTTCACTCACATGATAGATTACCTCCATATCCAAATCTTCTGCAATGTGTTTTGCTCTGCTGGGGAGAGGGTTCACTTCCTGCATGGTTATCACATCAGCATCTAAGGCTTTTAGTTGATCAATGAGGACTGTGTACCGTTTTTGGAATCTTTCCCTGCTTTCATATTCTCCCATTTTAACAATACCGATATAATCCAGGCCGGACCAGATATTTATATTTACCACTTTCAGGGATGCCTGGGAATTTTCGCTTCCTGGTGAAAGAGTACACAGAATAAATAAAAGGGGAAATAACCAGGACCTGCTGCCCGGGAGCTTTGTAACTTTGTGTCGCATCATTATTTAATTCCCCGGAATCCTTCAAGACAATTTATGTGGTTTTCTTTACCATCACTATACCCACCTTTGTTATGTTTTACCAACTGATGAACATAGCCATTCTCAGCACCACCTGTGCAGCTTTCCGGGGTAAATGCAGGGGTAATATGTAAGGTGTCCATTCGTTACTGCAATTACTGTATTTCTTCTTTATCTCTTCGGGCAGTGTAAAGCTTTTGACAACCACAACGCAAACATTTTAATTGCTTTCTCATATATGTAATTTATCAACATTGGCGGCTAAAATGCGACTTTACACTTAAGTATTAATATCCTCTTTGTCTAACCTCAAACCTTTAACATCTAATTTCTAATCTCTATCCTCTATCAACTCATTTATTACCATTAACCATTAAATCAAAATGGGGTACTCTGTGTAAATTTTGGTACAAATAATTATTGAAAATTACCAGAATTACAGGAAAGGAAATCAGATGAGTAATCTAATAAAAACTGATTACAGGGACCAATCGAAAGCAATTATATCCAGCTCTCAACAATATACAGAATTATATACAAAATCTATTCAAGATCCGGATGATTTTTGGGCAGAGCAAGCAGAGAGAATTTCCTGGACTAAAAAATGGGAAAGAGTTTCAGATGTAGATTATTCAAGAGCCCACATCCGCTGGTTCGAGGGTGGAAAACTGAATGCCTCATACAATTGTTTGGACAGACATATTGAATCTGGACATGGAGATCAAATTGCACTTATCTGGGAAGGAAATAATCCGGAAGAGGAAAAACATTTCACCTATTCAGAATTATTAACCGAAGTCTGCAAATTTTCAAATGTGTTGAAATCCCAAGGAGTGAATAAAGGAGACCGAGTTTGTCTGTATATGCAGATGATTCCGGAACTTGCGGTAGCAATGCTGGCTTGTGCGAGAATTGGTGCAGTCCATTCCATTGTATTTGGTGCATTTTCCGCTGATTCTCTACGGGACCGTATCAATGACTCAGAGTGCAAGGTGCTTATCACACAGGATACGGGAGTAAGAGGAACTAAGACAGATATACCCATGAAATCCAATGGAGATGCTGCGATTGCAGAATGCCCCTCCATTGAAAAAATAGTTGTTGTGAAACGAACCGGAACAGAAGTATCTATGATTGAGGGAAGAGATATTTGGTGGCATGAAGTTATGGACGAAATCTCATCAGACTGTCCACCGGAAGAAATGGATGCAGAAGACCCGTTGTTTATTTTATATACTTCCGGCTCCACCGGTAAGCCCAAAGGAGTGCTTCACACAACCGGCGGGTATATGGTATATACTTCCTATACACATGAGATCATTTTTGATTATCAACCCGGTGATATTTATTGGTGTACTGCGGATATTGGTTGGATCACGGGACATTCCTATATTATTTACGGACCCCTTGCGAACAGGGCTACAACCATGATGTTTGAAGGTGTTCCCAATTATCCCGATTATGGGCGGTTCTGGCAAGTAGTTGAAAAACACAAAGTGAATATTTTTTACACAGCACCTACCGCATTGCGGGCATTGATGAAAGAGGGCAACGAATTTGTCACAAACTGGGACAGGTCCTCCCTAAAATTACTGGGGACTGTGGGAGAAACTATTAAGGAACCGGAATGGAACTGGTATTATAACATTGTGGGAGAGAAGCGATGTCCAATTGTGGATACATGGTGGCAGACAGAAACCGGTGGGATCCTGATCACTCCATTACCCGGTGCAACAGACTTGAAACCGGGCTCAGCAGCCCACCCGTTTTTTGGGATCCGGCCGGTGATATTGGATGAATCAGGAAATGTAATTGACGGAAATCCTGCAGAAGGGCTGCTGGCTGTAAAACATTCCTGGCCCGGTCAGATGCGGACTGTTTATGGTGATCACCAACGGTTTTTTGATACATACTTTTCTCAATTTTCAGGATATTATTTCACCGGCGATGGTGCTAAACGGGATGAAGATGGATATTACTGGATCACCGGTCGTGTGGATGATGTTTTGAATGTATCCGGCCACCGGCTTGGGACTGCTGAGATCGAAGGCGCAATAGGAAAACATGATGCCGTTGCAGAAGCTGCTGTAGTTGGTTTTCCCCACGACATCAAGGGACAAGGTGTATATGCATTCATTACACTGATGACTGGGATGAATCCTGATGATGAGATTACCAATGGAGTAAAATTGAAAGTCCGTGAAATAATTGGACCTCATGCAGCACCGGATAAACTTCAGTTTACTCCTGCATTGCCAAAAACCCGTTCGGGAAAAATAATGCGGAGAATTCTTAGAAAAATCGCGGAAGGTGATGTAGAAAATCTTGGTGATATATCAACATTGGCTGATCCATCCGTTGTTGAAAACCTGGTAGCACAGCGTCAGTAGGTTTCAACATTATTTGGAAGAAATACAGAAAGATTCTGAAAACAATTTTTACAAAATAATTTCCAAAATATTTATTTCAATATCGTAATATTCTCCAAGTAAATTAAATAAGGAATACATCATTGGTAAAATATATTGTAATAAATATTTTAACACCTGCAGCATTACTGGTTTTACTGTCATGTGATTTTAATGAGGGACCAATTGGAATCCGTAAAATATATGTGGCAAATCAAGGGCAGGATCACGTGTCTGTTCTTAATGGAGAAACAGGTGAGTTGATTCGGGTTGTGGAGGTGAATTTTATCGAAAATTTCAACAATGATGCTCCCCATTTTATATCATTGGATGAAGTTAATAATTACTGGTTCGTCACATTGATGCAGTCAGGATATCTGGCAATGTTTGACCTAATGACCGATACTTTGATTGACAGTATTTATTTAGGAGATATGCCTGCATTGTCAACGATTGATCCAACCGAAAAAGTAATTTACATATCACGAATGAATATGCCCGGGATAGGGATGTCATCTGCATCCAATCTCATCCAGGCTGTATCTTACAGTGGAGGTACATTGGCAATAACAGAAGAATTTAATATCTGCCCCGAGTGTGATGATGGAATTGGACCACACGGCATCACTTTGCACACTTCCGGGGATGAACTCTTTGTTACGTCAGTTTTATCTGATTTTTTGTTTCAGGTGGATGTGTTGTCGGGGACCATTATCAACCAGATGTCATTGAACGGAGATGACGGCGCAGCCCCGAGTACAACAATACAGCGAATGAAACCCATTCAATGTGTAGCAGTTGATGAGTTTATTTTTATTTCCTGTTCTGCAGGTGATTGGGTAAATGGTGATGAATTTATCCCGGGACAGATTCATATGGTGAATGCTGAAACACTGGAATTGATTGATACTTTTGATGGATTTTCTGGGGATTCCCGACCATGGCATCTTATTGCTGATCCGGAAAACTCCAAATTGTATGTTGCATTGTCCGGAGATATGATAATGCCTGTGGGACAGGGAGTATCCTGTTTTTCCTATAATTTGACCGGACTAAACCTCCTTTGGCATCTTGAAGATGTAGATGAGATGGATGATCCCCACGGTGCAGCAATTTCCGGCGACGGAAATACGGTATACATAAGTGATAGAGGAAATGGTCATCTATTCAGTTTTGATTCCCAATCTGCAGAATTATTATTTGATTTGAATTTGAGCATAAGTTCAATTGGTTCTTCTACAACACTGGGTGGAGTTGCGGTCATGCAGTCTGGTTGTACAGATTGTGAATAATTTACCGGGTTCGTGAAATGAATCAGAAATTAATCATTTTGTTGTGTATGTTCTTGTGGTTTGGATGCACAAAAAAAACCACATCCGGCCCAACTGGCAATCCGGATATAGATCCATTTCCATTCAAGGTTTTCAACCTGTTTGATGACGGAACACTTGATACATTAAATTCAGAGATATCTATAACAGATTTCCAGCCCTCCAGTGATTGCGGTGATTGCCACCCCAGTCATTATGAAGAATGGCAGCGGTCAATGCACCATATTTCCATAAACGATCCATTGTTTTTGTCAATTCTGGAAAAGGATTTTAATCATTTTGGAAATGTAGGAGACAGGTTTTGTATTCAATGCCACAGTCCGGCAATGCTCGTGACAGGATTATTCCTAACAGACTCTACCGAATTGGACGAATCTTCCAAAGCGGTTATCCAGGATGGTATTGGATGTGACATTTGCCATACCACCACACATTTATCTGATGGTTTATTTGTGAATTCAGACAATTTTATTGGTGCAGAATATTTCCTGAATCCCGGTGAAGGAGTAAAATACGGTCCACTTCAGGATCCGGAACCAAATGAATACCATGAGTCAGTACCAAATTCCATTTTTCAGGATTCCAGATTTTGTCTTCCCTGCCACAATATTGTAATCAATAATGTAGAAGCGGAAATGACTTTTTCTGAATGGGCAAGTTCACCTCTGACAGATATGGCGAATAACCTCCCGTGTCAATCCTGCCATATGCCTGAAGTGAATGGACACAGAAACCACAGCTTTACCGGTGTGGATATAGATTTGACAAAACCAATAGATGATCCGGATAACCAAATACGGATAACCGAAATCAATGCATTACTGGATACTGCTGTAACATTAAGTTTTTATACGGATTCTGACACACTTCCAATACAAATGGATCAAGAAAGTAATCTGACCATACCGTTAACCATACAAAGTAATACGGCACACAGCTTACCATCAGGAACATCATTCAACAGGGAAGCTTGGATAGAATTGTTGGTAATTGGAGATAATGATGAAGAAATCTGCAGTTTTGGAAATATCTCAGAAAATGATGAATCATTAAACTATTCAGAAGAAAATGTAATATTTACTTCCTGGATAACAAGTGAATCCGGTGATACACTTTTCCCCTTTTTGGAAATAGCAGCAATTGAAGATAATACACTGAAAATATTTGAAAAACAGGAACATTATTTCAATTGTGCGCTGACAGAATTTGCTGAATTTCCGATCCATATCACTGCCAGGATGAGATTTCGTCCATTCAAACCTATGGCACTTGCTGAACATCCGGAATTGTTAGAAAACTTGCCAATATTTGATTTTGGAGAAATTACTGCTATAATTGAATTAAATTCAGAATGATGAGATATCCAATTTTAGTTTTTCTGTTTTTCAGTATTGTTCAATTTAATTTCGGAATTGAGTTCAGTATTCAAAATAAATCCATTCCTGTAGAGATTGAGGAAATTGTCATGGATCAAGCCTTTCTGGGTGGAACCAATCAACCGCGGATACAATGGCTTGACTGGGATGGTGACGGTGATATGGATCTATTCCTTCAGGATGAGGATAAACACTTACGGTATTATGAGAATCAGGGAAATGAAACCACACCGGATTTTAATTTAATTTCAACCGATTTTCAAAATCTACTGTTGGGTAATTGGGTAATTTTGCAGGATTTTGATGGAGATGGTGATCCTGATCTGGTAACCCAGAATGAAGAGATAGCTCTTGGTTTGTATAAAGGAGCAGCATATTATGAAAATCAAAATGGTGTGTTTGTAATGGAAACAGAAGCTCTCATGACTGATGAACTTGAACCGGTGTATTCTGAGTATGTAAACACCCCCACATTTTCGGATATGGATGGTGATGGTGATCTGGATTTTTTCTCAGGTAATTCATCTAACGGGAGCGTAACCTATTATGAGAATATTGGATTGGTAGATTCCATTCCTGTATTTTCATATATTACAAATTTTTGGCAGAATATCAGCATTATCGGAGGGTTGATTCGTGATGAAAGGCATGGTGCAAGTGCAATTACATTCATTGACCTGGATGGAGATGGAGATAAGGATCTGAGCTGGGGAGATTATTATCAGCAAAGTCTGTATATAATCTGGAACATCGGCACCAGCAATGAACCCATTATGGATGTGGACAATATTATCATAGAATATCCGGAAAATGACCCGTTGGAAACAGCAGGGCAGAATATGCCCACATTTGCTGATCTTGATGGGGACAATGATCAGGATCTGTTTGTAACGGTATTATTTGGTGCATTTGGATTTCAGTATTTGGATAATTTTTTCCAGTATGAAAATATCGGAGATGCTGCCAACCCGGAATATATTTTTATTACATCAGATTATCTCAATACACTGGATTTTTATACGGATACTGCTCCGGAATTGGTTGATATAGATTCAGATGGTGATCTGGATGTTTTTATAGGCACTGAAATTGAATACACAACCTTTCCGTATAGGGGAAGAATCAAATATTTCAATAATACCGGAACTGCTGCAGACCCATTTTGGGAATTGGCAGATCCCAATTTTTTGGGGAATGAAATAGGATTGAATCTAACACCGGAATTTGGCGATATTGATTCAGATGGGGATTTAGATCTCTTCATTGGTGAATATAATGGAAGAATCATTTTCTACAGGAATAATGGTGATCCGGTGAATTACAGTTTTGAATATTCAGGATATCTGGCAGGATTTGATGAATCAGGTGATTTTATGGAAATTGATCTCACCACCAGATCAACACCTGAATTAACAGATATTGACAATGATGGTGATTTGGATCTGTTCATTGGTGGATTTGGCGGAAATATCATTTTGTATGAAAATTTAGGCACACCGGATACTTACCAGTTTCAGTGGATAACCAATGATTATCAATCCATCAATGTGGGTTCAAAATCCCATCCCGAGTTTGTGGATATTGATAATGACAGTGATTTTGACTTACTGGTTGGGTCCGGAAATTCAGGTATTTGGGTGTATGAAAATTTGGGTTCTGCAGAAATTGCAGAATTTGTGCAAAATACAGATATCACAATTCCAATATCAGGGAAGAATATTGTTCCTGTTACAGGTAATATGTTTAGTGAGTTGTACCTGGACTTATTTGCGGGAATTGGTACTGGTGGATTATATCATCTTTCTGGTAAGTTGTGTGAACCGGGTGATGTGAATAATGATGCAGAAGTGGATGTGCTGGATATTGTGGAAATTGTAAATTCTATTCTCTATAATGATCCAGAATATGTTGAAATCATGTGCTCAGCAGATATTAATGAAGATATATCCATTGATATCCTGGATATCATTTTAATTGTGGGAATGATTCTGAATAATTAGGTTCTTGTCTTGAAAAAGAGATAGGTCCCTGCAATCAGAAATCCAATGTTCGCCCACCACACAGATAGAAAAGGATCAACAATTCCTTTATACCCCATGGATTGACCAAATTTTAACGCCGCATAATAAAGAAAGATTGTCAAAATACTCACTCCTATTCCCACAGCCATATTGCTCCGTGGTTTCCTCACCGAAAGGGATAGTCCAAATAATATCATCAAAAAACTGCTGCATGCAAATGCAGTTTTGAAATGGAGATTCACTTCCCAGCGTGGTTCCCTGATCCCGTTTTCCTTCAATTTTTCTACGAATCCAGCTAATTCTGCATAATTCATTTCTTCCGGTTTGACAGATTCTTTGGTAAGGTCCACTGGTGTGAAATTCAATTTCAAAGTAGTATCAGAAGCGGCTGTTGAATACAGCAAAGAACCAGAATCATTCCAGAGTCGAGTGGTGTAAAACGGGATGTGCCAAAGTAGTTCTTCCTGATTCCATTTCATCTCCTGTGCATCCAACCGTGATATTAGATTGCTTCCATCAAACTTTTGAATGGATACATTCCGGGCAGTTTTTTGTTTGAACAGATATCTGTGTATCACAAGGATTTCATCAGCGCTGATCTGCCTGTGAATATGCTGCTTTCTGATATGGGGTTTCCGATTGGATTTGAAATATTTATCTTCCAGCAGTGTTCGTGTGTGCATTGACTGGGTTACGACTTCATTATCAAAATAAAATGATAAAACACTGAATAATACTCCCATAATCAGAAGAGAAAAACAGAATCGTCTGATGCTGATCCCGGAGGCTTTGATCGCCGTAATTTCATTTCTTTTCTGCAGAACACCCAGACTGAACACTGTAGATAGTAATAAACTCATCGGGGTGGCAATACTGACAAACCATGGCAGAGTCAAAAGATAGTACCGGAATATCTCATTCCTGCTCATGTCAGCATCAATGAATTTATCCAGCCGGTCAATGAGATCAACCAAAACAAATACAACAAGAAAAGCAGCCATTGAAAAAAGGAATTTCAAGATAAACTGTTTTAGAATATAGGTATCCAGTTTTTTCATTGGGGGATAAATTACAAATAAAGGGTATTCAGTAAAAATGAGAAGGTCATATAAGTAAAATAAATTACAAATATTTTTAACTGTTGGATAATCCTCTCACCATTTTGCAGAAAGGAAAAATCAAAATGTTCAATTACATTCTGTTTAGTAAAAAATCTTTTATTCATATAATGGGTATTATGTAAATTTCCTGTTAAGGTAACCCTTTAAATCTGCCCGGGAGGCGGGAAAGGGAAGAATAATAGAATACTTCCTGTATCCTCCGTCCGGAGGATTTATTTTACCCGGTAACAAAAAGGATAATTATGAAAAAAATCAAATCACGCTTGATGGCTGAGGATGAATTTCAGCGTACACTGAAACGACTTGCCCATGAAATAATTGAAAAGTATACCGATATGAACAATGTAGCAGTGGTGGGAATCAGGACAAGGGGTGAATTCCTGGCGAGAAAAATTCAATCCTATATTCAGGAGATTACCGAAACGGTAGTACCACTCGGTATTCTGGATGTGACATTTTATCGGGATGATTTTCGAACCCATCTTGGATCACCAGAGGTAAAGTCATCAGAAATAATGTTTCCCGTTGAGGATAAGCATATAGTACTTATAGATGATGTTTTATACACAGGAAGAACAATTCGAGCAGCGATGGATGAAGTGTTTGCCTTTGGAAGACCGGGGTCTATTTCGCTCTGTGTACTTTCGGACCGTGGGCATAGGGAACTGCCCATCAGGCCTGATTTTGTCGGTAAAAACTATCCCACTTCACAATCAGAATATATCTATGTACACGTTGATGAAGTTGATAACGAAAATGCCATTTTACTGGTGGAATATGAGGAGGGGGAAGATTGAGCATTCTAAGTCAAAGACATTTTATAGGGCTGGAAAATGCAACTTCAGAAGATATTCAGTCCATTATAGATACTGGATTTACATTCAGAGAAATACTTGAAAGACCCATAAAAAAAGTTCCATCATTAACAGGAATCAACATTGTTAATTTATTTTTTGAAAATTCCACAAGAACAAGAATTTCTTTTGAGCTTGCTGAAAAACGATTGTCTGCAGATGTTACCAATTTTTCTGCAAGTTCTTCCAGTGTAAAAAAAGGTGAAAGTTTAAAGGATACTATCCAGAATATTCACGCAATGAAGATGGATGCAGTAATAATGCGGCATCCTACACCTGGGTCTCCCGTTCAATTAACCAAATTTGTGGATGCAGTTGTGATCAATGCAGGAGACGGTACTCACGAACATCCTACCCAGGCTATGCTGGATATGATGAGTCTTCATGAAAAATTTGGAAAGTTACAGGGATTGAAAGTTGCCATCATAGGTGACATTTTACATAGCCGGGTTGCATTATCCAATATCTACGGATTAAAGAAAATGGGCGCTGAGGTTACCTTGTGTGGGCCGCCGCATTTGATTCCTGTGAATATTGAGGATATAGGAGTGCAGGTGAGCTATAATATTGATGAGGTTGTTGAATGGGCAGATGCATTGAATGTGCTCCGGATTCAGCGTGAGAGGATGGGTATTGGATTGATACCATCTGTGAGAGAATACAGATCTACATTTGGTATTACTCTGGAAAGAATGTCGAATCATAAAAAAGAAATTGTAATAATGCATCCGGGACCAATGAACAGAGGGGTTGAAATTGACAGCTCAGTGGCAGACAGCGATCAGGCTATTATTCTGGATCAGGTATTAAATGGAGTTGCAGTAAGAATGAGTATACTATATTTATTATTAAGCCCCGGCGGTGAGGAATTGAAACAATGAAAAAACTGGAAAAACTGAAAAACATTACAGCACTCACAGATGGTAAAATATATGATCCTTATGCGGGAAAAAATATCTCGGGAAATTTGCTTTTAAAGAATGGCTTTATTGAAAAAATAGGTTCATTTGAAATTCCATCCGGAGCAGACATCTTAGATTGTAAAAATAAGATGATTACCTGCGGATTTACAGATATACATGCCCATTTTCGTGAACCGGGGAGAGAAGATAAGGAAACACTGGAAACCGGTTGTCTGGCTGCACTTGCGGGAGGATTTACTTCAGTCTGTGTAATGCCCAATACAGATCCTCCATTGGATAATCCGGAATCAATACGGTTCATTATTGAAAAATCTGCATCATTGCCAATCAATATTTATCCCATTGGAGCAATTACAAAAGGTCAAAAAGGGACCGAGCTTGCTGAAATTAGTGAAATGTACAATTCAGGAGTTGTGGCAATCTCAGATGATGGAATACCGCTGATGAATGGAAATGTGATGAGATATGCAGTGGAATATTGTAAAATGCTTGATATCCCTGTCATTAACCACGCTGAAGATGACTTTCTACGATCATCAGGCTTAATGAATGAAAGCAAATTATCCACAAAGCTCGGGCTCACTGGAAATCCGGCAATAGCAGAATCTACTATGGTGTATCGGGATTTGGCAATTGCAGAATATACGGGCGGTAAGGTTCATATTCCCCATGTTAGCTCTGCACAGACCGTCGAACTGATCAAAGAATTTAAAAATAGGGGAGTCACAGTGACTTCCGAGGTTACACCTCATCATCTTGGCTGCACTGAGGAATTACTTCAGGAATACGACACCAATGGAAAGGTTGCTCCGCCAATTCGTTCAGAAATGGACAGAATTGCCCTCGTAAAAGGGCTGCAGGAGGGAATTATTGACTGTATTGCTACGGACCATGCTCCCCATACAATTGAAGAGAAAGAGGCAGATTTTGAGTTGGCTTCCTGCGGTATGATTGGTTTAGAGTCAGCATTTGGACTGAGCCATACAGTACTGAAAAATGCAGGATCATCCACTGAGGATGTAATTAATTGGCTGACAGTCAAACCATCCAATATTATGGGGTTGGAGAATGAGGGAATTGTGAAGGGGAAAAAAGCTGAGTTAACAATTGTCGATCCTGAAAAAACCTGGGAATTTAATGAAACTGATATTTATTCAAAATCCGGGAATACACCGTTCATCGGCAGAAAATTTGATGGATATATAGACATGGTAATATCCGGAAATACAATTTTCAGGAAAAATAATTAGATTATTTATTGACTCAGGAAAAATAAGTCCCGTAAATTTATAGGCTTTATTTGAAGGCGGATTTATTCAATAGAACATATGATAACTTATTCAATTAAACAAAAAGACATCCAGAAAGACTGGTATGTAATAGATGCAGAGAACCAGGTTCTCGGTAGGCTGGCGAGTAAAATTGCCCAGGTGTTAAGAGGCAAAGGAAAACCCGGTTATACTCCCCATATGGATATGGGTGATTTTGTAGTTGTGGTAAACGCAGAAAAGGTTACAGTTACGGGTAACAAGGAGTTGAAGAAAACATATTTTTCACACACTGGATATCCGGGACACCATAGGGAAGTATCTGTAGAGAAAATGCGGGAAAAATCCCCGGAATTCCTGATAACGAATGCAGTAAAAGGGATGTTGCCACACAACCGTTTAGGTCGGAAAATTCTGAAACATCTGAAAGTATTTTCAGGTCCGATACATCCCCATAATGCACAACAACCCAAACCTTTAGAATTATAATTAATCAACTGACAAATGGCAAAAAAGACTGATTTATTTGCGACAGGGCGGAGAAAAACATCCGTCGCGCGGGTAAGAATTAAAAAAGGAAAAGGCGGTATAGTTATTAACGGCAGGGATATCAGTGAATATTTTGGCCGGAAAACATCCCGGATGGTTGTAACTCAACCACTGGAATTAACTGATACTGTTGGTAGCTATACTGTAAATGTAAATGTGTTTGGCGGCGGTAAAAGCGGTCAGGCAGGTGCGATCAGACATGGTATTTCCAGAATACTGCAGCAAATAAGTGCAGATTACAAAAGTATTTTGAAGCATGCAGGGATGCTTACCCGGGATTCCCGTGAAGTTGAGCGTAAAAAATACGGCAGGCCTGGTGCACGTAAACAATTCCAATTCTCAAAACGTTAGGATAGTATTTGGTACAATTAGAAAAAGAGTATTTACTTAAAGCCGGTGTCCATTTCGGACATCCCACCAGTCGCTGGAACCCCAATTTCAAACCCTACATCGCAATGAAAAAGAACGGAATCCATATCATTGATCTTGAAACGACAATGAAATGTCTTCAGGAAGCTGGAGATGAAATTTCAAAAATCGTTAAGGATGGCGGAAATATTCTGTTTGTAGGAACAAAAAAACAGGCCAAGGATGTGGTTCAGCAGGAAGCTGACAGATGCGGTATGTATTATGTAGTTGAAAGATGGTTGGGAGGTACACTGACCAATTTTGCAACTATAAAACGGAGTATCAGACGATTGATGCTGTTGGAGAAAGAGGCATCTGAAATTTATGATAATCTCACGAAAAAAGAAGTAAATATGCTTGAACGTGAACGGGTGAAACTTGGAGATCTTCACAGAGGAATAAAGGATATGAAACATATTCCAGCCGCACTGTTTTTTGTAGATGGAATTCATGAAAAAATTGCGATCAATGAAGCGTATACTTTGGGAATCCCCGTATTTGGTATGGTTGACAGTAATACCGATCCTACAACTTTAACCTATCCCATTCCTGCAAATGATGATTCTATAAGATCAATTAAAGCGGTCGTCAGTTATATTGCTGATAGAATTATTGAAGCACGAGGTGGAGTTATTGAGAGAGAAGAAGAAATTATGGATGTAGAGACAACTGATTCTTCTCAGGATGAAGAAGTAATCGAGGTCACAGCACCGGTTGAAGAGGAAACTGTTGACACTGAGGCAGCTGTTGAGGAAGTTGAAGCTCAAAAAGATGAAGAGGACTCAGAATCACCTATAAAATCAGATGGTGCGATTGAGAATGATATTGACACAGACTCAACAGAATCTGAAGAAGAAGAAATAGAGGAAAAAACTGAATGATAAGTGCAAAAGCAGTAAAAGAATTAAGAGAAAATACCGGTGCAGGTATGATGGACTGCAAAAAGGCGTTGGAAGCTACAAAAGGTGATGTTTCCAAAGCGCTTGAACATTTACGGAAAGCCGGAATAGCAAAAGCTGAAAAGAAGTCCGGAAGATCAACTATGGAAGGAATTGTTGATTATTATATACATCAGGGAGCAAAATTAGGAGTTCTTGTAGAAATCAACTGTGAAACAGATTTTGTTGCCCGCACTGATCAATTCAGACAATTCACAAAGGATGTGGCTATGCATATTGCAGCATCCAATCCACTTGCAGTTTCAAGGGATGAAATCTCCCGGGAGACTATAGAAAAGGAAAAAGAAATTTTTGCTGAACTCACTCGAAAAGAAGGCAAACCTGACCATATCATAGAAAAAATTGTTGAAGGACGGCTCGAAAAATTTTATGCTGACAGTGCCCTGTTAGAACAGCATTTTGTAAAAGATCCTGATAAAACCGTTCAGGATGTTCTTACTGACACAATTGCCAAACTCGGCGAAAATATTTCCATCAAACGGTTTGTACGGTTTCAATTAGGTGAGACCGGCAATACCGCCCACGAAAACAACTAAATCCTGAAAACATAATGGGTCAATTGAATTTCAACCGCATTCTTTTGAAAATGAGCGGTGAAATATTGGCTGGAGAAAAAGGATTCGGTATAGATCCCGAAATCACAACTGAACTTGCCCATCAGGTGAAAAAAGTATCCGATATGGGAATCCAGGTCGGGATTGTTATAGGCGGTGGAAATATCTTTCGGGGAATTTCAGTTGCTGACAAAGGCATGGACAGAGTTTCCGGGGATTACCTCGGAATGCTTGCCACCATTATGAATTCAGTTGCCCTGCAATCAGCGCTGGAAAACCTGGGTTGTGTCACAAGGGTTATGTCGGCATTGACAATAACTCAGCTTGCTGAACCCTACATTCGAAGGAGGGCAGTCCGTCATCTGGAAAAGGGCAGAGTAGTCATTTTCTCCGGGGGAACAGGAAATCCGTATTTTACTACTGATACCGCCGCAGTTCTTAGAGCAAATGAAATTAAAGCAGACATCATCCTGAAAGGTACAAAAGTAAATGGTGTCTACTCAGATGATCCCGTAACAAATCCGGAAGCAGAACTGTATACAGACCTGGGATTCAGAGAGGTCATCAATCGGGAATTACGCGTGATGGACATGACCGCAGTAACATTGTGTAAAGAAAACAATCTTCCCATTGGGGTTTTTAATATTCAGGAAAATGGCAATTTATTACACTTTCTTGAAGGGAAAAAAATTGGGACAAGAATCAGTTAAGGAGGAAATCAATGGTTAATGAAATATTTGTTGATTTGAGGGATAGAATGACCAAAGCTGTAGATCATTACCGTGCTGAGGTGGCAACTATCCGTACGGGTAGAGCTTCTGTAAATATTCTGGATCCGATCCGTGTGGATTATTATGGCACTCCCCAGCCCCTTAAATCCATCGCACAGGTCACAGTCCCTGAAGCACAATCCATTGTGATCCAACCATTTGACCCCAATAGTATGGACCAGATAGAGAAGGCGATCATTGCTTCGGATCTGGGACTAAATCCCAATAATGATGGAAATATCATCCGTTTAACCATACCTGCATTAACCGAGGAACGCCGTAAAGAGTTGGTACGTGTGGTGCATCAGATCATTGAAGAGGGAAGAGTGGCAATCCGAAATGTCCGAAGGGACAGTAATGATCAACTGAAAAAATTTAATAATTCTTCAGAATTATCGGATGATAATTTGAAACGGGCATTGGATGATGTCCAGGAGTTAACCGACAAATACATTGAAGAACTCAATACCATCCAGAAAGCCAAGGAAGAAGAAATCCTGGAATGATGCGGATGTAGTTCAATGGTAGAACACCAGCTTCCCAAGCTGGCTAGGGGAGTTCCCTGCCTGTCGGCAGACTGGGATTCTCCTCATCAGGCCCCAATGGAAATCCTCGTTAATAAAACGGTTTATTATCGGGGATTCTTTTTATTCAATCCATGATTATCAAATCATACCTACTTTGCAATTTCCTGCAGAATGCTCCAATCTTTACATAAAAATGGGATACAAAGTGGGGATACCCATTCTACTCCAATGGAATTAAGAAACACCTATTAGTAAAATATTACAATCAGTTGTAAATTTTGCATCCGTTTATGTTAAACAAAATACAAATTAACCACATTACATAAAAGATGTTGAAAATTAAAATGATTAATAAACTAGTAATATTCATATATGCCACATTTTTATTTGCAGATATTGGAGACGTTATTCATTCAATCCCTGCACCGGGATATTATTCAAATGGACTGGGTTGGGATGGAGAATCTTTATGGGTAGCAAATATTGCAGATGCAAATCATCCTGAAGATTATTGGTATAGAATGTTTAAAATTTCACCTGAAAATGGCGATATTATAAGTTCCTTTTCCACTAATCCATATTTTTACCACGGTCTGACTTATGATGGGGAAAATCTTTGGGGAGAACATAATTATACAACGATTGCAAAACTAAACCATTTGGGGCAGATACTTCAGGATTTCTCTGCTATTCCTCTTGCGGTTGGATTAGCAATTGACCCGGATAATAATATTTTATACCAATCAACTACCCAACCGGGTGCCATATATAAAATTGATTTAAATACAGAAGAAATTATAGGTGAATTACACCCAAATGAACCCTATGAGAATGGTTGGGGAGATTTAGCATTCGATGGAAATTTTCTGTGGCATACGAATATTGCAGCAGATACAATATATAAAATTCATCCGGATACAGGTGAAATTCTTGATGAATTCCCAGCCCCCAGCGGTCAATGTGAAGGATTGACATTTGATGGAAATTATTTATGGACATCGGATACTAATCTTGATATACTATATCAAATTGATATTGAATTCGAATTTCTCGAGGGAGATACAAACAATGATGGTGTGATTGATATTTTAGATATCATTGTTGTTGTGAATTTAATTTTAACAGGACAGTTTAGTGAAACTGCAGATCTGAATGGAGATGATATTATAAACGTTTTAGATATTCTTCTTATAATCAACCTTATCCTTGAATAATTGGTCGATTTCTTTCACTTTGTAGGAAAAATGTTTATCTCACAATTGTATTGATCCATCCGGTCAAAATTTCGTTTTCTAGCTCCTTTGCACCCACATTGAATTTGTTTTAATTTTACCCCATGAAACTGAAACTGTTTACTTCCATATTGATCGTATTCAGTCTTCTCTGGATTGGTTGCAATTTAATAAATCCAGAGGACGATACGGGACCAACAATTGAAATCATTTCTCCTGCAGACAGCTCGTATGTATTTCAGGAAGTACTGATAGAAAGTATTTCTGAGAATTTTGATATACCGAAAGTTGAATTATGGGTGGATTCTGATTATGATACATTATTTATAAATGCGGACTCACTCATTGATGGTGCACAATTATTTACATCAATCTGGAATACAACCTCTTTTACAGATGGTTCAATGCATTTTTTACAGGCAAAAGCATTTGATTCAAATGGAAATTCGACCACGAGTACCCCAGTCACGGTATTTGTGGATAATAACCTTAGTCTACCCATACCTGTGAGTATTTTAGATTCTGCAACAGTTTGTATTACTGATACTTTATCACAATATTATGAATTGTGTATTGATGAATCAGGAGACTGTACATGCGGGTATTTAAAATTTGAAAACGGGGGATTTCTCATTCCCTGGTCAAAATCAGTTGAATTTGATTTTTATTCATACACTTTAGAGCACTCCACCTTTTCCGATATGAGTGAGTATGATTCAATCTATTCAACCATAAATGTTAAAGACACATCCTTCTTTTTTTCAGATCCGTCCGTACTGCCGGTAATCCCCCATTATTTTAGAATTGAAATCACAGACATTTTTAATTATTCTACCAAGGGAGAAATTGCAACCACATCATTGGACCCCTACCCTGTACCTGTTGATGTAACTTCTGTTGAATATGATTTGGATCAAATAACAATCCAATGGGAAACAAATACAGATACCGATTTTGAGAATTACAGGTTATATGTCTCTGATACCCAAGAGGGGGACACTACTTTTGTTGCTGAATATTCTGGTCAATTACAAACGGAACATACAATTTATTATCCGAATTTTGATCCGACTATTGAAAACTGGTTTTCAGTGGCAACAACTGATACATTGGATCAAACCAGTTTTGGTGAAAGTTTATCCAATACTCAGGACTCACCACCGGACACAAGCATTATAACTTCCATTATTTTCAGTGTGAGCATGTTTGATATTCAATGGGAACAGAATGAAAATGAAGATTTTGTTTCCTATACACTATATGAAGGATTCAATTCAGATATGTCGGATAAACAGACAATTTTCACTTCAACAACTGTATCGGATACTTTCCATCAGGTAACGGGGGTCACAGTGGGTGAAAAACGGTATTATCAGGTAGAGGTCACAGATTTCTGGGGGTTGACCACTCTAAGTGAAATTATTCTGGCTGATGCTAATTACTGGTTTACACTTACATTGGGAGGAGATGAATTGGATCAGGCACACACAGTAGTTCATACCAGCGACGGGGGGTATGTGATCGGAGGAGAAACCAGGTCATTCGGTGATGTTTCTACCGATATATGGTTAGTAAAAGTGGACTCGCTTGCAAATACTGAATGGGAATATCTACTGGAAAATACATCCCATCCGGATCAATGTTTTTCCATCATTCAAACCCAGGACGGAGGTTTTTTACTGTCAGGAACAATTGGAGAACTTTTTGGAACAGTAATTCATCCTGTATTGATCAAATTAGACAATTCGGGAAATGAAATTTGGCAGTCATTACCATGTGACTTCTGTGGAGAAAATAAGAGCTATGGACAATCGGGTATCCAAACCAGTGACGGTGGTTATATTTTTACCGGATATACGGACTATGAAGGTGAAAATTACGATGACCTCTGGGTGATTAAAACAGATAATTCAGGAATTAAGGAATGGCATTTTATTGCTAGTGATTTACCCGATTCAGAAAATCTCATTGACCAGGGCTTTGACATTGTAGAAGATCAAGGAGGCAATTTTATAGTTACTGGCTGGCAGATGGATGCAGAAATTGAAAATAAAGATGTATGGGTGCTTCAATTTGACTTCTCTGGAAATCTGGCTTGGGAAACAAGATATGACTGGGGAGGTAATGAATCCGGGTCTGCAATTGAAAAAGGGATTTTCGGTTATGTGATTGCGGGTGATATTTCAGATACAGGAAACAGTGATACTGATATGTTATTGTTTGAAATTGATCCAAATGGAAGCTCTGTGTGGGATGAACGATATGGCGGAAATGGGGATGAAGTTGCAAATGGTCTGGCAGCAACTATTGACGGTGGATTCGTAATTGCCGGTTATACCACATCCTACGGTGCTGGTGAAGAAGATATTTATGTTATAAAAACCGATGGATTTGGAAACACCGAGTGGACACAGTATTATGGTGGATTAATTCAGGATATTGGAGAGGATATTCAGCAGACATTTGAAGGTGAGGGTGGATATATCATCTCAGGAAGTACACGGTCATTTGGGGCAGGAAATTGGGATTATTGGCTGATTAAAACCAATTCCACCGGACAAACTTCACCATATTGATTGAATTGTGACTCGAGTATTTGCAATTTACAATAATCTTGTATTAACTTTGAATATGTTGAAAAATACCTTGTTGATATTGTTTATTCCAGCATTTGGGTTCAGCGAATGTCCCGATGGATATTCAGAAATTGAAGATGAATGCTATTGGATGGATGACCTCGCTGTATTGGAGGAATTTATCATTAACAGTGATCTTGAAATTTCACCACTGGAATTAGGTGTCCAACAATGGACAGCAGGCAGGTTATCCTACCTGTGTACATCCGAATTTGACATACACAACTGCCAAGAGGAATATATTCTAAGTGGTGAAATCCCGGAAAGTATTGGTTCACTGACTGCTCTGGAAGATTTACGGTTACTGGGGAATGATCTCAGTGGACCAATACCTTCAGTCCTCGGAAATTTGACCAATCTCCGGTATCTGGATTTAAACTACAATAATTTATCTGGGAATCTCCCGGAAAGCATTGGGAATTTGACAGAATTGACCGATTTGTATATCAGTGAGAATCAGATTTCAGGAGAATTACCGGAAAGTATCTGTAACCTTGTTGATATAAAATATTTATATCTCCATAGTAATGATTTGACAGGAGAATTACCGGAATGTATAGGAAATTTGACAAATCTGGATGTTCTGATAATTGACAACAATGAAATCTCGGGTAATATCCCGGAATCTATTGGATTTATGGAAAATCTATCTTTTTTAGATATGTCCAACAATCAATTTACCGGCAGGATTCCAGAAAATATCGGAAATTTGGCAGAAATGGCATATCTTCATTTGAATGATAATTTACTCACGGATGATATTCCCGGCAGTATTTGTGAATTAAACATAAATTGGAGTATATCCAGTCTGTCGGATAATTTTTTATGTCTGCAGCCCTATCCTGATTGCCTGGAAGAGTTTATAGGTAACCAGAGTTGTGAATGGTACATACTTGGAGATTCCAATCTGAATGGAACGGTTGATATTATTGATGTAGTATTACTAATTGAGTTCATTCTTGATTCTGAGACTCCAGATCCCTTTCAATTCATTGTGTCAGACATTCACCCTAATGACAGACTGGATATACTGGATATTGTATTTCAAATTGATATAATTCTACAGTAAAAAGTTAGGCTTTTCACTCGTCTCACACCTGCTGATTTCCTTCCCTAATGATGTGTTTTAAATCACGTAGTTTCTATTGATTGTTGCAGGTCACATTTCAACGTATTGTGCTTATTATATTTTTTCTCAGCAATTAAATGGAGGAAACAATACAATGAAACAAGAAACATACAATTCAGAATATGAAATGGATTTTTTTACCGACCTGTGTAAACAGTTACCACTCTTGGTAATTAAAACACAATGCGGGTTGGGAAAATATAAGTTCAATAGTATTGGTCTGGACAATTCCAAAATGATTATAAAATACCAATTGATTACTGACAGTGAATTTCAGGACAGCGATCGAATTGCGTATTATCTTGGGGATTTCTGCTATTTCAATGCTGAGCAATTTCTATATGCCTGTAAATATTATGCAATAGCTTAATATTTCAGATTCAAATATAAAATTCCCAGGAAATTAAGGGTGGTTAATATTAATTGTTAAAAAAAATTGTGCCATTTGATAAATTTCTGTTGATGGACTTATATAAAACCTGTTAAAATTTCATCGTGAATGAGAGTATTAAAAACCAAAATTTCAACACAACTGCAACATTTGCAGTCGGCTGATTCTGGACACCTGATTCCCGGTTCGGGAGCAAAAAAGGTGTATCCCAAATTTTGGTGGGATATGCAGGCGGCACCACATCAAACCCAACCTATGATTTAATTGGTGACCATACTGAATCCTTTCAGATAAAGTTTGATTCAGATTTAGTTACATTTACTGAAATATTACAATTTTTCTGGGAAAGTTACAATCCCGGACAACCGCCAAGATCTACACAATATAAATCCATAATATTCTATCAAAATGATTCTCAATTGTTGGAAATCGAAGATTTTCTGCAAAGAAAATCTGATTTAAAACAAGCGTTACTGTTACCTGAAGTAAAAAATCTTACCCATTTCTATTCTGCAGAGGGATATCACCAGAAGTATTTTATTCGGCAGAATCCACTTTTAATGACGGTAATGAATGAGATATTTTCAGATGATAAGGAATTTTATTCCTCCACACTGGCTGCCCGCATAAATGGTTTTTTGGGAGGTAATTCTACAATTTCGGAGTTAGAAACAGAAATTATTGAATGCGGGATTTCTAAATCTGAGGTTTTACAGATTATAGATTTAATGAGCACAGCCACAGTTTCTTATTAATTCCTAAATACAAAATTTTAAGTAATTTTAATTCCATTCGAAAAATTTGGTGATAAAGGCGAAACCCTGTATTTCCTCCATGCAAATGGATTTCCACCGAAAGCATATTTTCCGCTCATTAATCAGATGACACAAGAATTTACAGTTGAAGCCCCCTTAATGAGACCATTATGGGAATTACCTCCAACGGAAAAAATACATACTTGGCAAACATTGGGTGATGAATTTTTGCAATTTGCAGAGGAGCGTGACAGACATTACATCACAGGAATTGGTCATTCTATTGGTGGTACTATAATCTTATACGCAGCCATTCAAAATCCAAAGTTATTTTCAAATATCATCTTACTTGATCCGGTTTTACTGCCAAGATCATATTACTATATGTGGAAAATAGTAAAAAAACTGGGATTGGGACCCCGCTTGAATCCACTTGCGAAACCGGCAATGAATAGAAGAAAATTGTTTAATTCGAAAACTGAAATGTTTGAAAGATATAGGCAGAAAAAAGTATTTTCTAAATTTTCAGACGATTCTCTTAATATCTACATAGAACATAGTACCACTCCCGTAAGTAATGGACAGGTCCGTTTAAAATATCCTCCTGAGATGGAAGTTGATATTTATTTATCAGGTATGTCACTGGAACCTATTATCTGGAATGGGCTCAACAAGATCGAGATTCCAATCACTATTTTGTATGAAAGCGGCAGCATATCATTTCCTGCATCCTCACAGATAAAATTCAAGAAAATACATGACTCCGGTAATATGATTGAAATTCCTAATTATTCCCATTTATTTCCAATGGAAGCACCGGAAAAAGTATATTCAATAATTAAAGAAAATAATTACAAACAGTAACAAGGAAAATACTTGAACAATATGATTTTGTTTTTAAATTATATATAAATAATCGGAGGTAATACAATGTTCAAATCAAGTTTTTTAACTATAATCCTAATCACAGGCTGGGGAATGAACCAGATTACATTCACCAGTGATGATATGTTCAATGAATTTGGTCAATTTTTTCGGATGTACGGAAATTCAGGGGAAGTTTCAGTATCTGGGCTCCTTGGAAATACCGGAGGTCCACAAACTTGGGATTTTACGGAAGGACCTACTGCTGGAATTGGCAGAACGGATATTGTTGATCCAAATGACACCGAAGGTGTTGCATGGTTTCCGGATGCTGAATATGCTGAACAGGTAATAGGTGAAGGTACGGGTGGCATGCAAAGTTTTGCATATTTTTCTAATTTACCAGGTTCAGGTAGGCTGAACTTTGGTGCATATAATGAAAATTTACCAGATGTAGATCCACAAATGGTGTATGAACCTCCAGTTATAGATTTTCCTGATCAGATAAACTTTGGTGATTCATGGACTGGAAATACCCAATTTTACACCAATGTAACTGCTGAAGGACAAACAGTACCAGTTATGGCAGAGATTAGCACAACGTATGAAGCTGACGCGTATGGAACAATAATTCTCCCGGAAATTGGAGAGGGAGAATGCTTGAGGGTGAATACTTTGGATCAAGTTGATGTTTATGCTGATTTGTTTGGTTTTGGCAATTATATGTATATTGCTACCAATTATATACGATCCTATTTCTGGTTAAGGGAAAATCAAGGTATTGCTACACAGATCGTTTCTCAACAAAGCGAGTCTGCTCCACCGGATAATTTTTCAATTGCATTGGCATTTGTAAGGCTGTTTGAATCCAGTGAATCCGGTCCAGAGGGATTACTGGGTGACGTAAATAATGACGGAGTGCATAATGTGCTGGACGTGGTGATAACAATAAATATTATTCTACAGGTTGTGGAACCCAGCGATTATGAATCGTGGGCTGCTGATGTGAATCAGGATGGTGACCATAATGTGCTGGATATTGTATTAATAGTGAATATTATTCTGGGAGAAGACGGCACTGTGACTGCTATTCCAGATAATCCTGAATCTCAAGTTTTACCGCAATCAAATCCTGATGTTCAATATGAAGTATATCAGCGATCTTCCGGATTGCATGCTGTTCTAAATGATGCAGTTCATTATCTGAATAAGCAACTTCAAACACACCCAGAATAAAATCAATTTTCTGCTGGTAGTCAAATTCTGAGTTCAGGAGTTTCCCGAACTGAAAGATATCTGTCGATTCTTTTAATAGTTCATTGGCGGACTTTATGGTTTCCAGTGATTCTTCCGGAGATAAGTCAAAAAAATCAGAAATGATCTCCTGAGTCATCAATATTTCGTCTTCCTCAACTACATCATCAGCGTTAACAATCGACATGATTAATGTTGAACAAGCCAACGGAAGATTCATGTTTAATTCATCAATTTTCATATCCTGAAAACTTACAGCTAATTAACTATTTCCATAGTGAATTATTTAATTGGTTGAGTGAAACTAAAGTAAATTTTGGGCTTATTAAATCAATATATTGATATAATATGCGAATAATAAAGGTACAACCAAACACTTTGGGTGCAGAACTCAATCTCAAACCCGGCGACAGATTACTGAAAATTAACGGAAAACGGGTTCGGGATGAAATTGATTATCGGTTCAAAATCACAGAGGAAAATGTCTCATTAGAATTTGAAATTTCTGGTGAGAGATCTCTTATTGATGTAGAAAAGGAATATGATATTGATCTCGGTGTAGAGTTTGAAGAGTTTAAGATCCGGTCTTGTGCTAATGATTGTGTATTTTGCTTCGTTAATCAGAATCCGGATGGTATGCGGTCAGAAATGTATTTCAGGGATGGTGATTACAGATTATCCTATCTCCAGGGTCACTATATTACCATGACCAATATGGGGCAAAAAGAATTAAACCGTATTGTTGAACAGCGATTATCTCCATTATATATTTCTGTCCACACAACTGACATTGAATTACGTCGTCGTCTATTCTTATACAAAAAAAATGATAACTTGCTGGATAAGATTAAATTCCTCGCATCCAATGACATTACACTCCATGCTCAAATAGTCCTAATGCCAACCATTAATGATGGTGAATATCTCAGAAAAACAATTGAAGATATTTATCAGTTTTATCCCGGTGTACAGTCATTATCCATTGTTCCGGTAGGGTTAACCAAACACCGTACCGGTTTAATGCAAATACCAACTGTGAATAAAGAATATGCCAAGCAATTTATTGAGTTGGTTAGAGATCTACGAATAGAATTTCCAGGTGGATCTAAGAGCCCGTTTATTTTATTGTCTGATGAATGGTATTTAATTTGTGGGCAGGCATTCCCGCGGAAATATGATTATGGTAATCTGGATCTGATAGAAAATGGTGTAGGGCAGGTGAATGATTTTATGGAAAATTTTGAATCAGAAAAAGATCAACTTCCGACAAAATTAAATGCTCCAACTAAATTCACCATTGGCACCGGAACAATGATTTCCGACTACTTTCAAACTTATGTAGCCGATTACCTGAATCAAAACATTGAAAATTTAACTGTTGAGATAGTCCCAATAATCAATCAATTTTATGGAGATATGGTAAAAGTGGCAGGATTACTGACAGGTAAGGATATAATTTCACAGTTAAAGGGTAAGGATATTGGTTCTGCTGTCTGGTTTTCTCATAGAATTCTGAACGAGGATCAAACTGTTACACTAGATGATATGAGCCTGGATCATATTTCATCAGAATTGAATGTGCCAGTAAATGTCTCTAACGATAGTATTCTTGAAATTTTTAAAAAGAAGTAGTTATGTCCAATAATGTAGTAGCAATTCTGGGGCGGCCAAATGTTGGGAAATCCACTTTGTTCAACAGACTTATTGGCAGGCAGCATTCTATTGTATCACCCATTGAGGGGATTACGAGAGATCGTATATATGGCAATGTTGAGTGGACAGGCAGACAGTTCGATTTAATTGATACCGGCGGATTCCTCCCTGCAAGCGAAGATACAATTGAGCAGGCGGTAAGAAAACAGGCTCAACTGGCGGCGGAAGAAGCACACCTGATCATTCTGATGATAGATGGCCGTGAAGAAATTACATCAAGTGACAGAATACTGGCGGAATTGATACTCAAATCAGAGAAACCTTTTTTACTGGTTGTGAATAAAATTGATGATGAGAAATATGAAATTGATGCATTGAAAGCATTCGAGTTAGGTTTGGGTGAACCAATGAATATTGCTGCAGATGGGGGAAGAAATGTCGGTGATCTGTTGGATATAATATTAGAAAAATTACCACAGCATTCAAGTAATAAAAATTTACAGACTGATGCAATTAATATGGCCATAGTCGGAATGCCGAATGTTGGGAAATCATCCTTGATGAATGCACTGTTGAAAGAGGAAAAATCCATAGTCACGGATATTCCTGGGACTACACGGGATTCTGTGGATTCGTATATACGATATTTTAATCAGACTTATCGTTTAATTGACACTGCCGGACTCCGAAAAAAAAATAAACAGGATGATGCAATTGAATTTTACAGTACAGTGCGTACATATCGTGTAATTGATGAAGCCAATGTGGTGCTTGTGTTAATAGATGCCGATAAGGGTTTTACAACTCACGACAGAAGCATAATAAGATATGTTATGGATAAGGGTAAAGGTTTGGTTCTGGTAATTAATAAATGGGATTTAATAGAGAAGGAAACAAATACGATGAAAGAAATGACTGATCTGATTCATTATGAATATCCTGCTCTCAGGTATTTCCCAAAATGTTACATTTCAATTAAGAATAATCAACGATTATTTCAGCCATTGGAAGCTGCCGCACAGGTCTTTGAATCTATGAGCCTAAAACTGAAGACAAGGGATTTGAATGAATTCATCAAAGCTGTGGTATCTCGAAGGCAGCCGCCTTATGTGAAAGGTAAAAATCTTGCCATTAAATATGTAACACAGGTACGCCATTCTCCGCCCATATTTGCTTTTTTTGTAAACTATCCTGAGTTGTTTCCGGTTACATATAAACGGTTTCTTGAGAATCAATTCAGGAACACATTTGACTACACCGGTGTTCCGATCAAGATTTCCTTCAGGAAGAAATAATTGATTTTCCGAAATCATTATTACATCATTCTTATCATCATTTCCAATATTTTTGGAGTTGAGAAATGCGGATTTTATAATCCAAATCTTGATATTGACCGGAATTTAACGAACTGCACAACAGCAGAGATGCAGAAAACGATCCTCACACCGGAAGGACATTGTTATATTCATTTTGATACGACCGGAATTGATGCGCCGGATTTGGAGGATCAGGATTTGGACGGCATTCCAGATTTTATCAATGAAGTATCGCTTGCAGCAGACAGTGCTTATACTCTTTTAGTGGAAACAATGAATTATAATGATGGAGCCAATGGAATTAACAATATTACAGATATTTTTGTGATTGAATTGTATGGATCCTCCTATGGATGGACAAGAAAAGTTGATGATTCCTGTAACGATTCCTGTGTTGAATTGGATAATAATTACGATGAGGGTAATTATTACACGCACGGTGTAACTGCAATGCAGGTGACACTCATTCATGAATATTTTCACACAATTCAACTTGAGTACCAATGCAATACCGGGTCTGATTCATATTTCTATGAGCTGACTTCCACCTGGATTGAAGATGTGGGATATCCGGATATTAATGATTACCTGAATTTTATGACACAGTCAAACAGTGTAAATAACTACTATAAATATCCTGAGCAGAATTTTGATAATACCAATGGCTACAGCGCAGCCTGGTTTGGTCATTATCTCAGTACTCAGTATGATAATATTGGCGGAATCACTCACGTAGAAGAACTGGAAAGTGTAATCATGAGAAAGATATGGGAGCGCATCGCTGTTTCCGGTAGTTCAGCGTTAAATATTGTGGATTATATTTTGGAGAATGATTATAATAGTTCATTCATTGAAGCTTGGGTAGAGTTCAATAGCAGAAACCTGTTTAACCAGATCGACGAATCATTTTATTATTACCAGGATCAAGCTTTAATTGATCCCATCATTACATCTGCTACAATTGAAATTGAGGACTCCATTTATATAGGCAATTATACAGTAAACAATAAATCGGTTGAAATACAATCCTTTAGTATGTACCAACCGGGTATATTGGATATAAATATAAATTCAAGTTCAGGGAATCATTTTGGCAACATAGTTTTAAAATCTTTGGAAGAAAATAGTATTGAACCAATATTCTATGGCAATACAGATCCAATAACTGACAGTGACAAATTGTATTTTGTACTCAGCACAACAAATGATTCACAAATAACCACAACAATTGATTTAACTCCATCATTTTCACCTTTACCTCCTGAAGAAATTTTTTCACTTACAGCTCCGGATTATGTAGATATTTGGTGGGATCCATCACCGGGACCGGGAGATACCCTGTATTATATCATTTTTCGGGATGGTGATTCAATATTTAGTACAACAGATACTGCAATAACGGACACAGGATTGGATGAGTTTACAGAATATTTGTACGAAATTGCAGCAGTAAATTATATTGGACAATCGGAATTGAAAACAATCACAATCAATACGGGGGAACCGGATTATCCCACAGAACCGGATGAATTGTTTGTTCTTGCGGATTGGGATGAGATAAATTTATTGTGGAGTTCCTCAAGTGGTCCGGGAACTTCCATTTCATACACTATTTTCAGAAACAATGACTCCCTTGTTACCGTGGAAGATACAACATTTTTGGATATTTCAATTGATCCGTCAACAAATTATAAATATGATCTATATTCAGTCAATCGGATTGGTAAATCTGTCCAACCCCGTACCCTGAACACAACTACCTGGCCTTCTCCTGAAAATATTAATGAGACGGAGTTGCTAACCGTTTACCCAAATCCAGTTAAATTCCAGGAAATTGGAAGCTTGACTATCATAATCGACTCGGAATCAGAGATCAATTCAGGGACTTTTCGAATTTACGATCTACTTGGAAGGGAAGTTACTGTATGGCAAGACATCATCTTAGAAAAAGGCAGACAACGAATTACATTTAATGGATTGGGTGATACTCCTGTGGCAAGCGGATTGTATTTTATATCTTATCAGCCACCAGGCAAAAAACTGACATCCATTCCTGTAATGATCATACATTGACGGATTCAATGCAAACGATCCTTGCTCCCTCAACCGGTGTGTATAAAAGTAAAGGATCAAAATTTCTTGGATTTGCATTTCCTGTTTCTATTCTCAAGGAAATCAAACAACATCACGATATATTGAAAGAAAATTATACTGATGCTACTCATATTTGTTATGCATACAGACTATATATTCAAGACAGAATTGATGATTTTTCGGCAGATGCAGGAGAACCAAACGGCAGTGCAGGTAACCCCATTCTTAATTCCCTTAAACGGAAAAATTTGGTGAATACGGTTCTATATATTATTCGGTATTTTGGTGGATCAAAATTGGGTATACCAGGATTGATAAAATCCTATGGACTTGCAAGTGAAAACACCTTGTTAAATTCCAATATTATCCAATGGCAGAAGCTGGTCAATATTCAATTAGAATATGGGTATGAATTTGGTGATATAATTGAAAATACAATAACAACATTCAATGGCAGTGTATTTGAGAAGAAATTTGAAGAATCCGTCTGGATCAATGTATCAATTCCCGTGGGAATATTGGAAGAATTTCAAAAGAGGGTCATGTCAATTACAAATGGATCAATCAAAATTAAACATCCTTAACATTCTCAATGCTAAATTCTTAAAATGTATTTCAGGGAATTTAGATAATATTTATTGGTAAGAGTTTAATATTGATAATAAATTTTCCGGCTTGAAATTAAGCAATCAGACGCGGGATGGAGCAGTCTGGTAGCTCGTTGGGCTCATAACCCAAAGGTCGCAAGTTCGAATCTTGCTCCCGCTACCAAGCAGAGGTTACAACCTCTAAAACAGTAAAGCCACTTTTTTCAAGTGGCTTTCTTTTTATCTCTCTTAATTACAAATACTTGCAGCATTATTATTGATTTTGTATTAATAATGTGAAATAGCAAAATCCGTAATGTTATCCTACCGTGGCTAACAAGTTTAGAAATCCGATTCAGTTTAAATCCAAGTTGAAAGACTTTAGAGGACAGATGACGGCTGTAATGGTAAATATTAATTCTCCAAATAAAATACGAATCTACAAAGG
>CAYFPO010000018.1:40588-44731 GCA_964345035.1 uncultured bacterium
GTTTACGGAACATTAAAACAAGGTTGTTCAAATCACGACAGAATCTTTGGTGGATATGATATAAAGATCACACCTGCGTGGACATATGGCAAACTTTATGATTTAGGTTGGTATCCTGCGATGACAATGGGAATGAAAAAGTTTATGGTCAGCTCATAGAATTTGAGAACCCTGAAATCTTACAAAGAGTAGATTACTTGGAAGGATATAAAGGTAAAAATCATCCTGATAATTATTATGAAAGACGCATGGTTGATGTGTTTGTGAATGGTGAGGTGTTTAAGGCGTGGGTATATGTAATGGAGGAGGTTAATATAAAAAATCATTTTAAATAAATATTTATATATAAAATTATATGGAAAATAGTTTTATAGAGTTTTGTATTAATGTAGAAATATATGCAAAAAAAAAAAAATAAACACTTGAAAAGCAGTATATATATGGTAATATAATTAATAAATAATATATATTATATATAATGGTAGTGTGGAAATATATTATCTATGAAAGAAAGTACATTTAAAAAGGGAGAAGCTGTGAAAATTAAGATGTTATATTTGACGATTATCGCTCAAATTTTATTATTTGTATCTTGTGAATTAAACGTCAATAAACAACCTGTTTTAGAATATGATGGTAAGGTTGTAATTGAAACCCCAGCCCCATGGTTGATAAACAATGCACTAGGCCGTGGTAATGAGCATAAAATAGAAATCAATAATCCGGTTGTAGAGGCAACTGTATATGGGAATGAAATTGACCCAAATATTTATTTAGCATCTGGTGGCGAAAAATTACCTGAAGGTTCTTGGGTTAAAAATGTAAATAATTACGAATATATAACCCATATTAAGTCCAGTTCTATTATTTTACTCGAAGACCAACTTCTACTACATGTTTTAAACCCTGCAGACAGCTATTATTTATCTGAAAATAATGAGTGGGTTGCATTTGATGCTAATGCTTATTTAAACACAAGTGCAATAAAAACAGGTCTTGATGGGTCCTGTACTGTCATAACCACAGTTAAAATTTCCTCTTCAGGAGATGATGATTTAAATGAATAATCAGGAAAATTTAAAGATGCAATCATTAGTACCTTTTGAAAAACGGCAGATTAATAAATTAGATGATTTTTTAATTTCTATAAGTGAATTAGGATTCTCAAATCCACCCGAAATTAGAAAGTTATTTTCAAATCCAGAATTAATAAAAGACTCAGATCCTAAAATTGCACCCATTGTATATTGTGGATATGGTAAAATTTATCTTGTTTCAGGTCATTTTTCGCAAGCGCTTAAATATTATAGGGATGCCTTAGAACTAATTCATTCCCAAACAGAAAAAAAATCAGAATTAACCAGAAATGATATATTCGCATATGTACATAACCAAGTTGCAGTATTCTACAAGGTGATTGGAGATAAACCCACAGCAAAAAATCACTTTAATATTGCAAAGCTATTTGTCGAATCTGACCTATTGAAATCAGTTATTGATTACAATTTAGCAACTGTAAGTTCTAAGGATGATAAAAATGAAAGTGTACAGACTATAAAAGAATGTATAGAAAAGTTTAAAAAATTAGACCTAAAAACCTACCATGTTATGGCAATGCACAAACTTGGCGTTTTATATGCATCATTTAATGAGTTTGATAATGCAGAGAGATTGTATCAAAAGAGTTTGCAATTATCCCAAAGATATGAATTTAAATATCATATATATACAAATTTAAATAGTTTGGGATTTTTAGAATATAAAAGAGGGAATTATGAATTAGCTTTAGGTGAACTTGAGAAAATTAAATTCCTACCGGAAAGTTTTTATACGAAGTCGTTGATAATAGAGAATATGGCTTTATGTTATGAAAGAATGGAAAAATATTCAAAGGCAATGGATCATTGGATGGAATCCTTAAATATATGCGAGGATCATGGTGTAATTACAAATATTCCGGAAGATTGTTTTAGGATAGGCTCATTATATGAAAATTATATATTTAATCTGCAAAAGGCTAAATATTTTTATAAAAAAGGGTACCTTTGTTCAATGGAAATGGTTAGCCAGGATATTAAATTAGTTGGATTCAGATATAAAGTTGTACAGAAGTATAATAATTTTCTTATTGACCAGCAAAGTGGATTTAATCCGACAATTAAAAAAGAGCCAATTATTAAAGAGTTCCCATTTGCAAGGGATAAAAAATGGAAAGACATCAAAAATCTAATCCAATACAACGCCATAATTTTTTATAAATACAAATACAAATCCATTGAATTGGCTATACAAAAACTCAGCATGAAAAGGACAACCTTTAATGCGGTACAACGGAGATTGAAAGAGAAAGGGTTTAAAATTCCTGATTTTAGATGCCAAATATCTGAATTTAAAAATGAAAATATTTTTGAGGATATTCATCAATATCTATCCGATATAAAAACATATGATTGGAAAACCTTAAATCATCGTTTTGAAAAGGAAGTCCTTGAGTTTTTATTGGCTGATAAGAAGGTAAAGAAAAATAAACTCTCTAAAATGATTAATATTAGTTATGCAAATCTAACATTTAAAACAAGGTACAATATTGAATCTTTTGATAATCCATATTCTTCCAAATAGAATACTGTTGATAAATAACACTGATATAGACAAAGTAAATATGAATATTCAAAGGAATTACGCATTGGAATAATATGTTAAAACGTCATCAATATATGTTAAGTCGTCTATTACCTACCCTAATAACAAAATATTGGATATTATGTCTGATATTTATTTTCTCACTCTCTTTTACCCAGATCCTGGGTGATCTCAACCAAGATGAATCTGTTGATATTTTAGACATTGTACGAACCGTAAATATTATTTTGGAAGTACCCCCCGAACCGAGTGATTATGAAATCTGGGCAGGGGATGTGAATGTAGATTATGAAACCAATGTGCTTGATGTAGTATTGATGGTCAGTTACATTTTGGATATCATTGAATGCCCCTACTTGAATTTTCCCTGCAGTTATAATTACTCCCAATGCTGTCTGGATACAACCAGTCATGAAATTACATGGGCAGAAGTTGATACAGTTGGTGACCCTTTTAATACTGGAATTAGCTGTGCAATAATTAATGAAAATAATATGTTGTTTAATGGATATTTTGATAGTATAGGCACTTCATTCATGTCAAATTTGTATAAATGGGATGGCTCAAGTTGGATAAATATTGATACGTCTTCATCACCTTACCATATCGGTGAATCATTAGATATTTTAGTATTTAATGAAAATGATATTTGGATTGCGCCAGGAACACCAAAACATTGGGATGGCGTAGCTTGGTCTACATACCATCTCTGGGAAATGGGTGTATTGGAAGAAGGTGAAGGACCTATTTTTGGAGAAATCTGGGGATCTGCACCAGATGATGTATTTTTTGTTGGAATGAATGGTACTATAGTTCACTGGGATGGTGAATCTTTTATAAAAATGGGTGTTAACACAGATTTATGGCTGAATACTATAACAGGGACTGACCCAAACAATGTATGGGTTACTGGACAATCTGATAATTACCAAAATCATATATTACTGCATTTCAATGGTATTGAATGGAATATCATATATGAAGGTATCCCAAGTCTAACTATAATACCTGATACAATATCCGGTTTTACCTATGGTGTTTATACTGATGATCCAGACAGTGTGTGGGTTGTAACTCATTTAGGATTATACCGTTGTCCTGTTGATACTCAGGGTGAGGGATATTTAATACCCGCAAGTGCTTACGTTTGGGAAGTTGAACCCAATGATGTTAATTCAATCAGTCGTAATGATGTATGGCTTGCATGTGACTTGCAGAGAATATGGCATTATAATGGCAGCACCTTCTACTATTATAATAATTTTGAACCTAATGGCAATATTAATTTCGAATCGATAGCCCTGAAAGATAATTTAGTACTTTCTGTAGGGACTACATATCCCCTTCCACATTATTCAGTAGCAGTAAGAGGGTACAGATAGTTTATAAAAATTGAAGGAAAATTAAAATGAATTCAAAATATCTAATAATATATATAACTTTTTTTTCAATCGTATTAGGACAGGATGAGGGCAGAATATTTGGAGGATCACCCGTTGA
>CAYFPO010000019.1:0-44120 GCA_964345035.1 uncultured bacterium
GTATTTTCTTCAGCTTCAGGTTCTGGAGTTTCTGCTGCTGTAGTATCCTCAGATTGTTTTTCCACACCACCAGAATCCTTTTCTGAAATTTCAGAAGATGCTGCTTCCTCTACTGATTCAGTTGCATTTGCTGCATCTGCTGATTCAGATTCTGATTTGTCCACTGAAACTGAAGGTTTTTCAGGTGTCTTCTTTAATTTTTCTGCTTTTGCTGCCGCTTTTCTCTCTTCCCTGGATTTTTGAGATTCCAGGAATTCTGCAATCTGTGCATTAATATCTTCTTCAGATTTACCCTGTTTCAGCATCTCTCTCTTCAGGTTTAGACCTGTTTTTCTGAGAAGTCCATTTACCGTATCTGAAGTCTGAGCACCATTATCAATCCAATAATTGACACGGTCTTCCTTAATCTTTAATCCGTTATTTGCATTCAACGGATCATACCAGCCCAGACGTTCTAACTCTCTTCCGTCACGCCTGTTTCTGGAATCCATTGCCACAATTCTGTAAAATGGTCTTTTCCTTCGACCATGTCTCTGTAATCTTATAACTACTGCCAAATTTACTCCTTTAGCTTATATTTGGTATCTGTATCGGGAATTTACTCCCGCCCTTTTTAAATTTTTTCATCATTGTTTTCATTTGATGAAATTGTTTTAATAACTGGTTCACCTCAAACACAGGTCTCCCACAACCGAGAGCAATCCTTTTTCTCCGTGAGCCATTTATAATTTCCGGTTTCATTCGTTCAACAGGTGTCATGGAATCAATAATTGCATTCATCCAGACAACCTGTTTTTCACCAAAATCACCGGTTTTAAATTTACCTTTCATTGGGATCATATTCATAATCTGTTCCATTGATCCCATTTTCCGAAACTGGTTAATTTGCTTCTGAAAATCTGCAAGTGTAAAACTATTATCCAGCAGTTTTTTCTGTAATTTCTCTGCTTCCTGTTTATCAATGGATTCCTGGGCTTTTTCAACCAATCCAACCACATCGCCCATTCCCAGGATTCTGCTTGCCATTCTTTCCGGATGAAACACTTCCAGATCTTTCACAGACTCTCCGGTTCCAATGAATTTTATTGGTTTGCCAGTAATTTCTCTGATGGATACAGCAGCACCTCCACGGGAATCGCCATCCATCTTAGTTAAAATTATGCCTGTGATATCCAGGAATTCAGAAAAAACCTTACTTGAATTGACCGCATCCTGCCCGGTCATCCCATCGGCAACAAACAGTATCTCGTCCGGTTTGCAGATTCCGGCAATTGAATTAAGTTCATCCATCAGGGATTCATCCACGTGGAGTCTGCCAGCAGTATCAATGATAATTACATCTGCTTTTTCTTTTACTGCGGCTTTCATCCCGGATTTCACAACCGAAATTGGGTCATCATTTGAACCGGTAAATATTCCCAATTGATTTTCTTCCGCTAACACTTGCAACTGTTTTACAGCTGCCGGTCGTTGCCTGTCTGCAGCTATCAGGTAACAGTTTAACTTCCTGCGTTTATTCAAAAATCTCCCGAGTTTTACAGCGGTGGTAGTTTTACCTGAACCCTGTAAACCGGATAATAAAATTACGGTTGTTCCTTTTGTATTCAGATGTACTTCATCAGACGACCCACCTAAAAATTCTGTGAGTTCATCCTTGATAACCTTGATGAACTGCTGTCCCGGAGTTACGGAATTCAGGACTTTCTGTCCTGTTGCCTTACTCTGCACCCTTGATACAAAATCCCGGGCGACTTTAAAGTTTACATCTGCTTCCAGAAACACTCTCCGCACCGAACGCAGAGAATCTGAAATATTGCTCTCATTTATTTTTCCCTGTCTCCTCAGTGTTTTGAATAAGTCTGCAAAACGGTCCTGTATCTGTTCAAACATCTTCTTTTATCAAAAATCACACACGTTTAAAGCCTGCAAATTTAGGAGATTCATATATATTTGTGCAAGACAAATGGTGAATGTACTTGTGTTAAAATTGAAAAATAAATTTTAACGCATAGATGCTGGGCCACAAGGGAACTATTTTTAAATCTAAGGGACTTGGCGACTCTGTGAAACCTTTATGATGGAACATATTGATGGTTAAAGGTTTTTGTTGGCAGCTAGTAGCAAAAAGTAAGAGGCTAAGTGGTATTTCACTAAAAATCCCCCGCAGTTCTCCGTAGGACTATTTCCTCGACTGTGGCAATTTGATTTTGTCTGATGGTATGCACTACAGTATGGGCAATCTCCTCTGCGCTCATCATTTCCTCCCGGGGAAAATCTGCTTTTATATCATCCCAGAACGGAGTATCCACAGCCCCGGGATGCACAGACACAACCTTTATATTGTAATCCCGCAACTCTTCCCGTAAGCTCATGGAAAATCCCCGCAGTCCGAATTTGGATGCTACATAGGCGGTGGAGTAGGGATATCCCTTGATCCCCGCAGTGGAATTTATAAATACAATGGTGCCTGTTTTGTTCTGCTGCATTTGTGGTATATACCCCTTAGACACTAAATATGCTCCACGGAGATTCACTGCCATCTGGCTGTCCCAGTCCTCCAGTCTTGAATTTTCTATACGGTTAAAAACACCCAGCCCTGCATTGTTTACTATTATATTTACGAAACCTATGTCTGAAGTTTTTTTGATGAGATTATCAATGGATACAGGGTCGGATACATCAGTATGAATGACAGTTGCATTTCCACCTGCAGTATTGATTTTTTCCGCTGTTTTATAAAGCTTTTCTACAGATCTTGCAGCTAATATTACATGGCATCTCGTTTCTGCAAGTTTCATGGATATTGCTCTTCCTAATCCCGAAGATGCTCCCGTTACAAGGGCAATGTTTGTATCAGTGCTCACTTAGACCGTCTGAGTGGAAATCAAATTCAATGCACTTCCTTCCCTGAACCAATCAATTTGTGCAGAATTACAGGATTGATGGACTTCAAATTCATCCTGACTGCTGTCTGAATGGTGCAGTACAATTGTAACATTTGAATCAGGTGATAATTCTTTTAGTCCGATAATATCAATGGTATCATCTTCCTGAAATTTATAGTAGTCATTTTTATCTAAAAATGTCAATGGCAGAACCCCTTGTTTTTTAAGATTGGTCTCATGAATTCTGGCAAATGACTGTACCAGGACCGCTTTTACACCCATATATCTGGCTTCCATGGCAGCATGTTCCCGGGAGGATCCCTCACCGAAATTTTCTCCTCCAACAACAATAGTTCCTATTCCGGAATTTTTGTATTTTCGGCAAACCTGTGGAACTTCACCATATTCACCGGTTAACTGGTTTTTGATACAATTTGTTTTATCATTAAATACATTCACCCCCCCAATCAGGAAGTTGTTAGAAATATTCTCCAGATGGCCCCTGAATTTTAGCCATGGTCCTGCCATTGAAATATGATCGGTTGTGCATTTACCGGATGTTTTTATCAATAATTTCAATCCGATGAAATCATTTCCATCCCAAGGTAAAAATCTTTCCAGAAACTGCAGTCTTTCAGAATTTTCATCAATATTGATCTCCACACCTTCTCTGTTTGCAACCGGTGAGATAAACCCTGAGTCTCCCGTTTCAAATCCGTTCTTTGGTAGTTCAATACCCACAGGAGGGTCTAAGGTCACTTCCTCACCATTTGCATTTACCAGAGAATCAGTTATTGGATTGAAATTCAGATCCCCGGATAATGCATACGCAATGACAATTTCCGGAGAGGCAACAAATGCATGGGTTTTTGGGTTTCCGTCATTTCTCTTAGCAAAATTCCGGTTAAATGAGGTGATGATTGTATTTTTCCTGTCCGGATCACTCTCATTTCTCTGCCATTGACCAATACATGGTCCACAGGCATTAGCCAACACCACTGCGTTTATTTCCTCAAAAACTTCCATTAATCCATCCCGCTCAATGGTTCTGTGTATCTTATCTGATCCCGGTGTGATGGTAATGGTGGATTTTGGTGTGACTTGTTTATCCACAGCTTGTTTTGCAATAGAAGCAGCACGGGTGATATCTTCGTAGGATGAATTTGTGCATGATCCGATCAATCCCACATCAATTGTCTCAGGCCATCCATTATCACCGGCTGCCTTGCCCAACTCAGATACAGTATGATTTCTGTCCGGTGTAAAAGGACCATTTACATAGGGTTCAATGGAGGTTAAATCAATTTCGTGAAGTTCATCATAGAACTGCTCGGGGTTTCCATATACTTCAGGATCGGACTTTAAATGATGTATATTCTCATTTGCAAGATCAGCTACCTTTTCCCTCTCGGTTATCCTGAGATATTCTTCCATTTTTGCATCATAGCTGAACAAAGATGTAGTAGCCCCCACTTCAGCACCCATATTACAGATTGTTCCCTTACCGGTGCAGGAAATAGATTCAGCACCTTCTCCAAAATATTCGATAATGGCTCCCGTTCCGCCTTTTACCGTGAGGATTCCTGCAATTTTTAAAATAACATCCTTTGCTGATGCCCAGCCGTTTAACCTGCCAGTTAGTTTAATACCGATCAATTTGGGCATCTGGAGTTCCCATGGCTGTCCAACCATGGCATCTACGGCATCTGCACCACCCACACCAATTGCAACCATTCCCAGCCCCCCGGCATTGGGTGTATGAGAATCAGTTCCTATCATCATCCCTCCGGGGAATGCATAATTTTCCAAAACCACCTGATGGATTATGCCTGCACCCGGTTTCCAGAATCCAATCCCATATTTTTTGGATACGGAAGCGAGAAAATCATAAACTTCTGAATTGGTTGATTCTGCAGTGGTTACATCCGCTTTCGCTCCATCTTTAGCAAGAATCAAATGGTCGCAATGGACAGTCGTGGGCAGGGAAGTCTCCTCCCTGTCTGCAATGATAAACTGCAATAAAGCCATCTGTGCGGTGGCATCCTGCATTGCAAGCCTGTCAGGGCGAAATCCAACATAGTCAATACCTCTGGTGAAAGATTGTAATTTTGAATCAAATACATGGGAATATAATATTTTTTCTGAAAATGTCAGTGGTCTGTTTAATGCTGTACGAATCTTTTGGATATTATCTCCAAACTGAGAATAAAATGTTTCTATCATATCAAAATTTAATGTCATACAACCCTTTCGAATATTGTGGTTTGATTAATAATCCCGTATTGGTTCGGTGGTTACAAATAATATATTATTTTCTGAGCGTTAAATTTACGGTGATGAGGAATTGTGAAACAATCCGTGAACTGGCAAATAAAAGGAAATTCAACAACAGTATGCTAATATTAAAGAATCTTAAATTTTATTAAATGACAATTAGAAGTTTAATGATATTCATTATCTATTTTTCCAAGGGTTTAGTTTATGGTGAAGAAGTTTACTCATTTCAAATCCATGGAGATACCCAACCAAAAGTCCTGGACAACTATTTATACAATCCCCAGGCAAATTCACAGATTATTGCTGATTCAACCATAATAGATATTTTTGAATGGAAAGCAGCTGTTTCCAATCCTGATCTAATAGAAATTTCTTTGACAAATGAGCAATGGATAAAATTACCTGATGAAATTTCAACTGTGAACTTTCAAAACCAAATTTCCAAATCACAACCAATACTGATGCGGGGATGCCCAATCGTTAAAATTCAACTAAATCCCTGGAGAAACGGAGATTTGGGAGGATTGGAATACCTGCAGGCAGCAAATGTGATTATCACTTTGGAAAGTGATCCTATACTTTCTGACATTTCATATTTTCCCCCGGATATCATCAATCCTCAACACAGGACAAGAAACTATGAAAATTTCACTAATACTGAATATCTGATAATTTCTACACCGGAGTTAATACCTGCCGCAAATGATCTGGCAGATCTTCATCGAGATGAGGTGAATACTAATTTCAGACTAAATACCGAAGTAGTTTCTACCGATTCACTTTTTGATGCCGGAGAAACACTCACGCCCGAATTGATAAATAGTTATTTGCTCGACAGAATTGCCAATGATGAAAATGCCGATCTAAAATACCTGCTGTTTATTGGGGATGAATATGGGATTCCTCCCTACTATCATAATAATACTCCAACAGATGATTATTATACTTCAAGCACTGTATCAACTTTGAATCCACAGATTCCAACCGGAAGAATTCCGGTATCAACTTTATCCGAAGCTGAATCAATTGTTGAACAGATACGGGAATATATACTGTATCCCATTTCCGGGAATTGGAAGAGTAAAATTCTATTACTTGCAGATGATCAGAATCACCCTGACCAGGAAGAATTTACTCATGCCATCAATTCCAACATTTTATATGAAATATTGAAAAATCAGTTACACTTTTCCAATTTGTATGGTACAGACTATATACCAACACCGTCCGGAGGCTGGTTTGAACATCCTGAATTAACATCGGATTTTATATCTTCCATCAATTCCGGTGTTGGTTTAATGAATTATATAGGACACGGGAGTGCTACAGCTCTTGCACACGAAAATATTTTGAATATGTCCCGGGATCTGAATTCTATCCAGGCAGAAAAACAGGGAATCTGGATAGTAGGAACCTGCTCATTCGGACAGTATGATGATACAGAATCCATGGCAGAAGCACTGTTAAAAAAGCCGGATGGAAGTATTGGGCTGATCACCACAACCAGAGCAGTATATGCATCTTCCAATATTCAATATCTGAAAAGGGTATTTAATAATTTAGATGATATTATTAATAATGCAGCGATTGCAGAATATTACAGATTAGGAGATTTAGCACATTATTCCAAGGAAAGCAGCAGCGATTATCTTTTTCAGGTTTTCGGAGATCCTGCCCTGCCACTGCCATTCCCAAAAATCACTTCCTTAATAAATACAACTGAAAGTTCAGATACATTTGTTGTAGCAGAGCAGGCGGAATTGGTATTATACGAATCACAAGATGATTACTATATGACTGTTCTGGGTCCGGAACAATATAATAACATTGGATATTACCTCCCGGGAGAAATCATTTTTCAAGGCAGTATACAATCCCCTGCAAATTTTTACATACCGTTGGATATCTCACAATGTGATGACTGTTCCGCAAAAATAACTGTGTACTCTGAATCATCTGGCAATGACAATTTGAACGGAAATATTGATAATTTATATCCAATACCAATTATCGGTACCGATATTGCTTCCACTGATATCACCGGGCCGGAAATTAACCTCTGGCATAAGGGTAATCTCATTACTGAGACCGGAATGATCAGTCCACCCTATGAAATTACAGTAGGACTTACAGATACTTCCGGAATTAATCTGACTGGTTCAATGGGACATAGTATCAGATATGAAATAAATGGTATTGAAACAATCTTAAACCAGGATTTTACTTATGTTAATTCCGATTCGGGTATTGTTACCTTTTCAGTACCGGAAATTGAAATACAGCTGTTTGATTTTTATATTGAAGCTTGGGATAATGTAAATAATTCTACAGCAAAAATTTATTCCCTCATTATGGGCGAATATGCCCCATTTTCAATTGAAAAAATATATAATTATCCAAACCCCTTTACAGATGATACGTTCTTCACATTTTTCTCTAATGAAAATGCAACTGTTACAATTACTGTATTTACTCTCGATGGGAGCAAGGTAATGGAAAAGAAGGCAAATGTTGATGGTAGTGAATTAACCAGTATTTACTGGAATGGCAAAGATGATTTTTCAAATCCAATTGCAAATGGCACCTACTTTTATCATGTATCTGCTTCAAGTGAAAACGGAGGAGAATTTCAGCATATATCAAAATTATCAAAAATTAAGTGAAAAATGGAAATTATTTTAGCATCACAAAGTCCTCGAAGAAAACAATTGCTAAAAATGCTCGATATACAATTTACTATGCAATCTTCCGGGGTTGATGAATCTACAATGCAAATAGATAAATCATCACCACAAGAGTATTGTGAATCCCTTGCAGCAATCAAGGCTGATGCAGTCAGTACAAAACATCAAGGTGCTTTAGTGATAGGTGGAGACACTATTGTTGTGCTGGGCTCAGAGATCATAGAAAAACCTGAGCAAAAAACAGATGCTGTCTCTATGCTTAAGCAGCTTAGTGGAAATACTCATCAGGTTTATACGGGGATATCTTTACGGTGCATTTCAAAAGATTTAAACCACACATTTTCTGATAGGACCGATGTGACATTTCAAAACCTCACTGATGAAGAAATACACTATTATGTAAAATACCATAAACCGTATGATAAAGCTGGGAGTTATGGAATTCAGGATTGGAGTGCGGTTTTCGTAACTGAGATTAAGGGTTGTTTTTACAATGTTGTCGGATTTCCCATACCAAAATTTTATAATGAGATAAAAAAGTTGGAAATTGACGGTGAAATATTTGAAAAGCACTTGAATACAAAAAGAGAAACTCCCTAATTTTTAACCTCTGAATGACCGCACAAGATCCATTTTATAAACAATTAGAAACCAAGCGTAAAGCACAAAATATTACGCTATTTGAAATTTCTGAACGTACAAAAATACGGGAAGAATTTTTAGCGGCAATTGAACAGGGTAATTTCCCCATTCTCCCTTCCGTCTATGTTAGATTATTCCTCAAATCCTACGCAATAGAAATTGGTGCTGATCCGGACAAGGTAATTGAAGATTACGAAATTCATACTACAGGAACAATTTCTCAAAAATCCTCAACACCAGATCCCCCAGTTGAAGTGGATTTTCAGTCCGATGAATCAAAATCCATTGACCTGTCCAAGTCGTCAACATTCAATAGAAAAGCTCTAATTAGAGCAGTAATAACGATTGTTGTATTGTTTATTTTATTTAAACTTGTCGGTGAATTAACACATAATGTTCAAACTTCTGATAAGCAAGTCACAGAAGACCCTGCTTTCACTGATGAAATTCAATCTGCAGTTGATACTTATGAAGAAATTGGATTGGGTGATACAATACAAGATATTCGAATACTGGATGAATCTGTATTTTTTACAGGAAAATTAATTAGTACTGAAAATGTAAAACTGAATTTGACAATGCCCCTTATATTTACTGTTAAGGCAATGGAAAATACACAGGTCCACATTGGTGCAGTTGAGAGTGACTCTACCATTTTTGATCAAAATAAACTCCTCCCTAAAGATTCTTCAATGACAGTTGAATCAACAGATCAGATCAAATTTGATTTGTGGAAATCAAATCACGTAGAAGTATCCATAAACGGAATCCGCATTGACAACAGATTTAGTCACGATAATGTGGCGGTTCGTGCATCCATCGTTGCAGATGGGTCATTATTTTTATCCTATTACAACCACTAAACTCCTCTAATATAAACCAGACCAAAATCAGCACTCCTTCGAAAAAAAACATTTTCGATTAAATTATTTACATTTTTCCTTGCATGTTAGTGGGGAAAAGGAATAGTATTGTGGGTAGAAGTGGGGAAGATTCCCAAGCTTTTACTAAGTGCGACTAATAATTTATGACAAATTTGAATATATCTTTCACAGGGGAATATAGGTTTGCAATTGACCAAAAAGGTCGTTTGAATATCCCAGCAAAATTCCGAAAAGCATTGGATCCGGTTAATGATCGGACATTTGTCATCACTAGAGGATTTGACCCATGTTTGTTAGTGTATCCCATCGAAGAATGGAGTGAAGTCGAGAATCAACTGTCTTTATTAAGTTCTATAAAAAATAAGGATCGAAATTTTGTACGTTCAATTGTACGATTTGCAACATATTCGCAATACGACGGTCAGGGAAGAATCCAGATTCCAGAACCTTTATTGCAGTTTGGTAACATAAAAAAAGATGTTGTAATAATCGGTATGATTAAAAAAATTGAATTATGGAGTCCTGAAGAATTAGATAAAATTGATATGAAGAATACACAGGACATTGATAATAATTTTGAAGATTTAGCCAATGAAATTAATTTTTAAATCAATTGACAACTATCCCCCACATTCCGGTAATGAAGGAACAGGTATTACAATATCTGATCTCAGATCCTGCAGGGATTTATATAGACGGGACATTAGGTGCAGGGGGACATTCCTATGGAATATTGGAAAAACTGAATCCATCGGGTCTATTAATCGGAATAGATGCCGATGAAAATGTATTACAACCCACACACATCCAACTTTCAGTTTATTCACGCAACCAATACTCCCTGCACCACTCCAATTTTTGTGAGTTTCCGAAAATACTTGAAAAACTTGGAATCCGTCAGGTGACGGGTATCCTCCTGGATCTTGGTTTGTCCTCAATGGAATTGGACACTGCTTCCCGGGGGTTTTCATTCCAGGCCAGCGGTCCGCTTGATATGCGGTTTGATACTTCTCAATCACTCACAGCCAAACAACTACTCAATCAATCATCCAAAAAAACATTATCCCAAATCATCCGTACATACGGAGAAGAGAAATACCACAAGAAAATATCCGATTCCATCGTCACATTTGCTGAACGGGATGAAATGAATACTACATTTGACTTAAAAAGGGCAGTAGAAAAAGTTGTGTCCGGTAAGTTGATCAATAAAACGCTTGCGCGGGTGTTTCAGTCTATTCGGATCGCTGTTAACAGTGAGCTTGAAAAATTATCTGAAACTTTAGAAAAAGCAGTGAAATATTTAATTTCCGGGGGTAGGCTGGTGGTAATATCCTATCATTCCTTAGAAGACAGGATCGTGAAACAATTTTTCAGAGATGCAGCTAAAAACTGTATCTGTCCACCGGAATTTCCCGTGTGTAAATGTAATATCTCCCCCACTCTCAAAATTATATCAAAAAAACCATTGGTTCCTGGTGATATTGAAATCAAAGAAAACCCAAAATCCCGTAGTGCAAAATTACGGGCAGCGGAACGGATATGAACAGAAGACGGAGTCATAAGTCAAAAATCAAAATCGGGAATATTGCATTTCTACTTATTATAGGTACTGTCACTGCACTGACATATCTGAAATTGAAAAATGGCTGTATAGATTTATATAAAAATAACAATATGTTGAGAAAAAAGCTGTCCTTTTATGAAGTTGATATTGAAAATCTGACGAGTAAGGTTATCAGTCTGAAAAGGGCGGACAGAATACGGAAAGTTGCAGAGGATCAACTGGGAATGTATTATCCTGAACCTGAATCATTAGATGTGATAATATCCGATTCATGAACAGATTTTATAAATCAAGCAGAAAAAGAATTAACGTTGTTATTTACAGTATTATCTGTATTTGGGGGCTTGTATTTGTTCGATTGTTCTATATTCAGATTATTCAGCACAATTCCTTTGAAAATATCGTGAATAAACAAACTAAGATCTCTAAAAAATCAACTGGGGACAGAGGAATCATTTCAGATCGGAATCATATTCCCCTCACCCAAAATATAAATCGATATACGTTTTGGGTAAATACAGTAGACAATGATATGGACATTCCCGGAATTGCTTTGATGTTTTCTGAGGTTTTCGAGAAACCTGTAGATGTGTATTTCCAAAAGATCAGGCAAATATCTTCATATAATGTTCTTGAAAAAGATATTAAGGAGGCTGATTGCACACAAATTCTTCAAGGGAAAAAATTGAAGGGATTGAATATAGAAAAGACAGTGCGCCGGTATTATCCGTATTCGAACCTTGCCGCACAATTGATTGGATATACTGATCTAAACAATTTCGGAGTAATTGGGATAGAATCCAGATTTAATCAAATATTAACCGGTAAAACTAAGCCCGTAGTATTAAATCATAAAGGTATGCCCAGTCTTCAAATTGATAATGAACTGCCTGAAAGTGGTTCGGATATTATATTGACAATAGATATTGAAATGCAGACAATTCTCCAGGATGAGCTCAACAGACGTTTAAGAATGACTGATGCAATTTCTGCAAATGGTGTTATTCTTGATCCCTACTCCGGGGAAATATTGGCTATGGCAACAGTTCCCAGTTTAGATTTGAATAGATATCAAAATTTTCCGGTGAGTCATCAAGTCAATAAAGTCATCAGTGATGTGTATGAACCGGGATCTACCTTTAAAATAATTGCCATGGCTGGCAAATTGGAGTCTGGTTTGGTAGATTCTCCTGCAATATATGATTGTGAAAATGGTTCGTTCACTTTCTATAATAAAATATTCAAAGACCACGAAAAACACAATGAATTATCACTTGCTGAAATACTTATGTATTCCAGCAATATTGGAATGATCAAAATTGCAAATGAAATTGGTGATAAAAATGTATTCCATTACACACGACAATTTGGATTCGGTAGCCCGACGGGTGTGTCACTTCCCGGTGAATCAAACGGAATTGTAAACTCACTTTCCAGATGGTCAGGCATTAGTGGTCCTGAGATTGCAATAGGCCAGGAGATTGCTGTAAATAATCTTCAATTGGCAATGGCTTATTGTGCTGTAGCTAATGGTGGTTATCTCCTCAAACCACAGATAATTAAAGAAATAAATTGTTCTGATTGGTACAGATATCAAAATCAACCTCAGCTGGTAAGAAAATGTATATTAAGTGAGACATCTGAAAAATTATTGTCAATGCTGAATGATGTTGTTACTCAGGGAACTGGAGCAGAAGCCGGAATTCCAGGATTTCATATAGCCGGTAAAACCGGTACAGCACAAAAGGTAGTTGATGGAAAATATTCGGATGAGAATTTTATTTCTTCATTTGCAGCTATTTTCCCTGCTGAAAATCCGAGATATGTCTGTATTGTATCTGTAGATTCACCAGATTACACACGTGGGTATCATTGGGGCAGCCAAACTGCGGCACCAATTGTCAAAAGAATATTCGAGAGAATTATTTTCCGGGAAGATAAAAAGAAATCAGATCCGGGAAGTCACTTCATTTTTGCCAATACAGCTAATGGTAAAAAAGACTCAAATCCTGAAGTCGTTGGTAAGTCAAATATCCTATGGAATTAACTCAAGTATTAAAAGATATAAAATTTAAGGGAAATCCTGATAATCGGGAAATTCGAAGTATTTCTCACGACTCGAGACATGTTAATGACGGTGCTTTATTTATTGCAATTTCCGGTGGTCATGCAGACGGACACGATTTTATAGATGACGCAATTCAAAGTGGTGCAGTTGCCATATTGTCTAATGGGAGAAATGTGAAAGTGAAGGAGGTACCGCTAATAAGGGTAAAAGATCCAAGAGCTGCAATGTCACATATTTCAGCGAATTTTTACAACCATCCGTCCAGAAAAATGAAAATCGCAGGAGTTACAGGTACGAATGGAAAAACATCAATCACTCACATTGTTAATTCTATACTTACAGCGTCGGGGAAGAAATGTGGTACTCTTGGTACTTTGGGATTTGTCACACCATCTGGTATAATCAGTACGGGTTTCACTACACCTGAGTCGGTGGAAGTGCAGCATTTACTCAGCATTTTGTTAAATGGCGGAATCGATCATGCAGTGATGGAAATTTCATCTCATGCATTAGAATTCAACCGTGTAGATGATGTAGATGTAGATGTTGCGGTGTTTACTAACCTTACCCCGGAGCATTTGGATTTTCACGGTAATATGAATACTTATTTTCAGGCAAAATTAAAATTATTCAAAAAACTGCCTGCCGAAAAAAAAGGAGTTATAAACGTTGATGACCCCTGTGGAATGAAAATACGTGCACAAACTAACGCAGAAATTATATCATTCGGGTTTGATAAAACAGCCGATATCCATCCTGTTAAGGTGCATTATTCGCTAGATGGTATTGCAGCCAATTTAAAAGTTAAAAATAGGAATTTGAAGGTAGAATCTCCATTAATTGGTGATTACAATCTTTCCAATATTATGGCATCTGTTGGTGTAGGTATTGCGTTTGATTTATCTCTTAAAGATATCAGAAGTGGAATTGAACAGTTAGAATTAATCCCCGGCAGAATGGAAAAAATACAGACATCACTCCAGGGAGATTTTTTTGTGGATTATGCGCACACTCCTGATGCATTTACCAAAATATTCCATACAGTTGAAAATTTAATACAAGGGAAAAAGGAGATTATTACTGTATTTGGTTGCGGTGGTGATAGAGATGCAGAAAAAAGACCCGTAATGGCAGGAATCGCGGAAAATTTTTCTGACTATGTTTTTGTTACTTCTGATAATCCCCGATCAGAAAAATTGGAAGATATTATTAATGATATTTGTGTAGGATTTAAAAAGACAAACCATTCTGTTGTATTTAATCGAAAAGAAGCGATTCACCAGGCAATTCACAAATCACATAAAGATTCAGTTATACTGCTGCTTGGTAAAGGTCGTGATGATTATGAAATTATAGGGCAAGAAAAATTATTTCATAGTGATATTAAAACTGTTGAAAATTATGCTGGATGAGAGTCAAAATTCAGGAAAATGATGCATTTAGGCGCATGATAACAAAATTATACGATTTCAATTCAATCAATAATCTGAACGGATTAAGTATTGATTCCCGGAAAATCCAAAAAGGTGATATCTTTATCCCATTAAAAGGGGATAATGTAGATGGGCATCACTTTATAAGAGACGCTCTGGATAAAGGTGCAAGTCTTGTTTTTTCTGAACAAAATAATGATGAAAACCAAAAAATAATTCCTGTTCGGTCAACTTTAAAAACTCTTGGTACAATTGCAGCAAACTGGCGGAGTACATTCACTGGTTCTATTATTGGCATTACCGGATCAAACGGGAAAACTACGACCAAAGATTTAATTGCAGCTATATTATCTAATAAATTTCAATGTACTCACACTGAAGGTAATCTTAATAGCACAATTGGATTGCCATTATCATTGATTTCAATGAGTACTGACAAAGATAAATACATTCTGGAAATGGGTTCTGGATCCCCGGGGGAAATTCGCTATCTGTGTGAACTATCTCAACCTGAGGTTGGGCTGATCACTAATATCACAGAAGCACATATACAATATTTTGACACAGTAGAAAATATTTTACTGGAAAAATCTGCATTGTTTAATTCCTTGCCGGAAAATGGCACAGCATTTTTAAATCTTGATGACCCCTATTTATCAAAATTGACCCCATCATGCAATACAATCACTTATAGCTTTAATTCTGACTCAGATTTTCATGGTAAATACTCAATTAATTCTGACAAAGTAAGAGTGCTGGAAGTTAATGGGATTGAAATTAAAGTTCCCTACGGTGGTGCGGAGATGGCACAGAATATATTAGGGGCATTCTCTGTCTCTTCATACCTAGGAATTGAGGATTCACTTATTATAGATGCTGTGGAATCCTTTAATGCACCTTCAGGAAGGGGACAATTATTTCATTACAAGGAATATACTATTATAGATGATACTTATAATGCAAATCCTGCATCTGTAAAAGCCGGTATAGATCAATTATCAAATATTCCTAAAGCAGTAAGAAGAATAGCGATCATAGGTGATATGCTGGAACTTGGTGAAGGGAGTGAAAACCATCACAGTGCATTGGGTGAATACATATCAGAAAAACGAATTGATGCAGTATTTGGCTACGGTTATTTGACAAAATTTATGACAGACACTCTCAATAAGTTGGGTGTGGAATCAAGACACTTTACAGACCAACTGGAATTAACACATCAGTTGGAACAATTTATTCAACCAGGTGATATTCTATATTTTAAAGGTTCCAGAAGTATGCAAATGGAAAACATCATCAAGGAGTTGTTTACAGACTGATGTTTTACCATTTATTATATCCACTTCGGGATACTATTTCAGGATTTAATATTTTTCAGTACATTTCTTTTCGTGCAGCAGGTGCGGCAATGACTGCATTGATAATAAGTTTCCTACTCGGGCCCAAAATTATCCGCACACTCCACAATCATCAAATAGGCGAAATTATTCGCTCCTATGGGCCTGACTCCCACCATAGAAAGCAAGGCACTCCAACCATGGGGGGGATAATTGTTTTAACAGCAATTATCCTCCCTACTATCCTCTGGGCACGGTTGGACCATACCTACATCCTACTGATAACAGCAGCAACTATTTGGATGGGAGCTATTGGATTTCTGGATGATTATTTAAAAATTATTAAACAATATTCAAAAGGATTAATTGCAAGATACAAGCTGATCGGTCAGATTGGACTTGGTTTGATTATCGGATTCATACTATTCAATTTTCCTGAAAAAGAAGTTTTGAAATCAGCAACTGCAATACCATTTATTGCTCATAATGGAATCACATTTGATATTACAAATGGTGTTCTTGATTTGAATTTACTTTATATTCCATTGGTCATATTTGTGATAACGGGAACTTCCAATGCTGTGAACTTAACTGACGGATTGGATGGTTTAGCCACAGGGTTAGTTGCGATTGCAACCTTAACGTTTGGTGCAATTGCCTATGCAAGCGGAAGGTTTGATTACAGCGATTATCTCAACATAATATATCTACCCGGAGCCGGTGAATTATTTGTTTTCTGTCTTGCTATGGCCGGTGCCTGTGTTGGATTTCTTTGGTATAATGCTCATCCTGCTAAAATTTTTATGGGTGACACAGGATCACTCGCATTGGGTGCCAGTTTAGGTACGCTTGCTGTCCTGCTAAAAAAGGAGATTTGGTTATTAATAATCGGAGGTGTTTTTGTAGCGGAATCACTATCAGTAATGATTCAGATTGGGTATTTCAGATATACCAAAAAGAAATTTGGCGAGGGTAAACGATTTTTCAAAATGGCACCCATCCACCATCATTTTGAACTTAAAGGATGGAATGAAAACCACGTGGTTGTCAGGTTCTGGATAATTGGCATTTTATTAGCTTTAATAACATTAACAACATTCAAAGTGCAATGATAAATCTGGATAAGATAAAAAATCAAGATTGGTCCAACACCAAAATTTCCATACTTGGTGCAGGTAAAAGTGGATTGGCTGCTGCTAATTTATGTGGTAAGATCGGCGCAGATCCTTTTATCAGTGAATTAAATGACTCCCCTCTTGTTAAGCAATCAGTGATACAATATGAGTACGAATTGGGCGGGCATACAGATAAAGTATTGGATTCAGAATTATTGGTTATCAGCCCTGGCATTCCTGATGATATTGATATTGTGAGAAAATGTAAAAATAATGGAATTCCCATTGTGAGCGAGATTGAATTTGCATCATGGTTTACTGAATCACCAATTATTGCAGTTACCGGTTCAAATGGAAAATCAACCACTGTCAATTTAATCCACCAAATGTTTAAAACTGCCGGAAAGAAATCACTTTTAGGTGGAAATTTTGATATTCCTTTTTCAGAATTGGTTTTGGAAGAATTCAATCATCCAAATACAGAATTGACCTTTATCCTTGAAGTCAGCAGTTTTCAATTGGAACATATTTATCATTTTAATCCGCTTATATCTGTTATCCTGAATATTTCACCTGATCACCTTGACCGTTATGACAGTATGGAATCATATTTACGGGCAAAGTTAAACATTGCCAAAAATCTCCGAGAGCCTGGCTGGCTAATTTATAATTCTGGTGATATCCTCCTTAGTAATCAACTCCACGATTACGATCGGGTTCTCCCGTTCTCCCGGAATTATTGCCACCAGGCTCTCCTCTCCCTGAATGAAACAAAAGTGTATTCAGGCGATCCAACAAATAAAAATGTACTTTTTTACCTTAAGGAAATTAAACTACCCGGTGATCATAATCTGGAGAATATCCTTGCTGCAGGTACTGCCGCATTAAAATATGGGATTGATGGAAATAAAATACGGAATGCCATTGGAAATTTCACTTCTCTCCCCCATAGGATGGAATTTGTATCACAAGTAGGAGGTGTTACCATTTATAATGATTCCAAGGCGACAAATTTATCATCAGCAATATCTGCTATTAACTGTATTCCGGAGAAATTAATCTTAATCCTCGGGGGTCAAGATAAGGGTGATACGGACTTTACTTCACTTCTTCCCTATCTTATGACTAAAACTAAAACTGTCATCTCTTATGGCAATGGAGGGGAGAAAATAAAAAACGACCTTCAACATGCAATTTCAGTTAATTATTTTCCCAATTTTGGGGAAGCCGTAACAAAAGCATTAGACATCTCCAAATCTGGTGATACAATTCTTCTTGCTCCTGCATGTGCAAGTTTCGATCAATTTGATAATTATGAAGACCGGGGAAACTGTTTTAAATCCATCATTTTAGATCATTTGAAAATCAAATGAAAATATTAGATAATATAGATCAGCAGTTAATGATTGTAATTCTGATACTCGTATGTTCAGGGATGGTAATGCTATACAGCGCCAGCAGTGCAGTTGCAAATTACGAATTTTCAAATGATACTTATTTTCTATTCAAACATCTGGCAAGAATCTCAATTGGACTGATATTTATGTTCAGTTGTATGTTCCTCAATTACAGGAATTACAAATATGCTGCATTTTACATTTTAATATTTTCATTTATTTTAATAATTATTGGGCATTTTTTAACTCCTGCGGGGCAACATGCCAGATGGATCATTATTGGCGGTAGAAACTGGCTCACAACATCAGATGTTGCAAGGATTGCATTAATTATTTTCACTGCGTGGTATCTGGAAAAATCATACAGACATATACATCAATTTAAAAACGGTTTACTTCCTTTTTTGATGGCAATTGGCATAGTTCTTGCAGCGATTGCTGTCCAGCCAGATTTCAGCACTGCTGCAACTGTAGGATTGATCTTGGTAGTCATGGCATTTCTGGGAGGAGCACGCTTAAAACATCTCCTTCTTGTTTTTTCTGTATTAGTTCCACTTGCATTTGTATCATTACGGTATAATGAATCTCAGTGGATTCGAATTACCAGTTGGTTAAACAAAAGTGAGAACATCCTGAGTTCAAATTGGCAATCATATCAGGGAATGGCTGGATTGGGCTATGGCGGTTTTATGGGACAAGGATTGGGAAACAGTGTAATAAAACAACCGGGATTTTGCCCGGAAGTTCAAACCGATTTTATATTTTCTGTAATTGGTGAAGAACTTGGATTTTTAGGTGTAACTTTAGTGTTGATCCTGTTTTTCTGGTTATTCCACAGAGGAATTCAGGTCGCCCGAAACGCACCTGATGCATTTGGAATGTATCTCGCTTTTGGTATTACATTGAATATTACCGTGTATGTACTCATTAATATAGGTTATGTTATAGGCCTTCTGCCAACTACCGGACTACCTCTGCCATTCTTTAGTTATGGGGGAAGTCACACATTATTTACATTAATTAGCCTGGGAATCCTTTTAAATATTTCAGGACAATCGAAACTTCCTGGATTTAATTGTGGTGCACGGAATTATGTCTAAAAATATCCGTGTTCTCATTGCCGGAGGTGGTACTGGTGGTCATCTGTTCCCTGCTGTCGCAATTGGCGATCAGTTAAAAAAAGATGGTGTTGAGGTGTTGTATATTGGGTCAAAATACGGTATTGAGTCCAGACTTTTACCGGATAGAGGTGAGTCGCCTGTACTCCTCAATATACGCGGATTTCATCGGACGTTTTCAGTCAAAAATATCTTAGATAATTTAATTTTCCCATTTCGTGTATTAATTGCGTATTTCAGATCACGAATATTATTGCAAAGATTCAAACCTGATGTAGTTGTTGGTACAGGCGGATATTCATCCGGACTCCCATTAATAGCAGCAGTTCACTCCCGAATTAAAACTGTAATTCAGGAACAGAACTCTTACCCCGGGTTTACAACCAGAAAACTTGCATCCAGGGTAGATACAGTATGTATTGGGTTTAAGGAAACTGCAGAATATCTTAAAAAAAAACTTTATTTACAGGAAATCCTGTTCGGGAGGATATTGTGATTCGTAAAACTTTCAACGGAAAGGATGTTGGTTTGGATTCAAAAAAATTTACAATTTTTATCTCCGGGGGAAGCCAGGGATCTCAACCTATAAATTCACATCTACTCAGGAATTTGTCCTTTTACAGAGAACTGAACGCCCAAATAATCTGGCAATGCGGTCACAAAGATTTTAATTATATATCAAAACAGAATTTGGGTGAATTTATACATGTATTTGATTTTATTAAAGATATGGGAAACATATATTCCATTTCAGATATTGTAATTTCACGGGCGGGCGCTTTATCAGTTTCTGAAATTCTCGTCTGTGGAAAAGCTTCAATTTTGATTCCTTTTCCCCATGCTGCTGCCAATCATCAACTTAATAATGCTAAAGCAATTACTAATGCCGGTGCATCAGTTTTAATCCCCCAAAGAGAGCTGGATTTGGGTGTTTTGGAAGAGACAGTGATGCAATTATATTCAAATCCGGACAAAATTAAACAAATGGAACAGGCAGCACAAACTATATCAAAACCAAATGCAACCAGAGAAATTGTAGATGAAATTTATAAGCTTATCTCAAAATAATGTTTGGCAAAACCAGGCATATTCATTTTGTGGGAATCGGCGGCATAGGAATGAGTGGAATGGCTGAGCTGTTACATAATCTTGGTTTTACAGTCAGTGGGTCAGACATGGTAGAATCAGAAAGAACACATCATTTGAATTCTATTGGTATAGATGTGAATATTGGACATACAAGTAATCAAATTGGTCAAAGTGATGTTGTCGTTTACTCATCTGCAGTCAGTAATCAAAATTCTGAGATTGTGGATGCATTGTCAAAAAATGTCCCGGTCATCAGAAGAGCTGAATTACTGGGAGAATTGTTAAAATTAAAATCTACCAGTATCGCAGTTGGGGGTACACACGGTAAAACATCAACTTCATCTATGCTGGGATGTATCTTATCTGAAAGTAAATTGAATCCAACATTAGTTATTGGCGGGATAGTAAATGAATTTGGTTCGAATTCAATGTATGGAGATGGTGATGTAATAGTGGTTGAAGCTGATGAATTTGACAGAAGTTTTTTATCACTACAACCAACAATGGGGTTAATAACAAACCTGGATCTTGAACATTTAGACTGCTATGAAAATTTGGATGATCTTCAAAATGCATTTGCACAATTTGCAAATTCTGTTCCTTTTTACGGTAAGGTGGCTCTCAATATCGATAATGAAAACACCCTAAAATTGAAATCACTGATAAAAAGGCCGATCATTTCCTTTGGATTTTCAAAGAATGCTGAGATTCGCGCAACTGCACCAGAATTTGATACTTCAACATCAGAATTTGGATTAATTATTTGTGATAAAGAAGTTGGCAGAATCCAATTAAATGTTCCCGGAAAACACAATATTTACAATGCTCTCGGGGCAATTTCACTAGCGAGTGAGCTAAATATTCCTCTAAATTTCATTAAAAATGGATTAGCAAAATATTCAGGTGTGTGGAGAAGATTTGAAATTAAACATAAACTTGAAAATGGAACAATTTTAATTGATGATTATGCCCACCACCCATCAGAAGTCGAAGCGACACTTGATGCTGCAAAATTGGGTTGGGATAATAGAATTGTAGCAATTTTTCAACCTCACCTATTTTCCAGAACGAGGGATTTTCATTCGGAATTTGCTAATGCTTTTATGAAAGCTGATATGGTTATCATAACAGATATATATCCTGCGAGAGAAAATCCAATTGAAGGAATAACCGGTAATTTGATTATTGAAGATCTTAAAAAATTGGGGCATAAAAATGCATTGTATATCCCTGATAAGGCTGAAATTTCAAAATTAGCAGAAAACCTCATCCTTCCCGGAGATATTGTTGTTACCATGGGTGCTGGTGACATCTGGAGGCAGATTGATACTATTTATAATGAATTAAACTAATGAATGATGTGCAGAAAGATCATTTAAAAACTATGGTAACCGGTCAGATATTTTTTAACGAACCAATGACAAAACACACCACTTTTGGTATTGGGGGTCCTGTGTCAGTATATGTTTATCCAAAAGATAAGCAGGAACTCATCAATATTTTACAAACTGCACACAAAGAAAATATTCAAGTTTTTTTTATGGGTTCTGGTACCAATCTTTTGGTAAGTGACTCTGGATTTGATGGAATTGTAATTTCTTTATCTAAATCATTTAAAAATTTGAATATATCAAATTCCTTTCTAATAACTTCAGGATCAGGAGTCATGCTTGGTCATTTGGTAAAGGAAGCAATCAAAATGGGTATTGGTGGTTTGGAGGGTTTAATAGGTGTTCCGGGAACAGTTGGTGGTGCACTGGTAATGAATGCCGGTGCATTTGGCCGTGAAATTTCCAACTATTTCGTTTCTGCAACTGTAATTACATATCTTGGTGAGGAGAAAACATACACGAAAAATGATATTAAATTTGATTATAGACATTCTACTTTTTCCAGTGATGAAATTATTGTCGAAACCTGTTTTCAATGTAAACCGGGTGACCCTGCTGACATTCAACAAGCCAGAGAAAAATCATCAATGAAACGGAAACAAAGTCAACCGCTTAGGTTCAGGTCTGCAGGAAGTATTTTTAAAAATCCGATAGATGGTCCTGCTGCAGGATATTTAATAGACCAAGCAGGTCTGAAGGGTTGTCGAAAGGGTGATGCAGAAATCTCAAAAAAACATGCAAATTTCATTATCAATCATGGAACTGCAACTGCCAGTGATGTCATTTTTTTAATTAAAAAGATACAACGAAAAGTTAAAGAAAAATTTGAGATACTTTTAAAATTGGAAATAAAACTTTTGGGGTTTGAATCACAACAAGGTGAATGTCTATTAAATGCTGCATAATTTCCTGATGAAATATCGAAATTTCATTTGGTCAGCAATTGGTTGGATTACAATTGCATTAGTCGCGGTTTCAAGCTGGATATATTCAAATCAGAATGGATTATTTTCATATTCGACTACACTTATTTCTGGAAATGTATTCTATACTGATGAAGAAATAGTATCTCTCTTAGATATCGAGGATGGTACTTCCATTTTTCTATTACAACAGGAAGATATTCAAAACACAGTCAATAATTTGGAATATATTTACACATCAAATATTAGCATTTTACCACCTGCTGCCCTGGTAATCCAAATTTCAGAAAGATCACCGCTGGTTTATATTAAAAATTCAGAGGATCTTTTTCTTATTGATAATACTGGTAATGTATTGTCAGTAACTGAAAAGGTAAAAAACCATTTTAAAGCACCCATCATCGAAAAAACAGAATTACAACCATATTCAGATTTATATCAGACCGAATTCAACATAAAAGATTATTCCGGATTGATCAAATTAATTAAAAGCACAAAAGAATTTTATCCTGAATTTTATAATAAAATTACATTTATAAAACAACTATCGGATGATATTGAATTTTACTACGGCAGAAATGATACACGAATATTATTAACAAGAAAAAATGCAATTTCTGAATTGTCTAATATCAGAGAATTTGAAAATGTCATTCGGTCGAAAATGAAATTTGAAAATTATAAATACATCGATGCACGAATCCCGGATCAGATTATTGTGAAAGAACGTAGGAAATTCCTTTAAATGAGCGACGATAAAAAATTGATCATTTCCGGAATTGATATAGGAACTTCCAAGATTGTTGCTCTAATCGCTGGGTGGAGTGAGGATAAACCAATTGAGATCCTTGGGATAGGTACTGCACCATCCACCGGACTAAAGAGGGGAATCGTTGTAAATATAAATGATACTGCGAATTCTATCAAAGAAGCAATAGCAGAAGCAGAAAATCAATCTGGTGAAAAAATTGAATCTTGTTATGTAGGCATTACTGGTGAACATATACGCGGAATTAACAATACTGGTGTAATAACCGTTTCAAAAAACAACACTGTTCCGCTTGATCAAGAAATCACAAAGTCAGACATCAATCGAGTGTTAGAACATGCTCAATCCATAACATTGCCGTCAGAACGGAGAATTCTCCATGTACTTTCCCAAGAATTTAAAGTAGATGATCACGATGGAATTAAAGATCCGATGGGAATGATCGGTCACCGATTGGAGACTAAAGTACACATAGTAACCAGTGAAGTTACAAAGGAAAAAAATCTCAATGCCTGTTTAGAGCGTGCAGGAGTTGATGTCATTGACTTTGTCCTTGAACCCCTCGCATCAAGCTATTCAATTCTTGATAAGAATGAAAAGGATTTAGGGGTAGCGTTGATAGACATAGGAGGAGGTACGACGGATGTAATAGTCTACTCCGAGGGAGGAGTGCGGCAAACTTCAGTTATACCATTAGGAGGCAGAAATATCACTTCGGATATAGCTCATGGCGTTCAGACAACACTTGAACAGGCGGAAATGTTAAAGTGTCAATACGGAATGGCAAAGGAAGCATTGGCTAATCCGGATGATAAAATAACAGTCCAGGGAATAAATGGTGAAGATTCCAGAACAATAACCCAAAAGGACCTGGCTTCCTTTATTGAACCGCGGATGGAGGAAATATTAATGCTTGCAAAATCAGAAATCAGAAAAAGTGATCATCCCGGTGTATTCACTTTCGGAATAAAATTAACTGGTGGTGGATCAATACTTAAAAATTCTGTTGATATTGCAAATGATATTTTCCATCAACCTATAAAGATTGGACATCCGCATTTATCCGGTGGAATTTCTGAAAAATTAAATAAACCGGAATTCTCATCGGCAGTCGGACTCATTCACTTTGCAGTTGAACACAGAAATGATTATCAAGATCAAAAGGCTGGTTTTGATATGAGCAGTGTGGTTAGAAACATAAAATTATTTTTTAAGGAACTATTCTAATAAAACGAAAGGGGAAATATGTTATTTGAACCATGTAACTATGCAGACCAAAAAGCCAGAATATTGGTTGTCGGTGTTGGTGGTGCCGGAGGAAATGCACTGAATCGGATGATTGAAGACGGTTTAAGCGGTGTGGAATTCGTTGCAATAAATACGGATGCACAGGATTTGGAACAAAATAATTCGCAATCCAAACTGCAAATTGGAAAGGAGTTGACCAAGGGACTTGGAGCTGGTGCAAATGCAGAGGTTGGCAGACAGGCATCTGAAGAAAGTAAGGATGCAATTGCAAAGCTATTGGAGGGTTCCGATATGGTCTTCATCACCGCAGGAATGGGAGGTGGAACTGGAACAGGATCTGCACCCATAATCGCTCAAATTGCAAAAGAGTGCAATGCATTGACAGTTGGAGTTGTTACAAAGCCATTTGCTTTTGAAGGCCCCAAACGTGCACAGAGAGCGTACGAGGGGATTAAAGAGCTCAGGAAATGTTGTGATACACTTTTGGTAATTCCAAATGAAACATTGCTCACAATTACCGATATGACTACATCAGTTCTGGAATCCTTTAAGCTGGCTGACAGTATTCTTCATCAAGCAACAAAAGGGATTTCAGATTTAATAAATGTCCCGGGGTTGATCAATCTTGATTTTGCTGATGTTAAAACAGTTATGAAAAACATGGGTGAAGCTATCATGGGAACAGGTATTGCCCATGGTGAAGAAAGAGCGATCCTGGCTTCTCAACAGGCAATCAATTCACCACTGCTTCAGGATGTTTGCATTAAAGGTTCGAAAGGATTGCTTGTGAATATAACAGGTCCTGAGGATATGACTATTCACGAGTTAAATGATGCATCTAATATTATTTATGAAGAGGCAGGTGAAGGGGGGGCAAATGTCATTCTTGGTTGTGTGATTGATAAAAATCTGAAAGACGAAATTCGGGTGACTGTAATTGCAACAGGACTTGGTAAGCAAATGTCAACAGGTGAGGAAGATGTGATTGAAAGTCCACTCATCAATATGCGAACAAATAAAAATGACCGATTTCAGGAAATGGATGACGAGGAGATACACTCACGACCTACTTTTGAAATAAAACGGACTGGAGTTCAACAGGACACACCGGTAGCTGAATCCACAGAAGAAAAAAGTGATATATTAACTTTCAGTGATGATTTGGATGTACCTGCTTTCATCCGAAACAGAAAACAGGGTCCTACATTGGCATAAGTTGGTTGATAGTTCTAAAATAATATGGAATATCATAAATATATTCCTGAATTTCCCTTAAAAATATAAAAGGCTGTTCCAAATTTGAAACAGCCTTTTATATTTCGTATAAATTTAAGCTAAATAGCTTTTACTACTTTCCCAGATTTTAGGCAGGTAGTACAGACACGGATTTTCTTGACAACACCATTCAACTGGACTCTCACCCGTTGCAAATTCGGTAGCCATCGCCTTTTATTCCGGTTATGTGCATGACTTACATTATATCCGACAATTGGTCCTTTATTACATATTCCACATACTTTAGACATCATTAATTCCTTAATATTTTGGGGCGAAAATTTACAATGTTTGGAATAACAGATTAAAATAAATAATTAATTGTAATCTTATTTGCAAATATCAAATGATTATAACATTATCCGAATCTGCGTTTCACCTGGTTTAGATTTCATCACTTTAATCTTTCCCTTATGCAGATCTTCAATAATTCTTCTGGAAAGGCTGAGACCTAATCCCCATCCCCGTTGTTTGGAACTATATCCCGGTTTAAATATATCTTTCCAGTTTTTTCTGGGAATTCCCTTTCCATTATCGGTAATATCAATAATAGCTGATTCATTATTTTTTTTCAGACTGATATTTATTTCAGCAGTATTCTGATTACAGGCATCGAGAGAATTTTTAATAACATTCTCTATTGCCCAACTGAGTAAAACTCTGTCAGCTTTAACTATAAATTCGTCCCCTTTAGTAATTATTATCTTTGCATTGGAATTATTGGGAATCCGTTTTTCTACATAGTGTTTTACTTCATCAACAAGTGAATTTAACTCAATTGTGATTAATTTTGGAGCAGTTCCAATTTTATAGAAACGATCAGAAATATCACTTAAACGATCGACATCCTCTGTCATAGAACTCAAAAGATCATTATTTTTCTCTCCTTCTTCTTCCAACAGATTTAGCCATCCTAGAAGAGAAGATATTGGTGTACCGAGTTGGTGGGCGGTTTCCCGTGCCATTCCTGCCCAAATATAATTTTTTTCGCTATCCCGAATAATTTTAAATCCCCAGAAACTCAAGAATAGAAATATTATTGCAAATCCAATTTCAAAATAAGGAAGCCATCTCAATTGTGAGACTATTATGGGATCACCATAATGGATTCTCCCAATTGTATTTTCTTCCCAATTAACCGGTAAAGGTTCAAATGAGTCATCAATTTTTTCTATATAATCCCACAAAAATGTTTGAAATTCGGGATTATCCTCACTTAATTCTGTATGAATATTTTTATACGCATATATTTCATCGTTAAATGTGATGATTACGGGAAAATTTATAGATGGTAACAATATATTCAATATTTGCTGAATGTCGCTATCCTCCGAGTGAATTGCCGCTAAATATGCCTGTGCAAGATTTTCAACCTGCATTCTTGCATCCTGCCGTAATTCCTTTATCATCATTCCATTTACCCAGAAGATTGCAAAAACAATAATTACTCCGAAAAACAAAAGACCCATTTTTATGCGGCCCGGATGTTTAAAATAGGTCATATCTTAAAATACTTTCCTGCGCAAATACTTAATACAGATATACAAAGACTTATAATTGAAATTATTGAACCGAGTTTAATGTCATCCGGAGTAAATATAAAAATAATTCTGTGATTACCCGGAGGAATAGGAATACCGCGCAAAACAGTATTTACTTCATAAATTTCTGTTTCATTGTCATCGATAAAAGCTTTCCAACCATTCGGATAATATATTTCACTTAAAACCAGAAATTGATCTGTCTTAGTGTTTGTCTCTAATTGGATCTCATCAGGAGATATGTGCTGCAGTGAAATAATTCTATCATCAGACCCAAATTCAGTTTTTTCTATTTCTGCGCCAATTATTGATTCACTAACTGGATTAAAATCTATCTGCTGTAAAAATGCATATTGATCATTTTTCTCCGGAATTATTGTGAGTTTGTCAATAAAATATGCTCTGTTAAGGTAGCTCAAGTATTCATATACAAATGTAGAAACATATTGTCCCTGGAAATATAATTTTCCCTGGAATACCTCTTTAAAAAGTGGGTGATTCATTGGTTCAAATGAAATCAAATATTTAACATTTAACATCTGTAATATTCCGGGATATTGAAATCCTACTTTTGTTATCAATTCATTATAGTTATGTAACTTTGCAGGATGATATCCCATGACACTTTCCAAATGAAATGCTGCCCACCGATTTTCATTTGCAAGTTTTCCAACTGGAAGTATTCGAAACTCAGAGGTATCCAGTTTTAAGAATTTGATAACATCATCTGATCGGAGATATTGTCTCTTTAATCTCGAAGAATGGAGTGTTTTTGACCTGAATGATTCTGGATCCGGTTCTATAATTCTCGAATCTGTTATACTTAGATCCAATACAGAAATTGCAATAATCCCGGCTGCAGCATAGGACCAATTCATTATCTCTTTTTTCCAACAATACAATAATGTCATAAAAAAAGTAAGGATTATTATAAGAAACCAAACCTCATTTTGTAACATATTTAATCGGATTTCTGTAATTTTTGGATGATCACCAACAGGCAGAAATAGTGATTTTATCAATTCACTGCCAAAAAGTAAATGACCTGCACCAACGACGAGAATACATCCAATTCCTATCTTGATATGTTTAACTGTAATATATTCCTTTACAAAATTTTTCAATTTAAACAAGCCAAGTCCGGCAAGCATTGCAGTGGAAAATTGGGTCAGTATGAGAATCATTACCGGCACTCTGAATTTATTAAAATAAGGAAAGTAATCATAAAATAGTCCATATACTATGCTGAAGTTTTTCCCAAATGATAGAATGATTGCAAATATTCCTCCAAAAATAAAGAGTAACACCTCATTACCTTTTGATTTTATTGCTCCAAAAACAGCTAAGATTATTACCAATATACCCATATAATTTGGATAATCTGTAAACGGCATACCACCCCAATAAGTAGGACTTCCAAATCCTAATGCGGAAGGTAAAATAAATGTACTCATTTCTTGAAAACTGAATGACCATTGAGTTGCATATTCTATTCCAGTGCCTCCGCCCGCACCTGCTCCTCTGATGGAATAAGGAGTATATTCCGTTGCAGGCAGGTAAATACTCATTGCCATACCCAATCCAATTAATAACCCTGCAAAAATGAATAATAATGGTTTAATTTTTTCTCCAATTACTTCCTTTGGTTTTCTGATTAATAGAATCAGAATATATAATCCTGCCAGCATCCAGGTATAATAGGCAATCTGCACGTGAGCTCTCTGTAGTTGTAAACCTATAATTAAGGAAAAAATCCCAAGGTTTAGAATATTTGGAGTACTCATTAGACGATGGATACCCCAAATAACCCAAGGGATATAAGCTGAAGTCATCATCTGGCTCCCGTGACCATGTACTACCATAGTCATTAAATAAGGAGTTAGCATAAATGCCAGTCCGCCAAAAATTGCGGAGTAATTATCTGTCTTTAGTCGTTTTAATAACAGGTAACAACCAAATCCTCCAAAAATGAAATGGAGAATATAATTCCAAATTCTTGGAATACCAAAATTCTCAAAGTAATGGATTATATTATGAGGTATATAATATTTAGAAATATTTTGTAAAGAATGGGTGGAAGGTAATCCGCTAAAAACCCATGGCAACCACAATGGATATTTTTCATTCTCAACCTCAGCAGATTCAATTCCTTGGGCTATTGCAGCAGGTGATAAAGCATCAGGTCCGATAAATTTATGATCACCTAAAATTAATTTATGAAACAAAAACATCAATATTATTGAAGACAATGCGACATAAACCATTATTACCTTGTTATTTTTGGACATATTTTCCTTTAATCCTGTTTATTATACGAGCACAATTTTCCGTATCAGAGAATGTATGAAACTTTGATCGAATTAACTCCCTTTGAGAAATATAATTATCCACACCGTCTAATATCATTTGTATTTCCTCGAGTACTTCATTCCAATCGTTACATTTTACCCCTGGTGTAATTTCATTATAATCATAATAAAGTTCTCTGCTTGACTTGTAGAAATCATTTAGATCAAATGGTGTAAAGATAATTGGTTTATTTAATAACAAGTAATCAATAAAAATACTGGAATAATCAGTTAGTAATATTTCAGATTGCTTTAACAAAATATTTATATCAACATTCTGATTTACTAAACTCGTTACATTCTCAAAATCTGTTAATAAGGGAATTGATACATTTATTTTTGGATGTAATTTGATGATGAATTTAGTATTATATTTTTCCATCATCTTATTTAAGTTGGATAAATTCAAATTATCTAAATAATTAAAATCGGGATTTCCATCCCTAAAGGTTGGTGCATATAAGATTATTCTTTCCTCAAGAAATGAACTTGATAATTCATCGATTGAATTTATTCTATTTAGATTGCTACTTAATATTATATCATATCTTGGATATCCGGTTACGGTAACTGATTTATCATTACTTCTAAATGCAGAAATAAATTTTTCTTTAACTTCTTGTGATGAAGCAGTAATTAAATCCCAATCTTCTCTCTCAAACGGAAATATTATATTCCAAATTCTTGAAAATATATTGAAAATCAATGGATTATATGGATGTGCATTAATACGGTCATCAAACGCAATCTTCTTAATAGGTGAACCGTGCCACAATAAAACTTTAGCTTGTCTGGAAACTCCAAATTTATTTATATCTATAAGTCCTTGTGATACAATTACAATACTTGCTCTCGCAGTAAAATAAAATCCCAATACACTATTTATATAATAACACCGTCTTCCATTTCTACGTAGTTTCTCGAAAATTAATTTATTTTTTGTCAACCATATAGGAGTTATTTCATTTTCGTTTTCCTTTATATATTCAAATAAGTATTTTGAATTATCCAAATATAAATTTCCAAACCAAGAACCAAAAACCCAAATATTCTTAGATTTTGGTAATATTATTCCAACTAAAAAAATCGGCAAACAAATCAAATTAATTATTGCTCTTAATATTAATTTCACAGATTTACTATTTCCATTCTGATAAATTTCTATGGAGAATGATTTCTAATTCTTCTATAATCGGTAAAAATTCTTTTTGAAGCTGTTTCTTTAATAAGGGATTCATCGGTTTTCTAATAGTGAAATCCGTATTCAATTTTTCAATTGTCTTTACAATACCCAATGGTTTATCTGATATAATTTTTCTAAGTTTCCCTAATATTATCCCATAATTTTTTATCATATTTCTGATAAAAAGACTTTTGGGAATTTTATTCGGATTATGAATTTTAAACTGCGGTTTAAAAGAAGCATCAAGATTCAAAAATTTTATTACTGATTCATAAGTAATATCTATTTTATTAACCAGATCGTCTAAAGTAATTATTTTTACATTTTCACCAAAAATCTTTAGATATGCAGTTATTTGACTCGGTAATCTATTGATATAGGATTTATAATACACTTTTTCCCGTAAATCTAAATTCGGTGGTAATTTCTCTCCATTTCTACGATCATGCTCTAATGAAATTGCTTCTTTGAAATTCAAAATATTTTCATTACCGCTAAAAACATATTGAGAATGTAAAGAATATACCAATTCCACAGGATTCCTTAGTAAGATAATAATTTTTGATTCGGGATTAAATAGATTGATCTCTTTTGGTGCAGTTTTGGAGTATAAATAATGGGAAGATGCTTCTCCAATGAGTTTTTTATTTTTCCCCGGTAGAAACAGGTTGATATAATTTTTTTCATCCAGTATAAAATAATCTTTATCTTTTGTAAGGTCATTGCCAAAATAATGGGGTTCTTTGAAATCCGGCATAAAAATATCGGGATGTTGGCGGAGATAGTGATACATTGACGTTGTGCCGCATTTAGGTGCACCAACGATGAAAAAATTAGGCTTTACCATTGGGTTTCCCAATTTTAATTCTTTTCAGTAAATTGCTTAACAATCAGGTATGGAAACATAAATATCGAATACAAGATGAGTAATGGAAATCCTGTGATCTTTTGTACAATTGTTCCATGACTGTCTAAAAGTTTCACTAATGAATTGAATTTCTTCCAATTTTTTCTCCATGACCAGTGACCCCCGATGGATGAAGATACCTTATGCCAAATTTTAGCAGATGATATCATAAAACACTTACTTCCAAGATTCGCAGCACGGATGCAGTAATCCACATCTTCTCCATACATGTTGAATTTCTCATTAAATCCAGTTAACTCATTGGCTGTTGACCAAGACGAAAATAGACAGCACCCCGTAATATAATCTGTTTCAATATTTTCTGAATATAGATCACAATCCTGCTGCCTGATTCCCCTGTGTGTGACTCTGGCGAATGTAAAATCAATTTTCCCGCCGGCAAACCAAATTTTATCCTTTTTATGGAAGTATAATATCTTTGGACCATAAATATTGTCTTTTCCATTTTCATTGAATGCATTTACCAAATGATCAAGAAAATCCGGGGCTACTACAATATCATTATTTAAAAATCCAACAAAATCGGGTGGATTTTTACGCAAAAAATCTAAACCTCTGTTCATCCCACCAGCAAACCCGTAATTTGAATCTAATTCCAAATAATCAATGTTCGGAAACTCATTCCTAAATACAGTCATTGATCCATCGGTAGAAGCATTGTCAATTACCAACACTGAATAGTTTTGATATGATATTTTCTGGATTGACTTCAAACATTCCCGGGTATGGTTCATTCCATTCCAATTCAGTATCATCAAAACTACTTTTGGACTTTTCAATCTATCACTAATGTTTCCATACCTCTCACGAATTCCTCCCAACTGAATTTTTGTTTATAATCAGAAATAAATGAAGACATTGCCGGATTTTTATTCTGTATGAAAAAGTCAGAAATAGCATCAGCAAGTTTTTCCGGGTCATTTGGAGGAATAATATTTCCGGATTTTTCTTCCACCACCATTTCACTCAACCCACCCACATCTGTTACAATAACCGGAATATTAAAGTGATATGCAATCTGAACTATACCGCTCTGAGTTGCAGTTTTATATGGCAATGCTACCACATCAGCAATAGAAAAATATTTTCCTACCGTAGAATCAGGAATATATTGATTCTCCCATTTAAATACATCTTCTATTCCCTCTGCAGAAATCATTTCTCTGTATTTTTCTTCCGGTTCATAAGATTCTCCAACTGCATATACAATAAAATCCTCCAATTCACCTTTTAAGTGTTTTACGGATTGAATCAGTATATCAAATCCTTTATACCCCCGTATCATTCCAAAATACAGAATTACATTTTTATGTTTGATGTTTAATCTTTTTCTGGCAGTGGTTTTATCTAATTTTTCTCCAAATACATTGTAAAGCGGGTGAAACAATTTTACATATTTTGCATCAGGTATCAATTCCAATAATTCTTTTTCCACAATACTTGATTGAACCAAAAATGTGTCCATTTTATTTAAAAAATATTTCATCAACCAAGAATCAATTGAATGAGATTCGTGAGGTATGATATTATCACACAACGCCAACATTTGAATTTTCGGATTTTTAATTTTAATTTTTCTGGCTATATACCCCATCATTAAAGAGAAAAATGGATTCCAGCATCGAAATATTACCAGATCAGGAGATAATTTGAGAATTTGATTGCCTGTGGAATTCCATGTTAAAGGATTAATTGAATCCATTACTCTGACTGACGGAATATCCACTGCTGGCTTGGATGTTTCATATTGAGTTTTTCCCGGAAATAAAAATTCCGGATACTGACGTGTAAAATTAAAGCAGGTTACTTTGTGTGATTTCTGTAAATGGTGAAACAATACTGCAGTGTGCAAGGAAATTCCACCTCGATATGGCGGTGCCACACCAACAATCGCAATGTTCATTTATTATTTATTAATTTTACGGTAAATTAAATCCACACGATTTTTAGTCTGTGGATTCGACCTGACCAGCAATTCTCCAAGTAGTCCTATTGAGAAAAATTGAATACCCAAGACTATAAACAAAACACCAAAAATTAATAGGGCAAAATGAAGTTGAAATGGTTCTCCTAATACAAATTTTAAATACAGTACATAACATTCAATAGCCACTCCGATGAGAGTTCCGGTTATACCAAAAAATCCAAATAAGTGTAATGGCTTGGTTGTATATCTGCCAAGGAATAAGACGGTTAATAAATCAAAAAAGCCGTGGAAATACCGTATTCCGCCATACTTTGTAATACCAAACTTCCTTGAACGATGGTTTACTGGTATTTCTGTTACTGAATATCCCTTTTGTACTGCTATTGCCGGGATGTATCTGTGTAATCCACCATAGATATCCAAAGATTTGACAACATGTTTTTTATATGCTTTTAGTCCACAATTAAAATCATGGATATTGACTCCGGCAAAAAACCGTGTAAAGAAATTAAAAATTTTGGATGGGAACCGTTTTGATATCGGGTCTTTTCTCAGTTGTTTCCAGCCAGATACAACATCCCACCCCTCTTCAATTTTATTTATCAGTGCAGAAATTTCGCCCGGGTCATCTTGTAAATCTGCATCCATTGTAACAATATAATCACCAGTGGATTGAGTAAATCCTTCCGACAATGCCTCTGCCTTGCCATAATTTTTTGTGAATCTGATTAGTTTAACTGAGTCATCGTTTTCTGCAATAGACCGTAATACATCCCAGGAGCCATCAGTACTTCCATCATCTACAAAAATAATCTCCTTAGAAGACCACTGTTGAATATTATCTATTATTTCACCGTATAACTCTTGTAGTGAATCCGTTTCATTGAAAACCGGCACTACCACACTAACACTTTTACTCAGATCACTCATATTGTTCAATCTTATTTAATACTGACTGGTTTCCCGGTGAATATTTCAATGCTTTATGGTAATTTTTCAATCCGTTATCCAGGTCATTTAACTTTAAATAAACATCACCGAGATGTTCAAGTATTACGGAATTAGTGCTGTCAATGGATAAGCTCTGCTTTATATACTCAATAGCTAAATTATAATTTTTCTTACGAAAATAAATCCACCCGATAGTATCTAAAAATGCTGAATTATCCGGTTCGATTTTAACAGCATTTTCTGCAAGAGTCAACGCATAATCAAGTGTTGTATCACTCACAGATTTTCTTTCACATAAACTATAGGCATAATTATTCAGATTTGTAGCATCGTTTTTATCCTCGGTAAACAGGATTTTAAATAAACTGTCCGATACTTCATATTCTTCCAGTTCTTCATACACTGTCAATAGAGATTGCCTGATGATACGGTTCTCAGGTGAAATTTCCAGGGATTTCAAAAACTCTCGTTTTGCAGATTCAAAATCTTCAAGTGTGAGATAGGTGTTTCCCATGAAATAGGGAAAAGTTACATTTTTCGGAAATTTTATCGCACCCATTGATGATATATCTAACAAATCCTGATATCTTTCCTGATGCATATAGGCAATTGTCAGATTCTCATATCCATCCGCTGAATCCGGATACAAACTTATATAATGTTTACTAATTTGCGCCAACCGATCAAAATCTTCAAGTTCTGAAAGTGTAATCGTCATCAAATTCAATAATAATTGATTATCTGATTTCTCATTATATAATTCATCCAGAATTTCCAAAGATTTTTTAGATTTTTGCAGTAATAGAAATACTTCTGCAAGTTGTAATTTTAATCCAAAATTATCTTCGGTTAACTGGATCAGAGATTCCAAGCCTTCTTTTGTCAATTCATACTGCTGCTGCTGATAAGACACCTGAACAAATATAGAAATAACAAAGCTGTCTAATGGGAATATATCTTTAAGATTAGAAATTTGTTCTAACAATTTTGTTTCATTTCCAGTACTTAATCCAATTTCAACAGCCTGCCTCAGAAAATCTTTTTTGGAATTATCCTTTAAATATTTATCACAATAGTACTCAATTAAATTTTCCCACTTATTAGTTGCTTGATAAAAACCCAATAAACTGTTTTGAACATGTACATCATCAGGGTACTGGTGATTAAGAGTTTGTATGACTCTATCACAATTTTCATATTGATCTGATGCTATGCTCATTTCAAATAATTTCAGACCAATATCAATATTTGTAGTATCCAGTGAAAAAGCGGTGTTCAGATGTGTAATACAACTTTCAATATCGTTTTCAAGAATGCTCAATTCAGCCAATGAAAGGTAAATTGAAACAGAAGTTGAATCGATTTCCAGGGCTTGCAAAAATAATTTATTTGCTTCTTTGTAATTCTCAGACAACATTTCATATTCACCTGATAAAATCAATTCCAAAACTCTGGAATCTTCGGATTGTTGTTCTAAGGCATAAGTAATGCAGATGAGATTGAGCAGCAGCAGAAATAGTTTCATTGCCCCTAAAGAAAAATAGGAGGGTTACCCTCCTATTTTTTCCCTGCATTTTCGAGATATTTTTTTATAAAGTTGTCAACATTATCCCCCGGTGGGACACCAACCATTTCTTCATTAAACCGAATACCATTGGTTGTTTTTGATCTATTAGTTCTAACAATTTTCAGGTATGTTCTACCTTCAGCTGAACTTTTTTTAACTTTATCTCCAAAACCCTGTTTTTTAGCCATTTTTTCTCCTGTGTTAAGTTATCTTATACAATTTCTGCCGGTCTTCTTGGCTTGATACATTGCATCATCTGCATACTTTATAAATCCATCCAAATCTTTTGAATCTTTTGGATATTCTGCCATTCCAATACTAATTGTCATTTTTTCACTTATTTTCCCATCTGTATATTTATGATCTTCAATCTGACTGCGTATACGATCTGCAGTATTAAAGCAGTCATCTTTCTTAGCATTGACAAGAAGGACACAAAATTCTTCACCACCATACCTGGAGACAATATCAATATTCCTCACATTCTGTTCAATAATCTTACATGTTTCTTTCAGGACAAAATCTCCAAACAGGTGACCGTATGTGTCATTTATTCTTTTAAATTTATCTAAATCCAGAAACAACAATGTAATTGAATTCTTATACCTGTTTGATCTTTCAATTTCTTCTGCTAACCTTTTTTTAAAAAATTTATAATTCAGCAATCCAGTCATTCCATCATGCATTGCCTGGTTTTTCAGTTCTTTTAATACAGTGCTCATTTGTGTTTCAGCATTTCTTGAAACCAACAAGCCAATTAAACCAAATAGAATTCCTGTACCGAGTACTGCATTAGTCGGAATTATCTCGGACATTAATGCACCAATGCTCAAGATTACTAACAATAAAAACAACCCCGATATTGCCTTAGAATATTGTTTATTCATCAATTTAATAAATTAGGGAGTATAATATATTAATACCAAACCGTGAAAATTAAATTCAATGGCAGAAAAATATAAAGGATTAATTATATTAAAGGAAAAGTAGTTTTTTTAGGGTTTTCAGCAGATTTTGGTCAATTTGGTGAGTTTACCATCAATAATTTTTCAGTATTCTGATGGGAGTTTTTAGTATATTCAAATGTGGATATGGAATCGTCAATCATTTCACCTTCTTCACCTGCAAGAAATATCGGCATTTTTGAATCAACCGGATCTTTTGGAGCCGTTTGGCTTTTGGTAATTGTATTCAAATTAATATCCGGTTGGTGATCAATATTGAATAACAGAATTGATGAAATTGTCAAAACAGCCAATGCACATACAGCGCCTAATGCATATACCGGTTCTAAACCAAATGGTTTAAATTGTGAGATTCTCTCCCATAATGGAGTTTTTGAATTTTCAATGGTTTGGATTTTCTTTTCAAGATTATGAAAGAAATTTTTTGATGTTTTATAATTCGGTATTTGTGTCATTGCTTTCAATGTGGACTTTATTTTATTTAATTTTTCAATGCAGATTTCACAAATATTTTTATGTTCTGTGAATTGAGTTCTTTCTGATTGTTTCAATTCACCATCTATGTAAGCTGATATTTTGGATTCAAATTCGTAACAATTCATTCAGTATCTTTTTTCTCCTTTACTTTTTAGTAATTGCTGTAACTTAAGTCTTCCTCTATTAATTCTGGATTTAACTGTTCCAAGGGGAACAGTGACGATTTTACTAATCTCTTCATAAGAAAGTTCCTGAATATCTCGCAGAATAATAACCGTTCTGAAATCATTCGGTAATTCATTCAGAGCAGCCTGGATATTCTGTTCTAGATTTCTGGAGTGGATATCTTCATCTGGTCCGGCTTCCGCACTGGTAATTACAAATTCCCTGTCGTCATAGCTCAAATCAGTGACGGAAAAGGTTCTTCTTCTTTTTAATTTTCTCAGTTCAGTTTTTGCAAGGTTGCCTGCAATAGTATATAACCATGTGGAAAATTTAGCGATTTCCTTATATGAATGTTTATGTGTGTATAATTTTAAAAATGTATCCTGGGTTAGATCTTCTGCTTTATCCAAATCATTTAAAAACCGGTAGATAAAGTTCAAAAGGCGATCCTTATATCTGTGTACAATCTGGTTAAATGCGCCCACATCTCCACCCTGGAATTTTGCAATCAGTTCCTCATCAGTAAATTCGTAATCAGGCATAAATTCCTTTGCAGATTCCCGAAAATAACGGGTGAAATAGTAACTTATCTTTTAATGAGGTGGTTTTTAAATACATATCAATTTTCCTTAATCGGAGCAGTATATTTTCTAATTCGATTTTACCATATTTATTCAAATATCCTGCAGCCCGGCTTTTGATTATTTTATTAAAGTAAAAACTATATCCGGGGGAGTTGTTAGAAATCTTCATATTATAAATCATTCTGTAAAATTCTGACAGTTGTATTACAATTTGTATTGTAGATAATCCATGCTCAATAATTGAATCGAAAACTATTATTGATTTTTGCAGACGTTTTGTTCCCAGATTATCTAATAGATTCCACATAAAGAATTCTCTCATGTCTTCCACTTCGGAGAGATAACTTTTTAAATCCAGTTGTTTAGCACCTCCCTGCATGAGTGATATCTTTTCTATTTCATTCACAACTGAAGCAATAGAATCACCATATATTTCAATGATTTTGTCTAAATCCTTGTCGTCAACTTTGAATTCTTTCAAACTCAGAATATATTGTGCCCATTCCTTTATTTTATTTTCAAAAGGAGGTGATACATTCACCGGTTCAGCAGTTTTTTTAATTTTATCCAGAAATTTACTTTTTGAGGTGAAATCTTCATCAATGAGTATGAGACAAATGTTTGGGTCCGGTGACTTCAGGTATTGTAGAAAATCATCCTGATTGGATTTCAGTTTTTTAATTTCTCTCACAATAAATGTTCTTTTAGACACAAAAAGACTGCCTTCATACAAATCACTTATGAGAGTTTGGGTGGAATCCATATCCATGGAATAGTGTTTCTTTTCTCCATTCCCATTCAGGAAATTGGCTGAGATTTCTTTTAAGATAAAATCCTGCAGAAAAGCATCTGAACCATGAAGAAAATAAATCGGGGCAATTTCTCCAGCACGAATCCTATGGACAATCTGCCTGAATGTTACCGGTTTAGCCATATTAAATATAGGTATATCCCATGGTCAGGATTCCTATTCCCCAGCAGTAAATTGCAAACATCCAGAATTTTTTCTGAGTAATAATTCTCAATAATACTTTGATTGCTAAAATACCGCCGATAAAAGCGCTGAAAAATCCCAGGACTACGGGACCAGTATTCAAATTTGCAAGATTTGCAAGATTCTGTAATTCAAGAACGCCCGCTCCAAATAAAACAGGGATAGCCAGAAAAAAGGAAAACTTTGCTGCTTCTTTGTGCTGCACTCCGCACAATAATGCAGCAGCGATAGTTACACCTGATCTGGATATTCCCGGGATTACAGCAAATGCCTGGGCTGTTCCAATCAACATTACGGTTGACCATGTAATTGGGTTATTCTCAGAATTTATTTTCCGTGTGGAAAAAAGTATTCCGCCGGTGAATAACAATGCAATGGATACATATTGAATATTGTTAAAAAATCCTGTTATGTGTGATTTAAACAGTAATCCAAATATTACTGCAGGAATGGTTGCACCGGCCAGTTGAACTATATACCTTCCGGCTGCAGTATTTTTTTTTAATACCGCATTTCCGATCAAATCTTTCAGATCAAACCGGTAATAGTAAATTATACTCAGTAATGTCCCAAGATGGAGTAAAATTTCCATAGTGATTTCCGATGATTCTACCCCGAGAATTTCCTGCCCTATTACCAAATGCCCCGAACTGCTGATTGGCAAAAATTCTGTAGCTGCCTGAATGAATCCCAGTATTAAACTTTCGAGATATGTCACTTCAGATTTCCAAATAGAGCAATCATTCTCCCTGCCTTGCTGCCGTCTTTGCGGTAGCTGTGGCAATCATCCGTTTCAAATGTGCATAGTTTTGATCTTTGTATATTGGATTGTGGTATTCCACCTTCCATTAAATCTAAGATGATCTGCTTATGCAGACCCACTTTCCATTTTCCATTTTTTAGGTCAATTTTAGCATTTGGATGGAATTTTTCTCCTACTTCTTCACCCACTTCATAGCAGCAGATACCAATGGCAGGACCCAGAAATATCTGTATATTGTCGGGGTTTGAACCAATTCCTTTCATCAGTTCCACAGCATTGTTCATAATCTTTCCGGAAGTCCCCTTCCAGCCGGAATGAACCAAGCCTATTACACCAAGTTTCTCATCGGTTAAATAGACAGGAACACAATCAGCTGTTTTAAGTGTGAGTATAATTTCCGGATTGTCGGTTATCAGACCATCTGCACCGGAATAGGTTCCGGGTGATCCTGCAAATTCCACCACTGTGAAATGGACTTGCTCCGGTATGGCAAGGTCTTTCTTAGTTTTACCAAATTCTCCTGCAAATGAGAGTACATCACCATTATATGATTTTTTACTTAATACAGCAGAAGTTTTTGAGGTGAATTGAGGTGAGAAATTAAAGAAATCTTTGATAGTTTCAAAATCTCCTTAAATAACTTTCATACAATCTATCCTTAAGATACTTATTCCGTTTCTTTTCTTTCAGTTTGTTATAGAAATTCATATCCCTATCAACCAAACTTAATAAATACTTTTCAAAAAACTTATCAAAGACAAACCGTTTGTTGGTGTCTGTGTTATCACCTTCGTGTATTTTCTGTAGTTCTTCATCTTCCTTTAAACTTTGATCTAATCTACGAATATTTATCTTATCATCATCTGTTAAATCACTGCCAAAGTTTTCATTTAACATTTGAACAATATGGGATAGAAAATCCAATGGGTCATCTGATATACTTCCTATATCTGTGGATATCGGTTCTAACTCACCATATTTACCTTCCAACTCAATTTTGGATGTGTGTTTCTTCTCAATTCTGAAATATTCCAAATCAACATAAGAGAATACATCTGTTAATCTTTCTCTTGGTCTTTTGGGAAGTTTCTTATTCAGAAACCGAAGGAAGATATACAGCTTTTCAAGGTTAATATCTTTGAAAGTGATGATTTGGGATACATACCCATACAGTCTAATAAAACTTTGAATCTGATGACGAAATTCTTCCCTTTCATCTTCAGCCAATTCTCTCCAATCATTTACAACTGTATCCAATATGGGTTGGAGTTCTTCATCGGGGATTCTTTCATCATAAAACTTTTCTACTAACAGACTGACTGTTTCATCTTGGAATAGATTAAACTCTTTAATCTGTTGTTCAATGGTATAGAGTTTATCGGGGTCAGTTTCTTCTACAAGTATTGTTCCTTGATAATAAGGTTGGAATGAATCCTGAATAATCTTGGGTTTATTTACGAAGTCCAACACAAAGGTATCTGTTTTCCCTCTCATTGACCGGTTCAATCTTGATAGTGTTTGAACACATTGTAATCCTTGTAATCTTTTATCTACATACATTGTATGGAGTAGTGGTTCGTCAAACCCGGTTTGAAACTTATCACAGACAATTAAGAGTCTGAATTTTGGGTCTTTAAAATTGTCTTGAGTTTGTTTTTCAGAAAAGCCGTTCATTGAAGATTCTGTATAATCCTTACCGCTACCTGTATCGTGAACCGTTCCACTAAATCCAACTAAACACCCATAAGGTAATCCCAACTCCTTCATCTGTTTATCTAATTCAAGTTTGAATTTGACACAGTGTAATCTTGACCTAACAACCACCATTCCACGACTTTTACCACTCATCTTCTTGGAAGTATTATTAATGAAATGTTCCAATATAATTTTGGATTTCTCTGTGATGGTGTGGGGTTGAATATCCACCCAACTCACCAACATCTTTTTTACTCTACTTGACGGTAACTCTTTATCTTCCTCAATTTTTTTGTTCAGTTTGAAATACCGTTCATAGGTGGTGTAATTCTGTAATACATCAAGGGTGAATCCTTCATAAATACTCTGTTCCATTGAGTAAGTGTCAAAGGATTTAAACTGTCCATTCTTATTCTTTCTTCCAAAGATTTCCAATGTTTTGTTCTTGGGAGTTCCACTAAATCCGAAATAGGAAATATGGTTTTGTTTCCCTCTTGAAATAATTTGAGTTAAAATCTTCTGTTCGTAGTCCGTTAAATCATCTCTGTCTTCACCTTCCTGGTATTCATCCAAAACTGATTTAGACAAACTCATTTTCAAGTGTTTGGAAGTCTCACCGCTTTGGGAGGAATGAACCTCATCAATGATGACTCCAAAGTTTTTACTTTTAAGTTTTGATATGGATTCAGATATGACCGGAAATTTCTGAACGGTAGTCACAATAATGGTTTTACCAACTTCAAGAAATTCTTTTAATTGTTGGGAATCAACATCAACAGGATTCACCACACCTTTGGTCTGTTCCAACTGTTTGATTGTATCTCTAATCTGTTTATCTAATATCCGTCTGTCAGTTACCACAATAATTGAATCAAACATTCTATTGGTGTCATCGGTATTTCTGTATAGAGATGATAAGAGATGGGATAACCAACCGATGGAAAGTGATTTTCCACTACCAGTTGTGTGTTGAATCAAATAATTATTACCAACACCTTCCGCAATAACTGATTCCTTCAACTTTTTTATGACTTTCAATTGATGGAATCTTGGGAAAATGAGAATATCCGATTTCTTATCCACCACTTTACCGGCTTTTGAATCAAAAACTTTCTCTGTTTGATGACTGATATGGACAAAGTTTTCAATCAAATCCAACATACTGTTGGGTTGGAGAATATCTTCCCATAGATAATGGGTTTTGTGTCCAACAGGATTGACGGGATTCTCAATGTCTTTGTTGTAGGGAAGAAATCGTGTTTTACCACCCATCAACCGTGTGGTCATTGACACCTTTTCATTCCCAACAGAGAAATAAACAAGATTCCGTTTGAATCTGAACAATGGTTCTTTGGGGTCTCTGTCATACTTCCATTGTTTCTCACCGTCAATTTGATTCTGACCAGTTAGTGTGTTTTTCAGTTCTATCATCACGATTGGGATTCCGTTAATGAAGATTCCCATATCAATGGAGTTCTCATTTTTCAGAGAGTATTTCAGTTGACGGATGACGGTGAAACGATTCTGTTTGTATAAATCTTTATGTTCGGGATTCAACCCACTCTTGGGTTGGAAATACACCAACTTGAATTCACACCCTCTTGTTTTCACACCCTTTCTTAATACATCAATCACACCACGACTCTCTATTTCGGTGGAAACTTTTTTAATCAGTTTGGATTCTGTTTCTGTTCCAAATTGATGTTCAAGTTTTTCAAGGGTTTTGGGTTGGGTTTCCTGGATGAACCCAATCAGTTGGGTGGGGTTTAGACAGAGAGTTTTATCATAGATGGATGGGTCGGATGAAGTGTAACCACTATTGACAAGTGATTCCTCTATGTGTTCTTCAAAGTCTTGTTCTGTGTAGCTCATTTGTCTCAATCTTTACTTTTCATAAACCGTTAAAACGGTTAACGTGTTAGCGGTATTC
>CAYFPO010000020.1:0-42927 GCA_964345035.1 uncultured bacterium
TGAGAGAAATGCTTCGTGAGTTTGGTGTTTCCGAATCGTCTGAATTACCGGACCATTTATCGCATATTTTATCCGTTCTTCCATTAATGGATAACGATAATAGAAACGAATTCATTAACACCTATGTTATACCAGCAATTAAAAAGATAATAGATGGTTTTGGAGAAACAAAAACTCCTTACAAAAATTTAGTTCAGTTTATTCATGATATACTGGAAAAACAGTCAACGACCCGGGAGGTACAGAACTGATGGATATGTTACAAAATTACCTTGACACATTTTTCTTTGTGCTTTTTCCGTATGTAACACTTTTCACATTTTTTGTGGTTACAATTCAGCGGTATCGCTCAAAGGCATTTACTTATTCCAGTTTATCTTCACAATTTCTGGAAAACCGTCAACATTTTTGGGGATTGGTTCCGTTCCATTATGGGATTATTGCTGTCCTAACAGCACACTTTATATGGTTCCTTGTCCCTGAAACGGTTCTTTGGTGGAATAGCATACCAGCAAGAATGTATGTCATGGAAATCGCCATGTTTATTTTCGGGTTAATGACATTGGTTGGCCTGATTAATATCGTTTCCCGTAGAAAGACCAACGTGCGGGCGCGATTTGTTACATCTACTGCAGACTGGTGTGTATTAGGCATTTTGGTATTCCAGGTTATCACCGGAATTTTGACAGCATATTTGCATCGCTGGGGATCCAGCTGGTTTGCTGCTTCACTCGCTCCATACTTATGGTCAGTATTTAAGTTAAGTCCAGATTTATCTTATGTATCTTCCATGCCTATTACAATAAAACTACATATAATTGGTGCATTTTCAATCATTCTATTATTTCCATATACACGGTTGGTTCACATTTTGGTTTTACCCAATCCATATCTCTGGAGAAAACCGCAATTGGCTCGCTGGTATTGGGATAGAAAAAAAATTCGCACAACTAAAAACAATACCTTATAAAAACTAAATAGGGAGTATCAAATGGCCAACGGAAACAATAATAGACAAACACCCGAATTACTTGATTTTAGTAAAGAACGTATTCGTGTCTTGCATTTCACCTGGATTGCCTTTTTCATTACATTCTATGTATGGTTTAATATGGCGCCATTGGCGACCACCATGTTGAAAAATGTCAATTGGTTGACCAAAGAACATTTAAAAGTTTTGGCTATAAGTAATGTGGCGTTAACTATTCCAGCACGGATAATAATTGGGGCTCTCATTGACCGTTATGGACCAAGAATTGTTTTTTCCGGGTTAATGATCATTATGGCAATACCGGCATGGCTTTTTGCTCTAGGGAATTCATTCACCCAATTATTAATCTCAAGATTAATATTAGGTTCAATCGGCGCAGGCTTTGTTGTCGGTATAAAAATGGTTGCAAATTGGTTTCCACCAAAAATGATTGGAAGGGCAGAAGGGTTTTACGCCGGTTGGGGGAATTTTGGTTCAGCAGCGGCAGCCATGACTTTACCTTGGATAGCAATCCATGTTTTTCAGGATTGGTTAGGATTGGATGGTGATGCCTGGAGATATGCCTTAATTCTCAATGCAGCTGTATCATTTGTATATGGAATCATGTATTATTTTCTTGTAAAAGATCATGCTGCAGACAAACCTATCCCGAAAACGAAAAAAACAGAACCTATGATGGTTACTTCTTATGTGGATTTATTTCAATATTTACTTTGGTCATTTCCACTTGTTGGAGCTATGGGAGTATTGGCATGGAGAATTGGTAATATCAAAGTGGATGGTATTCCTCTCATTTCAACGGATATTTTGACTATGGTGTACGGCATACTTACTTTTGTCTATTTTGCCCATGTTTTCAAAACATTGCACATCAACCTGCCATATTTAAAAAAGGGAGTACCGGAAGAGGATAAATATCATTGGTCATCTGTGGCGGCATTGAACAGTACATATTTTGCGAATTTTGGTGCCGAATTAGCTGTCGTATCCATGCTTCCAATGTTTTTTGAAACAACCTTTTCTATGTTAAAAAATTCTGATGGAAATTTAATTATGACAGCAACTTTAGCTGGTGTTATTGCTTCTTCATTTGCATTTGTAAATTTGTTTGCTCGACCTTTAGGAGGATTGATTTCTGATACAATGAAAAACAGAAAAAAAACAATGCTCATTTATATGATGGGTATTGCTCTGGGCTTTTTAGGAATGGCTCACATAGGAGAATGGGGTCCAATAGTCAATGGAGTTCAAACTGTTGTTCCAATGTTTGATAGTGTTTCTTGGCTTGTTTTGTCCATAATTATTACAATAATTTGTTCAATATTTGTACAAGGAGCCGAAGGTGCAACTTTTGCAGTCATACCCATGATAAATAGAAAAATGACTGGTCAGATTGCAGGAATGGCAGGAGCATACGGAAATGTTGGTGCAGTTATTTATCTGGTCATTTATTCACTGGTAGATGCAAAAACATTTTTCTTCTTTATTGCAGGAGGGGCATTTTTAAGCTTATTATATTGCTGGATTTTCCTTGAAGAACCCAAAGGATCATTTGCGGAGGAATAGAGATAACAATTAAAAATAAAGGAAATATAGAATGAGTAAAGTTGATTTAAAAAATTGGGATGTGGAAAACCAGGAATTCTGGGATGGTCCAGGAAAAGCAATAGCAACAAGAAACCTATGGATTTCTATTCCAAGTTTATTGGTTGGTTTTTCAGTATGGTTAATGTGGGGGATTATAACTGTGCAAATGAAAAATCTCGGTTTTCCATTTTCACAAACAGAGTTTTTTACATTAACAGCGATTGCAGGACTTACTGGAGCTACATTACGTATTCCCAGTTCATTTTTTATACGATTGGCCGGGGGACGGAATACAATTTTCTTCACTACAGCATTATTGATGATTCCATCATTGGGTGCTGCTATTTTTCTCCAGGATAAAAATACACCTCTGTGGGTTTTTCAAATTCTGGCATTCCTTTCAGGGTTTGGAGGGGGAAACTTTGCATCATCTATGAGCAATATCAGTTTCTTTTTCCCCAAACGAATGCAGGGTTATGCTCTTGGAATGAATGCAGGTCTGGGAAATTTTGGTGTAACCACTATGCAGATATTGGTTCCACTGGTGATGACCATTCCATTGTTGGGTGCTTTGAGTGGAGACTCCATGATTTTATCCAGTAATAGTGGAACAATTTTTAAACGAATTGCAGCAGGCTCAGAAACATGGCTCGCAAATGCAGGTTGGGTTTGGATGCTTTGGCTCCTTCCATTGGCTTATTTTGGTTGGACAAGGATGAATAACATTACTACTGAAGCAGTAACTCCGGGATTAAAAACTCCCATAGTTTCCTTTGGGCGTATATCATGGCTATTATTCATTGGCTTTATTACTGCGGCTGCAGGGTTGTATTTTATTCTGACATTTAAATCATTGACTTGGGTGAAATGGATAGCATTACCCGGAGTTATTGCTGCAACAGTGTTTTTGATGAAAACGCTCTCCCCGGGAGAAATAAAGAAAAATCTGGAAAGGCAGTTCAAGATATTTGACAATAAACATACCTGGGTTATGACAATTATTTATACTATGACCTTTGGTTCGTTTATTGGTTTTTCGGCAGCAGTTGGCTTATCCATTAAATTTATTTTTGGTGTAAAGCATATTTTAGGTGCTGATGGAGTTTGGCAGCACTTACCTAATCCGGACGGACCAGCGACGTTTATGTTTGCGTGGGTTGGTGCTTTTATCGGTGCATTGATTCGTCCCATTGGTGGAAAATTATCAGATAAAGTGGGTGGTGCAATTGTAACTCAATGGGTTTCTATTGTAATGGTCATATCAGCAATTGGAGTGGGATATTATGCAAAATTGGCTTATCAGTCCGCCACACCACAGGATTATTTCATGCCGTTCTTTATCCTCCTTGTAATTTTATTTACAGCAACGGGAATTGGTAACGGTTCCACTTTCAGAACCATTTCAATGGTTTTTAACGAAGAACAGGCAGGACCTGTCCTTGGTTGGACATCTGCTGTAGCTGCTTATGGTGCTTTTTTAATTCCAAAGGTGATTGGTGAAAATATGAAATTGGGAACACCTGAAGTAGCTATGTATGGTTTTGCTGTTTTTTATGCAGTATGTGCTGTATTGAATTATTGGTATTATTTGGGACCCAAAGCAGAATTTAAAAATCCATAAAGGAGTAGTTGTGAATATAAATGACACAACCACAATCGGTGAAATTGTAGCAGATGATATTCGAACAGCAAATATCTTCCAAAAATATGGATTAGATTTTTGTTGTGGTGGAAAACAACAGCTCAAAACTGTATGTGATGAAAATGAAATCAATTATCCATTAATTGTAAATGAATTAAATAAATCTACTTCTGAAAATGATGATGTTATTGACTATCAATCTATGGAAGTTGATTCATTGGTGACTCATATAATCGATAAACATCATCAGTATATTTACGATACTGGCTCTATCACACTCCAATTTATTCGAAAAGTTGCTAAAGTTCATGGTGAACGGCATCCCAAAACAGTTGAGATGGCAGAGGTATGTTCAAATCTACTTTCTGAATTACACCATCACATGATGAAGGAAGAGCAAGTTTTATTCCCATATATCTTCAATTTGGTTAAAATGGATACAGGTGAACAAAGTACAAATAGTTTTCATCAATTTGTGTCAAATCCCATACGAGTAATGATGGCTGAGCATGATCAAGCGGGAGATTTGTTAAAGCGACTTCAAGAGCTATCGAACAATTATACACCTCCAGAAGATGCATGCACCACATTTAGAGCCGCTTTTTCTAACTTGAAAGAATTAGAGGACGATGTGATTTTGCACATCCACCTGGAAAATAATATTCTATTCCCTAAAGCAATTACTTTAGAAAACAATTTAGCCAAAAGAATTCTTGATAAAAGATAGCCAATTAAATAAACAGATTAGCAGAATCGCAGTCTTAATCGCAGTTATTGGTACCATAATTGCCATTAAAAATTCAAATATTCATCTTCCCGGAAATTTTAAGGATTATAAACCTGAGCAACCTATTGACTTTTCACATCAACTCCATGCCGGAGAAATGAATATTTCTTGTATGTATTGCCACTTTGGTGCAGAAGATAGCAAGCATGCGGGAATCCCGCCGGTGAATGTATGTATGAATTGCCATAAATATGTGAGTAATACCAACAATGAAGTACGACTGGCAGACAAAGAAAAACGAAAGTTAAAGGTGAGTGATGAGATAAAAAAAATATATGATGCTTTTGAATCCGCAAAATCTTCTGATGAAAAAAATGTTGAATGGGTGAAAGTTCATAATCTGCCTGAATTTGTATATTTCAGTCACAAACCTCATATTAGTGCCGGATTAGCTTGTGCTAAATGTCACGGGGGTGTAGAAAGTATGGCTCGAGTAAAACAGGAAAATGATTTGTCAATGGGGTGGTGCTTGGATTGCCATCGACAAGATCATGAATCATTGGATAATAGTAAATATAGAAAAATGCAATTGCAAGATTGTGCAACTTGCCATTATTAAAATATGTCAGTAGAAAAAAAATATTATTCAAATATAGAAGATAAATGTTCTCCATCAACATGTAGTTGTACCGATATGCCTAGCGTGGGAGATGTGGAAAAAACGGCAACAGTATCGCGGCGGAGTTTTCTGAAAACTACGGGGTTTTCATTTGGTGCACTATTGGTTGCTTGTAGTAAAGCACCGATAAAAAAAGCCATTCCATTTTTAATTCAACCTGAAGAAATATTGCCAGGAAAAGCTATTTGGTATGCGTCTACCAGTAATGCTTGTGCGGCTCAATGTAGTGTCCATGTGAAAAATAGGGATGGCCGCCCAATTAAGTTGGAGGGAAATCCAAAACATCCTTTAAATCAAGGAGGATTGTGCTCTCAGTGTCAAGCCAGCTTATTGGAATTGTATGATTCAAATAGAATCTTACATCCAACTATTGACGGTAAAAAAGTAAATTGGGATGCATTTGACAGTGAAATTTTACAAAAGCTGAAAAAAGTCAAAAGTTCTGGAAAAGAGATTGCCATATTATCCAATTCCATAACCAGCCCATCAACGAAATATCAAATTCAGCAGTTTAAGAAAAAGTATGGTAATGTAAAACATTATGAGATTGATGAGTATTCCTATTCAGCAATTCTGGATGCCCAAGAACAAAATTATGGTAAAAGATTTTTGCCTCAATACCATTTCGATAAAGCAGATGTTGTGGTGAGTATTGATGCTGATTTTTTAGGTTCTTGGATTTCTCCTGTTCAATTTACAAAAGATTTCAAAAAAAATAGAAATTTGGACAGAAAGCAAATTTCTACACTTATCCATGTTGAATCAACTTTATCAATTACAGGTTCAAAAGCAGACAAACGAATTGTATTGTCACCATCGGGAATTATTCAATTTGTTAAAGATTTAGATGCATATATTCAAGGTGAAAATCCACACAATTCTGTAGTAAAAGAAGTGGCGAACCAATTAATCCGCAATAAAGGAAAATCATTGATTGTGTGTGGAGTTAATGATAGAAAAGTTCAACTATTGGTGAATAGAATTAACCATAAACTGAGGAATATTAATAAAACGATAAATCACAAAAATCCCAGTTTACAGTTTGCAGGTTCTGATTCATCACTTGACGAATTTTTAAATAAATTGAAAATTGGGAAAATTGGGGCTGTATTTTGCAATGAGATAAATCCCGTATATAGTTTTCCAGTGGGAAATCAAATTTCCCAAGCCTTAAAAACTGTAGAATTAACGGTTTCTTTTTCTAATTCCGTTGATGAAACCAGTAAAGCGTGTATATTTGCAGCACCTGCCCCCCATAGTCTGGAATCCTGGAATGATAGCGAACTTGTCTCCGGATTGTTATCAATGACCCAGCCGGTGCTGCATCCATTAGGAAAAACTCGTTCTTTCAGAAAATCATTATCAGTTTGGCAACATAAGGTAAAAAGTGAACGGGATTTAGTACGTGATTATTGGAAATCGCAATTCAAATCCAGGGTGAATACATCGCTGACTTATACGAAATTCTGGAATACTTTAGTCCATGATGGATTTTTCCTCATTAAACCAAAGTCCTTAAAGTTGAAACCATTTACAGATTCACGGCCATCTATAAAATTGAAGCATGATACACTCCAATATTCATTATATCAAACTTCACATTTGTCAATGGGTAAGCATGCTCAAAATCCATGGCTGCAAGAGCTACCGAACCCAATTACAAAAGTATCCTGGGATAATTATATTTCCATTTCTGAAAAGTTTGCCAATAAGAAAGCATTAGTTCGTGGTGATGTAGTTGAAGTAAAAACGGAGGGTCATTCACTAAAGCTCCCTGTGTTTATTCAGCCGGGACAGCATGAAAATACACTTTCAATTGCTTTAGGTTATGGACGATTAGGTACGGAACGGTTCCATGGAATTGGTCCAAATTGGATAGAGAAAAAACCAACGGTTGGTAGAGGTGAGACAGTAGGAAAGAATGCCTCAACCTTTATTCATTTGAATGAAACATTACAATATTTTGGCGAAATAAAAAGTATGACCAAAGTAAATGAAAAATGGGATTTAGCTTTAACCCAAACCTATAATTCTTTGGAGAATCCTAAAAATACATCTCCTGCAATCATGCCTGTTAGACCATTTATTCAAGAGACTGATTTTAAATCATATAAAAAAGATGCAACATCAGGTAGTCATCATGGTCATCCTGTTACAACAATGTGGGATGATGATCATAAATATGAGGGGCATCATTGGGGAATGGCTATTGATATTTCTGCATGTACCGGTTGCTCATCCTGTGTAATTGGCTGCCAGGTCGAAAACAATGTACCGGTAGTAGGTAAAGATGAAGTCCTTCGTAAACGGGACATGGCATGGTTAAGAATTGATCGTTATTATAGTGGTGATGGTGAAGATGTAGATGTGGCATTTCAGGCGATGATGTGTCAGCATTGTGATAACGCACCTTGTGAACCAGTTTGTCCTGTATTAGCTACGGTTCACAGTACAGAGGGTTTAAATCAGCAAGTTTATAATCGTTGTGTTGGAACACGGTTTTGCGCTAATAATTGTCCATACAAAGTACGTCGTTTTAATTGGTTTGATTATACTAAAGAAGACATTATGGAGAATATGGTGTTAAATCCTGATGTTACGGTGCGTTCTCGTGGTGTAATGGAAAAATGTTCTATGTGTATCCAACGCATTCAAGAAGTTAAAATTGAAGCACGAAAAAATGGAAACCCCGTTGCTGATGGTGAGATTAAAATGGCATGTGAACAATCCTGCCCGGCTGATGCAATAGTCTTTGGTGATATAAATGATCCTGAAAGTAATATTTCAAAATTGATAAATAGTGGTAGGCATTATCGAGTGTTAGAAGAATTAAATGTTCAGCCCACGGTTGGCTATTTAACTCAAGTTAGAAATAGAGATGGTAAATCAAAAAACAAAGGGCATCATCATGGGTAATATCGGTCACAGTATTCGTGAACCCCAAATTCAGGGAAATAAGTCCTTAAATGATGTTACCAATGATATTTGTCATATCATGGAAAGAAAGCCTAAAAAGTTATGGTGGACTGGCTTATTTTTCTCATTAACTGCACTCATATTAGGGATTGTGAGTGTGTCGTACCAAATTGCTACGGGAATTGGAACATGGGGACTGAATAAAACCGTTGGATGGGCTTTTGATATCACAAATTTTGTATTCTGGGTGGGTATTGGCCATGCAGGAACATTGATATCAGCAATCCTCTTTTTATTTAGACAAAAATGGCGGACATCCATTAATCGTTCAGCTGAGGTTATGACTATTTTTGCTGTTATTTGCGCAGGATTGTTCCCAATCATTCACATGGGGAGACCCTGGTTGGCATATTGGGTGTTTCCATATCCCAATATGAGAGGTCCTTTATGGATTAATTTCAGATCGCCATTGGCGTGGGATGTTTTTGCCATAGGTACATATTTTATCATTTCAGCTGTATTTTGGTATTATGGTTTAATCCCCGATTTAGCCACAGTTAGAGACCGAACCACCAATAGATTTAAGAAGAAGATTTTTTCCATTTTAAGTTTTGGGTGGAATGGTAGTTTTAAAGTGTGGCATCGATATGAAACGGTATATGGTCTTTTAGCAGGATTAGCCACTCCATTGGTGGTGTCAGTTCATACTGTGGTGAGTTTTGATTTTGCCACCTCATCTATCCCTGGATGGCATACTACTACATTCCCACCATACTTTGTAGCTGGTGCAGTATTTAGCGGATTTGCCATGGTGTTAACCCTTATGATTATTGCTCGAAAAACATTGGGTCTTGAAGATTATATCACATTAAATCATATCGAGAATATGACCAAAGTCATCATCGTTACCGGGGGAATAGTGACATTATCCTATGCTACTGAGTTTTTTATCGCATGGTATTCTGGAAATGGATATGAGCAATTTGTATTTTTGAATCGAGCATTAGGACCATTCGCATGGGCGTATTGGATTATGGTGGGATGCAATCTCTTAACGCCTCAATTCTTTTGGTTTAAAAGTATCCGCCGAAATGTCGTCATCGTCTTTATCCTTTCTATATTTGTCAATATTGGTATGTGGTTTGAACGCTTTGTAATTATTGTAACCTCATTACATCGGGATTTTTTACCATCGTCATGGTCGGATTATTCTCCAACTATAGTTGAAATTGGTACACTTATCGGTAGCTTCGGCTTATTCTTCACCCTCTTTTTATTATTCATAAGAGCTTTGCCGATGGTATCCATTGGTGAGGTAAAATCCGTATTGCATTTCAAAGGAAGGGGGAAATAGATGAAATCAGCTACCTTTATCGAATTTGAAAATGAATTTGATTTGATAGATGCGGTGAATGAAATGCAATCATCTGGCTATGAGATTAATGATGTGTATTCACCTTATGCCATTCATGGATTTGACAAAGCATTAGGTTTTAGACCATCGCGACTAACAAAAGTTTGTTTTGGATTTGCCTTCATTGGTTTAGCTCTTGCCCTATGGTTAGAATATTGGATGTCAGCTGTTGATTGGCCCATAAATGTGGGAGGAAGACCTTGGAACTCTTTTCCAGCATTTATGCCCATTGCTTTTGAAGTGATGGTGTTATTTTCAGGATTAGGTACAGTATTTTCATTCTTCTTGTGGAAAAAACTAAAAATGAAAAACTCAAAACAACCACATCTTCGAACTACAAATGATAGATTCTATTGCGAACTCTATAATGACAAACAACGAATGAGTATTGACGGATTAAAAGATATCGCCAAAAAACACCATGGTAAAATCATGGAGGATCAATGGATATAAAACCTATTGCACATGTAGTATTGTCTATTATTTTTGTTTTCGTTTTGAATTATTTACTTCAATATGATCAAACAAAACCCAATGTAGAAGTAATGCCTGAGATGGTTCATTCTATTGCTTTTGATGCCTATGCACCCAATCCGCATTTTGAGAATAATCAGACATTACAGACACCTCCAGAAGGGTCTATTCCATTAGGCTTTATGCCCGAGTTTGATGTGGAAGATGTAAATGAAATTAATTCACCTCTCAAAGATGATGATATTGATATGGAAAGAGGCAAATTTATATATAATAATTTTTGTGCCGTTTGTCATGGATTTTCAGGAGATGGAGATGGTTCTGTAACTAAACGAGGGGTACCACCACCACCATCTATAAAAACGGATAAGGTGAGACAAATGTCTGATGGGAAATTGTATGATATTATTTCAAATGGAGTGGGGAATATGCCGCCTTATAATATCCAAATTAATAGAAAAGACAGATGGCAGGTAACTCATTATTTAAAGACGATGAAATAATGGAAAAGAATGTATTTATATTAAATGATAATTTGCTAAAAATCGTATTTAAGGCCATTGTTATAGGGGTAATAACAATTGTGCTTGGTGTATTGTATAGTGATCGTATTTGGATGAACTTGCTTTTATCAGCAAATTATGTTACGGGATTAGCCTTTGCCGGTATGTTTTTTGTGGCTGTCCAATATGTTAGTAATGCAGGATGGGGTGCCATAGTTCGTCGTATCCCGGAATCCATGTTTGGATTACTAAAATATGGATTTTTATTCATGATTTTATGCGTTATTGGTTCACATGAATTGTATGAGTGGACACATACAGAAGTGGTGAATAATGATCCAATTTTGTTGGGTAAAAAGCCGTGGCTGAATATATCCGGATTTTTAATTCGTATTCCAATTTATTTTGGAATATGGTATGTGTTTGGACGACCAATAATAAAGCATTCTCATCTTCAAGATGTAACAGGGGATTTAGAACATACACAAAAATCTGTTCGGTGGTCTGCAGCGTGGCTCTATTTAGGAAGTATTGCATTTGTTGTATCAAGCTTCGATTGGATCATGTCAATTGAACCCCATTGGTTTAGTACAATTTTCGGTTTATATCATTTCTCTGGAATGTTTAATACTGGTTTGGCTTTCATGATTATTATTCTCATTTTTCTTCGTAGAAATGGTTCCTTAACATTATTAAAAGATGACCATCTGCATGAGTTGGGGCGATATTTGTTTGCTTTCACAACATTTTGGATTTATATATGGTTTTCACAACATATGTTGATATGGTACGCAAATATCCCTGAAGAAAACAGTTATTTTTTAAAGCGTCATGATGGTCCATTCTTGTTATTATCAATATTGAATATTTTCCTTAATTGGTTAATCCCATTTATCATATTACTCTTTAGAAAAACAAAACGATTGGAGAAAACTCTATTGTTTGTATCAGTGACGGTATTATGTGGTCATTGGTTAGATTTATATTTAATGATTTTTCCACCATTTTTAGGTGAAGTCCCCCAGTTTGGGTTTATAGAGTTAGGTGTAGCCATTGGAATTGTTGGTTTATCATTTGGGGTGGTAATGCACAGATTATCAAAACGGAATTTAATTCCATTAAAAGACCCCTATATACATGAGAGCCTTAATCTACATACATAAAAGGAGAAGTAAAATGAAGAAAAATATAGTTTATTTATTGATGTTAATCCCATTGTTTGCAATGATGTTTGCCGCTGATTTTTCAGTGAAAAGTCAAGTGCGATATCGATATGAAGCAGTGGATAAAGATTTTGACAGTAATACAGGATATAATGTCCAAAACTATTTGAGGTCACGTATTGGTGTTGAGTTTACAAGTGAATCTGTAACCTCATTTATGCAACTTCAAGACTCGCGAGTTATGGGAAGTGAAACCAATACACTCAAAGATGGTTCTGCGGATATTATGGACTTTCATCAAGCATACTTTAAAATCAATAATTTATTTGATACTCCACTCAATTTAAAAATTGGTCGTTTTGAGTCAATTTATGGTGGTCAGCGGTTAATTGGTGCAGTGGGATGGCATAATATCGGTCGTTCTTTTGATGGTTTGTTATTCAACTATAAAAATGATATTATTGATGTAGATGTCTTTACACATAAATTAGTTGCTGAAACTGATAGTACGGATGAAAAGGATTTATTGGGAGTCTATTCTAAATTCAATTTAATAGAGAATCAAAATATTCATGGATACGTGTTTCAAGATGGCGATATGAATACTTTTGGTAGTTATCTTAAAGGTGGTTTTAAAAACTTTGGATATGATATTGAATTGGCATTTCAAAATGGAATTGAATCGGAGAATATTGAATTTGCTGGAAAATTATTAGCAGTAAACTTACACTATAAACATTCTTTTGCAAAATTCAGTGGTGGGGTTGATTATGTATCTGGTGATGATAGCAAAACAACTGATAAAAATGAATCATTTAGTACGCTATATGCCACAAATCATAAATTCTACGGTTTTATGGATTATTTCTTAAACCTTCCTGAAAATACAAGCAATCTTGGATTGATGGATATTCATGTTAAATTGAGTGATTTTACATTATTTGGATTAAAATTCAATGGGGCATATCATCTATTTAATGCAGATCAATCAGATGAGTCTTTTGGTTCAGAATTAGATTTAACTGTAATTAAAAAGTATAATAAAAATGTGAAGTTTGTTGCTGGTTATTCTGTGTTTACCCCAGGTGAACTAAAATCATCTAGTAATGAATCAGCTACATTCACATACCTTATGACTATTATCAACTTATAATAGGATAAGTAGGTAGAAATATATTAAATTTAGCATAGGGATTATTGTTGATTTATTTCTCTTAGTAGAAAGACCTAAGTCTATAAAGATATGGTTTGATACCGGCACGGTTCTGATAGAAATGTCAGAATCTGCTCCCGATTTCTCTTTTGAGAATGACTTGGAAATGAGATGGAAAAAATATATCAAATATCAAAATCATTAAGATTTGACGATAGTTTTTATAATTCCAAAAAAATTATCGATCAACACAATAGAATATTTAATTATTTACGCATTGCCATCAATGATGTATGTAATTTGAAATGCTCTTATTGTTTACCTCAAAAATCTAATTATACCTGCAAACCCCAACTTACATCCACGGAAATATGTAAAATTATCAATTCTGTTTCACAGATTGGGGTGAATAAAATTCGATTTACCGGTGGAGAACCATTGTTGCATAAAGATATTTCACTATTTGTAGTAACTGCATCTCAACAACCAAATATAAACTCTGTCAACATTACTACAAATGGAGTGTTATTAGAAGATAAATTACCTCAACTTATTTCCTCAGGGCTTACGGGTGTAAACATTAGTGTTGATTCATTAATAAAAGATAAATACAAACAAATTACCGGTAATAATAAGCTCTATAAAACTTTATCTGGTATAGATGCAGCTCTCTCATACGAAAAATTGGACGTCAAAGTTAATGTAGTCACAATGGATGGATTTAACAATAATGAAATTGTTTCATTTATTGAGTATTTTAAAACCATGCCCATTACATTAAGATTTATTGAGGTTATGCCTTTTAATGGTTATGATTCAACAATATCCCAAAAATTCTTTTCCTCAGATTCTATTTTAGGTGTGATAAAAAATCATTTACCTCAACACGAAATTTATAATGGAACTAAAACTGAACATTATTCCATAAAATATCCCAATCATCCATTAAAGATTGCAGTAATTCCGTCATTTACTAGATCATTATGTCAAAATTGTAATCGTATTAGAATAACCTCTGATGGGAAAATTATGAATTGCTTATATTCTTCTTCAAAATATGATTTATTAAAAAAAATCCGTAACGGTGAGTCTATATGTGAATCGATAAAAGATGCAATGTGGAATAAGGTAACTGATGGATGGAGTGCCCAGAAACAACATTTTCGGAAATTTAACTCAATGTCAACAATTGGTGGATGATGAAAGGTTTTACCCATATAGATTCATCTGGAAATGCAAAAATGGTAGATGTTACAGATAAAGTAGTTACATGCAGAATTGCTCATGCTTCTGGAAGCATTTTTATGAATTCTACTACTATTGAATCCATTAAAAATGATGAATTAAAAAAAGGAAATGTACTTACCACTGCAAAAATATCTGGCATACAAGCTGCAAAAAAAACGGCTGATTTAATCCCAATGTGCCACCAATTACATTTATCATTTGTGGATATTAAGTTTATTATTAAATGGGATTCTATTGAAATTCAATCTGTGGTAAAGACACAAGAATCTACTGGTGTTGAAATGGAAGCCTTAACAGCAGTATCCGTTACGGCATTAACCATTTATGATATGTGTAAAGCAATTGATAAGAATATGAGTATTGGAGAGGTAAAACTGACCCATAAAGTAGGTGGTAAATCCAGCCATGCACTTGAATATAGACCCTCTGTTGGTGTCATTACACTTAGTGATAGTCTTTCAGCAGGAAACGGGGATGATGAATCAGGAAAATTACTTGTAAATAGCTTCAAAGCAGAAGGATGCAGCGTAGATAATTATACAGTACTTCCAGATGGATCAAATGAGTTAGTATCCACAATGGATAATTGGATAAATTCAGGGGTAGAGTTAATTATTACTACTGGTGGGACAGGATTGGGTCCACGAGATTTAACCATTGATTCCATTGAAAATATTTTTGATTCAGAACTCCCAGGAGTTGAACAAGCTATCCATGCTTATGGACGAAATAAAGTAAAAACTTCCATGCTTTCGCGATTAAAAGCAGGGAAAAAAAATAACACTATTATCATTGCATTGCCGGGAAGCCCCAATGCTGTAAAAGACGCCTTGCAAGTTCTTATTCCTACAATTTTTCATTCATTCCACATGATGAAAGGGGAGAAGCATGGATAGTTATTTTTTGCCAGTTATCTTCTTTGTTATTGCATTTTTGTACTCATCTGTTGGATTGGGAGGTGGATCATCTTACACCGCATTAATGAGCATCTCTGGTATTTCATTCAGATTGATACCTACGGCATCATTGAGTTTAAATTTAGTTGTTACATTTTTAGGAATGATAAACTACTGGAGGAGTGGTTTTGGGAAATTAAAACTCATACTTCCATTATTATTAACATCAATACCCATGGCATATTTTGCAGGGAAGCTGGATTTACCTGAGTTCTACTTTAAAATAATTTTATTGTTTACATTATCCTTGATACTGATTAGGTTATATCTTGTAAAAAACCTAACAATTGATATTAGATTAACGGCATTACAAAAGTGGATATTCGGCTTTAGTATTGGTGCAATCTTAGGTTTCGTTGCAGGAACTGTTGGAATCGGTGGAGGGATTTATTTGATTCCTTTAATAATTATGTTTGGTTTAGCATCAGAAAAAGAAGCCGCAGCCTGTGGTTCCGTTTTTATTTGGATGAATTCATTATCGGGGCTTATTTCTCGTATGCAGTATCAATCAATGAACATAACTTTCATCCTACCATTGATGATTGCCGTTATCCTGGGGGGGCTTGTAGGTTCTTTTTTGGGTGCTTCTTATTTTGAACCTGAAACTATTCAAAAGGTATTAGGTGTGGTAATTTTAATTGCTGTAACAATGTTATTGCGGGAGGTATTATGATTTCATATCCACAGGCACTTAAATCTGTTTTACAAAATGTTATATCATTGAAATCTGTAAACATCCAATTGAAGGATGCATTACATCAAGTGGTTTCAAAAGATATACTTGCACCGTTTTCATCACCAGCATTTGATAATTCTGCAATGGATGGCTTTGCCATAAATACTTTTGATTTTAAGGATAAAACTCCAATAAAGCTAAAATGTATTGGAGAAAGTAGAGCAGGGCAACCCTATAATGGTTCGCTTAAAAGGGGAGATTGTATAAAGTGTATGACAGGTGCAGTGATTCCAAATGGAGCAAATGCAGTTATTAAAGTTGAAGATAGCAGTGGATTTGAATCTAAAATTGTTGAGTTTTATACGATACCGGTAGAAAATCTAAATATCCGTAAAAAAGGTGAAGAAGTTGTAAAAGGAAAAGTGATTGTCAAGAAGGCAACCAAAATTACACCCGAAATGATGGGAGTTTTAACTCACTTTGGAATTACAGAATTTGAGGCGTATGAAAAAATCAATGTCCATCTCATTACCACTGGTGATGAAGTTGTTGAAAATAAAAATGAAATTAATACCGGTTCAGTATTTAATTCCAATGCAGGAACATTAAAGCAGTTATTGAAAATGAATCACTGCAATGTAATTCATTCTCATGTTTCAGATGACAAACAAGAAATGGTGGATCTGTTGTCCAATTTTAATAAAGATGTTGATTTAATCATCACAACAGGCGGAATATCAATGGGGGAGTTTGATTTTGTGAAAGAAGCATTTGCAGAATCAAATATTAAAGAGGTGTTCTGGAAAGTAGCACAGAAGCCTGGGAAGCCACTGTATTTTGGTAAATCCGGTAAAACTGTAGTTTTTGGTTTTCCTGGAAATCCCGTTTCGGCCATTATGTGTTTTTACATTTACATCAATCCATTCATAGCAAAAATACTTGGTTTAAAAACACAGACAGAGTTTTACGGAAAACTCTCTGAACCATTTAATTCCGATAAAAAAAAGTATCGTTTTTTATTTGGAGAATTTTGGATTGACGAAGTAGGAAATGTGAAATGTAAACCTTCTAAAAAAACAGGGTCTCACATGCTAACTTCCACCACAAATGCCAATTGTATTTTGTCAACACCACCAAGCAATAGAGTACTTACTACAGATGATTTAATAAATATTACACCACTATAGATGATTAATGTACAAGTCAAATTATTTTCAATTGTAAAGGATTCGGTGGGTGAATCTAACATTTTGTTAAATGTGAGTGATAAATCCACAGCTGAGGATATTCTTCACAAAATTATCAAGAAAAATGAAGAAAAATTGTTGGGTCTCCCAATAAGAATTGCTGTGAATCAGTCTTATGTTGATGAATCATATCCTATAAATGATGGTGATGTGGTGGCATTAATTCCACCTGTATCAGGAGGATGAATGATTCTCACTAAAATAATCGATTCTAAAATTACTGATGATTCCATTCCGTTAAATCAAAGTAAAAATATAGGATCAGTACTTAGATTCAACGGCTGCATTCGAAATATGGAAGATATGAATGAAATTTCCGGAATATTTTATGAATACTACAATGGAATGGCTGAATCCGAGCTTCATCGTTTAGCAAATTCAACTATGGAAAATTTTAAAATTGAGTCGATTATTTGTATTCATCGTACCGGATTTATCCCCATTGGAGAAAGTGCAATTTTGTTAGAAATTCAATCTAAGCATCGCCAGGAATCATTAGAAGCAATGACATGGTTTATGGATAAATTAAAAGTTGATGTACCAATTTGGAAGCGAATTGATGTATGATAATAATAAAATTTCTTCAAAGATGGATTCCTATATTCTTACTGGTGGAAAAAGTAAACGATTTGGTTCAAATAAGGCAAAGCACAAAATTGATAACGTATCGTTTTTAGATAGAATTTACAGTGTATTAGACAATTCATTTGGAAATGTATTTTTAGTAGGTAAACAAAACAATAACCCGAATAAAGTTTACATTGAGGATTTCTCTTCAGAACAATCTCCACTTGTTGGTTTAATTACTGCTTTAGAGCATTCGACCAAAGAGTGGATTTTTGTAATTAGCGTGGATATGCCGTTCATCACATCTACAGTTATAGATAAAATTTGCTCATTCAGGAACGATAAATTTGATATTGTTATTCCGCAATTAGATGGTAAGATTTTACCATTATGTGGAATTTACAGGAAATCACTATTGCCTATTTTTAACCAGGCTTTTAAACAAAAGAAATTCAAATTGAAAAAAATAATTTCGGTAACTAATTATAAATATATACAGTTAGATTCATTTGAATTCGAGCTTTCTAATATTAATCGTAAACACGAATTGGAATTGTCTTTAAATAAGTATAATAAAAAATAGGACAAAAATGTCATAAATGGGGGAACCATATATTTCAATTATTAAATTGAAATGTTTGATACCTAATCCGCATTAAATTTCAGGTCAAATAAATGATCGATTTTGAAAAATCCACAACAAAAAAAATGCAGTTTGCTATACAGGAAGCCCTGAAAGCGAAAGAAGCTGATGAAGTTCCTATTGGTGCTGTGGTCTTTAAAGATGAAACCATAATTGGCAGGGGATATAATCAAACAGAGCAATTACTGGATCCTACTGCTCATGCTGAGATAATAGCCATCACTTCCGCTGCAAATACACTGGGAGACTGGCGATTGCAAGGATGTAAATTATATGTTACAAAGGAACCTTGTCCAATGTGTGCCGGTGCTATAATAAATTCACGGATTAATCAACTTGTGTTTGGTGCATATGATGAAAAAGCCGGATGCTGTGGGTCATTATACCAGATTTGTATGGATCCCCGGTTCAATCATCAGACAGCAGTAAAAGGGGGAATTTTGGAATTAGATTGTGAGTCGTTATTAAAGGAATATTTCTCTGAAAAGCGTAAGAAGTAATGAGGATTGTCCTTTTAATGATACTTACCGCATTTACAACTGTATATGCCATGAATCGTATAACTAAGATACAGACTGGTCATCCAGCACCGGATTTTACCGCAATTGATGAGAACGGAGATACATTGCGGTTATCCGAATATTTTGGTGAATATATTGTGGTGTATTTTTTTCCAAAGGCATTTACACCGGGATGAACCAAAGAGGCGTGCGGGTTCCGTGACAAATATGTGGAATTAAGTGAAAATAATGTTAAAATTTTCGGTGTGAGTTTTGATTCTCCGGAAAAGCTAAAATCCTTTAAAAGTAAATACCAATTACCGTTTACACTGATTTCAGATGAAGACAAGAGTATATCAAAGACATTTGGTGCAAAGGGACTCTTTTTCCCAAAGAGAAAAACAATTGTAATCAATCAGGATGGAATTGTGGAACATGTGTTCGAAAAAGTCAGTATTGAATCCCATCCACAGGATATAATAAATCTGATTAACCAAATCGAATCTGGGAAATAAACGTGACTGTATATTTACTCCGAAATTCAATTAGGAGAGGTGTCAGAGCTGGTCGAATGTTCCGCACTCGAAATGCGGTGTCTGTCAATTAGATAGACCCTGGGTTCGAATCCCAGCCTCTCCGCTACTCTACAGTCGTAAAACTCCCTACGGGAAACAAGCAAAATTTATTTTTTAAATTTCTTCTTTTTAAATATAACAAGAGAGATTGAAACTATGGTATTAATTAACATAATAATAAAGTAAATTGGAGATGAATTGGAAGATAGTAAAACTGCTTGGTCAGAAGAAGAATTTCAAGCCTGTTAAATGATTTTCGCTGCCCAGTCCAACCAAGGTGAAACCGCAGACCAGATCGACTTTCTGGAAGCCCACTTTGGTTCAGATGTATTGAGAGCCATGCACAAGGAAATCCAAAATGATAATGATTTTATAAGAATTCAGAAAATAATGTCCTATGTAGATACCCAAATTTTTCCTTCTGGATATCATTCAGGTAGTGAATATGATTTTAAGATAAAATTCATTAAAGGTAAAATATTGATTTCTCCCCAAAATCCCCAATTAAATAATTCCTCAGATTTTCCTTCTATAATACCCCTTTTTTTTCTTAATATTTTTCTATCTGTCATGGACAGTAAGTACATCAAATGGCACTGAGAACTACAATAATTACTATTCTGACCGTATTTTCCCTTGGTATCAGTAATGACAATATTGCTGTAATCCAGTCGGTAAAAGGTGATGTCCGAATTTATTCCAAAAATAAAAATAAACCGCCTGCTGTTGCAATAATCGGGCGCAGTATTCTGGAAAATGACATCATCCGCACCTATGGTAACGGTGAATGTGTGGTCTTGTACAAAGACCGGCAGACCTATCTGCATATGGGGAATAAAACCGAGGTGCAGTTCATTGAATCACTTCTTACCAGGACTTTGAATGTAAATTACGGAAACGTTTTTTTCTATCAAGCAGATAATCCCCTGAAACAACTGTATGTTTTCACTTTAGCGAGCCAAATCAATGTACCTGGAGGGAAAATTTGGTTGACATCCAACCTAAGTGGAGATGATGAAATTTATGATCTAACCGGAACAGCTCAGGTGTATAATGAAATTTCTGCAAAAGGATTGAATGTCTCTCCGGGATATGTAGCATTCTCGACTCTGGATGGATTTTTTGAAGTGGTCCGAGCTGACCAGAGTGATCTGCCCGGATTTGTATCTGATTATCTGGAGACTCAATTGCAATTAGAACAATTTGAGGAAATATCATTTGAAAGTCTGAAAAAGGTGAAACTGAGGGATTGGGATCTTATCCCCCGGTATGTTGTGGATGAGGAGGAATATGTTGAACCGCTTGACGAAGGGTTCAGATACAAAATTGGTGTTGGCGGTGTAGGTGTGTCAGATGAGATGTTTTTTAAACTTGCAGTCCTGCCGTATTATCATATGGGTAATCTTCGGGTTGGAATGGATCTCACGGGGTATGTGTCTGCACAAAACAATATTTCACTGAATTTCTGGGGTGATATGTATGATATTATAGATAAGATCGCCTATCTGGATTATTTTGCATCGAACGGAAAAACCTATCTTCACATCGGTGACCTTTCAAGCGTAACATATGGATATGGCCAGTTACTTAGGAATTATACAAATTCTCAAGCATATCCCAGAATTCAACGAACCGGATTAATCGGACATTATGAACTGAGTGAAAATTTCATTGATTTTGAAGGATTTATATCTGATTTTGGTGATTTCAAGAATTCTGGCGGTCTCATTGGATTACGTAGTACCATATTCCTGTCTCAAAACCTGCCGATGACCATGGGAATCAGTGCGGTTGCAGATGTGAATCAATATGCGGGATTACCGGATGACACCGATTATTGGAAATCCCTAAGTGACAGTACATACAGCCGAACGTATTATGGATTGGCAATGGATGCATCTTACGAATTATATGACAGCTATGATTACAGCATTGACCTGTTCACAGAAAATGTTGGAATTTGGTACCCGGAAGAAAGAAGATTTGACAGGGAATATTTGGATATCCGCAGGGACGGTGCTTGGGGATTTACTTTACCCGGGATACAATTTGGATACAGAAAATCATTCAGTATTTCCGCAGCATTCCATTATAACTCTTCTCTGTTTACACCAAATTTTTTCAATTCAGCTTATGATATGGAAAGAGCAAGAAATGTGGTATTTGATAACAATAACCAGGATGAAGGCACGATGCTTGAGGACCTAACCGAATTTTATAATCTGATTTACTTTGAATCTGTTCAGGGGGATACAACTAACAGCCTGCAATCCCTGATAATTACCAAAGACATAAATACCATAATTGACGATTCCCAGAACAAATACCGTACTAGTGGATATTCAGTAAACTTACGGACAGATTTATCATACATAGGTGGTTTAGAAGTGTATTACCAGGATCTTACAGAAATTGTGTCTGAAGATATAGAAAGTGTGGAGGAGATCATTCCAAAAAATTATCAGACATTGGACTTTCGGTTTCATTTGAATGAAAAGGTATTGATAGGAGTATCTGAAGCGAGTCTGTATTTTTCCCAATATAACAACCTGGGTGGATTGAATTTTGCGGATTTTGGATTAAATTCTGTGATGGGAGCCAGAATCGGGTTTGAATTCCTGAAAAGAATGAGTATAATACTTGATTTTAAAGATGTGTATTACGACACGGATTACAATGGCATGGTGGAACGAATGCGGGCGGTAAATTCAGAATTTTTGATCGCATTCTGATATGAAACCACGAGATACGATTCTGAAATTTGATTTTGGCAGGAAAGGATTTACAAAAATGGTTTTATGTTCACTGCTTTGCGCATTGGGGATATTGACTGCAGGAATCATTTTCATTATGGATTTTCTCAATAATGAGTTTTAGCGCCTTTACCTATGTGCTTTTGGGGATGTCCCTTATTGGATTTTCAGTGGGATATGTATTCGGATTTTATTTCAATACCATTTCGGACACATATTTTTGGGCTTATCTTGCAGCACCTCTTTTAGGTATAGGCAGCGGATGTGTAATTTATGGGGTCTTATTTAAGGGAAAAAATCGAAATTAAACATTATGGCAGATAACGAATCTACAAAATCACGGGGTGAATTAATGCTTAAATTGGATGAATTGCTGGAAACAGCGGAGGATAAGTATGGTCCAATCATGCTGGAAGAATTAACTAGTCGGTTGGAAAAGACGATTGAGCAGTTTCATCAGGATGTGTCTGTGATATTTGATGAGACATTCACAAAATCCAAAAAGATCAGAGGAGCAGTAAAAACCGCCATGTCAACCGGAAAGGTGCCGGATTTGCTCGAAATTTCTACCGAAAAATCCTCTGTGCCGCAATTTATGTCTGATAAGAAAGATATAGAAACAAATTCCGATAATGGTGGTTCAGTAACCAAAGCCGGTAAGAATAAGAAGAAAAAATTCTTTTCCCGTAAGAAATAATTTTCTGTGCTGAGTGGGAGGTTAGCGGTCTCCTGTAACCTGAAACCCGCTATATGCAGGATTGATCTCCGTGGGAAGGGCTTTGCTGAGATTTAGAAATTTTATAAGCGGTGTTGATGTTTCAGCCTTACGCAATATTGTGTTTTTTAACCCCGTCAGGTCCGGAAGGAAGCAGCGGTCGGAAATATGTATATGTGCCGTAAGTTCCTGGAGCTGAGCTGGCTGTAATTTCTCTGTATTGGCCAGAGGGTTCAACCCGCGGTGCACAGATAGTAATCATGAAAGAGTAATTAATGAGTTATCAGGTATTATCCAGAAAATGGCGCCCGAAAAGGTTTGAAGAAATTATCGGTCAAACCCATATTTCCCGTACACTTAAAAATGCAATTACACTGGATCGTGTAGCTCACGGATTTCTCTTTTTTGGCCCCCGGGGAGTTGGAAAAACCACAACCGCACGAATACTGGCAAAAGCATTAAACTGCTCCAAACTGGATGAAGGAAATCCGTGTGATGATTGTGGAAGCTGTCATGAAATTACCAACGGCAGCAGTCTGGATGTACTGGAAATTGACGGCGCATCCAATCGCGGAATTGATGAGATCAGAGAATTACGGGAAGCAGTGAAATATCCACCAACCACAGGAAACTACCGTATCTATATCATAGATGAAGTTCATATGCTTACTCAACAGGCATTTAATGCATTGTTGAAAACGCTGGAAGAACCACCTCCACACGTAAAATTTATTATGGCAACTACTGAACCTCATAAAGTCCCTCAAACAATTGTATCCAGAACACTAAGGTTTAATTTTCATCGGTTATCCTCAGAATTGATTGAGAACCACATTTCCAGCATTTTAGAAAGTGAAAAGATCAAATGGGAAGGTGAAGTCCTGAAACTGATATCTGAAAAAGCAGATGGTAGTATGCGAGATGCATTAAGTTTTCTTGATCAGATCATAGCATATTCCGGTGAAATCCTGAAACCTGAATCGGTTCGGGAGATACTGGGTATTATTGAAGAAAACCTGTTTCTGGACCTGTATAAAAATTGCTGTAACGGAAATAGCGCGGATGTATTAAAAATTTGTGATGATGTTCTAAATTCTGGATATTCCATTCCCGATTTTGTCCGGGGTTGGAATGAATTTATGAGAAACTGCATTTTACTCTCTGCAGGACAGGAGAATATGGCGATGCTGTCCAAGTCAGCAAAAGAATTTTTAATAAGTGATAAAAATTCATCGAGTCATCTGGACAATCTCCGGATGCTGGAAATTTCCATACAATTTGAAGCAGGGATGTCCAGAATGCAGCAAATTCGCATCGGGCTGGAATCCATGCTGTTGAAATTATGTGCAATGGATTCCTCTGTTGCAATTGGAGAAATCCTGAGCAAAGTTAATCAAGGTATTTCGGAACCTGCGGTCAAATCGGATATACAACCAGCATCAGAAAAAAAAACGGTTCTGATGCCCCCTGAAATAGAGAAGAAAACTGACACAGTGCCGATTATGGCACCAGACAAAATTTCTGAACCGGATGCAGATGACCAACACCAGGAAGAATCCGTTGAAATCACCGTAGAGTCTCTTACAGAAATTTGGGGTAAAATTATAGAAGCTGCAGAGAAAATCAACCCCAAACTGCATGCATTCTTGGAAGATGCATCAATTGACAGATACGAAAACAATACAGTCTATGTTCAATTACCAGATGGCAATAGTTTTCAAGCGAAGAATATCCAGAAAGATGCTACAATTTTTGAAACATTATTGAAAGAAGAGACTCACAGAAATTTAAAAATTAAATTTCATTCGAAAGAATTGATGAAAGATCCCAAAGAAAAAAAAAGGGAACAATTAAAAGATAAAGACCATCCTTTATTGATGGATGCATTGGAAATATTTGAAGGTGAAATTATTAGATAGGAGACAAATACCATGATGCCAAAAGGCGGATTACAATCTATGATCAAAAAAGCTCAGAAGCTACAGGAAAAAATGCAGGCAGCACAGGAACAATTGGGCAGTATCAAAGCTGAAGGACAATCAGGCGGCGGTATGGTTACGGTCACTGCAAACGGTAAAAAAGAGTTGACCGCCATTAAGATTGATCCTGAAATACTCACTGAAGATACAGAAATGGTGGAGGATCTTATCCTGGTAGCTGTAAATCAGGCATTGGATAAAGCACAGGAACAGGCAGATGAAAAAATCAAGTCAGCAACGGGAGGTATGCTGGGCGGAATGAATATTCCGGGACTGTGATGAGTCATATTCCTCCATCTTTGGAGAAAGTGATAGAAGAGCTGTCGAAATTCCCAGGAATCGGAAAAAAGACTGCCCAACGGTTGGGACTTCACGTATTAAAATCTTCCCCGGAATCCGTATATGAGTTAGCTCAGGCATTGAAGGATGTAAAAGACAAGATCATGACATGTGAGATCTGCCATAATATTTCTGAAGAATCTCCGTGTGACATCTGCAACAATCCGGGCAGAGATAAATCCACACTATGCATCGTAGAAAATTCTGCAGATATCATGTTGATGGAAAATACCGGATATAAGGGACAGTATCATGTGTTAGGTGGTGTGATATCACCTTTAGAGGGGGTTGGCTCGGAACATCTACATTTTACGGATCTGGAAGAAAAAGCGGATACATTTGATGAAATCATCATTGCAACCAATGCTAACATCGAAAGTGACGCAACCGGATTATATATTCAGAAAATTCTTGCGGACAAGAATGTGAATATATCCCGACTTGCCCGTGGATTACCCGTTGGCGGTCATTTAGAGTATGTGGACGAAGCCACATTAACCAAAGCATTGCAAGACAGGGTAAAGTGTGATGATTAAGAAAAAATATATTCCCAATTTTCTGACAAGTCTTCGGATTATCCTGACACCGGTGTTCATCTATTTTCTACTTTCAGATCTTAACCATGGAAAACTCATCGCAGCATTCATATTTTTTGTTGCGTCACTTTCCGATGCTCTGGACGGGAAATTAGCCAGAAAATATGGAGTTGTCACAAAATTCGGGATTTTCTTTGACCCGCTTGCAGATAAACTATTGGTTTTGTCAGCAATGGTTTCATTTGTAATTATTGGTGATGTCAAACTCTGGATGGTGGTAATCATTTCCGGAAGGGATATTGTCATAACAGTATTAAGATCAATTATGCAGATGAAGGGTACCACCATGATCACCAGTAAAGCAGGGAAACTGAAAACAACCCTTCAGGTGTTTGCAATTTCCACAATTCTGCTGTATCTGATTTTTAAATCTTACAATCTGACAGAATTCACCAGTATTTTTGATAATTTTTCCGTCATCTATGGATTGATGTGGATAACAACTATGATCACAGTCTATACCGGCATTCACTACTTTTATAGAAATCATAAGACTCTCCGCCTCCTGTTTCACGGAAATGAGTAAACTGAGCTATGCAGTCAGCTCGATCGGGTATATTGGTAAATTCCCAATATTCCCTGGAACTGCTGCCAGCGGTATTGCAGCATTGTTGTGGTGGTTTGTCCCTGAATCAAACGTTATCATTCAAATCATTCTCATTGTTTTAGTTACAATTTTTGGTATTTTTACCTCCGGTAAAACCGCAGAATATCTTCACACTAAAGACCCTTCAGAGGTGGTGATTGACGAAGTGTCCGGGATGTGGATATCTCTGTTTCTCCTACCACACCAAATCTATCTATTTGTTATTGGGTTCATCATATTCAGGATTTTGGATATTTGGAAACCGCTGTGGATCGATTCCGTGCAAAACATACCTGGAGGTGTTGGAATTATGGCGGATGATGTTTTATCAGGACTTGTCACCTGTGGGTTGATTCATCTCGGATTGATGTTATTATGAATGCCTGTATGCTCACAATTGGAGATGAACTTCTTCAGGGATATACAGTTGATACAAATTCAGCGTGGTTGGGCAAAACTCTAGAAAATTACAATATTCAGTTCAAAGAAAAGATTACAATTTCCGACGATCTGGATGCCATTGTGAATTCTACCAAAGGTGCAATTGAAAAAAAATACCCATATATTTTTATAACCGGTGGTTTAGGTCCAACGCATGATGATGTTACCAAGACTGCAATGAAGCATGTGTTTGAATCTGATGAATATTTTGATGAGGCGTATTATGAATTATTGAAACAAAAATTTGCTGCAGCAGGGATTTCTATGCCGGATAATAACCGCTCTCAGGCAGTGATTTTAACTGAGTGCACGCCTCTGGAAAATAAAATGGGTACCGCATTGGGGATGTACTTTACAAAAAATGATTCACAAATATTTGTAATGCCGGGAGTTCCAAATGAGATGAAATCCATTACAAAACATATCATCATACCTAACTATCTCACAGACAATGAACTTCCACATAAGACAATAACCCTGCTGACCACCGGTGTATCTGAAAGCAGAATTGCAGAACAGATAATGGAGCTTGTGGAGAAATATAGTGAATCAGTGAAGACTGCATTTCTTCCCCAATATACAGGCGTGAATATCCGGCTGCGATTGAGAGATTCGTTTGACGGTTCTGAAATTAAACAATATACCAGCGAATTAAAATCACTGTTGGGGCCTGTAATCTATGGTACTGATGATGATACATTGGAATCAGTGGTGGGTACACTGCTAAGAGAAAACAATCTGACCATTTCAGCCGCAGAATCCTGCACGGGCGGACTGATTTCAAAACGGTTAACCAATATTGCCGGTTCATCGGATTATTTTGTGGGGAGTGTCATTGTGTACAATAATATCTTAAAGGAGAAAATACTGAATGTATCTTCAGAAACATTGGAAACACAGGGCGCAGTGAGTGAAAAAACAGCAACTGAGATGGCAATGGGTATCAGAAAAATTACCGGAGCAGATTTGGGTGTTGCAGCTACGGGCATCAGTGGTCCCGGTGGAGGATCAATGGAAAAACCGGTAGGTTTGGTGTACATTGCAGTATCCGATCGGAGTACAGTGCAGGTGAAAAAAATTAATTTCCCCCGGGGGCGGGATATCCACAGGATACTGTCTGCCAATACTGCTCTGAATATGGTAAGGATGCGGCTCATTGGATAATTTTAGATCACGGTTATTCCTGGGGATAGATGTTTCCTATAAATTGAAGGATCTTATGTCAATGATATCATCAACCATTGAATCCGGATTTAAGGAAATAAAATGGATTACAGGAACACATTTGCATATTACACTGGCATTTTTGGGAAATGTGGAGAAATCCCGGGTTCCCGAATTGATCCAGAAAATAAAGGATACATCATTGGTTGAACCATTTGAGATGAAAGTGGAGGGGACGGGAGTATTCCCCAATGAATCTTTCCCTCGTGTGTTCTGGCTGGATATTTCACAGGGCAGGCATGAGCTGGAAGGTATCCATAATCGGTTGGAACAGGCAACGATGCCGTATAAGGAAAATCAGAGAACAGAACGGTTCATTCCCCATATAACAATCGGCAGATTACTGGCAAAAGCTAATCCCCAAAAATTAAACATTACAAACTTCTTAAATGCCTTGTATGAACCCATCAGAATTGATGTAAATTCTGTGCAGTTATATGAGAGTAATCTGCGCCCTGAAGGGCCGATTTATACTGTGTTGGAAAAATTCTCCTTAAAATAAAGAAAGGACGCCATGCCAGAAGCAGCAGCAAAAACCAAAAATAAAGAAAACAAAAGTTTAGATTTAGCAATTTCTCAGATTGAACGCCAATTTGGTAAAGGCTCCATTATGCGGATGGGAGAAGACAATGTAATTCAAGTTGATTCTGTGTCCACAGGGTCTATCTCGCTTGATGCAGCATTGGGTATTGGCGGAGTTCCCAAAGGCCGAATCTGTGAAATTTATGGACCTGAATCCTCAGGCAAAACCACACTTACACTGCATATTGTCGCTGAGGCTCAGAAAGCTGGCGGACATGCTGCATTTATTGATGCAGAGCATGCATTGGATCCGTCATACGCAAAAAAATTGGGTGTGAATATAGATGAATTGCTCATATCCCAGCCGGATACCGGAGAGCAGGCATTGGATATCTGTGAAACGCTGGTGCGATCCGGTGCACTGGATATAATTGTGATAGATTCGGTGGCTGCACTGGTTCCAAAGGCAGAGTTGGATGGAGAGATGGGGGATACCCATGTAGGACTGCAGGCACGGTTGATGTCCCAGGCTTTGCGGAAATTGACTGGAACTGTATCTAAATCCAGCACCTGTGTTATATTCATCAACCAGATACGGATGAAGATAGGTGTGATGTTTGGAAATCCCGAGACCACATCCGGCGGTAATGCCCTGAAATTTTATTCATCTGTTCGGTTGGACATACGACGTATTTCTCAGATCAAGGATGCAGACCAGGTGATCGGCAACCGGACCCGTGTAAAGGTAGTCAAAAACAAGGTAGCACCTCCATTCAGACTGGCAGAGTTTGATATTATGTATGGCGAAGGAATTTCCTACGAAGGTGACCTGCTGGATCTGGCGGTAAAGGGAGACATTGTGAACAAAATGGGAGCTTGGTTTTCATATAAGGAATTCAAGATCGGACAAGGCAGAGAAAATGCTAAAAAGTATATTGCAGAAAATCCAAAAGTGAAAACTGAGATCGAGGAAAAAGTAAAGAGCTTCCTGGGTATTGAAAATACAGGTTAGTAGTTAATAGTGGTTGGTGAGCAGTGAATTCCTTCAAAATATATCACACCAAAAGTTAAAATTTAAAACTCACCAAAAAGTAATTAGTCATTTGCTTCGCGTCATTGATGGAAGTGTATTGTAATTCGCAAGCATCAAGTATCGAATATCCAGCATCCCCAAATCCAGCAACCAACACCTTTGAAAAATTAAATTGTCATAAATTACTGCCATAATAACATACAGTGCAGTCTGTATGGCAGATAATATCAATATTTCCGTTAAATATTAGTATGGCATTGGTATTGCAGTATGAAATGCGAGTTTACATTTATATAATTAATACAGAAAGGAAAATAAAATGACACTCGTAAAATACTCACCAAGAAAACCATTAGTCAGTATCTTTGATGATATGGACAGAATGTTCAACCAAATACTTGGGAATGGAGCACAGATTGAGGATGAAAATCACTGGGTTCCGGTTTTTGATGCCAGAGAATCTGAAGATGAATTCATACTCACAGCAGATCTACCCGGCATAACAAAAAAAGAAATTGATATTAACATGAGTGAAAATGTGTTAACGGTTTCCGGTGAGAGAAAATCTGAGAAAAAGAATGAAAACCATAACTGGTATTTCAGTGAAATTCAATATGGCAGTTTCAGTAGATCCTTTAATCTGCCTGAAAATGTGAATGAAGAAAAGATCGCTGCTAAATTCAAAAATGGAGTATTGACTTTAACAATACCAAAAACTACCCCCATCACACCAGAAGTGAAAAAAATCGCAATATCCTAATCCTCCTTATTGAATGCGGTTTAAACCCCGGTCAGAGATGATCGGGGTTTTTTCTTGTTCAGATATTTCAAATAAATGGGTTTAATTTTCATCTATGGGATATTGGGTAAATGTATAACAAAACACGAGGCAGGTTTCTCCTGGATGAAAATATTGTATTTTTGAATCATGGCTCTTTTGGTGCCTGCACAAAATCAGTATTTAAAGAGTACCAAAAATTTCAAAAGCAATTCGAATCCCATCCTGTACATTTTGTTGAACAGGAGATTTCTGGATTATTAGCTGAATCCCGAGCAGCTCTGTCAAAATTTCTGAGTGTGGATCCGAAGGATATTGTTCTAATTCCCAATCCAACCACTGCATTGAATGAAATCGTCCGTAGTTTGGATATTAAGCCTGGTGATGAAATTCTTACTACCAATCACGAATATGGAGCAATGTCAAAAACCTGGGAATTTATTACAGAAAAAACCGGAGCAGGATTAAAATCTGCGAAGTTCCCTCTACCAATTTTATCTCAGGAATACATTGTAGAAAAGTTGATTAGTGAGATTACACCTATGACCAGAATTATATTTATTAGTCATATTACCAGTCCCACTGCTATGATCTTCCCGGTAAAAAAAGTGTGTGAAATTGCTAAAGAGCGTGGTATCATTTCCATTATTGATGGTGCCCATGCTCCCGGTCAGATTCCGTTGGACATTTTTGATATCAATCCTGATTTCTACATAGGTACCTGTCATAAATGGCTGTGTGCACCCAAAGGAACCAGCTTTATGTATATTCGTGAAACATTACAAAAGTCAATAGAACCATTGGTTGTTGGATGGGGATGGAGAGACGATACTTCCTTCTTATCGCCTTTTATCAGTAATCATGAATGGTGGGGAACTCAGGATTTAGCCTCTTATTTCTGTATTCCAAAAACACTTGAGGTGTTTGAAAAGAATTTTACGGAGATTAAGAGAAAACATTGTAGGAAGATGGTGGTTAAATTTCGCAGGAAATTAAATAAAATAACAGGTGAATCACCAATCTGTCCGGAAAATATGCTTGGTCAGATGGCGGCATTGATTCTACCAGATGTAGATCCAACCCTGGTCAAATCACAATTGATCGGTGAACATAATATTGAAGTCCCGGTATTCATCTGGGAGGATGAAACTTTACTCAGGATTTCCTGCCAAATATATAATGATGAGGATGATATTACTGCTCTTGAAACAGCACTGAAAAATCTGATGAATAATCCATAGAATCTCCGATACACCAATAGTTGTCAGGTCTTAAATTTACCCTCTTTTATTTAAATAATGTATTTAACTTTAATCTGTATATATTTTATTGTTCTGATCGGAATCGGGATTTGGAAGTCTGGAAAAGTCCGTACCCATGATGATTTTTCTGTAGCCGGTAGAACATTGCCTGCATGGATTCTCACCGGTACAATGCTGGCAACCTGGATTGGAACAGGTTCCATACTGGGGAATGCAGGGAAAACCTATTCAATTGGTATCGCATCGGTTATGCTGCCTATAGGGAGTGTTTTGGGAATCATTTTACTGATAAAGATTGCCGGGAAAGTCCGGAAAATGGAAACCACCACAGTCCCTGAGATTATTGGCAATAGATTTGGGGGTTCTGCCTGCATACTCAGTTCAATCACCCTGACATTGGCATATTTGGTAATTGTTTCTTATCAGTATAATGCAGGCAGTTCAGTACTACAGGTTGTATTGACAGATGAATCCGGGTTTCCTATTATCTCTGAGCATACCGGAGTATTGATATCTGCATTTTTTATCATCAGTTATACCATACTCGCCGGATTATACAGTGTGGCCTATACGGATGTTGCCAATTCGGTGATAATCCTATTCACTTTTCTGATTGCATTTCCATTGTTAGTCTTAAAAGCAGGAGGTATGTCAGGGATTGAATCTGCATTCTTGGAGACCGGCAGGGATGCACATCTCAATTTCCGGGGAATGTTTTCAACTATTGATATTATCAATTTCTGTCTTCCACCTTTTTTACTGGTATTGGGGGATGCAAATATGTATCAACGGTTTTCAGCAGGGAAGGATGTTTCAAATACCTATCGATCAGTCAAATGGTTTATTTTTGGAGTAATTATTGTTGAGCTCATTATTATCATGTCCGCTTGGGTAAGCTCTGCGATGATCCCTGATGCAGCAAATGGAAAGCATGTGCTCATCTATGCTGCTGGAAATTTACTGCCGCCATTTCTCGGGGCAGTGATGATAACGACTATTGTGGGTATAATCGTGTCCACTGCTGATTCGTATCTCCTTGTGCCGGCAACGACTCTTGTGAAGGATATTTACATTAAATATTTTAAACCAACAACAACTGAGAAAAATGCAGTTTTATTCAGCAGAATAGGTGTACTAATTCTGGGTATTCTCGCGTATTTTATCTCCCGCGGTTTTGCAGAAAGTACGGGATTTTTTGAAAGGGCATTGTACGCATATACAATTTACGGTGTTGGAATTACTCCTGTGTTAATGGCAGCCCTATTCTGGAAACGAGCCACGCCTGTGGGTGCCATTCTATCCATTGTATCAGGGGTGGTAGTCACCTTGTTTTGGAATGAGGGAGCTGCATACCTCCCTGAATATCTCACTCAGATGGATGAAGTGATACCGGGAATTTTCTGTTCAATGGTTACATTGATATCCGTTAGTATGGTGACTGGGGAAAAATAATGCTCTTACATAATCTATCCAAATTTGTTTTAAAATATCCCAAATTAATTCTGGGGTGCTTATTTACATTCACCATGTATTTTGGGTACACTGCATTTTTCTCTGAGAACAAGCTGCAGACCGATTTTTCCGTTGAGCAGTTATTCCCTGAATCCGATCCCGAAAAGGATATCTATGAAGCATTTATACAGGAATTTCCCCGGGAGGATGCCATACTGTTTCTTGTGTATAAATGCGAAGATTGCATGTCCCGGGATGCTATACAGTCAGTATCAGAATTAACTGAAGATCTTGAATTCCTGGATGATGTCATTGAAGTCACCAGTTTAACCACAATTATGGGAGGTGACTATTTAGCTGAGGATTTATCGGATGAGGATTGGGAAAATAACAAAAAAGAAATTATTTCCAATCCCTTATATACAAACCTACTTACTGCTCAGGATGGCGAAATTGCATCTATAATCATCAAGTTGGATTCAGAAGTCCAGAACCATAAAGCGAGAAAAGCTGTAATGTCCAAAGTAGAGGATTTGATGGAAGATTTCCCTTACGAATGGCATGCTGCGGGAATTCCTTTTATTCGAACCAAGTATGTTGATTTTGTCATGCGGGAAAGAGATATTTTTATTCCATTGGCGTTCCTCGTTTCTGTGATAGTTCTGTTTTTAGTTTTCCGTCAGTTGAAGAGTATCATCCTGTCATTTATTGCTATCAGTACTACATTAATCTGGATTTCCGGTATAATGGCAATGTTGGGGATTTCGGTCAATGTGATCTCGTATCTAACCTATAATCTTCTCACAATTATTGGTGTATCCGACTGTATTCATATTCTCATTAAGTACCATGAAAAATTGTACCAGGGATGCAAAAAGTTAACTGCCGTTGATGGTGTAATCCGTGAAATAGGAGCAGCACTTTTCATAACCAGTTTTACAACAGCTATTGGTTTCCTTTCACTGTTCTTTACAAATATCCGGATTATTCAGGAATTTGGTTTTATTGTAGGTTTTGGTGTGATATTAATGTTTATTTTTACAATTATTATTGTTCCGGTTCTGTTAAGCTTTATTGAAGTCCCGGATAAGGAACATATTAAAAGATTGGTTGAAGGTGGAAGGCTTCAGACAGCGGAACGCCTGAATAAATGGATATTGAAACATCCAAAAAATATTCTTGCAGGATCCACCATAATAATTACACTATCCATAGTTGGATTATTCCAGGTGAGTGATAATTTTTCCATATTTAATGATTTTCGCCCAGGGAATGAAATTTATGAGTCCATAAAATTTGTGGATAATGAATTAGGAGGTGTGTTTCCGGTAGATGTTCTGGTAGAAACGGACAGATCAAATGGAGTTATTGATCCTGAGCTTCTGACAGCAATAGATGAATTTCAGGATAGTATCAGCACAATTTATGGAATTGGATCTGTCAAATCCATAATTGATATTTTAAAAGTTTTAAACAGAGAGGATACAGGTGAGTTTGCCATTCCTGAAAACATAGAAGATATTCAATCCTATCTCATTTTGAGTGAAGATCTAAAGGATTTATACATTTCTGACTCTAACCATAAAACACGTGTGACATGTCGTGTAATTGCAGGGACGGCAGATGAAGCAGATTCTTTAAAAACATTGATTCATCAGTATGCGAATGAACTGCTGCCGGCTGACTGTAATTCGGTTATCACCGGCAGTATTGTAGTCATGCTCAAAACCAATAAATATCTTGTGAAAAACCTGTTGACCAGTTTTATTCTGGCGTTTATTGTAATTTTCTTTTCAATGATGTTCCTGTTTAGATCCAAACAGTTGGCATTAATATCGATTTTCCCGAATATCATTCCATTAATGTTTGCCGGCGGAGTAATGGGATTGGCGGGAATTATTCTACGGCCTTCCACAGCAATGACATTTTCCATTGCATTGGGAATTGCAGTAGATGATACCATCCATTTTCTTGCCCGTTTCCGACAGGAATATAAAAAATTCAATGGTGATTATACCAAAGCCATAAACCGGACATTGCTCACAACAGGAAAAGCAATAATAAGCACAACCATTGTCATATCCCTGGGATTCATAGTGATGTTATTTTCGGCTTATGTCCCAAATTTTGAATTTGCCCTATTGGGCACCATTATTCTGGTAATTGCATTGGCAGGTTCACTTATCCTTTTACCGGTTCTGATTATGTTCATTAAACCCAAATTCAGATTTAGATTGGAAAAGTCAGAAGAGTAATGAAATCACACAGTGCCAATACACTATACTATGATGTGGATGCAGATATTTCCATTATAAAAAATAAGAATGTGGGAATCATTGGGTATGGTAACCAGGGAAGGGCTCAAGCACTTAATCTATCGGACAGCGGTGTGAATGTAATGGTGGGTTTGAGACCGGACAGGAAATCCAGAAGTCAGGTTGCAGCAGATGGGCTGGATTGTGGTGATATATCCGAAATTGTGAATTGGGCGGATGTTATTTCTATGCTCATACCCGATCAGGAGATTGCTGCTGTATTTGATAATTTGATCAATCAAAAACTAAGATCCGGACAATCCCTGCTGTTTTCTCATGGGTATAATATTCACTACAATGTCATACAACCACCGGATTTTGTAGATGTCATCATGGTAGCACCCAGCGGTGCAGGAAAACTGGTAAGAGAAAAGTTCAAATCCGGCAGTGGTGTTCCGAATTTAATAGCAGTGCATCAGGATGTCACCGGCAAGGCATTTCAAACCGCATTGTCATACAGCCGGGCAATCGGCGGGACAAAAGCAGGTGCTTTTACATCCACATTCCAAGAAGAGACAGAAACCGATCTGTTTGGTGAGCAGGTTGTGTTGTGCGGAGGAATCCCAAAACTTATTAAAGCTGCGTTTGATACTTTGGTGGAATCCGGATATCAGCCGCAAGTTGCATGGTTTGTCTGCTACTATGAAGTGAAGCTCATCGTGGACTTGTTTTATGAAAAGGGATTTGAATTTATGAATCAGGCTATCAGTGACACTGCTGAGTACGGTGCTTATACTGCAGGCAGTAAATTGATTGATGAAGCTGTTAAATCCAAAATGAAAGATATCCTGTCACATATACAATCCGGAGATTTTCATCAGGAATGGACACAGGAAACCAAAAGTGGATATATGAAATTAATGGAAATGCGAAAACAGGAAAGAGATACATTGATTGAAAAAACCGGCAGGATTTTATTATCTGAATTATTTGAATAAAATAGATAAAGTGTATCTTTATGTGATTATGTTATTGTCTTTATCATACGGCAATATATCATTATCAGAGAAGTATGTGGATCAGGGTATCACCCATTTATATAATTATCAGTTCCAAGAATCCATTGCTGCCCTGGATTCAGCACTACTGATCGATCCGCAACATCCGTTACCGCCGTTTCTGCTCATTGTAAATGAGTGGTTGTATCAACAGACTGAATTCGGTTATGATGCATCTTATCAGGCAATTAATGATGGGATAAAAATTTCCATACCAGTATATGAAAACCTTATAAGAGAAAATCCGGAAAATGCCGAATATGTACTGTTTTTAGGATGTACCTATGGTATAAAAGCAAGAATCGGATTGGCACGGAAAGATTGGCTGGATGTATTGTATGCCGGATATAAGGGTTTAAATCTTGTTAAAAAGTCCTATGAAATGGATCCGGAATTATTTGATGCACTCATGCCCATTGGTTTGCTTGATTATTATGCCTGTATTAGTTCCTTACCTGTTCAATGGCTCAGTCGGATTATGGGCATTACTCCTGATTGCGAATTGGGTATTAGTGAATTGGAGGACGCAGTGAAAAAATCCAAATATGCATGGATCGAATCAGCCAATGTACTAACGTATATTTATTTGTATTTCCAAAAGGATTATGAGCAAGCTCTCCGGGTAGTAACTCCTCTGGCGGATCATTTTCCAGGGCATCCCTTCTTTCAGTTTCTGAAGGCTGAATCTCTCGGTCATTTAGGAAGATGGAATGAAGTAGAGGAAATGCGTGAATCTCTGGAATTTCTAACGAAAAACGGACCATTCCTTCAACGGAATGAATGTGAGTTGAAGCTGAATCATTTGGACGCTCTGTATCATTTTCAGCATGGGAATTTTATAAAAGTAATTGAAATCACCACCTGGATGATTGAAAATTACTATATGGAATTTGATTGGTTATTGGGGTTTGCTCACTTGCTCCGTGGAAAATCCTACGATATACAGGGTGATAGAAAATCAGCAATTTCTGACTACAAAATTATGTTATCAGTGGAAAATCACTTTCCCCAAGTCCAGGAAGCAGAAGCATTAATTAAAGCTCCCTACATTTGGAATGAAAAATAACTCTATATGGATAATTCATTGTAATTTTAGATGATTTTATGACGAATAATTTTTCATACTGCCCCAGTTTAACGAAATACAGCAGGCGTAAAACCTGTACTGTTCATATTGGAGGTATTCCGGTAGGTAGTGAGCATCCCATTCGAGTCCAATCCATGACAACAACGAATACTATGGATACCAATGGAACTGTCGCCCAGTCCATTCGTATGATCGAGGCGGGAAGTGAATTTGTCCGAATCACTGCGCCCAGTATAAAAGAGGCAGAAAATTTACAGAATATCAAAGATAAACTTCGTTCCCGGGGATACACAACCCCGCTGATTGCAGATATTCATTTCACGCCGAATGCCGCAGAAACCTCTGCCCGGATCGTAGAAAAGGTCCGTATTAATCCAGGTAATTATGCAGACAGAAAAAAATTCCAGGTAATGGAATATACCGATACAGAATATAACGCTGAATTGGAACGGATTTATGATAAATTCTCTCCGCTGGTGAAGATCTGTAAGGAAAATGGTACTGCTTTGCGTATTGGTACCAATCACGGTTCACTTTCCGACCGAATTATGAATCGATATGGTGATACTCCGGAGGGGATGGTAGAATCAGCTATGGAATTTCTCCGGATTTGTGAGGATTTCAATTATCATGAGATCATACTCTCAATGAAAGCCAGTAATCCTGTTGTAATGGTCCAGGCAAATCGTTTACTGGTGAATAGAATGGATGCAGAAAATATGAATTATCCACTCCATTTAGGTGTGACCGAGGCAGGAGAAGGTGAAGACGGAAGAATAAAGTCTGCAGTGGGAATTGGTACATTAATGGAAGATGGATTGGGTGATACAATCAGAGTCTCTCTTACCGAAGAACCGGAATTTGAAATTCCTGTTGCCAGGGAAATGGTTAATAGATATGACAGTCGATCTAGTCACGAACCAATTCAGGAAATATGTCTGAATTCTGTGAATCCGTTTGCGTATAACAAAAGAACAACTATATCAGCTCTGAATATTGGCGGTGATAATGTACCTGTGGTAGTTGCTGACCTATGTCAAAAGGATAAAATCACACCCGAATCTCTTGCAGATTTTGGGTATCAATATTCTGCATCCCTGGATAAATGGACCATACAGGACACAGCCTGTGATTATATTTTTACCGGTAATCAAGTGGTGGATTTTGAGCTTCCCGGTGCTTTGGGTGTGATAGTTAACTTTTCTGTTTGGAAAGATATTACAGAGAGAAACGATCATTTCCCCTTTTTAACTGTACAGGAATTTTTGAGTCATGAGCTACTCTCAGATCGGTTAAATATTGTGTACGCAACCTATTCGGATGTTACGGTCTCCCTAATTCAGGAATTAAAAAGCAATTCCACTGCTGTATTACTGATTGATACATACAATATCCATGGGATGGCTGAACAGCGCCAGATTTTTCTCAAACTGATGGAACAGATGTGTGAGACACCAATCATTATCGGACGGGCGCATGGCGGTCTTACAGAAGAACAGTTTCAATTGTATTCGGCTACAGATCTGGGTGCATTACTCGTGGATGGTTTGGGTGATGGTATTTTTATTGCTGCTGAAAATTGCGGTGCAGATAAATCAGTAAATCATACTGCATTTGGAATTCTACAGGCAGCTCGGACAAGAATTTTCAAAACTGAATATATTTCCTGTCCTTCCTGCGGTAGAACCCTTTTCGATCTCCAGGAAACAACTGCAAAAGTCAGAGTTAAAACCAACCATCTCAAAGGTGTAAAAATTGCTGTGATGGGTTGTATTGTCAATGGTCCCGGGGAAATGGCAGATGCAGATTATGGATATGTGGGTACCGGTGTGGAAAAAATTTCTCTGTATAGAGGGAAGGATGTTGTTAAGAGAAATGTTCCCTCGGAGATGGCTGTGGATGAACTGATCCGGTTAATAAAAAAAGATGGAAATTGGGTTGAATCTGACATAAACTCAACAGAACTTTCGCCGGAATTAATATTGGAATAACGAATAATGACCGGATCGCCAAAATTTGCCAAAACTCTCTCCAGTGCTGTAATGGGAATTGACGCTTACACCGTTAAAGTTGAGGCACACCTTGAAAATGCGTCGCCATCAACCTTTACCACTGTGGGGCTTCCTGAAGGGGCAGTAAAAGAAAGCAAAGAACGTGTATTGGCAGCAATGAAAAATTCCGGCTTTAAGATACCCCAGAAACGAATAACCATAAATCTGGCTCCGGCGGACATTCGAAAGGAAGGCTCTGCATTCGATCTGCCCATTGCTGTTGGTATTCTCTCAGCTCTGGATTATGTGGATAAAAAATTTCTGGATAAGATTCTTCTTATCGGTGAACTCAGTCTGGATGGAATTCTACGGCCTGTAAAAGGAGCATTCCCAATTTGCCTCAATGCGAAAACTGCAGGGTATAAGGGAATCATTCTGCCAAAACAGAATATGAAGGAGGCATCGTATGTCAGTGAAATTAAAATTGCCGGTGTGGAAACACTGGAAGAAGTTGTGCAGATTTTGAACGGTGCAGGAAATACCAATGCAATTATGACCAGCACACCTGAACTTCTGGATATTGATTCAGATTACACATTGGATATTTCCGATGTAAAAGGTCAGGAAAATGCCAAACGTGCCCTGGAGGTTGCAGCAGCGGGCGGACATAATCTGCTGTTTATCGGACCCCCGGGAAGCGGAAAGACCATGCTGGCGAAACGGTTACCAACAATCCTTCCGAATATGGAGATTGAGGAGGCATTGGAAACCACCAAAATTCATTCAGTTGCAGGGTTGATCCCAACCGATTATGGCATTGTTACCCAGCGTCCGTTCCGCTCGCCCCATCACACGATTTCAGATGTAGCGTTAATAGGAGGAGGACAGGTACCCCGTCCCGGTGAAGTGAGTCTTGCGAATAATGGTGTGCTGTTCCTGGATGAACTCCCGGAATTTAAGAAGAATGCTTTGGAAGTGATGCGCCAGCCTCTGGAAAACGGAGAGGTCACCATCTCCCGGGCAAAACTCTCTCTTACTTATCCGGCAAATATCATGCTGGTGGCAGCTATGAATCCATGTCCCTGCGGCTTTTTAACCGACCCCCGGAATGAATGCACCTGTAATTTGATGGGCATTCAGAAATACCTATCCAGAATTTCAGGCCCGCTGCTGGACAGGATTGATATCCACGTAGAAGTGCCTGCAGTACCCTATGAGAATTTATCCCAAAAATCCGGTGGAGAAAATTCGAATATAGTGAGAAATCGGGTACAATCCGCCAGAAAGATTCAGTCTAAACGGTTTGATACTCTGAATAGGATTTTCTCCAATTCAGGGATGGAACGGTCCCATATTGAGAAATACTGCGGCATTGACACCGAATCATCGGCATTGCTGAAGCAGGCAATGGAGAAACTGGGGCTTTCTGCCCGGGCGTATGACAGAATATTAAAAGTATCCCGCACCATTGCTGACTTGAGTAATTCTGAGCAGATAAACTCAGTACACATCAGCGAAGCCATACAATATAGATCATTGGACAGAAATACTTGGCTGACTTAGGATTTTGGGATAAAAATGTCACATTATTTAACTTCTTGCAATGAAAGGATATATCAACAATGAGTACATTAAAATATTTTCAGTTTTCATTATTAGTGTGTTTTCTGGTTTTTAATTCTTGCGATAATTCAACTGAATCAAAAGACCCAGAAGAAATCAAAATTGCAGACAATACCGTGGTTATCAATGACGAAGTAGATTCTGAACCTACTCAAATAAACGATGATTCAATTGAATTTGAATTTGACCAAACTGCACCGGATATTTCTGTTGGTGATATTATAGCCGGATATAATGACTCTACTGCATATTTGAGAAAAGTAACAGACATTTCAACATCACAGGGGACAATGACCGTTGAAACTAATGATGCTACTTTAGATGAAGTAATTGAGCAAGGTGGTTTTGAATGGTCAGGTCCATTGGAATTTGACCTTGAAGGGAGCTTACAGCGAGGAGAGGTTGGGTATATCCATCCTGCAATTAACATAACCGGTTTAGATAGAAATTCTAATAGCAATAGCGGAATTAATTTTTCCTTTAACGGTGCAGGGATAAATTTTGGTACGGATATGGATTTAGAAATACAAAGCGGATCTTTTTCTTTTACACCCTATTTTGATATTGATGCTGATTATGATTGGGGCTTACAGGAAGCTCATGCTATTGTGAGCGGAGATTTAGATTTTGATATTCTTGCAGAACTAACTTTGTCTGCTACTGAAGGAGTGAGCGGTGAAATCCCGTTGATAACTGATGTTCCGGCAGGAACTCCAATCACAATATTTGCTGCTGGTTGGCCTATTGTGATTTATCCTGAGTTTGATTTGTTTCTGGGTGTGTCAGTTACCTCAACAGGTACCGTTAGTTTAACCGGTGGTATAAACTCTGATAACACTATAGAAGCAGGTTTTCAATGGACGGATGATAATGGTTTTGAATCGATTTATGAGAAAAGTTTTGACGGTAATATTCATCCTGTAGAAATTTCTACAACTACAAATCAAACTATAAAAGTATATCTGAAACCCAGATTATCATTCATGATTTATAGTGCCGCAGGTCCGCATATTGCATTAGAACCCTATATTGGTGAGTCTGGTACAAATTATACAGATGAATATTGTACAGAATGGTTATTAGGTATTACAGGCGAGGTGGGTGCAAATATAGATATTTTAGGGTATAGTGTTTCTGCCGGAATAGATTTACCTGATTGGAACACTACAATAGATGAAGAATGTGAAGAAACCGGTGAATGTGTGGATTACGACGGCAACAGCTACGAGACCGTACAGATAGGAGACCAGTTATGGATGGCAGAGAACCTGAAGGTTACTCATTACAACAATGGAGATGAGATACCCAATATCACCAATATGGGCGACTGGGCCAGTCTTTCAACCGGTGCTTATTGCGACTATGACAATAACCCGACAAATTCAGACACATACGGCAGGCTGTACAACTGGTATGCCGTAGATGATGCCCGGGGCATCTGCCCGGAAGGCTGGCATGTGCCCACAGATGAAGAATACCAGCAGTTAGAGATTTATTTAGGAATGGACCCTGCCGAGGCAGACGACACCGGTTGGCGCGGCACAGATGAAGGCGGTAAAATGAAAGAAACCG
>CAYFPO010000021.1:0-41585 GCA_964345035.1 uncultured bacterium
ACGGTAACCAGCGGGAAGGCCGGTAAAACCACTTTCATTGGTGGCTCCGGTATTGGGGCTGTTCCAATGTTCTGTGCCGGTTTCTTTCATTTTACCACCTTCATCTGTGCCGTGCCAACCGGAGGCGCTTGCCTCGGCAGGTTCCATCCCTAAATAAATCTCTAACTGCTGGTATTCTTCATCTGTGGGCACATGCCAGCCTTCCGGGCAGATGCCCCGGGCATCATCTACGGCATACCAGTTGTACAAATTACCATAGGTCTCCAAATGAGACAGGTCATCATTGTAATAACCGTATGCTCCGGTGCTTAAATTTTCCCAAACATTTGGTTCAGATGATTCAGATTGGACATATTGTATCTCATCTCCATTGTTGTAATGGGTAGTCTTCAGGTTCTCGGCCATCCAGCATTGGCCGTCTATTCTAACCGTTTCATATTCATTTCCCTCTCCATCTAAAACCACACCTTCTCCTTCACATACACCTGCACAATCTTCAACGGCAGTGCCTCCACATTCCCCAAAACAATCTTCAACGGCAGTGCCTCCACATTCCCCAAAACAATCTTCAACGACTGTACCCATAAATTCTCCATCACAATCATAAAATAACGTCAATGCACCTGAATACGTATAACTTGATTCATTGGCATCTGTAAATGCTTGTACACGGTATGTATAATCTGTGTCAAGCGATAAACCCGTATCTGTGTATTCTGTTACATTTAAGGCGACTTCGGTAATTTGGGCAAAATTCCCTGTGTCCGCTTTTCGTTCTATTTTGAAACCGGAAATATTTTCATTGTCCTGCGACCAGGTGAGTTTGATTTGGGAATCAGTTAAAACTTCAGCTTGCAGATTGGTCGGTGCCCAAGCTTCCGGAGAAAGTTCTGATTCCGGGTCAAAAGGATTATTGAATTCCTTCTCTGTACAATAAAAACACAGCAATACAATGAAGCATAATTTTAGAATTTTCATTGGATACTTAATATTTTACTCAATCTATTGAATTCTATGGAAAAATATAAATAGGATACAGAACTAATTCCTAAAGATGCAGCTAAGGGCATATTGGCAAAGCCGGAGTTTTCAACTAAATTTCTGTAGTTTTGAGCATCTTCCATGTTGGTCGATTGTGTGTATTTTGAATATGCCCATTCTGAAAATAAATTATTTATTAATAATATTCCCCCGATTGAAAATGCAATATTTCTATATTTCTTTTTACGATTGGTTATTTTTTCAATTTCATGTCTTCCACTTTTCAATTCTATATTAAAACTATTTATTGTATCATCAATTTTTATTGAAGTAGTTTTAGGAAAATAATACGGAGCACTGGCAGTTAAATTATATTGCCCATAACGCAGCTTGTAGTCATTTACAGTGTTAAGAATTTTATCATTAATTCTTAATTCTATATTGTTGGGAATACTATTCACTACAAGTGTACCCATTAACGGTTCCATCTGTACATCAATAATTGTTTCTAACCCTCTTTGGATTGAAACTGATTTATTTATTGTCTTAAATAAACTATGCCTGATTTCAAGTTGGTGTTCTCCCGGGGGTAATTCAAATTTTCTTATCTTAAGGAATGATTTTCCATTTATTGTAATTTTTGTGGATGATAAATCCGGGAGGTTTTTTAACAGTAAATATCCAATATTTTTCTTTAAGTTATATGTAATATTTTTTGTCTCCCCGATGGCTACAGTAATTGTATCTAAAAAAGAAATATAATCGGGAAATTTAACTTCTACAATATGTGGACCTGGTGGTACCTGTGCATAATTTCCCGAAAATTTTCCCTTTTTTCCATCTATAAAAATTTCTACCGAGTTTTTAGCGGGATTTCCTGAAATATTTATGTACGATGGAATATACTTTAAACTTCCATTGATTGATACATATCCTCTGGGTGACAATCTCACATGTGTTGAATAATCTTCATAACCAGCCAATTTTAATTCAACATTATATTCCCCAATAGGGAAGCCTTCCAAAGTAATAGGAGTTAAGTCGAAATAACTGTCATTTATATAAATTTCAGCACCATGGGGTTCACTTTCAATGACGAGCGTAGCACCATATCCATTGTTTTGAGTACCGGACTGTTTGATTTTCTTATTATAGGGGATTCCTAATAATTTATGTGCAATTGACGAAATTCCATCCTTTACCAGTTCATCAATTTCACCTGTGTGTGTGTATGAGGCACTGGCTAAGGCTTGTCCTGATTCAACATTTATGATTCTGCAATCTAATGTGTAGGTTTTTCCAAATTTGCTTGCGGTACCAATAACCGTCAAATCAGCATTTAATAATTGACCAATTTCAACAGCACAATCGCTATCTGTGCAGCCGGAGTGTTGAAATTTTTGTTCTTTTAATATTTTATCAATATTGGCACGTTCAACAATTACATAATCACTTAAGTCAATCAATTTTGAAGTTAAGCGTTGGGTTAATATTCTACTTTCTTCCGTAGTGAGCCCAACGGGTTCCATTTCTAGAACTGCAAGGAATTTACCCCCGAAGAGTACTGTAAATAGCTGAATGAGGAAGATAATTCTAATCAGTTGATTTTGCATCACTTAATAGATTACCTAAAATATTTTTCACTTTTAGTTCATCCCCTTTTTCGTACCCGTCATGGATATAATGGATTACACCCTTTGAATCAATAATCACAAGTCTCGGAAGGCTGGAAACGGAATATTTTTCGGCTGTTTTACCATATTTATCCATCAACACAGGAAGTGTAATATTTAATGACTTTATTAATTTTTTTACTTCTATTGGATCTTCACGCATTATTTTTTTGCCCTGATTAACACCACTCACATTAACTAAATAGAACTGGACATCGGTAAGCTCTTTACTCAATAAGTCTAATGCTGGCATTTCAATTCGGCATGGGCCACACCATGTTGCAAAAAAACTCAATACAATGGGAGAGTTCTTTTTTAATGAGTCACTTAAAAAGAAATTTTGTGAATGTAAATCTCTCACAAAAAATGTGGGTGCAGCATCACCCACTTTCAGCTGGGAAAAAGAAATGGAGAACATGTAAATTAACACGACTATTTTCACGTTTAAATTTACGTATTCTATATTTTAATCGAAATTATATTTTTAATGATAAATAAAAAGTTTAAACAGTTATAAATCCACCAGGATTCCCACAACCAATAAAATTTTTTATACAAATTTATAAACCGTTGAAACGGTTTTGCTTTCTGCGTTCATTTTATCATCACCACAATAAATTGTGGTGTTAGCTTTAGCGTTGTTTAACATTTTAGCGTGGGACTAACACCCGTATTCATACGGGTACACAAAATGCACCACCAACACGGTTGGCTGGCTCCATAACTATTTTCTAATCCAATCATCCTAAAATCCAAAAAAGACACTAAATGTAAAAATTAAAACAATTATACTTATTTACAATTTTATTCCAAAGTAGTTTAGGGTAGTTACCAACAGCCAATAGCAGCAAATAGTTCCGCATATAGAAATGAGCATGCTGATATAAAAATTAAATCCGCTCTTCAACAGGATCGGTAAAATTATAAATAATGCAAGAGACGGCAGTACAAGCCAGAATATTCCTGAAGCAAGGTTAATCACTTTTTGCACATCTTTTGTATCTATGTAGAGCCACATCATTGCTAACACAGAAACCAAAGGAATGGATGCTAATAATGCGCCAATAAACGAGCTCCGTTTTGCAATTTCAGAAATTGCAATGATTAACCCTGTGGTAATGAATATTTTGATTATGGTATAGATCAATTTCTAATCAACTTCAGTTCCACATTTTTTACAATACCTTGCATCATCTTCATGATCTTCGTTACTACATCCAGAACAGACCATATTATTATATTTACTTTTTAAGCTGGTATATTCCGCTGAAATAATTCCGGTAGGAATTGCAATAATAGCATATCCTATGATCATCGCAATAGAGGCAAGCATTTGTCCAATTTCGGTTTGGGGAGCAATATCACCGTAACCAACAGTAGTAATGGTTACAATCGCCCAGTAAATTCCAACAGGAATACTAGTGAATCCATTGGTTTCGCCTTCAATGAGGTACATTACAGAACCTATGATAGTAACCAGAGATAATATCAAAAACAGGAAAACCGTTATTTTACGCCGGGCTGAAATTAATGCATCCATCAACAGATTGGCTTCACCAACAAACAAGATCAATTTTAAAATACGAAAGATACGTAACACTCTCAAAATACGTATTACACTCAAGTATCGACTCGCAGGTACAAAAATACTGATATATGTGGGAATTATTGCAAGTAAATCAATGATACCAAAAAAACTCTTAACATACATCAATGGCTTGGCAATACAGTAGATCCGCAGAAAATATTCAATGGTAAAGAGTATTGTGAAATACCACTCTAAAAAGTATAATTCACTTCCATATTGATTATTGAAATATTGAACACTGTCCAATAGCACAACAACCACACTCAAAAGGACATTGATGATGAGTAATACATCAAATCCCTTACCTGCCTGAGTATCAGATTCGAAAATTATTTCATAGAGTTTATCTTTTATGGATTTTTGATTCAATGACTAATATGAAATATTACTTTAGTGATTTTTTAATGCAACCAAATACCACCTACCAATTAAATTGATAAAATTATTCCTACAATCAATATAATATCCAAAACGTCTACCACCAAATCATCGTTCAGATCTGCCAGGGAATTAAATTCACCATCAAGTATGAGATTCACAGTAAATATTACATCCAATACATTAACCACACCATCCGAGTTTACATCTCCGAGAATACTACTATCCGGACAATAATTACCATCGGGTGCAGACTGAGGTAGTAAGTATTCGGGATCAGTTATGATTTCAAACATTGCTATATCTGTAGATTGGAATAATTCCGGAGAGCATGGCTCCCATTCATCTGCAATTCCGGAACAGGTTTCTTCGTCATCCAGAATTCCCATTTGAGATACAATGCACCAGTATAAATATTCAATTGCCTGACAATCATAACTACAAGTCCAATCATCATAGTGGTACCAGGCTTCCTCGGGATACTCTGGCGGAACATTAAAAAATTGTCCTCCACGGGCGATATCCATTGCATCTGACATTTGAGAAGAATTTGGTTCAATGTTAAAAATACTGGGATACACAGATACATGCCCTACGGTATTAATTGTATGGAGCACTTCTTCAACAGTAGCATCATCTCCCCAATGCCCCGGTTGTGATGGATCAATTTCATTCCTAAATAATGCAGCAGATACACCTTCTCCTTCATAATTATCTTCAAAATTTCCCATGCAAGCATCTCCCTCATACGTAAATACCGGCATCAGAGCCTCAGCAGATTCTAATGCAGTGAATATCTCAGGGTCATCCACTATACCATCTTCATTATTATCCAATAATTCAGCCGTTACTGCTGCAACATGAAGGACTTTATAGTCGGATATGGAATTTTCTGCATAAATTTTAAAACAATCCAATACATTCACATATTTTGTAAAGCAGCTAAAGACAGGGTCATCACTGTTCGGATTGGACTCAATTTCAAAACAAACTTCATTTTGCCCTGAAGATACTGCAATCATTAAACCTATAACAGTTATTAATTTCATTCTAAACTCCTAAAATAATATTAACCAATAATATGACATCTAAAATATCTATGGTTCCATCTGTATTCAAATCGGCAGGTTCAAAATATTCGGTTTGTAAAATAAGATTAATTGTTTCAATAATATCTAAAATATTAACAACCTGGTCCCCATTTACATCACCTGATACAGTTGAAGTCAAACTACATTTCCATGCAACCGGCAGATGATCTGAAATATTCTCATAATATTCAACAAATCCTCCATCCAAATATTCATCAATTGGAATTGTAATCACCTCAGAGTTATCATCCTCAAATGCATTAAATAATTCATTGGTAATGAGAATATGATCAATATGGGAAGGCCACCATGGATAGGACCAACCTGAACTTGGTCCCTGGGCAATACTCATATCTGCAAAATTGTAATTCTCCACATCCAATAGAATTGGCAGAAATACATTGTTTTCATTTACGTCGGTTAAAACATCATTCAGATCTCCCAAAACAATTACTTTCTCATTTGGCAGATTGATGTCTATATATTCTTTCAATAGATTGCTTGCAATATATCTTCTGGTCTCTTCGTCATTGGGGTTATCCATATCAAGTATCCCGTCGCCGCAGCATTTGAAATGATTGTTAATTATGTATATGTTTTCACCCATGAAATTCATATCCATGACCATAGGAGATCTGGGAAAAGGACTCCAATACGGTGCAGTGGTATAAATCTCATAAATTTCATTTATCTGGATGACATCCGATTTATAAATATATGCAAGCCCTGCAAACCAAAGTGATTGAAAATAGCCTTCATAATCTGGGAGTCCATTCAGCATTTGTGTAAATAAATCGGTGTCATTTATTTCCTGTATAGCAAGTAAATCCATATCCAATGCCTGAATTATCTGGCTTACATATTCTACTGTTGTAATTCCGTTTTTAGGAAACCATTCAATATTCCAGGTCAGGATCTCAAAAGTGGTATCTGTTCCAAATGTGAGATCATCTAAATCCTGTGTGTGAACCATACAACAAAATGGCACCAAAAAGATTAATATTTTACTCTTCAATTCTGTTACCAGTTTCTTAAATATTATTGTTTTGCTACTCACTAATTTAATTATTTACAGTGTCACGGATTATGATGTTTTTTTTTATACAGAAATTTTGGAATTAACAGTCAGGGTGATATAACGAGATTTTTACCAGATTTTAAATTACCGGTATTTTTCCCTCCACACTTGTAACCGAGGTGACATAACAGCATACCATAGAGGTGGAACCAAGCAGAGGAACAGGGTAGTTAGATATCCGTAAGGCATATGTGGTGCATCTAAATAAGGATCTAATTTCCAAAATTTCACTTTAGGGGTTTCATGATGTGCCGAATGCCGTGTGAGTGAAAATAAAACCATCCCGCTCATTCGTTTATTGGTATTCCATGAGTGTTCAGGTTTTACAGGTTCATTCGGGTTCCTCTCTAACCCATAATGCTCCATATAATTCACAATTTCCAGAATAAATTTGGCAATCATAGCCTGGGAGAACAACATGAAAATCCCAAACCAACCACCTGCTATATAGAATATTGAAACCAATATCACACACATCAAATAACCGGTAATCATTTTATTTCTTAGAAAAAATGGAGAATACTTTTTTTTCTTCAATCTTTTAAGCTCCAACCTCCATGCGCTGATATGCCCCATAACCAATGATTTAATAAAAAAGCCATATACATTTTCACCTGCCCGTGCGGTAGCAGGGTCTTTATCCGTACCTACATAAGTATGATGACCATGCACATGCTCAATGGAGAAATCAGGATTTAAACTAACAGTAAGCAGAAGTCGTCCTTCTATTACAGCAAATTTGTTTTTAACACGGTGAACCAGTTCATGACCTACATTGGTACCATAACCGGCTACCATGAAGCCCGTTCCAATTACTGACCCAAGATAATGATACCACTGGTTAGAATTTCTTACAGTGAGAAAATCATATTCTACAAATCCATTTAACAATGCAGCAAACCCAAGAAAATCCTGTTGTCCTTCCCCACAAACCCACGCAAAGGATATCAACATTATAATTAGCATAGGCAGAGCAAGATGCAGAGGCAGCTCAATCAGCCACGGATGTTTGTATTGTGGCGTAGTGGTATCCTCAGTAAAAAATTCATCGCCAATTGTCATCACAATAAGTAATACTATAAATCCCAGCCACATCCAGGGTCCACCAATAAAAGTTCCAATCACTCCAACAGGAGCTAAAATTGGTGTAATATAATATTTCAAATATTGATTAATTGTATTCTATTTTCCTTAAACTATAATACATAAATTAGTACTATACTGTATTGGGTAAAGTCCCACAAGAGCCACTAAATATGACAACTTCCAAGCTGTTTCAAAATGCGTTTTTTTTTTTGTAATTGAATGTTATCCCTTCCATGGTTATATCTTCAAACATATTCTGTCAAATCATGCTAAAAATTACAACCTTACGAAGGTTGCCAAACCTTTGTAAGTATCTATACACTAAGGGTAAAATAACTATCTTTTCCATATTTGTAATTTATCAACACTGGTGGTTAAACCGGGGCTTTACCCTTCAATAATTTTTTGTTTATCGCCCGAGAATAATATCCACAATCAGTACAATATCCACTACATTGATGACACCGTCTAAATTCAAATCAGCCAGTTCATTGTATTCATTCTCAAAAATAAAATTGATAGTCATTACTATATCCAGAATATTTATATACCCGTCAGAATTCACATCACCTGTAGTCTGTTCAAATGCTCTAAGTATTTCCATTGAGAGACAATGGACACTACCACCCCAGTTTGCTACATCCTGAGCATGAATTGGTATAATATTTTTATTGGTGTGTTCAGCAAATACAGCAAGAGCTGCTTCATCTTCGGGGAGCCCGAATATAGGTACATAAATATTATCTGTAGTCTGTAAAGAATTCACATAAATTCCTTCTGCACTGCCGAAACCGTCTTCACCGCCACCGTAATTTGGTGCATAGGGAATTTCGATAAATTCTACATCGGTTAGCGATGCTTCCAATACTTCGTAAATCTGGGAAAGATATGGTTCATCAAAGGCATTAACCGCTAATTTTGAATCAGTCAACCACATCACATACCCATCGGCGTGTCCCAACAATTCACCCCACTCCTGTGGAATAAATGCAATTTCAATTAATCCCAGATTAGCACTTAAATATTCTCTCATCTCAGATTCGCTAACTCCGGGATTATCTTCAAGTATCTGAGTAGTGATTACTGCTTTATCTTTTCCATTAGTTTGAAAATTACCACCATCCAGGATGATGTCGTGATACTCATAAATCAAATCTGTACTGTTTACCCAGTTAATAAATGAATTATCAATCCAATTGGAAGTCCAGTTATCCAGATAATCCGGAGCAAAATCAAATTTATGGTTTACTCCCTGCACATTTTGAATACCAAAATCCCGTATCCATATATCATGGATTGTGCCGTAAATTAATTTTTCATCGGGGAGTAAAGCTTGGTAATTCTGATCATTATAGTTATTGATCACGACAAAGAAATGATCCCTGGAACCTGCAGAGTTCACAAACTCGGTGTGAAACTCAACAAATTCATCTACACTTTCAGCATAATAATTTTCAGGACCAACAAGTATGATAATATTTTCATCCTCAGGTACATCTTCAAATTGTGCCGGTAACACAGTTACAATGAATATAATTATTATATATTTTATATTTAGATTCACAATATAATTTAAATTAATTTAATTATTTGATAAAGGGATTTGTTAATAGGCAACGGCTGAAATATATCAAATCATTCATGTGTTGTACATCCTGTCTCCTGCGTCTCCTAATCCGGGAACAATATATCCTTTATCATTCAGTTTTTCGTCTATCTGTGCTGTAAAAATTAGAATTTCCGGATATTGATCAGTGAATTTTTCAATTGCCTCCGGTGCAGAAATAATTGAAAGAAATATTATTTCGTTCACACCTCGATCCTTTAAATAATTTACCGATTCAATAGCTGTTCCTCCGGTGGCAAACATCGGGTCAATTAAAATTACCAGTCTGTCTTTAAAATCATTGGGTAATTTTCCATAAAAAAACTCCGGATTAAGTGTAATTTCATTTCTCTGGTATCCCAGGAATCCCACACTTGCATCCGGAATTACTTCAAGCATTCCATCAATCATTCCGATGGCTGCCCGGATCACAGGACATATCATTACTTTAATGTCTAATTCTGTCACAATTGCATCTGCAACCGGTGTTGTTATTTTTTTCTCTTTTAACGGAAAATTCCTTGTTGCTTCGTAAAGTAGAAATTTTGAAATTTCCTTTACAATTTGTCTAAATTGCTCTGATTTCGTATTTTGATCCTGTAAAATCCCCAACTTGTGCTTAATTACAGGATGATTTATTTCCATTACATTTTTCATTTTAGTACCTACCACATTAATAATAACTTACTAATTTAGTCAATATATATCAATTTTTTTAAATTCATTCTTATAGATAAATTGTTTAAAAGTGTAATATTGAGGTGATAAAATTAAACAAATTGAGTAAATAATTCTTAATTTTCAAATCTGATCTTAGAAAAGAAATTATATGATAATTGATATTCTGCTGCCCCTTTCACTCGTATTTATAATGTTTACACTTGGATTGGGATTAACCGCGGATGACTTTAAAAATGTCATTCGTGAACCAAAGGCATTCGGTGTAGGTCTTCTAAATCAAATGGTCATTTTACCAATAATTGCATTTTACCTCATTCAATTATTCGGGCTGACTAAAGAAATGGCTGTTGGAATGATGATTTTGGCATGTTGTCCCGGGGGTGTAACTTCAAATATCATCACCAAACTTGCTAAAGGAGATACTGCATTATCAATTTCTTATACTGCAGTTGTAAGTTTGGTAACGGTTATAACATTGCCAATAATCACCGGATTTTCAATGGAATATTTTATGGGATCGGATGCCCAACCATTAAATATCCTATCATTGGGATTGACGATGTTTTTGATCACTGCTATACCTGTCATCATTGGATTAATTATCCACTCCAAATTCACACAATTTGCTAGTTCGTTTGAACCAGTTGCATCAAAAATATCCAGCGTTCTGTTCATTATCATTGTTGCTGGTGCTCTGGCAAGTGAATGGGATGCTTTCATAAACAATCTGGATACTCTTGGTCCTACAATAGTTGCATTAATTGTAATTATGCTGACAATAGGATTCAACAGTTCAAAATGGTTCAAAATGAGCAAGGAAAGAGCAGTAACTGTGGCAATAGAGTCGGGCATCCAAAATGCAACGGTTGGTATTACAATTGGAAATATCATTCTAAACCAAAAGGGATTATCCATATTAAGCTTACCATCAGGAGTTTATGGTATTCTCATGTATATTGTATGTCTTCCGTTTGTATATTGGCTTGTTAGAAAAAATTAAATTTAAAATCTTATTTATTTGTCAGAGCTTTCCTCAATGAACCATTATGAGATTCAATTAATTTTCTTGCTTGATGAATATTTATTTCCAACTCTACCATCAAAATTGCTGTCTTAACCTCTCCATCAGCCTTATTCAAAATTCTTAACGCAGCGTCGTAATCAATACCGGTTAATTGGGAAATGATCCGTGTCCCTCTGTCCCAAAGCTTTTGGTTTACCGCTTTCAAATCCACCATAAAGTTACCGTAAGTTTTATTCAGTTTTATCATTGCAGTAGTTGTAATCATATTTAGGATCATTTTGCTTGCTGTACCTGCTTTCATACGAGTCGAACCGGTTATTACTTCAGGTCCAGTAATTACCGGGATTATATGTTTAACATAATTTAATTGAGAAGGGTTATTACAGATGATCAGCCCTGTTACCGCACCGTTACTGTGTGCTTTTTGTAAAGCACCTAAAACAAAAGTAGTTGTGCTGCTCGCTGAAATACCAATTACAGTATCGATCTCGGTTACAAATTTTGACTCAATTGCTGACATACCCTCTTCCGGATTATCCTCTGCCCCTTCAATTGATCTCACAAGAGCTTCAGAGCCTCCTGCAATAATTCCCTGCACCATATCCGGGTTGGTAGAATATGTAGGTGGGCATTCGGCAGCATCTAAAACACCTAACCTGCCGCTTGTTCCGGATCCTACATAAAGCAATCTACCGCCAGATCTAAAGGAATTTAATACATCATTAATAAGTAGTTCTAATTTTGGCAGAATATTACTCACCGCATCAGTAATTGTTGAATCCTCTGTATGAATCACATCGAGAATTTCACCAATCTCCATACTATCAATATCTTTAGAGTTAGGATTTTGAGATTCTGTTATTTTATTCGTTTTCTTCAAGAGTATATTTTGGAGTAATTACCAATTCAGAGTAATTTAAGCCAATAAATGAAGACAGATCATTGACTATTGAACTCATAATTGCCTTAATTGGTATGTTATTTTCAATTCTTTTTTCCAGCTCAGAGATTGCTCTGATTTCTGCTAATAATTTACAGCTAAATGTATGGACAAAACAGAAAATTCGTGGCACTAATCTAGCCCTGGAAATATTAAATGCCAAAGAGGAATATCTGACTACCATACTAATAGGAACAACCTTGTCAAATATTCTTGCAACCGCTTTTGCAACAATTTATCTTTCTGATCTTATTTCACAACACATAATAATCATCATCATAATTGCTGCAGTCATTTTATTATTCGGTGAAATTTTACCTAAAGCAATAACCCGTGAAGCTGCAAATAGAATACTCATTATCAATTCTCCTCTTCTATATTTTTTTCGAATTCTCTGTAAACCAATTACATTCATGCTGGAATATTCTGGATGGGGAAAGGTTACAAAATCAATTCCTGAAAGTCTAGAAGAAATGAAACAAACACGTGATGATCTACTCCATGTATATGAGCAAGTTGATGATCCGAAAGCTATGGAAAAAGATCAACAGGAAATGATTTCACAGGTTTTTGAATTTTCTGAAAGCACTGTTGAAGATGCTATGACACCACGAATAGATATTTCTGCAATTTCAATTCATGCAAACCTTGAGGAAGTATTGCATGTATTTCTCGACAGTGGTCATTCAAAGATTCCTGTGTACGAAAACAATTTGGATAATATTGTTGGAATAATTTATTTATATGATTTATATAAATCACCCGAAAATATTCAGGATATACTTAAACCTATCAAATTTATTCCCTATTCAAAGTCTGTAATGGATACAATGAAAGAGTTTCAAACATTTAGACATGCATTGGCCATTGTTCTTGATGAACATGGTGGAACAGGAGGAATGGTTACCGTAGAAGATCTGTTTGAAGAACTTTTTGGAGAATTTGAAGATGAATTCGATACAGATCAGTATGAATCTGAAAAATTAAATGATGGCTCTGTAGTAGCAATAGCAAAAATGGAATTGGATCAATTTAATAACAAATATGGTGAAATTTTTCCAAAAGGAGAATATGAGACAATTGGCGGATATATAATCTCACATACTGGAAGAATCCCCAACACCGGAGAACGGTTATATCTACCCATTGGTCAGGTTGTAATTAAAAAGGCAACTGCCAGAAGGATTGATCAGATACAGATATTCTCTGAAAAGCTGCTTTAAGCTTCTAATTTCTCAAAATATAATTTAGCTGCAGTCATCACCTTTGGAGCTAATACAAGAGTTGAAATAACTGTTGGTATAGCCATTATTGCAAACATGCCATCAAGAAAATTAATAACCAAATCCAATGATATCATTGCTCCTAGAATCAGTGATAACACATAGACGACTCTATACCAGGATTTATATTTCACACCAAACAAATATCCGGTACATTTACTTCCATAATATGAATATCCGAGCATTGTTGATATGCTGAATATGAAGACGCAAGCCAATAATAGATACTTCCCTGTCTCACCCAATTCGTGTGTAAATGCCATGGTTGTCAATGAAACTCCATTAGCCTCAGATTGAATCCAAACACCTGAGGATAAAATTACAAATGCGGTAATACTACACACCAATATAGTATCTATGAAAGGTCCCAGCATTGCCACTAATCCTTCCCTTATTGGCTCATTAGTTTTCGCAGCTCCGTGAGCCATTGCTTCTGTCCCTATTCCTGCTTCGTTAGAAAAAGCAGCTCTTCTGACACCAGTGATAATGACTAATCCGACTGCCCCGCCAAATACAGCATTCCCTGAAAATGCATCTGAAACTATTTGGCTTAATAATTCTGGAATAACAGAAATATTTTGGATAAGAATGAAAATTCCTGCTGACAAATATAACACGACCATTGCAGGAACCATTCTGGATGCAACCAATCCAATTCTTTTTATCCCTCCAAATGCCACAATACCAACAAATACAGCGCAAACTATACCAACCACGGCATTACCTAAATGTGGATATGAAGAAAATAAGTGAATCGGCTGAAATAGTTCATCTCTTATAATCTGAGTTAGCTGGTTTACCTGAAACAGAGATAAACATCCAAACAGTCCAGCAATACTGAATAAAATTGCCAGGGGTTTAAACCTATTTCCAAGCCCTTCTTCAATCACATACATAGGGCCGCCTTGAATTATGCCCTGGTCATCTCTGCCACGGTACATTATTGCAAGCGTACAGGTAAAAAACTTTGTAGCCATTCCAACTATTGCACTTACCCACATCCAAAATAATGCTCCAGGTCCTCCAGTTTGAATCGCAACTGCAACACCGCTTATATTTCCCATCCCGACCGTACTTGCAAGTGCACTGGATAATGCCTGATAATGCGGTATGGCACCTGGATCATTTTCATCATCATATTTCCCCCTTAGTATTTGAATGGCATGCCCAAAATATCTGAAAGGGATTAGTCGGGAATAAATTGTAAGAAAGATACCGCCACCAAGTAATAAAACAAGGAGTGGTGTTCCCCACATAAATTCTGCAAATTTTCCTAGAAATTCATCCAGAATTTTCATGAGAGTGAAATTTTTCTATACAGGCTGCAGTTCCGATTCTAATTCTTGGGTATAGGAACCCAATGAGGCTAAACCATTACATTTTGCACGGTGATATAAAACATCCTGTGCAGTTACTATATTTTCAGATTTACCGCCCCAGGTTTTCAACGCTGCCTGCTGCAATGCCCTGCCATAGGAAAATGTAAGATTCCATTTCAGTCTATTGGCATAGATTTGATTCATGCAATTTAAATGCAGTGTAGCATCAATGTTGCTCTGTCCCCCGGATAAAAATGCACAACCGGGGACTTCTTCCGGCACTGTTTCAAGCAGACATTGTACAGTTTGGTCTGACACCGTTTCAACATCTGCCTGTTCACTGCATTCATCTCCGGATATGACCATACTTGGTTTCAATACGATTCCGGATAGTACTACTCCTTGTTTATGCAGTTCGTGAAAAACAATTTTCTGTGTATGAACTGTTATATCATAGCAGGTTTCTATTGTGTGATTCCCATTCATTAAAACTTCCGGTTCTACAATTGGAACAATTCCTGCTTCCTGACAAAGTGCAGCATATCTTGCAAGTGCGTGTGCATTACCGACGATGCATGCTTCACTGGGAATTTCCTTTCCAATAGTTATGACTGCTCTCCATTTTGCAAATTCTGCGCCCAATTGTTTATATTCAGACAATCTTTCCCGTAAGCCGTCAAGTCCCTCTGTAATTTTCTCATAAGGATGAAGAGCAAGCTCCTTTGCTCCTGTATCCACCTTTATTCCGGGAATAATTCCCTGTTCCTGTAACACTTGGGGTACAGATCTTCCATTTGATAATGTCTGACGGAGAGTTTCATCATAAAGGATTGTTCCACTTATATATTCACCTAAATCCGGGGTGGTTATAAGCATTTCGCGGTATGCCAATCGAGTTTTATAAGTTGATTCTACATTAATCTGTGCCAATCGCTTAGTAATTGTTCCTGTGCTTTCATCTGCCGCAAGAATACCTTTACCCTTTGCGACCATTGCATTAGCAGTTTTTTCTAAATTCTCTAGGTATTTCATCTTTCTCCCTTAAATAATATTTATTTTGATAATTGTCCAATTTCCTTTAACATGTCCTGAAACCAATCTACATTTATATTAAAACTTTTTCCTCCCTTTATTCTACCAAATTCGATGCAGGTCAATTCATTGTATTCGTCCTCATCCATTCCAATCACACCGTTTTTTTGAATGAGAGCACATTCAACACCAAGTTTAACACTATCCTTGATAAGTTTGATATCTTGTTTATTTGGTGCTGCAGATCGTGCAAAATAACCACTTTTTTGAACCAAGACCTTATCAGCTTTTAGTCTTTTACCAAATTGTTTACTAAACCAGATTCCCGGATTAATTTCATCCAATCTGACATGTCCAAATGCATCTCTTCTCACTTCATTTCCTCCCATTTCTAACTCATTCACAATAACTTCCACGCCTGCACCTTCGCTGAGGAATATATTTACACAATCATTTTTATCCATTTGGTTTTTTAATCTATTGATTTCAGATTCAAAATTTATTTCCATTTCAGGAATATAAACCCCATCTATATCCCATCTTTCTTTCGAAATTAATAATTCCGGTAAAAATTGCTTTTGAGCAAGTATTTTTCTATATTCATAGGCAGTATATGCAGCTAACCAGCCACAATATCTACCCATAATTTCGTGGATTATCAGTTGCCTGCTGCTCGTAGTGCTTTCATTGGCAATGTTATTAAAAAATACAGCTCCCTGTTCTGCAGCAGTCCAGGCACCGAGAGACTGTGCTATTGGAAATATGTCATTATCAACGGTCTTTGGCAGTCCTACAATTGTTAATTGATGTCCTGCATTCTTTAAATATTCTACCAGATCTGCAGCAGTGGTATTTGTATCATCACCTCCAATGGTATGCAGAATATCTACTTTGTCATTTAATAATTGGTTTGCAGCAACTACTACTGCATCCTCCCCATCCTTAATCAAACCATTTTTGATGCAATCTGCAGTATTAGACAGTTTGACTCTACTATTACCAATTGGACTTCCACCAAATTCATATAAGGTATTTACATCCGATATGGAGTTCAGGTTGAATTGTATACTATTTCCGGTTAGCAGACCTTTATATCCGTGAAGATAGCCAATCATTTCAACACCAGGTATACATCGTTGATATTCTTCTATTAATGCACCAATTGTTGAGGATAAACAAGGTGCTAATCCGCCAGATGTTAAATATGCAATTTTCATAAAATAAAGAATGAAAATTTACGCAGTTGAAACCAATCAAATTCAATATATTATTGGTTTGTATGCAGAATAAATTTCTTATTTATATTACTGTTTTTGTTTTATGTACAATAATTGAATTAGCTGGGAAGATTCAATATTGTTCAGGTTGTAAAAATACTATTCATAATTCAGTTCAGGAAATTGATGGTTATTTTTTTCATCTCAATTGTTTTACCTGCGCTAATTGTGAATCAGTAATAACCGGTGAATATCAAAAATATCAATCCAAATATTTTCATCCGGTTTGTTATAAAAAATATGCTGGTTTATATTGTAACTATTGTGGTCAATTATTAGGAGATCACTTTGCCGAGTATAACTCTAAATTATTTCATGAACAATGTTATAAAGAATTTATTCAGCCAAGATGTGATGTCTGCAGCCAGCCACTTCCAAATAAATATATCACAGATCAGAACGGAAACTATCACCATGACTGCCATCGTAATCATATTTTGCCAAAATGTACAATCTGTACGCTTCCCCTGGAAAATTCATATTTAATTGATCCCTGGGGAAATAAATATCACAAATATCATTCTCAAGATGGAGTTTTATGTAGTTCTTGTTCCCGTGTTATCTCTGAAAAAATAACCCAGGGCGGATATAAATTCAATGATGGTCGATTTCTTTGTTCACTATGTGAAGCCTCCATAATTAAGACCGATTCTGACATTAACAAAAGTAAAAACAGAGTAACAAAACAATTGTCATCAATTGGAATATTTCCTTTTCCGGATAGTATCTCAATTAGTACAGTTGATAATTCCTCTTTAAAAAGGAAATCCAGATCATTACACCATAATAATTTGAAGGGAGTTACAAATATAAAAATTCAACATAAGCCCTTAAGGATGGTTTCCAGAAGATATGAAATCAATATTTTGAATGGTTTACTAAAGACCGAATTTGAAGCTGTACTTGCCCATGAATTGATTCATATTTGGCTCACCGAATTGGATAAAAATTATAGTGATATTTTTACAGAAGGCTTTTGTAATCTCGGCAGTGCTCTGATTTATGATAATGATAATACAAAGTTTTCAAGAATTCACCTGAAAAGTATGATTGAAAACGATGATCCGGTGTATGGTGAAGGATATAGGATGTGTAGGAAATTACTCTCTCAGCATGGTTGGTCAGAATTCATTACAAGGGTGAAAAATGGGAATTTGCCTTTTTAGTAGAATTTTTACATTTACCACTTTTATATTTGAGATTATACTATAGTAAATTTGCATACATTTTTATTATTAAAATTAAATTAGTAAAGGAGTAATATATGCCCTATATCATAGCAGATCCATGTGTGGGAGTTTGTGATACAGCCTGTGTAGAAGTATGCCCGGTTGATTGTATCCATGGCCCCCATGAAAAAGACGATTCTGGACAAGGAGCAAAAGATATGAAAGATGCAGGAGAAAATATAGATGGTTTACAACTCTATATTGATCCTGAAGAATGCATTGATTGCGGTGCATGCGAACCGGAATGTCCGGTCGAAGCGATCTTTGAAGAGAGTGAAGTTCCAGAAGAATGGAGTTCATTTATTGCTAAAAATTATGAGTATTTTGGACAAGAAGCTCCCTAGATAATTCAATTATTTTCAATACTATAAATCTATACCCCCTCAAGGTCAACTGAGGGGGTAATCTTTTTATTTTTGTAAAATGAACAAAGACCAATTCAAGTCAGATTCAGATCCACAGGAAACTCAGGAATTGTTGGTATAAATGCCGGAGAGATGATCGCTGAAGGTGTTCTTGCAATTGAAATGGGTGCTGACGCTGAGGATATTGGACGTACTAATCATCCCCACCCAACATTGTCTGAGTCTGTAGGACTTTCTGCAGAAGCGTTCGAAGGGACAATAACAGATCTATTTATTTAAAAATAATTAATTTCATTAATTATTCTCCAGTAATTTTTGAACTGTTTTAACATCGGATGTGGGTAGTTTACAAGTATAGTTTTGGCAAACATAAACAATGGGTGATCCATCATCTGTTGTTGGATAATTATTTGCAAATGGTATGACTTTGGAAATATTTTTTTCTTTCATACCACCAAATAAAACTACTTTATTTGGCTGATACACTTCTCTGATTGTTTTAATCATTTGTTGGGTTTCTTTTTTACTTTCATCCCCAAAAACCAGCACTTCAAAAGAAGGTCCCTGCAAAAAATCAATTGCCTGTAGCATCATAGAATATCCTTTTGGGTATCTATTTACACGGGAAGCAAATGCCTCTGTAATCTGGAAAGCAATTTCTTCAAAATCCGGACGTGACAATAATCGTCCCAATCTAATATAATTATAAGCAGATACGGAATTACCTGAAGGCACTGCCCCATCATATACTTCCTTTGTCCTTACAATTAATTCTTCACTATCATCTGATGTAAAGAAAAATCCATTTGCATCCCAATCCCAGAAATGATTATACTGATAATCTGCCAACTCAGATGCTTTGGTAAGATAATTTACATCAAATGTTAAATGGTATAATTCGATGAGAGCCCAAATTGTAAATGCATAATCATCCAGGACTGCCTGTTTCCCTGCAGAATCATCCCTGTATCGTTTGAATAATCTTCCCTGATCATCTGTTAATGTATTTAATATAAATCTCATGGCATTTTGTGCAATCTTGGCAAATTTTTCATCTTCCAATACCACTGCCGCCCGGGCAAATGCAGCAATCATAAGTCCATTCCAATCTGTTAATATTTTATCATCTTTGTATGGATGAATTCTATTTTCTCTTACAGAAAATAAGGTATTACGGGATTTTTCAATACTATTGGTAAGCTCAGTTATGCTCATTGAATGTCTCCCGGCATAATCTTTCAGTGATGTCCGTAAATGTGGAATATTTGTCAAATGCCTTCTGCCTTCATTGTAATTACCTTTTGGATTCAAGTTAAATAAATCATTAAACAAGGCAGCTTCGGAAGAACCGAGGTTTTTTTCTGTTTCCTTTGTTGACCATACATAAAATATTCCTTCTTCTCCTTCACTGTCTGCATCTTCAGCTGAATAAAATCCACCTTCAGGAGATGTCATATCCCGAATAACATATTCCAGAATTTCTCGTGTAATCTCAGCGTAAACGGGGTCATTTGTTGCTTCAAATGCTTCCAGATACGCCATTGTCAATATTGCTTGATCATATAACATTTTTTCAAAATGGGGGACCAACCATCTGATATCTGTGGAATATCGATGAAAACCATAGCCAATTTGATCATACATGCCGCCATACCGCATTTCAATCAGAGATTTTTCAACCATGCTTAATGCCTGCTTATTTTTGGTTTTATTAAAATATTTTGCAAGGAACATATAGTCGTGTGCTTTTGGAAATTTTGGTGCTTCATTAAATCCACCCCAGGTTTCATCAAACGAATTATTAAATTGATTAAATGCAATATCCAAAATATTGGGTTTAATATCATCATAGGTGGATATTGCTGATATCTGGGTTTTTAATCTTTTAGTAATTTCCGAAGCATCTTTTAACACTTCATTTCTTGAATTTTTCCACAGCGAATTGATTTGAGGAATCAATTCTCTCATCCCTGTCCGATTATATCTGGTATCCCTGGGGATATATGTTGCCGCAAAAAATGCTTCCTTTTCAGGTGTAAGGATAACCGTCATAGGCCAACCGCCACGGTTATTGATCATCTGTGTGATTTCCATATAAACATTATCAATATCCGGTCTTTCTTCTCTATCAACTTTAACACAAATAAATGCATCATTCATTAATGCAGCAATTTCGGGATCTGCAAATGATTCCTCTTCCATCACATGGCACCAATGACAGGTTGAATATCCAATGGACAGAAACACAGGTTTGTCCATATTTTTGGCAGTTTGGAAAGCCTCTTCACCCCATGGATACCAGTCAACTGGATTTGCTGCATGCTGCAAGAGATATGGACTACTTTCAAAAACCAGTCTATTGAAAAGCTTTCCACCATTTTTGGGTAATTTGGTTAATTCCTTTTTTGTGGGAATGATGACACGGCCATTATCGTCAAATTTATAAGGAGAGTTTGGATTTTCCCTATGTTGTGAAGTCATAGTGGAAAAGAAAATAATAATTAAATATAGAGCAACCCCTTTAATAATTTATCCTATAAAATAAAAACGCACTCTAAATTCAAGAGGGTGAAAAATAATCAAAGTTATCTTACTTTGTTATCTTCTCGGTTTTTTCAAATTTTAGATTTGAGCTATAGGTTCTTCCCCCAATAGTAAATGTTTCCTTTCCAAAGATCCTTGCATTTATCATAGCTTCCCTGAATTGTTCTCTGGTTACAGTTGAAATTTCCGTATCTTGAAAACTAAACTCAGATAGACCTTGTGCTTGTGCTGATTGAAATGCTTCAAGAAAGTTATCGTAACCAATAGGTGCTTTTTTCTCCTGAACGGGCACTCCTACAGATTCTCTTGTCTCGGATTTCAATACAATTTCTTTTTCTTGGTCTGAATGGGATTGCAGTTTATCAAGAATTTCTGTGACTTTTCCTTCATCAACTACTCTGGGAGTAAGTGAATCAGGTTCTTTAGCTTCAGGATAATTGTCAGTTTCTGTAAATGTAGATTGAGTTTTTTCTTCCGGCACCGTTTCTGTTTTTGATTCAGGTTTGTCGACAGTGGTCATCTGTCCAGGCTCATCTTTTATTGGTATTTCCTGTTCTGTTGGAACCGTTTCTATGTGTGTACTGGTGGCGGGTTCTTGAACTGAAACAGGAACTGTTTGAGGTGCTTCCGCAGCTACTTTCTTTTCCACTTCTACACCAGTTTCTTTCAATTCCTTCAAAATTGTTAAATATTCAGTATATACCACTGTTTTTTCTTTATAAAATTTAAACAGGGTAATATAATTTTTCATTAACAATAATGCCTGTTTCCTGTGAGACTGTTTTTCCACCGCTTTTTTTGTGAGTTTAATGGCTTTATATGTATAGCTAATTTCGGGTTCATCAGGAAATTGTATCGGATGTACATCAGTATTTATTATTCCCAGATATTGATCAATTAACCCATCAAATTTTGTGAATTTTTCAGAGCTGACATCATTTAATTTCTCAATTTCCATACCAAATGCTTCAGAAACAGCTCTGTAGAATTCTACCTGATCCTGTAATCCTTCAATTGATTTACCCACATCTCTGAATTTTAAAAGGGCTTTTGGAGATGATCTCAACTCTTCAGTTAAATACTTGCTGGTATATTGATAAGATTGTCCAAAAATTATTCCGGTCACCATTATCAATGTATTAATTATTAATTTATTCATTCTTTTCAATTGATATTTTATTGTTCTAAGTGTTAAAAATCTACATAGATTCAATGAACAAAACAACACTGAATTTAAATTATTTAAGGAAAGGAAGCTATGGAAAAATCTTTAGAAAATAAATTACAGGAACTTCAGGAAAGGATTATTGAATTGGAATCAAGTCTGCCGGATACAGCACTTTTAGATCATTCATTTTTGAAACGTGCGTTCACAGTATTTGGACATAATCTTGTTGCAAATTTAATTGTATCAATTCCCTTTGTGATATTATTCCAATATTTTATGATTAAATTTATGCCAAATATTTACTGATACAATAATCTTCCATTTTGATCCCACCTCACAGTGGTCCCTATTTTATCGCCTGATTCATACAGAGATTCAGTCTTTATCTGACCATTTGGATAAAACCACCTTTCATATCCATTTAATTTTCCATAAAAATAATTTGCAGAATATTCCAGGTTCCCAGATTCAAAATACTTATGTATTGTAGAATGAAGCATCCCATTACTGTAATGAGTAATTGATTTAATACTGGCATTTTCATACCAATAGGTAGTCTTCCCATCCGGAACATTATTGAGATATTCAGACTTATATTCCAAATTCCCATTGGAATAGTAGGACTTTTTTATCTCCCGCCCCTTTTCTTTTAACTGTCTTGTGGTTCGTTTTATTGACCCATCATCCCAATATTCCAAAATAACTGTTTTCGTTGTACAATTCCAAATTTGAGTGGAAATTATTAGATATAACAGCATCTTTAGAGAATTTAATTTAGTGATGGCGGTCAAATTAGTCTGTATTATTTTGATTTAACTTTGTGTAGTAAGAAATTGAGGTGATTCTCAATCCACTCTTACTCCGATATGCTTCATTGCCTTGATGAACGAGTACCCTTCCAAGTATCCTGGGAGGGTGCTTGTTCATTTCTACTCTATGTCCAATCGAACATTATCCACCCAAACATCTTCACCATATATACTGGCGACTTTATCACGAGTGGTTACTGCACGATCCTTTTTTCTATATTTTCCAACTCTGATTCTATACCAAATATCATTGTTATCTGAAAAGTTTACCTCCTGTAAATAGGAATTGAATCCATTATCAATCAGGTCATCCTGCACACCTCTTGCTTCATGAATAGTAGGTTTAGATGCCACCTGAATTGTATATTGACCATCAATTTTAGGTGGCTGAATTAATTTACCTATTTCAATTGGGATATCATCAGTCTGTTGAGCCTCAATTGGTGTATCTACCATAGACGATTCCAGCTCGGTAACTGGTGCAGAGTCTTCATCTTCTGACGGGGGGATACTCGTGGTTGCATCCAATTTTAAATCACTTCCGCATCTGGGACAAAAAACAAATTTATTTTTATTTGGGAACCCGCATGAATGGCAAAAAGCAAAAACTTCGCCTCCACCCCCATGGTGTGGTGATTCCCCTGATGTCAGTCCTTCCTCAGATGTTGTAACATCATGAAAATCCATTTCTTCTTTCACTTTTAATAAAATAATCTCTGGAATTTTATCTGCGGTTTTCATTACCCAATATGGATCAGACTCTTTAAACAGCATGGATAATTCAAAATTATATAAACCTTTTGATTGTTCATGTTTAACATTTGCAGTAATATTTTTTCCCTCTTTTCCATCGGTTACAATATAGTTCCCTGAATATACAAAATTACCGTACACACTTTTCTGTGTAAAGTCCACTCCGGTAGTGGAAATTACCATTTCCCATTCTGATTGAGGCATTTCTTTTGGCATATTATCAACTTCATACACAAATTTATCTTGTGTACCTTTGAATTTCCCAAAAGCTTCCTGAGGAAGATTTTGGCTAATCCCAATGGCCAATACCGTCAGTATTATATAATATTTCACGGTGTAAACTTAATACAGGATATGTTTATTTCAAATATCCAAAATTATGAATTATTAAAATGCACTTTTCACCTAACTATTGCAAATTTTCCCAAGAATTTGGATTCAATAGATTCTACAGTAAATAAATATAACCCGGGGGCAACAACCTGATTGTTCATAGATCGAAGGTTCCACCATTCATTGCTATCATTTGGATTTGAGTGTGTAAAATCAATTACCTTTTCACCGGATATGGTAAATATGGTAATTTTGCAATTTGCAGGCAATTGAGTAAAACGGATTTTGTTTACAAATTCGGTCTCATTAAAATTTGACCTGACTATATAGGGGTTAGGTATCACTCGAATTTCAGTTGAAGATATATTCTCATTCACAGGATAACCCGGTGCAACTGTCACAAAATTTGGATCATGTATTGAGGTCCCTTTGCTGTTTTCTATACTTGGATAACCGTCAGGTTCAGACCAGTTGTAAGGATTAGTATTAGACCAAATCGTATCTGTTACAAAATTTCCAAACCCATTATCAATGTATGAGATAATCATTGGTTTTTCAATCCCCATATCATAGGCTGTAACTGAATATGTGTATTCCATTCCATCAATAACTCCACACCTTGGACAATCATCCCTTATTGTATCTATAAATGTATATTCGAGTCCCGAATTAGTCCCCAGATCAAACCATGGTGATAGAGGATCATTGCCAGATATTTCCATCATTCTTGTATTTTCACCTTCACAATTGTACGGTTCAAAAATACAAAAACTGCTGTCTTGGGCAGATGTTAAATCAAACTGAGCAATCGGTTTCCATCCAACATGAATATTATTTTGATCGAATATTTTATCTACAGTGGTACCCCAGGAAGTACCGCCATCATTACTCTTATAGACTTTATACCCTTCAAAATCAGCATATGTGGTCACAGCATCTATTGAATATTCAGATAAGTCATCCCAGGATAAAACTACTTTATTATGACTTGTAGCTGCTGTTACTTGAGGTACTTGGGGAGGTGAAAAACTTTGATAATGAGAATTATACATAATCTGTGCAAATCGTGCGTTACGTATCAAGTCCTCTTTATTTTGTCCAAAAATTATGCAAAAAGAAAAGGGCACTTCCTCTCCTACTTTCAAATCAAATGGTCCACAGCTGAAAAGCAATACACAATCCAGCCCTGGTTCGCCTTCCTGAAATGAATCTTCTTCCAATAATCCATCGAGAGAATCAAAGTGGGGATTTAAATTAATATCCTGATCTAAATCTGGGTTATCTGTATGGAAATACCATGCTTTTTCTGCGGAAGAGATATTAGTAGTATCACCAGCCATAAGTTTAAACATAATTTCTTCTTTATTCCGAGCTTGGGGGCATCCAGGAGATCCTGCCAGGCATGCACCGCTGCCTTCTCTTTCAATAACTCCGGGTCTATTCAGAAAATCGAACCAATGCCAGTTTGTCATTTTTAACCTTTCCCCCGGATAAATATCTGTAATATCATCAAGATCGAGGTCTATTTCTTGGGTTGCTCTCGGTGTATCCAATAATTGTGCGGCTACTATTCCGATTTCAGTTGCTCCGGAACTCACACCATCATAATCGTATACCATTGCCATGCTGATTATCAAAGAATCATTCAAGACCTTAAATTTTTCCCAGTAATATTCCATAAAATCATCTGCATTAGTATGAAAATAATTACCTAATGCATCCAAAGTGACCACATCAGCATCTACATAAAAACCAAGGTGTACCTTTCTGTAATCAAATCCATTTCCGCGATTCAATTGAGTGCCGTCAGGCATTACCATACCATCTCCACAAATTTGATTTCCATAATCATCAAAAACCGGGATTTCTACTCCATTTATATTCCGTTCAAATGCACACCAATTACCACTTTCATTCCTTACCTTAACTGTGAAAAAAATAATATCCTCGGCAAATGATACTCCATATGAATGGGCTTCTGCCATTACCCGCAACCCCAATGGGTATCCTGTTTGTTCATACTCATCATTTGTGTTCACCAAATTCCCCTGATGAGCCCATCGATCGTCAAATTCCATATAAACATCATTATCGGAAATAAATCTACCCGGGACCTCCTTCCAACAATTATCATCTTTTCTGGTTCCTGTGCAATCATTCAGCCCCAATGCGGAAAGCTCTTCTGGAGTTAAATTACCGTAATAATCTTCTGCCCACCATCCCGGCCAAAATGGAACATCCTCGTTTAAATCTGCATCATATTTTAAGGGCCAGGTTACTGGATAGGCACTATGTGCCAATAATGGGTATGGATCATTTTCATCAGTAAATATAGTATTGCCAAAAATGTCACCAACACTATTGTCAATATTGTGAGTGTTGATTCTGGATTTTAATGCTGCCTGCCAATCTGTATTCCATTTTGGATTGTGGGAAGTGAGCCAAGATTCTGCAACGTTTGCACCATAATATTCATATTGATCATCAGAAGTCCACTCCTCCTGATCTACCCCGTACTCATAGAGGTCAAACTCATCGGTACGGATGGATAACGCAGGTCTTAATGCCCAGGGATATATCAATCCGATACCTTTTTTTAATATTGGATCACCATATACATTTGCATTATTTGGATTTATTTCAGATGCATCATCACCTGGCAAACTGATAAATATTTCCTCGTTTTCCATTCCCCATTGGTTTTTTTTAGTCACAGAATAAATATTCTCAATCAACTCCCCTGTTATGCCCCTGTCTTCGTAGACTTCAAATACGACTCCAACATAGACTGTGTCGTCATTTTCATACCACGCATCAAAAGCATCTGCTGAACACCAGACATTTAATAGATCACCGTTTTCTGAAACAGATTCACTACAATTCACCCAATTAAATGTATAAGAATATGTCTGACCAGGAACTCCAGCACCAAATGCAACCCGGGGCAAGTATGTATAATTACCCCATAAGCCGGCAGGATGGTCTCTCCATTCAATGAAATTACCAAAATTACCAACTGCAGTTTTTGCTTTACCTTTTAGTAGATATCCTCTCGCCCGGTCATTTAATGGATTTGTTGGAAAGGGAAAATCTCCAATTTTTTCCAGTTCATTTTCATAAAGATCCATAACGGTTAATTCGCCATCAAATATTACTTCTCCAAGTAACAATTCAGAAAGTATTATACCGATTAAAATAATCGAGTAGAGAGGGATTGAGGATCTTGAAAATTTTGGATTGACTAATGAATTATTAAATTTAATTATAATTACTTTTAATTAGTGGTTTGAAGTAGATCAGAAATTTATTTTCTGAGTAAACTGATTCGATATCCTTTAAATGAGCATTTTGAACATTTGTAATTCTTCACTTTCACTCTTAGAATTGTATGAATCAATTTATGCCAAAATGTTGCGTGGATCCTTTGCAGGGAACTCTCACAATCCGGACAATCGTAAATGTGTTCATGGTTGGAAATAAATCGTTGTCTGAATCTCCAGCCAAGCATTAAGCCTGCAACCATTATTGATAAAACCCCAACGATATCTGAAACTTCCATATTTTTAATCCATTTTATTATAAACCCAAAAAAACTTGAAAGAAAGTTCATTATTGCACTTTTCAATATTAATCCTTTTTCTTTGAGTATCTCTTTAATTTCTAAATCTTCAATTAACAAAAATAAGCCAAATATGAGTAAAAATATTATTGTTATTTCAAACCAGTATTCATTGAAAATGGAAGTATCAACCCTTTTAATTTTTCTTTTAATTTTTTTATTACTCATGGAATTACTTTTATTATTGAAATAAATTTACACTTCATCTGCGTCATCGCCTATCAGTAAACTAAAAAGGAAGAATTCATAAAATGAAGAAATAAATGACTAATAATAATAAAAATCCCCCTGTTTATAGGGGGATTTTTATTTGAGAGTAAAATTATGGACGTGAACTGAAAAGTTCTATTTCACCGTAACTTCTTTGGCTTGGCTGCCCTTCTCTCCTTTTGCTACTGTAAACTCAACCGAATCGCCTTCTTCAAGGGTTTTAAATCCACCAGATTCAATATCCGAAAAATGTACAAATATGTCAGAGCCATTTTCTCTTTTAATAAATCCAAACCCTTTTTTAGCATTGAACCATTTAACAGTACCAGTTTCTTTATCTGCCATTTGTGTTTCCTTTTTTCTTACTTCGCTTTACTATTTTGTTTTTTGTTAAACAATGAAATATACCAAATTATTGTTATGGTGTCTAAAGAATAAATATGGAATAAATTCTATTATTTATTTTTTCTAAATGCTTTACTTTTTTTATCCTTTTTCGTTTTGGTTCTCAGATTTTGTTCCTGGGTCTCTTTTGGAATTACAATATCTTTATGGACCCTTTTCATTTCCTTGAGTTTGATAAGGAAATCTGATTTCAGGGAACGAATTTCATTTCTTTCCTGTTCTCTTAGCAACTCGATTTGTCTTTTATAATTGGCTCTGATTGTATTTCTTCGCTGAAGGAATTCTTCTCTGATCTGGTCAATTTCTATTTGTACCATTGGATCGTTTGATTTTACTCCTTTAAACGGAATTGCAACCTTCTCTTTTTTCTGGGCATTTAATGTCATAATGCCTAAACAAATAATTAAAATAGTCTTATTCATGGTTTTCCTTTCTTGTTAATTATTAATTAATTCTGTTGCTGATAATACCGGAATAAAATACATTTTTGTATTTGCAAATCCGCAGCTTGTTGGTGTTTGGTAATTAATACTTTCAAAACATTGATCTCCGTATTCTGCTTTATATTCAACATTACCAGAAGAAATATAAATTCTAAATTCCGGAATTTCATCATCATTAAGATAATCTGTGAGAGACCCGTCTTTTCCCATCACAGGAATATCAACATCACTGCCACTCCAAACACGACTTCCCACACATTGTGTTCCATTGAATGCTCCTACAAAATCTATATCTTCCTGAATAGGTTCACCTTCAATATTATACACTTCATGAATAAAATAAAATGCCTGGTTTGTAGATTGTTCCCATTCCCATAAACAACTACCGTCATCAATTGTAGCAGAATCATCAAAATTGAGTGCATTAGTATTGGTGCATCCATAACACGCTACATTTACTCCATCACATATCCCTTCACAATCAATTATTGCTCCACCAAAACATTCGTCATTACAATCTTTTGCCCAATTAGCTTCCTTCCCGGTGTTCCCCATTACACACTCACCGCAATCATCAATAAATGCATTGCCTCCCGGCTCTCCGCTGCAGTCTTCTTTTTTATCATCATCTAAAATATCACATCCAATAAATATTAAGATTACCAATACCCTGATAAATTTACTCATTTTCTAATTTTACAGCAGTTCCATAAACCAACAATTCTGCCGCCATCTGGGAAACCATACTGGTAATCATTCTGACATTTACAATGGCATCAGCATTTTTGGATTCTGCTTCTGTCACCATTCTACTGTAGGCTTCCTCCCTGGCATCTTTCAATAAATCAGTGTATTGCGTTACTTCACCACCTATTAAATTTTTAAAACCAGCGAGGATATCTTTCCCGATGTGTTTCGCCCTCACTGTATTTCCTTTCACTAATCCGATAATTTCGGTGGTGCTTTTGCCTGGTATAGATTCAGTTGTAGTGACAATCATATTCTATTCCTTTCATTTAGATTATTTATCGAGATGAAAATTAATACTTCAAACCTATATAAAGATCATTTTTTCATTATTTAAATTTAATTGAAGTTTGGGGAATACGGCTATATTACTTTAGTTATTAAAGGTAATATTTATGAAAATTGGTTTTTCAGGATTAGATATTCCTGAAGGAAAAATAAAATATAATGATAAAATTCTCAAAGCTTTATCAGAGAAGGACAACCCTAAAAAGGTCTCCCCATTTTTTGCGGAATTCATAAAAGATGAATATCTACAATCTGAAGCGATTGTCGTCCATCAGGATCATTTATTAGATATTCTCATTTTGGATATGGATAAGATTGAAACCAGAATTAACAGATGTTCTGATGACACAGAATTGAAAATCCTCAAAAAATGCTTGAAACAATTGGAAGATGAAATCCCATTGTGTGAAGTATGCTTTAATGAAAATGAAATTACACTACTTAATGAATTGTCACCCCACAGCTATAAACCTGTGATTCAGATTTCTGAAAATCTTGATTCGGATAAAATAATTGAGTTGGTAATGGAAAAATCCGGTTATATATTTTTCTATACTTCGGGACCTTCGGAATCCCATGCCTGGCTTACAAAAAAGGATTCGGATATAGTTACATGTGCTTCAAAAATACACTCTGACCTTGCACGTGGATTTATTAAAGGGGATGTTGTCTCTTTTGAGGAGTATTTAAATTATCATAATTTCAATGAATGTAAATCTAAAGGGATTGCAAGGGTTGTGGATCGGGATTATATTGTTCAACCAAATGAGGTAATAGAAATCAGGTTTAATGTGTAAATAAACCATAAATATAACAAGACGCAGGTTCCAGTCTGCCCTGCTTTGAAAAGTTCAGACTGAAAGAGCTGCGCCTGTATTTCGTCAAAAGTCCCATAGAAAAATAGGAGTTGGAAAAAACTATGAGCCTTTTTCCGTTAAAGAACCAATGAGCAATTTGCACACTCCTGGCTCAATATTAATTCCGTAAAGGTTTCCCTTTCTTCAACATATATGCGATTCGGGCTTGTGACTTCTCTTCACCGCATAAACTCAGGAACACTTCCCGTTCCACATCCAATAAATATTGTTCACTTACACCTGACAACGGACCACCTTTTTCCCCCCCGGTAAGTACAAATGCCAACTTTTTACCGATCAACGCATCATGTTCACTGATCTTACCTGCCTTTTGAAATCCTTTTATATTAGATTCTATAGCCAATCTACCGGTTTTACCAGGTAATTTTATCTTTTCTTTGTATTTTGGTGGAGAATAATTCTCTGCCATTGAAATTACTTCTTTTTTGGCTTCAGAGAGAAGATAATCCCGATTGATCTCAATTTTGTCACCGTTGGTTAAATATCCAATATTTTTAGCATGGTTTGCTGAGGTGGAAACTTTTGCAAATGCTATTGTTTCAAAGGCCTTTTGTACTACTTGAAAATTTCCGGGGACTTTAATTTTTTGACCGTCCTCCAATTTAGATATCAATCGGAGATTCCCGCCAGCACCGGGAATGAGACCAACCCCGACTTCAACAAGGCCACAATATAACTCAGCTGAAGCAACCACTCGATCACAGGCACCAATGACTTCATATCCACCACCGAGAACCATGCCGAAAGGTGCTGCAACTACAGGGAACTCACAAAATCTTAATGCCTGAAGAACATTCTGCATATTACTTGTAAGATGTTCGATTGAATCCCAATCCTTGTTTTCTGCTGCATTCAAAATGAGATTCAAGTTTGCACCAGCTGAAAAATGAAGTGCATCCGATGAGATTACCAATCCCTTATAATTATGATCATTCACCCATAATAATGCTTCAGCAATTGTTTCCATTAGTGATCCGTCAATTGGGTTAAAACTGGCCTGCAGTACTGAGTGAAATTCAACTCCTGCAACTTCATCACCCAGATCAATTACTGAAGCAGACCAGTTTTTCACCAATAATGCTCCATTATTATTAATGTCTGAAAAATTTAATTTTTTCTCTTTCTTTTGGATTGGAATATAATCTCTATTATCAGGATTGTAATAATATTTTGTTCCATTCTCAAGTTTATAGAAGGAAGAATTTCCACTATCTACCATTTCTTCAATCCATTTTGGTACTGATTTTCGATCTTCTTTCATTCTAATAATGGTTTTTTCCAGTCCAAGTATATCCCAGGCTTCAAAAGGCCCCTTTTCCCATCCAAAGCCCCAACGCATTGCATTATCAATATTTACAATATCATCGGCAATTTCGCCTACTCTTTTTGCTGCATAGATCAATGTTTGTGAAAATACTTCCCATGTAAATTGACCTGATACATCCGGTGCTTCAATTAGTGCTTTAACTTTTCCTTCAGTAGTAGTGTTTTCTCTTGCAAGCCCAACCCCGGCATACCGTTTTTTATTCTGAGGTGTGTATTCCATTGTATCAAAATCTAATGAATGAATCACCCCTTTTTCTATTTTTTTGTAAAATCCCTGTTTGGATTTTTGACCAAGCCAGTTATTATCGAGTAATTTTTGGAGAAAATCAGGTATCTTAAACATTTCCCTTGAATCATCATCCACACATTTTTCATAGGCAGTATTTGCCACATACGCCATGGTATCTAATCCAACAATATCTGCAGTTCTAAAAGTAGCACTCTTGGGTCTGCCTATCAATGTACCGGTCAATGCATCCACATCCTCAATTGATAATTTCTTATTGATAGTTTCTGCAAGTGATACCATCATACCGAATACACCAATACGGTTTGCTACAAAATTAGGAGTATCCTTAGCATATACTACTCCCTTGCCCAGTTTGTCTTCAAGAAAATCTGCTATAAGTTTAATATATTCTGGGTCTGTATCAACACCGGGTATAATTTCAACCAGTTTCATATACCGGGGAGGATTAAAGAAATGTGTAACAAAAAATCTTTTTCTGAAATCTTCAGGAAGCCCCTCTACTAATTCTTTCACCAACAATCCGGATGTATTACTGGTGACAATTGCTGACTCCTTTAAATGTGGAATGATCTTATTATATAATTCCTGTTTCCAATCCAACCGCTCAGCAATGACTTCAATGATCCAGTCACAATCCTGTAACTGTTCTAAATGATCTTCATAATTCAGTGCAGTAATATTCTTAATGGATTTTGGATTGTATAATGGAGCTGGCTTCAGTTTTTCACAAAATGAAATCCCTTTTTCACAGATTTCCTGTGACATATCAAAGACTTTAACCTTATATCCTGCATTTACTAAATGTGCGGCAATCTGGCTGCCCATGACACCAGCTCCTAAAACTGCTATATTGTTAATTGTAGTTGACACTTAATTCCTCATATTTTAATTAATTTTTTAATCTTTCGATAATTGTTGCTATCCCCATTCCAGTTCCAATACACATAGTAGCCAATCCATAATGACTGTCATGCTGTTCCATGACATTCATTAATGTAATGACAATTCGCGCGCCTGAACAACCCAATGGATGACCAATAGCAATTGCCCCACCGTTCTTATTTATTTTGTTAATATCCCAAACACCTTCTTTGATAACATACAGTGACTGTGCTGCAAATGCCTCATTCAGTTCAATCACATCAATATCATCCATTGTCAGACCTGCTGCCTTTAACGCTTTTTCAGTGGCTGGCAGTGGACCGGCCCCCATTGTTTTCCAGTGGACACCAGCAACTGCTCTGCTCACAACTTTAAATTTTGGTTTTATTCCTAATTCTTTACATTTGGTATTACTCACAACTAAAATAGCTGATGCCCCAACAGAAATGGGACTTGAAGATGCGGCAGTTACAGTTCCGCCTTCTATAAATGCAGGATCTAAAGTTTTAATTTTTTCTGAATCTGGTGTACGTGGACATTCATCTCTACTAATAGTTGTGCCATTGTTATGAACTGGTACTACTTCATTATCAAATCGACCATTATCCCACGCATCCAGTGCTTTTTTATGAGATGCAACCGCAAATTCATCCTGTTCATCCCTGGTGATATCAAGTTTTTCTGCAAGGATTTCAGCAGTCTCTCCCATTCCAATATAGAATTCCTGTTCATAAAGAGTAGGATTAAAACTAGGAGCAAATCCGCCCATTGGTACTGAAAACATATCTTCCACACCAGCAGCAATTCCTATTTGGATATCATTGGAACAAATTGCCTGACTCAATTGATGGACGGAATCCATAGACGATCCGCAAAACCGGTTAACCACTTTTGCACAGGATTCTTCAGGTAGTCCTGCCAGCACAGAAACTGCTCTTCCCAAAAGCATACCCTGTGGACCTTCTGGAAATGCACAACCCAATACCAGATCTTCAATCATCTCCGACTTTACTGCAGGATTTCTGTCAAGGAGAGCTTTTACGATTTCTGCTGCCAGGTCATCCGGCAGCAATCCGATCATTTCTCCGTCTTTTTTACCAATAGGGCTTCTCACTCCGTCAACGAGGACGGGATATACTTCATTACTCATTTTTTATCCTAATCCAAATAGTATTTTTTGTGTTGATATAATTCATTTATAATTTCTTTTTTTAATCCGATAATATCCGGATTATACTCAAGAGATGAGAGTTTGGAGTTCAATAATTCCATTCTTCCGGTTGAATCATCTTCAGAATCAAGTGCAGTCAGAATATTTTTACCTTCATCTGTCAATTTTCTGAACTGATTTCCTACACTTAGTTTTAATAAAGGCATCATTTGATTCAGTTTATCCGACCCGGATTCCAGATCTCTCACCCGTTTGAATCCGGTATCCATAACTGCAAAAGAAATTATCATATCTGCCATTGGTTCCAACACCCATTGTTTATTTTTAAAATCCTGACCATATTGCAAGATCAGTTCATTCAAAACATACAACATCATTGATCGTGAAAATTCTATAATTTCTGCTTCCTTTTGAATAGATTCATTTTCCATTTTTACTGTGGGTGACCAATTGGTTTTTCTTTCCCGGATCATATCACGAATAGGAATTTCTTCCAATATGGATTTTTTCAATGTTGTTCCGCCGATGATCAGTCTGTTAATTTCGTTGGTACCTTCAAATATTCTGTTTACCCTTTCATCTCTGTACATGGTTGCAAAGGGATACTCCTCTACAAATCCAACACCGCCTAAAATCTGGATTCCGTCATCTAAATTTCTCCATAAAGCATCTGACCCTACGATCTTTGCAACGGAAGCTTCGATCCCGTGGTCTTCTATGACTTTCTGCAAGGTATCAAAATAATTTGGATCATCATGTGATTCTTTCTCAAGCCGTATATCAATGGAACCAGCTGTCATATAAGCAATCGTATCTGCTTCCCAGGATCTGACAACCATTTCAGCAAATTTTTTCTGCAACATCCCGAATTGAGCAATTGGACGGTTAAATTGTTTTCTTTCAATTGCAAATTCCAGAGCACCGCCAATAGCCAATTTAGATCCGGCTGCACAGGATGCACCTAATTTATATCTACCAACATATAAACCATTAAATGCTATCGGACCGCCTTGTCCTACTTTCCCTAACACATTTTCTACAGGGACTTCACAGTTTTCAAAAAACATGGTAGTTGTGGATGATCCTTTGATTCCCATTTTATGTTCTTCTTCACCAATAATCCAGCCCTTACAGGATTTATCTATAATAAAACTGGTATATTTATCACCATCCACTTTTGCAAATGTTATACACACATCACACCAACTGCCATTACTGATAAATATTTTCTGTCCATTTAAAATATAATGTGTACCGGCTTCGTTTAATTTTGCAGTGGTCTTCCCGGCCATAGCATCCGAGCCTGCTTCCGGCTCTGTTAGAGCATAACTGCTCATCCACTCCCCACTTGCCATTTTAGGAAGATATTTTTTCTTTTGTTCATCATTACCATACCAAACCAGCGGTAATGTTGCAATACCACTATGTGCAGATACAGTCACATTTATAGATGCATTTCTTCCACTCGCTAATCCTTCAACCACCAGGCAGGATGTCACCTTATCCAGCATTAAACCGCCATATTCCTCCGGAACATCTACCCCGAGAAATCCCAACTCTCCACATTCTTTGAATATTTCCAGAGATAATTCCTTATTTAATACATCCAGTTCTTTACAAACCGGTAAAATTCTTTTTTCACCAAATTCTTTAGCGGTGGAAACAAACAAAGTTTGCTCTTCACTAAATTTTTCTCTGGTAAATACTGTGCCTGTATTTACCGGAGTAATTATAAATGATCCGCCTCTACCTATATATTTTTCAAAATTTATCTGTAAGTCCGGGAGTTTAAAATGACCATTTTCAGCAAATTTTCTTGCTTTATTCTCTAATGTTGATACATCATTCATTATTTATTTACTCCTATTAAATTGTATTTATTAAAACTACCCAACTGGCATGGACACTTTTTGAAATCCGTGTATCATAAATTCCGTAACTTCATTCAAAAATTCCTCTGCGGTGAATTCTCGGGGATCAAAAATACTAAACCACATAACACCCTGCATAACAGTCATAACCGCCATGGCAGCCATACCGGGATCCACATTTTTATATTCACCGGATTTCTCTGCTTTTATAAAAATTAATTTGAGAAAATTTAACATCCGTATATATAATCGTTGTGTCCGTTTTCGTACTTTTTCATCCCGGTTTGATAATGCCCAAAATTCCAACTCAGCGAGGAATAAAAACTTTTTATTTCTAAAATTTTCTGCTATTTCTGTAGATAATTCTCTCAAAATATCGGATGCGGTTGTTCCATTGAATTTTTTATTGAAAAATTCCGGCAGAAATGATTCTTCCCAATAGTCCACTAAGGCAAAAAATAATTCATTCTTGCTTTCATAATGATGATACAGCGCTCCTTTACTCAAACCTGCATCTTCTGCAATATCGTCCATTCGTGTTTCAGAATACCCTTTAACCACAAATATATGCAAAGCAGATTCCAGAATTTGATTCTGCCTTTCTTCTTTTGATTTATTTTCCGCCATAATTCCGACCGACCAGTCGGTATAAATTAAAAAAGGTTAATGATTAAAGTAAAGAGTTTTTTATAACTTTATGAAATTATTAACGGATATTGGATGCTGGATGATCAGGTGATTCAACAATAGGTTTGATGAATCGATTGTTTGGTTTGATGAATCAAATGATAGGTTTGATGAATCAAACCACTACGCATTAAATCTGTGTCTCCATGGGTTGAATTGGTTCTTTGTAGCGTCACGGCATGCCGTGACCATGCCGGTTGAATTGGTTTTTTTGGTGAGAAACAATGCGTTATGTCTCCTGGTATCGGTAGGGGTTTGATGAATCAAACCACTACTATCGGAATTTTTCGCAGAGGTGGGTGGGTTGTCCGTCCGGGGTTTTGGATTCGATTGTTTGGTTTGATGAATCAATTGTTTGGTTTGATGAATCAAACCACTACGCATTAAATCTGTATATCTATGGGTTGAATTGGTTTTTTGTTGAGAAACAATGCGTTATCTCTCCTGGTATCTGTGGGGGTTTGATGAATCAAACCACTACTATCGGAATTTTTCGCAGAGGTGGGTGGGTTGTCCGTCCGGGGTTTTGGATTCGATTGTTTGGTTTGATGAATCAATTGTTTGGTTTGATGAATCAAACCACTACGCATTAAATCTGTATATCTATGGGTTGAATTGGTTTTTTGTTGAGAAACAATGCGTTATCTCTCCTGGTACCTGTAGGGATTTGATGAATCAAACCCCTACTATCGGAATTTTTCGCAGAGGCGGGTGGGTTGTCCGTCCGGGGTTTTGGATTGGATTGTTTGGTTTGATGAATCAATTGTTTGGTTTGATGAATCAAACCACTTCGGTTTTTTTTCATTTCAATAATAATAATTTCTGTGTCTGCCTTATACCTTCAGCCGAGACGGAAATAAAATATAATCCGCTTGCGTGAGAGTCTGCATTCCAGACTGTAGTATGGTAACCCGCAGGCAATACTGTGTTTACCAGCTCATCCACTAACCGGCCATTCATATCATAAATTCTGATATTAACATCCATATCTTCCGGAAGACCATATTCAATAGTTGTGACCGGATTAAACGGATTTGGGTATGCCGGTTTCAGCACAAACTCAGTTGGTATTTCAACACCAGTTGCCGATAGGGAAATGAAAAATATTCCGTTTTCTTCCCATTTAGGGATTTTGCCTGCGAGGACTACTGGCTGCTGGCTGCTACCTGTCCGCCATTGTGTTTCAGGCGGAGCTGCTTGCAATTCGAACCTCGGGATTTCACCTGTTTCACAGTATCCGGCTGTTTCTTCAAATCCGTTGTTACCCATTACCGGTACATCGGTGTAAGGTCCGTTCCATTGTCGTGCACCAACCAGGGTTTCACTACAGTAAGCAAGCATCCATCCTTCGTCAATCTCAGGATGACTATCAATGATTAGTTCCTCTACAAAATAAAATGCCTGCTCTGTGGATTGATTATATTGGATCCAATCCGGCTTCAAGATTTCATCTTCTTTTTCAATATCATCTCGAGCTAAATCATCATTACATTCATAGGTTAAAGAAAAATCTTCTTCTGCAAAGAACCAGTATCCTTTGTTCGGTTCTAAAATCGAAAGACTACCGATCCAGGTAAATGGGGCAATCTGGGTTGCAGCTACTCCCTCTCCAATTACGCTTAAAATCAGCGGTTCAAAATCATCGGGGAGAACATCAGTAATGATTCCCGGCTGATCACAAGCATAGGATACCAGATTATTCCCGTTATGGAGTTCATACCCGATATTAGGATCGATCTTACAGCCGGTGGAAAGTCCATAGAAATCACCCTCCATATCCACCCAATATCCATCAGTAAAATGGATGTTCTGCAGACTGCCGATCCAGTTTCCGGGAGAAATCTGTGTTGAAGCCACACCTTCGCCAATGATACCCAGGATATCAGTGCCAAACAGATCTAATACAGGTACAATAAAATCATCTTCAGTTATATAAGGGAATGAAATCAAATTATAGCCATCATGGAGATCAAAAGTATTATGTTCTATTTTACCTAAGACCGGTTCGTGCTGTCCCCCCTCATTTCCATTGGCATCTGAAGCAGTGATAGTATATTCATATTCTGCACCTAGTTCTGCTGTCCCATCCAGATAATCATTGTCAATGGTATATTCCAAAAGGTTAAATTCTTCATCATCCACATTTTTACGGTAAATACTGTAGTAAGCAAAATCTTCTTCATCGGTTAATGACCAGTTCATACTTAGGGTACCACAATAAAAACTAGTGGTAAAATTCTCCGGGACTGCCGGGGCTATATTGTCCTCTGAGGTACCCACACCATATTCATCTTCCAGTGTACCGAATGTTCCCTCTTCCATTACAGAAATCACCCGATAGGTAGTTTCTACACCGTTGTACAGGGTTCTGGCTTCCGTAGTATAATAATTCTGATTATATGCCGCAATGGAATGTAAAGATGTCCAGGATTCCCCATCCAAACGTTCAATGGTATATATTTCTTCATTTCTCAGAGTATCCGTATCGTAGAAGGACTTTGCAAATTGAATATACACCCAACCGCCCTGGTCATCAGGTATATCCTCCACATTGATATCATAAGCTCCATACCCCCAATCTTCTAAATTATTGATACCGTCATCATCCCAGTCACAATAATCATAGCCATTACCAAAGCACACACCACATTCATCCATTGCATCATTATCATTTGCCGGATCATCATCACAGACTCCACAGTCATCTTCATAGGCGCTGCCTCCAAATTGACCAGCACAGTCTTCCAAAACATTTAATAATTCGACAAATGCAGCAGAAACACCATCGCCAGGTTCAAATGGAGGAATTTCCCCTACCGCATTATACACTTGATTCTCGGATGCATCAAAAATTCTAAATACCGGAATTTCATCTGCAAGCATATATCCATCGGTAAAACTATCACCACCGGCACCCATTACAGGAATCGTACTATACCCATCAACAATACCGGGACCGCTTCCTACCAGTATATCCCCTGTACCATCATCATCACTATCCCGGAATGCACCAATCCAATCTCCCTCTTCCAATGGCATGCCACCAATTTGAACTTCTTCAAAAATATAAAACATTTGAATCTGGGAATTATTCCAATTATTACTGAATGGATTATTATACTCACAGGAATTATTTTCGAAATCTACATCCGGATTATAGTTTTCAGCATAGAGGTCAGTACAGCCATAGGAATATGGATCAATACCATCACAGTTCAATGCATCAAATGAATCACAACTAAATTGCAGTTCCAAATCTTCATTTGCTACCACCCAATATCCACTCCCTCCATCAAATGCGGAAAGTGATCCAACCCAGTATCCGTCTATATATACTGCAGCCACACCTGCACCAACTATTGCCTGTATTTGCGGTTCAATATCATCCGGTAATGCATCACCCAACGGGACAGACCCCGAAGAAGGAAATGAAATCATATTATTCCCCTCCTTGAGAAAATAGGTCATGTCCGGATCCAATGGACTGCCTTGAACTTCCAGGGTAGTTGGAGAAATGTTTTTTACCCACCAGCTATCCTTTACATTCATGTCTAATAAATTACCAATCCAGTTGCCGTCATTATTTTGTACTGCAATTTTTCCTGAAGTAAAAATAAGGTTTGTATTTGCCTCTAATCCTTCGAAAACTGAACTCACCGCCGGATCATCCGGATGGACGTAGAAACTGATAAAATTATTCCCATCTAAGAGCATTAGGTCCACATCACAGTCATCCGGCATTCCGTCACCATCTATGTCTGCCGTATCATCACCACCGGGACATACTTCTCCGCCATTTTCCACCCAACCATCAACTACATCTGCATTACAAAACTCTTCGGTGATTTCATCATCACCTATCCCGTCACCATCCTCATCCCAGTAATAGGTTTGTATTTCTGCCCCGCCGAAACAAATACCAGCACAGTCCTGGCCTCCATTTCCTCCATCACAGACACCGCAGTCATCAACCACAGATCCATTAGCCAGGTCACAGCAGGTGCCAAAATCATCTTCAGCTGCTCCGCCATCGCAAATTCCTAAACAATCTTCAACTGAGGCACCGCCACAGACACCTGCACAATCGGTAGCACAGGATGGTATTGGTTCACAGTCCGGCAGGTAAACCTCATATTCTGAGGCACCGGGACCGGCAAAAATTGGTTCTGTGATACAGGTTTCCTGCACTTCAGCAATAGGATTAAAACCAATGCTGACCAATATTAAATCTTCGCCCGCTGGTAATGGTGTGCCGGTTAAATCAATTCCAAGGATAAATCCCGTTTCCGGATTAAAATTGATCATATCCATATCTCCGGTGACAGAGTGTACCGTAATTCCTGTCAATTTAAATTGAAATCCACTGATTTCACCTACACTGGAATACAATATATCCACTGTACCTTCAGTTGCATCTACATTGGTGAATTCCAGGCACAGGGATTCACAATCTTCCTGGGAAATACTGATTGATGGTAAAATAAATACCAATGATAAAAGGAGTCTGATTATATTTTGTTTGGTCATTGTTCTATCCTTTCAAATTTTTATCTGTTGGGGTTTGATGAAT
>CAYFPO010000022.1:0-35600 GCA_964345035.1 uncultured bacterium
TTTGACCAACAAAAAACCCCCTCAATAGTTCAAGGGGGTTTCCTCAGTACCCTCGACAGGATTCGAACCTGTGACCTACGGATTAGAAGTCCGTTGCTCTATCCAACTGAGCTACGAGGGCTCATTTACAATATTTATTTACTCTGTCAAAGTTCAATTTTTATTAAGCTGCCTGTCCATCGGAGTTTCATGCAGATGGGAGCTGGGAGGGCTCAAATAATTTGCTTAAGTGCAATACAATTGCAGTGTATTGAAGGGGTAAAATTACAGGAGTTCTCTTTTTGTATACAACATATCCTGAGTTAAATTTTACCATGGAACCACCGGTTAAATTATCTGAACTGCATGGAGTATCAGTGATTACTTTTGACAATCCACCGGCAAATGCATTAAATTCGAATCTGCTCCACCATTTCCGGGCAATATTGGATGTGATCCCGGAAGACAGTTCCTATATCATTACGGGGGAAGGTTCCATTTTCTCTGCCGGGTTTGACCTCTTCCTTGTATCTGAAATGAATAAACCGGAATTCTCTCATTTTATTGATCAATTTCAAAGGTTGTTACTGAAAATAAAATTTCATCCCAGCCCTACAGCAGCATTAATAAACGGCAGTGCTGTTGCCGGGGGATTTGTAATCTCCTGTGCTGTGGATTATCGGTTTTCACCTCATTCACAAGGCAGATTTGGACTCAATGAAAAAATTCTGGGTTTTACTCTACCTCCCGTTCCCCAAGCAATTGTAGAATCAAAGATAAAAGGACTAACTGACAGAATTCTCAATTCTAAAACCCTTTTGTCATTAGATGACCTGAAACAGATCCCGTTTTTTATTGAATGTAGCGATAACCCAATGGAATTGGCAGTCAAAAAACTGAATCAATTCAATTTGGATAACCGAATTTTAGATAACAAAAATTATGATCGAAAATGGGTTAGGAAATTTTTAGAAGAAAATGAATCCCGAATCAGGCAGGAATTTGATGATGGCTGGTGGTCAGAAAAGTCAATAGCTGCCCGTAAAAAACAGATTGAACAATTAAAATTGAAAAATTAAAAGTTCAGAGTTACCGAAAAGTGCATACTGCCGGTTTGGTCTCTCCTGAATCCGGACCCCAATTTATATCTTCGTTTTTTACTTTCCAGATACAGCACATCGATCATGGAGATGAGCCGATGTGCCACCATACCGCCGATGGCAAATGTTGCATATTTATCAGCAAGACCCCGGTTGATTCTGATTTTATCAAATTTCCTGCGGTTGGATTCTGAATCCCATTCCCATTCATATCCCAATCCTTCCGGCCAGATATCATTGATCTGCCGATTTCTCAATTTGACTGCCACAAATTCATCATAGGTGTTGTAATCCCCTATATCCGTTGCATATTGGAGACTTTTGTTGCTCATATCCACACCAGCATGGAGGGATGCGAATGCTCTGAAATCCGATTCGAACCAGTTTGAAGCAGATTTCATTCCCAGAAAGGTAAGCCAGATCCCTGCTTCCTGAATAAAAAACTGTTTTGCCCGGTTTTGATTTCCGGATGCCAATTCTCCCCAACCGGGAATGATCACCGATTTTACTACAGGATGGACTCTACATTGTCCCTGTTGAGCAGTCAATAAGACCAGCAATATTGGTATAAAATATTTAATTTTCATTTCTTTGTTTTAACACTGACAGGATGAGAAAACAGAGTGATATCAGCCCTGCAAGTTGTGCGAATTTATCTCCATATTTTGTGTAAAATGTAACTCTTTTTACGGGATTAATATCAGTTTCAATAACACCCCCCGAATTCAACACCAGTTTTTTACGGATGTTCCCCGATGGTTCCACAACCATGGAGATTCCGGTATTTGCACATCGCAGTATGGGTTTGCGTGTTTCAATCGCCCGAAATATGGACTGCCCGGCATGCTGTTGGGGTTCCGGTGGAGTTTCATACCACCCGTCATTTGTAACCACGACCATAAATTCTGCACCGTCATTTGCAAATTTTCTGAATATTGACGGAAAAGTGGATTCAAAACAGACTACCGCTCCATATTGGATTCCGTTTTTCTCAAACATTACATATTCATCACCTTGTGAAAAATTCCCCTGCCCCAGATTCAACTCACCCAAAAGTGAAATAGTATTGGACCACGGAACATATTCTGCCATAGGTACCAACTGCATTTTATGATACACATTTTCAATGTCAAATTTATTGATGGCAGTAATAGAATTGTAAATCTTCCTATTTTTGTCTTCAAATTCAGAATAGGGAATTCCAGTCAATACAGTGGTATTATCATCCAATACTGCCCGAATTCTATTCAAAAATCTTTTACCGGATTGAAGCAGATATGTATGGATCGCAGATTCGGGCCAAATTATTATATCCACACTCCTACTCATAGATGGCTGTGATAATTTTAATAATTGATTAAGATTGTCATTCACATTTCCATACCATTTTTGCTCCAGCGGAATATTCGGTTGAACAATGGCAACAGAAATATTGGTGGTTTTCTCATTATTGGGTTCGGGAAATATGAGCATTCCACTGATCCATGGAATAATAAACAGAATTCCTGCCCTAACTCTGTATTGGGAAAAGTTTTCCTTTTGGAGCTTGAAAAACACCACATTCATCAACACTATCCAGAAACTGATTCCGTAAATTCCGGTATATTCTGCATTTTGGATAAGAGTTAGATATTCCGTCTGTGAATTTGCAAGAGATACCCAGGGGAATCCCAATGTACCGAATGACCTCCAATATTCCACAATTGTCCAAATAAACGGAATACTCCAAATGGAAAAATTTGCCAGTCCTTTTTTTACAATAAACCAAAGTGACAAGATAATCAATGTGTTAACTGTCAATACCAATACAGAAACCACCATCGAAAGAAATGCAACAGGGGGGCTTGTCCCTATATTCATTGCTAACCAGAAAATGCTTGTAAGGTGATATGTAAATCCCCACAAAAATCCGGTGATAAAGACAGATTTCCAGGACTCAATTTTCTCCAGATTAAACAACAATGGAATAAGAGCAATCCACGCCAAAAATCCAAGGTGTAATGGCTGCTGGGATATTCCCATCAGCAAGGCGGATAGAATAACAGGAATGTATTTTTTCATCTATGTACTGTCCAAATACTCCTGTAAAATGATTATTGCAGAAGTTTGATCTACTGCAGATTTGTTGTGACCGGTCTTTACTCCCTTTTGAATCAGTATTTTCTCTGCTTCTTTTGAGGTCATTCTCTCATCAATTGTTGTAACGGGGATATTCAAGATTTTTTGTAACTCATTTATGAATTCTGTGACTGCATTAGTCTGTATTGACGCAGTACCTTTCATCGTCAATGGAATTCCCACAACTACTGTGGAAATATCTTTTTCAATTACTATTTCCCGGATAACAAGAAAAAAATCAGGGGATTTTTTCCGGTCAATTACTTTTAATGGTGTGGCAATAATCCGGAGAGGATCAGAAATTGCCAGTCCAATTCGCCTTTCTCCATAGTCAATCCCGAGAATTCTGCTCATAGAAATTTTACCATTGATTTACTTCCCTGTGTGAAAAATAAATCACATTCTTTCCAGATCGATCACTCCCTTTACCAACTTTAATTTGTTGGTAATTCTATCTAATTGTTTTGTATCCCTGACCTGTAAAATAAAGATACCGGTAGCTACACCTTCATTTGTTCCAATATCCACACTGGCAAGATTAATATTCCAATGGGAAATGGTCTCGGTGATGTCTTTGAGCAAATGTTTCCGGTCCTCACCTGTCATTTTAAGTCTGACTATGAATGATTCATTTTTACCAACGTTCCATTCCACATTTAATAGTCGGTCCTCAGTGGATGACACCGGTAAATTTTTACAATTTCCCCTGTGGATAGTCACACCTCTCCCCCTGGTAATATATCCTACGATTTGATCACCGGGAATGGGATTGCAGCATTTCCCGAATCCAATCATTGCATTTGAAATCCCATCTATGACAACCCCTTTTGAGATTCCACGGGCTTTTCTTAAAAACCGGGAAGTAAGGGTTTCTTCATCCTGTTCATGGTCAACCGATTCGATTTCGTTTTCCGGTGGAAGATATTTATTTATTACCTCACGAATTGTTAATTTCCCACTGGCGAGGGATGTAAAAACCATATTCACGTGATTAAATCCCGTTATATTTGGATTTTCAATTATTGTATCAATTAATTTTGGGTTTTTTAACCGTCTCAATGCTTTTTCCAACATCTCTTTTCCCAAGATTACACTTTGTTCGGTTTGCTGCTTTTTCACCCACTTTTTTATATGAGTTTTTGCTTTGGCTGTCTGGGCAAATTTCAGCCATGCATAACTGGGAGTCTGACTTTCAGAAGTGATTACTTCTATGGTATCTCCATTCTTTAATTCTGTGTTCAACGGAACAATTTTTCCATTCACTTTTGCCCCAATACAATGGAAACCAACCTGTGAATGCACCTGGAATGCAAAGTCAATGGGTGTGGATTCGGCTTTCAATTGAACCACATCACCCCGGGGAGTGAAGACAAAAATTTCTTCTTCAAATAAGTCAATTTTTAACAGGTTTAAAAATTCATCGGGATTTTTATCTTCATTTTGAAGTGCTTCCACCAGCTCACGCAGCCAGTTAACATGTTTGTTGATACCTTTGTCCAGGGATTTTGCAGATGCTTCTTCCTTGTAAGCCCAGTGGGCCGCAACGCCAATTTCTGCAGTTTCATCCATTGCTTTGGTTCGAATCTGAACCTCAAACATTTTACCCCCCCGCCCAAACACAGTTGTATGAATGGATTGATATCCATTGCTCTTCGGTGTAGCAATAAAATCCTTGAATCTTTCCTGAATAGGCGTATAAATCTGATGTACAATTCCTAAGACAGCATAACATTCCTCAACTTTTTTCACAATAATTCTAATGGCAAGGTGATCAAAAATCTCTGAGAATTGTTTTCCATGCTTTACCATTTTACCATAAATGGATGTAAAATGTTTTGATCTCCCGAATATTTTTGACTTTATATCAAAAGAATCTAATTCTTTTTGGATAGGATCAGTAAATTCATCAATATATTTTTGGAGTTCTTTTTTGCTGGATTTTACCTTTTTTTCAAGATCCTTGAAAATTGCAGGTTCCATCGTCTCCAAGACTAAGTCTTCCAGCTCAGCTTTTAATTTCCACATCCCCAACCTATGAGCCAATGGGGCATATACATCTCTCGTTTCAATGGCAGTCCTTCGCTGTTTGATCAACGGCAAATGGCTGAGGGTTCTCATATTATGGAGGCGGTCTGCAAATTTTATGATTATTACCCGGATATCTCTTGCCACACTCAGAAACATTTTCATAAAATTTTCTGCTTGTTTTTGTAAACGGCTGTTAAATTTTATCCCTGAAAGTTTTGTTACTCCTTCAACTAGATTAGCTATATCCTCACCGAATTCTTGTGTAATTTTTTCTTTGGTGACATTTGTGTCTTCAATTATATCATGAAGAAGTCCGGAAATAATTGCGTCTGTATCTAATTGCCACTTAGCCAATATGGTGCCAACCTCCAGACAATGTGTGAAATATGGTTCACCTGATCTACGCTTTTGTCCCTTATGAGCTCCTTCAGATAGTTCATACGCTTTCCACAATAATTTTACGGAATCTTCACTCAAGTCTGTATGATCATTGATTACCGTCAATAATTTCTGAAATGGCTTTGGAAATCCGTTACCTGTGGATGGCAGGACCTTTTTAAGGGAATTCAATACCATGTTTTAAAGGGGGATATCTTCTACAGGTACTTCTTCGCCGAATCTGGTGAGATTTTCAAAACGGGCATAATTGTCAATAAATGCAATATCAATGGAGCCTGTCGGTCCGTTTCGGTGTTTGGAAATGATGAGTTCTCCAATACCCCTGTCTTCTTCTGATCTGGAATAAATAAATTTTCTATAAACAAAAATCACAACATCTGCGTCCTGTTCAATAGCACCACTTTCTCTAAGATCAGACATAATGGGTCTTTTATTAGTCCGGGCTTCCGGTGCTCTGGATAACTGTGACAGTGAGATCACGGGAATATCCAACTCTTTTGCAAGCGCTTTCAGTGATCTGGAAATCATAGAAATTTCCTGCTGTCTGCTTTCAACATTCCCCATACCGTTTATCAACTGCATATAATCAATAAATAAAATATCAATTTCATGTTCTGCTTTCAATCTTCTGGCTTTTGCTCGGATTTCCATAATATTCAATCCGGGAGTGTCATCAATAAAAATTTTTGCCTCAGAAAGGGGACCCGCTGCTGCCGATAATTTTTTCCATTCTTTTTTTGGGAGCAGTCCGCTCCTGACCTGATGAGAATCCACCTTGGCTTCTGCAGTAATTAGACGTTCAACCAATTGGTGGTTGGACATTTCCAGACTGAAAAAACCAACCGTGTGACCGTATTCTACAGCAGTATTTCGCGCAATGCTTAATGCAAGTGCTGTTTTTCCCATAGAGGGTCGCCCGGCAATCACCACAAAATCTGAATTCTGGAATCCCGATAAATATTTATCCAGATCAGTATATCCGGAATGAATGCCTGATACTCCACCGGATTTGGCTGTGCCCAGTTTATCCATCACATTGTGTAACAATGGTTCAATGGCCTGGAATTCACCTCTTTGTGCATTTTGGGAAAGCTCAAAAATTGTCTGTTCAGCTTTATCCAGTATTCCGGTGATATCTTCTTTTGCATTGTATGCAGAGGTGGATAGCTCAATACTGGTTTGGATGATCTTCCTCAGAACATATTTTTCCTGAACCAGTTTTGCGTAATATTCTACATTTTCAGATGAGGGTGCCTCTGAAGATAATCCGGTGAGATAATATGACCCTCCTACATCTTCTAACTCTCCCCGTTTTTCCAATTCTGCAATTACACTGATTGTATCAATCGTCTGGTTTTTATCAAATAATTCTAAAATACTCTTATATATTTTGGCATGAGCAGTATTGTAAAAACTTTCAGCAGTTAATACCTGTAATGCTTTTGGGACTGCCTGTTTTTCGATGAGCATACATCCGAGTACTGCTTCTTCCGCATCGGAAGATTGTGGGGGCATCCGCAATGATTTTTCTGTGCTGTCAGCCATTTAAATTGGTTTTTGTTAAATAGGTATTTTGAATCATTTGAAAATCCTCCCAGCAGGGTCTCTTTAAATTCGGATTCCGCAATAACGCTGCGGGATGATACGTGACAATAACATCCACACCATTGTATAGAAAAGTCGTCTCCCTCATTTTATTCAGTGCCAGATCATTTTCCAATAAAGTATTGGCGGCAACTTTGCCTAAAGCTATGATTGCATTTGGTTTGATCAGTTGAAGTTGATTATCTAAATAGGGACGGCATTTTTCAATTTCGGAAGAAGAGGGATTTCGATTTTCAGGAGGTCTGCACTTCAATACATTGCAGATATACACATCCTCCCTTGAGAGGGATATTGCCGCAAGAATCTTGTCCAGGAGTTTGCCTGCCCTGCCCACAAACGGTTCACCCTGCAGATCCTCATTTTTTCCCGGCGCTTCACCCACAAAAACCAGTTCTGCATGTGGATTTCCAACTCCGAACACAAATTTGGTTCTGGTATGCCCCAGGGAGCAATCCAGACAGTCTTTTATTTTCAGATAATAATCAGAAAGGTAACTGTTATCCGTATTGGTGTGTGCCTGTGTGTTTTTAACAATTTCCTTCGGGAAATAAATCCGTTCTCCGAACAATTCTTGATGTTGTGTGAGATATTTTTGGATTTTTTCCCGTTGGGAGAACATTATTTTCCATCAATCGGGACTTCAAATCCTTCATTGCCCCATTCAAGTTCATCTGCAAGGAATTCTTCTAATGCGGCCACGATGGGTTTAGTTTGCTCCTCATAATCGTCTGTATCTGCAACCATAGTTGGAGTATATTCCTCCATCAACATTTCCAATTCTACAGATCTTTTTAATGACCTATCATCTATGATCTGCTTTGCTCTTTTTGCTGTGATAATTGTATTTTCATATATATCCTCAGTGTGGGTTAATAACTCACTGAAAGGTATGGTTCCTAATTTCACTTTAAATTCTCCTTAATTATTGATTCAATTTCATCAGTTGCTGTTTTTATTTCTTCATTTATTATTTGATATTGGAACAATTCTAAAAACTCTAATTCTTTGGCAACTCGCTGTAATCTTCTCTTGATTATGGTGCTGTTTTCATTTCCTCTGCTTTGCAGTCTGGCTTCAAGAATTTCCAATTTTTCTGCAAGATTATCACCCGGCGGTTCTACAAAAAATGATAGACACTGGTCCTCATATTCCTCTATAATGGATTTTCCGCCTTTCACATCTACATCGAGGATGAGGATATCTCCATTATCCAATGCATCTTCCAGGGTAGAAAAGAGGGTGCCGTATTTGTTTCCGTGCACCCATTCCCACTCAATAAAATCACCGAATTTCACATAATGTTCGAACTTATCTACATCCATAAAAATATAATCTTCACCGTCAATCTCACCCTCTCTCTGAGGGCGGGTAGTGACAGACACAGAAAATTTCCAGTCCTTATTCCGTTTCAGCAGTTCTCTGCAAATTGTCGTTTTTCCTGTTCCGGATGGAGCAGTCAATATTATCAGTTTCCCTTCACTCATAGTATGTTTTGAACCTGTTCCTTTATTTTTTCCAATTCCTCTTTCATATTGACAACCATATGACTCACTTCAATATGCGTTGTTTTAGAGCCGATTGTATTTACTTCCCTAACCATTTCCTGCTGAAGAAAATTCATTTTCTTCCCCGGAGCTTCCTCGGTTTCTGTAAATTCCGTGAATAGCTTTAAGTGGCTCCTCAATCGTGTAATTTCTTCTGTGATATCCCGTTTTTCTGCCTGAATAACAATCTCCTGTAGAAGACGGTTTTCATCCAGATTGACTTCCTGCATTAGAGATTTCAGTTTTTCTCTGTATGATTTCAGGTCATCTTCTCTGGAATTTTGCACGTAAATCTCAATATTGTCCAGGAAATTGGACAGAGAATTTACACGTTTTATTAAATCTGCACCTAAATTTTCCCCCTCTATTTTGCGCATTTTTTCTAAATCATCCAAGGCAAAAATTACACTATTTAATAAAAGTTCCTCCAAAATTTCCTCATCCAGCGCAGATTCCTGATTAATTATCTCCGGTAAACCCAACAATCCTTCTACAGAAATAGTATCCTCCCGTCCCAGTTTCTCCTGAATAACTTCTACTGCCCCCAGGTATTGGTCCAGTTTTTCCTGATTCAATTCAAGTGCAGAGGTAACCCCATTTTCAATTTTCAAATCCACATTTACCGTAATTCTGCCCCGTTTACAGGAATCTTTTACTTTCTGTGTAATTTCTTCTTCAAAGCCATTCAAACTCCTTGGCATTTTAACATTACAGTCGAAAAACCGACTGTTTAATGCAGTAACCGAAACTGAAATTGTGATATTATCACTGCTCTGTTCCCCTTTGCCGTATCCTGTCATACTTATTATCATATTTTTAAACCTTTTAATTTCTTAATCTTTTCTATTTCAAAAGCATCACTTTCTGGGTTTTGGTGTAGTCTTTTGTTACCAGATTTATGAAATAATTACCTGATGAATAATTAGATGCATTCCATTGAATTGTGTGACTACCAGCCGGTGTGGTGCTGTTAACTATATCTGTGAGTTTTCTGCCGGTAAGGTCATAGACTGAGATAATTACATAAGATTCTTTTGGTATGTCGTAAGTTACGGTTGTAATTGGGTTGAAAGGGTTGGGTGTAGGTAAATATAATTGAAACTCATTCGGAATTGTAGATTCATTTAAATCACTATCCTGAGTTATCCTGCCAAATTCTTCAGGGTTCACTTCCATATATGGTAATGAATCATTTCCTGTGTAAGTTAAGATTATCTCCTCAAAGACTCCACCACCTGGGTCAACATCATCTCTACCAAGGTCTGCAAGATCCAGAGGTATCTCTACTATTGGTCCAAATCCTGTTTCAATTTGCTCCCCTTCAACACTATAAATTAATATCTTAACTTTATTACTATCTATTTTGAATGAAAGTGTCATATTTAATGCATGGTCACTTAAATACGCATCTACAGGAATAAATTCTGGTGGTGGTATTACAGTAACCTGTATTCCTCTAACTGGTACATCATTTTTGATATTTACTTCCTGTACATAGGGTGGATCATCTTTTTGTTTTACAACTTTTGAAATGAAATTTAAGTCAATTGGATATTCCTCAAATACGCCACCATCTTCATTAGTGATTATGTTTACAACCAGTATAACATCTAAAATATCAATAATTTCATCCTGATTGAGATCAGATTGTACAAATTGTGCTTCACCTGGTATTGTATTACTTAAAATGAAATCAGCGATTTCAACTAAATCGTTTACATTTACTTCTTGATCAAAATTGATGTCCCCATCAGGGAATAATTCTAAAATTGCATTGAGTGCATTGACCATTCCAAAACCATCCCAATCTTCTTGATCTTCTGGATCAACATTGGTAGCAGTTTCATACAAAATAAATTCAACATCTTCTTTTAATAAATCGGGATTTAAAGATAATAATAAGGCAGCAACTCCTGACACTTGTGGACATGAAGCATATGTACCACCAAAACAATATTGATAATCATTTTCTTCTATAAAATTACCATTGTCATAATTTGGAATATAGCCAAGGGATTCTACTCTATCTAAGGTTACTATACCACCATCAGTATACTCATGTTGATGAAAATCAGCAGGTAAGTAAGTATTCATTGTAGGTGCAACTAAATCAATTCTGTAATCACTTGGGGGACCATTAGTATAAAAATGAGATTTTTGACCATTATGGTCAATTCCACTAACGGCGATTACAAAATCCAAATATGCTGGAAAATTAATTGTTTCGGTGTTCCCTGCAGAAAAAACAACAATTGACCCTAAACCACTTCTACCATTAATCGTAGCTTCTTGAATCGCATTTTCTACATCAGGACTATATTCATTTAAGTGCCAACTACAACTTAAAATATCGGCTTCGCCTTCATCCCAAGCCCAATCTATTGCAAATGCTACATCATCTGCATAATTGTCAATCCCATTGAATAAAATATTTACTGGTAGAATTTTAACATTTGGTGCAATACCACGCACTCCGATATCATTATGTTGTGCACCAATAATTCCAGTAACAGACTGACCATGTTTTCCATTCTCCATTGGACGACCCTGTGTATCTCCAATTTCATTTGGTATTGTATACCCGTCTAATACTTGATTTAATAAAAAATCTCCATGTGGATTAATTTCATATTCCGCTTCTAAATTATTGCCATCTACACCATCATCTATTATAGCAACAATTATATCTTCAGAACCAAAAATACCAATCTCCCACAAAGGTAAAATATTAATATCAATTCCTGGTGTACCAGTACTTTGTCCAGTGTTATTTAAATGCCATTGGAAAGGATAATATTCATCCTCATTTAAAATTATTTTTGCTTTATGTTTGACTTCTGCCCATTGTGTGCGATCGTCGTTTTCAATATACATAGATAAATTTATAGGGTTTTCAAGATTTGTATCTTTCAATCTGAAAATACATCTTCTACTATTTTCATGTCCATTAACTAATTCAATACCATATTCTTCAGCTAATTCTTCAATTCCTTCTATTGAAATCTCTTCAATAAATTTGATAATTATTCCATTACCAAGGAAATATTCTGATTCAACATTAAAATCATCATTTGTATAATATGCTGGTAACCAACGTATTGGATTTAATAGTGTATCCAAATTTGAAATTGACTGAGAAATAATTTCACCTTCAAATTCTAGTAGAAATAAACTGGAATTTCTATCTATAATTTTTTTTATTTTTAGATTTTCGTTGTTAATTATTACTTGCTGTAAGGAATCTTCATTTTGAATTCCATTTAATTGGATTATTATTTGATTTGGAGGTTCATGCAAAGTAATTTCATGATCATTTGTGTAATAGTTTATACTTGTAGCAACTAATGTAGAAATAAATTGAAGTAAAATTCCGAATATTATTGTTATAGCATATTTATTTTTAACATATTTCATACCTAATTATTTAAAATAAGATTTACAACTAAAATGATATCCAATATATCAATAATATTGTCCTCATCCATATCTGAATTTATTTCCTGAAACTGGGTTGGAATATCATCTGCTAAGATAAACGATACAATCATTAAAATATCTAGTATATTTATTTCTCCATCTTCATTAATATCACCAGGTGAATACCAGTCACAGATTTGTATTTGCATATATGGTATTATACAAGACGGTATTTCTTGGCAAAAGTAATTGTTAGTAATTCTAAAATAAGGGTCGCCCCATGGGTCATTTCCTCCCCAATCAATCTCAAGGTTACAGATATTTTCATCTATATTTCCAGTCAATAAATTGTTGGATATATGCAAGTAAATTAATGATGTTAAATTGTCTAAACTTTCAGGTAAAGGTCCTGTAAGATTGTTGGAAGTTAAAACTATTACACCTAAATTAGAAAGACTACTAATTGCTTCAGGAATCATCCCATTAAATTGATTATTACCTATAATTAAAGTAACTAAATATTCAGCATTACTAATACTTAATGGTATATTCCCAATTAATCCGCAACTATTACAAGAAATTCCGGTTAATCTTCCTTCATCCCAAAGCTGAACCCAACTGAGTTCCAGAGGCTGAATAACTCCATCACCATTCACATCTAGATTCATATTAATTGTTTCAACACTATTATCAATCAGGTCTTGGAGGAACTGTATATCACCTTCATTACACTCTGAAGGTCATAGTTAAAATTCGATGGTTCACCATCACAAATCTGCCCAACCCCGGCATGTATAAGAAAAATTATAATAATATATTGTACCCTTAGTTTCATTTAATTCTCCAAGAGAATTTGTAGGTCATCAAAGCCATCGATAATCCCATTATCATTGATGTCTTCACAAGGGTTGATCCAAATATTTTTCCTTAAATCTTCATGATTATAATCCGTACCACTGTCTATAATAGCCAATACAATATTAGGATCTCCTGTTGTAAACTCCCATGCATCCTCCATTTGTAAATGTTCAGAGTCAAGATTCCATTGTGGATCATTTTCATCTATATTGACTTCAAATTCATCATCATTAGGTAATACCAAATATGTTTGAATACTTAATGTATTTGTGGGGGTATCACATTCTTCTCTATTAACTGGGAAATAAAATTCGTCAGTTCCACATATAATATCAGGTGGTTGACCCAATATGATTGTTAAGTTGAAAATAAAAGTTAATATAAAATTTAATTTGTTATTCATTTATGTTATCTCTTTTTCCGGTCACTAAAAAGCCATGTTGATACCCATTTAATCGCCCTACAAAAATCGCTAATCTTCCAGAGTAATCCACACCGCGAAACCCTGTATAGGAACTAGTTTGATCATATATACTCAGATCTGTATACCATGACTTACCATTATAATGAGAATATTTAGTGTTGGAGGCAACAGAAAGTATATCATTATAATGATTTCCTCTTAATCTATGATGAGTACTTGAAATAGGTAGATCATAGTCATTTACCTTCATGAGTTTTTGTTCTCCGGTTGAAATGGACTCCTTTGCAATACCGGATTCACAAGCAAAATATACTGTATCACCATACGCCCAGGTAGCACTGAGATATCCACTTACAGTATCCGGATCAAATTCTGGGAACATACCACAATGCCAGTATATATCATTCCAGTAATCTTCTATTGGATCATATTTTAAAATATAATCACAACCAAAAGCAGCATCATTTGCAACTGCCCAGATATGGTCTGAATCAATTCCCCAGATATCTCTAATGCCAGTCTCTGCTTCAATAGATGTTTCACTATAGTTAAATGAATAATATACAAGATTCAAAGAATCATTGATTGTATATCCATAATATTCATAATGAGTAAAGTTTCCATACGATCCGACAAACCATATATCATCAGGTGAACTCCCCCAAATATCGTATGCAAGACCTGGATTGTTTGGCATAAATTCACTAAACCGTGTATCTCCATCCCAATGTGCATTACCATAAGTTTCATTACCTCCCCAACCAATAAATAATACTCTATCCAACTTCCATTCTATACCATTCCAAAAAGCTACATTATATGTTGCAAAACCACTATAGTACGATGTATCAGGAATAGTAATATCACCTACTGCCCAGGCATGATTTTCATCTACTATTGATACATCTTTGAATTCACTTGGATACACTCCCAGGGTATCAAACTGCCACGTAAAATTGTGGCTGGTGGCATCCACACAACATTCTGTAAAATTAAATTCACAGGGGGAATTCCAAGGAGGGCAGTCAATAGTCTCCAATATAAAATCCACCATTAAAACTATATCAATGATATTAATTTCCTCATCCACATTCACATCACTGGCTCATATCTCATACTCTGTAGGTTCAGGTGGGACTTCCAAAACAATGTTTACCGTGCGGATGATATCCAGTATATCAATCGCACCATCCTGGTTCAAATCACCCAGGAGGTCTTGTGTAAATATGGTTGAATATGGTATCAATACCAAAATCAATTTTATCTTCAAACTGTTTTGAACATTGGTATCCAAAAATTTATTTTGATTATGTGCCATTGTATAAGAACTATTATGGATTAATTATATCCGATAGTTTATGGAATTCTTCCATATCTATCCCAATGGTAAATTCGTGAGATGATTTAAAGGGGCTTTCCGGCGGACTTGTAATATAGGCATAATCTATATTGAATGGGGATTGGTTAACTCCCATACCAACTGAATATGAAGATTGGAAAGATGATGCCGCAGTGTTCTGCATTTGCATTCCCGCTCTTAATGAAAAAAATGGAGATAGATCATATTCAATTCCCAATGAACCTTTATTTGATACACTATAATTTAATAATTGGTCAGTTTTCATCATCCCGGTGAAAAGCCATTTTTCACGGGTATGAGTGAGTCCCGCTGACAGCCCCATGGGAATCAATTCAGTCTGACCGGTGGACCATTTTATTCCAGTAAATGGGATATCATGCATCATAATTCCCAGTAATGTGTGTTTATTCAATTCCCGGATACCGCCTATATCCAATCCAATTCCAAATGCTTTCTCAGTATAAATGGAATACAATAGCGTTTTTACATTTACACCAATTTGATAATTATTCACCTCACCTGCCATAGATAATATGGCAGCCAATTCAGTATGGTCGAAGGTAGTGATGAGGTCATAATCAATGGGATTTGGATAGCCACCCACCAACTCAAATGCGTCATTTGTATACGGGATATCTTTTACAGACCTATGAAATATCCCCAGAGATGCATTCTCATTGGAGAAAAATTTGACCGGAGTGGAAAAAATGTGAAAATCTGCAAGTCCGGAATATTGACTTCGATAGGTAAATGAAACCGAATTGTCAGATACAATATGCACCAATGCGGGATTGCTGAATGACTGCCCGGAAGTACCAAATAATGCAGGATTGCTACCTCCCATTGCACTCATACGGGCATCCCCACTCATGGAAAAAATCTCACCTCCAAACGATACAAATTCCGCTGTGAAACTAGTACAGAATATAATTGTAAAAACTGAGATTTGTCTCAATAATTTCATATCATCAGATTCCGTGTTTTTCTTTCAAATCATTTAATTTCTGCATTGCTTCCATTGGGGTCATCTGATTGATGTCAATTTGTTCAAGGTCCGTTAGCAATTCAGAATCCTTTGTCTCAAATAGTCCTATCTGGTCTGCATTCATTACAGATAGGGAAGTCTCCGGTGTGGTTTTTTCCGAAGACAAGAGCTGATTCAAAATTTCATTTGACCGTGCAATAACTGGTTTGGGGATACCTGCCATTTCTGCAACATGAATTCCATAACTTCTGTCAGCTCCTCCGGGTTTGATTTTCCGTAAAAATACCACACGGTTTCCAAATTCTTTTACATCCACTGTGAGATTAAATGCCTTTGGGAGTTCATTTGCCAGTTCCGCCAATTCGTGATAATGAGTTGCAAACATTGTCATTGCAGTAGTCTTTTCCTTATTATGGAGATATTCCGTTACTGCCCAGGCAATGGATAATCCGTCATAGGTAGAAGTCCCTCGTCCAATTTCATCCAGTAAAACCAGAGAATTGGGAGTAGCATTATTCAGTATATTGGCTGTTTCATTCATTTCCACCATAAATGTGGATTCTCCCCCTGCAAGATTATCACTGGCACCTACTCGCGTAAATAATTTATCCACTACACCAATCCTGGCTTTTTCAGCCGGAACAAATGAACCTATCTGAGCCATAATCACAGTCAATCCTACTTGTCTTAGGAATGTACTTTTACCCGCCATATTAGGGCCGGTTATGATTGCGATTTGTCTGGTTTTTTGATCCAATTCCACGTCATTGGGTATAAAATCTTCTCCCAACGGTAATAGCTGTTCCACCACAGGATGCCGGGAATCTTTTATTATTAGTTCAGAATGAGCAGAAAATTCCGGTCTGCAATAGTCATTTTTACAAGCAACCTCAGCCAATGATGAAACTATATCCAGTTTTGCAAGAATTTCGGTATTATGATAAATATCTGAGGAAAAAGAAAGAATCTTCTCTCTGAGTTGATAAAATATCTCTCCTTCCATGATGACCATTTTTTCTTCGGAGGAAAGGATTTTTTCTTCATATTCTTTCAATTCAGCTGTAAAATATCGCTCCGAGTTGGTGAGTGTCTGTTTTCGGATATAATGATCAGGGACTTTATCCTGATGTGTTTTGGTTACATCAATATAATATCCAAAAACTCTATTGAAACCAATTTTCAAGCTGGATATTCCGGTGTTTTTTCTCTCGCTTTCCTGATACTTGACCAACCAATCTGCTGCATTATCTGCCATTGATCTCAGCTCATCCAGTTCTTTGGAATAGCCCGTCTGAATATATCTGCCTTTGTTTGTGGTAACCGGTGGATCCTCAACTATTGTTTTATAAATAGAATCCACAATACTTGTAGTATCCTTTGATTGCTCTAACAGGTCTGATATGGAATTTGATGATTTTGGGATTTCCATGCGGAATTCAGTCAGGATTTCCAGGGATCTCCCCAACTGATAGACATCTCTGGGAGTGGCTCTTTCTGAGGACAATCTGGACAGAATTCTATGGATATCAGATACTTCCCGGAGTTTGAGACGAATGGTTTCTCTTAATGAATCATTACCGAGGAATTCCTGTACAAGGTTCAACCTGTCATTTATTGTTGAAATATCTGTCAATGGTTCCCGTATCCACTGCTTGAGCATCCTGCTTCCTGCTGCAGTCACAGTTTTATCCAGAACACCGATTAGTGTACCATGAATACCCTGCGTAGACAACGAAGTAAAGATCTCCAGATTCCGCATTGTGGATGCATCCAGCATCATGGTATCTGTATTCCGTATACACTTGATACCGGAGAGATGGTCCAGTTTCCGCATTAGTTTGGTTCTAAGATAGTGGGTTGCAGCACCGGCGCTTCCAATAGCCAGAGGTATTGTATCAATTCCATATCCTTTTAGCGAATTCACACCGAATACCTCAGTTAGTTCATCCCGTGCGATGGCTTCTTCCCAAATCCAATCCTGGCAGGTAGTAATAAAAAACCGATTGCCACCTAAAATGGATTTCAAAACTTCCCTCTGTTCTTCGGGTATGAGTACTTCCTTTGGATCATATTGACGTAAGGTATTGAGAATTTCCTTTTTGTGGATCTCTCCGGTTTGAAATTCTCCTGTTGAAATATCCAGGAATGCAATTCCACAGCAATCACTCAGAATAAAAAGTGATGCCAAATAATTATTTTCATTTCGATCCAGATATTTTTCTGATAAGCTGGTTCCGGGAGTTATAACTTCCAAAACCTCTCTTTTTACAATACCTTTGGCAAGCTTTGGATCTTCAACTTGTTCACAGATTGCAACCCGATGTCCGGCTTTCAGCAGTTTATGAAGATACTGCTCTAAGGCATGATACGGAAATCCGGCAAGGGGTACTGTTGAAGCAGCTCCATTCGCTCGTTTTGTGAGAGTAATTCCCAATACTTCAGATGCAATTTCCGCATCTTTTTCAAACGTCTCGTAAAAATCCCCCATTCTAAAAAGCATTAGAGAATCCGGATGGGATTTTTTTGCGTCCCAGAATTGTTTCATTACCGGAGTTGCACCCTTAGGCTTTGGCATAATTCCTTTGTACCAGTTTGCGATTATTCCCATCCCGGTAGGTAATTTTCAGTTTATCAAAATATTCCAGTAATGGGACAGCATATTTTCTGGAAGTCCCCGCCATATCTTTAAATTCCGATACTGACATAGAATCTGATTTGTCAAAATGATGAATAATGTCTTGTTTTAATTTTTCAAAATTCTCCCGAGTGAAGAGTAATTTACCTTCAATACGTATAATTTTATCTAACCGATATCCAATATCAAGAAAGGTTTTTACTTCTTTTTCGTTTGTTCCCATTCTCTGTGCAAGTTCTAACTGGTTGGAGGATTGAAATCCTTCCTCATCCAAAATGTCCATCAGCAGTTCCAATCTCTTTTTCTCAAAATCGGATAATTGTATCGAATGACCTCCCAACGACCAATTTTCACCCTGTTTTGTAACCAATCCATCCTTCTGCATTTTAGCTAATAAATATTCGATAAATTTATCATCTCCTTTAAAGTATTGCCGGATTTCCTCTCTCTGAGCCCCGATTTTATGGGGATGTTTCTGGTGGTAAGTATCCAGAAATTTTGTGATTTTCTTTTTCAATTCCATTAATTGAGTTTTTGTAATTACCCATTCATCACGGTTTAGTCCAACCCGGTACACATCCGGATGTTCCTTAAAATACTCTCCCAACCGTACATCTGACAATCCAAATTTTAACCTTGCCGCTTCCAATGACATTGGCTTGGCACCGCAATGTTGTATTAAATATGGAATTTGGATTCCCGTATCTGTTTGATATAAATCCTTTAAATATGTTTTAATAGCAGACCATTTGCCTGTCACCTGGTTATCCAATACTTCTCCACCTGCAATGGTGATTACAGGAGAAAAAGTACGAACAATAAATCGATCTCCCAATGATGCGGTTACCATGGATTCCAGGTTCAACAAAGCTCTGCAAGATTGTCCGGGAGACAGATCTTTCACATCCACCAGGCAAACCCTCGCCATAACTTCCTGTGTTCCAAGATGAATCCGTATTCTTTGATTCTTTTTCAGTGGTTTTGAAGCAGACTGGAGCATATCAATGTTTACACCGATATTTGAGGTTGATGTAAAATATCCGGGTGCGCCTAATTGGCACCCCCGCGTTATTTGCTGTGCATCTAATCCCTGGAAATTTACTGCAGCTCTATCACCAATAAACACCTCATCTACCTGGGTACCGTGGGATTGCAATCCCCTTACTTTTGTTGTGATGCCACCAGGCAAAATTTCAATTGTATCACTTATAGTGAGTTTTCCCGAAGAAACTGTTCCGGTTATAACGGTTCCAAATCCTTTTTTGGTAAATACACGGTCTACAGGCATTCGGAATATTCCTCTATCTGGTTTCGCCTTCACAGTACCACACATTTCCAATACTGATTCTTTCAGTGCATTTAGTCCTGTTTTTTCTACTGCAGAAACTCTAATAATTGGTGCATTTTCTAAAAATGTATGTTGTACCAGTTCGTGAATATCCAGTTCCACTAAGTCTACCCAGTCATCCTCAGCCAGATCAATTTTATTTAATGCAATGATCCCGTTTTTTACACCCAGCAGATTTAGAATATCCAGATGTTCCCGGGTCTGGGGCATCACACCGTCATCTGCTGCAATCACCAGAAGAGCAGCATCCACACTGCTCACTCCGGTCATCATATTTTTTACAAATTTCTCATGACCGGGGATATCAATCATCGTAACAGTTTCCGATAGAAATGCAAATCCGATATCAATTGTCATCCCCCGCTGGATTTCCTCTTTCATTCTGTCAGTATTTACACCGGTGAGTGCTTCAACCAGTGCAGTTTTTCCGTGGTCTATATGACCTGCTAATCCAATGACGACCTGACTCATTGTGTTATTGTTTGAATTATTTCTATAAGTGTAGAAATTTGCGAATCCAGAACTGCTTTCAGGTCTATTCGAAACCGGTTACCGTGGATATACCCGATGACCGGTATTTCTGCATCTCTGAATTTTTGAGCAAGTCTGGATGGTGAAATTTTGAGTATTGTAAACTCAAGTACTGCACTGGGAATTTTTTCTGTTGGCAGAGAACCACTTCCCGCTTCAACTTCCGATGGGACAACTTGAATCCCCCATTCTTTGACTGTTTTCTTATTCAGAGCAGCAAGTATCTCCTCACCGGACTGCATCAATTTTTCCGGAGATCTTTTAAAAAGGGAAATTGCCAAATTATGTTCAGATACAGTTTCTGATGTATAATATCTTCTGAGTGTTTCCTCCAGAAGTGCAATAATGAATTTATCACACCGCAGTGATCGGTAGAGTGGATTTTTATGGATTTTTCGCACGGGGGATTTCTTCCCGCAGATGATTCCTGCCTGAGGTCCGCCCAATAATTTATCTCCGCTGAAACTCACCAGACTTGCCCCCTGTTTGAGTATTTCTTTCACCAGAGGTTCGGAAGGTAAACCCAAGGATTGAAAATCAGCCAGTGCTCCACTGCCCAAATCCACAATGAGTGGTATTCTTTTCTTTCTGCAAAGGGCAGCAAGTTCACTCAATTCTACTCCCTTGGTAAATCCTTCTACTTTGTAATTGCTTGTGTGGGCTACCAGAATTGCACCGGTATTTTTGGTGATTGCGTTTGCATAATCTTTTAAGTGGGTGCGGTTGGTGGTGCCTACTTCTACCATTCGGCAGCCGGACTTACTAATCACATCGGGAATGCGGAATGACCCGCCAATCTCCACCTGCTGACCCCGGCTGATGAGCACCTCTTTATCCTCTGCTATGGTATTCAGCATGATCAGTACAGCCGCAGCATTGTTGTTGACAATGATGGATGACTCCGCTCCGGTAATAGAATTCAGCAGCAAATTGGAAAATGCAGTGCGTTCTCCCCGTTTACCGGTTGGTACATCCAATTCCACAGAAGTGTAACCGGTTACGGTATTTTGAATACGGTTGAACATCTCCTTAGAAACAGGCGCTCTGCCCAACCCGGTATGGAGTATGATACCCGTCCCATTTATCACGGACTGCAGAGATTGATTGCTGATTTCCTGTAACTTTTGAATGACAGCATTGGTTGTATAATCCGGTATATTTTTCGGTATGTTCCCGGAGCTGATCTCAGAACGGATTTCAGTCAGGCACTGGCGGACGGTCTGCCGAATCAGAGCATGAGGTAGCTGGAAGGATTCATGCCGGATTAATGACAGTATTTCATCCACAGCAGGGATGGCTCGATATGCCGCACGGGCGTTATTGGATGTACTCATCGTGCAGATCGTCCAAAAGCAAATTGCTTATAAAAAATAATGATAGAATATTAATTAACATCTTAATATAATTATCATACTTAGTCAGCCTTTTATCCGTTACTCAGATCTTAGGTCTTTTATATACAATCCCGGGATTGTATATAAAATCCTGATATCTGTATTCTGTTGATACAACAATATTTTTATTTACAGTCAACGAAAGTAGGAATTCTGACTCATTTGATAATTCTGAATACTGATACCAGGATTCACCATTAAAATGCCAGATTTCTCCTCCAAATCCTGCAATAAAAATATCGTTATTGTTGTTACCTCTTATTTTTTGTCTGGGGGCTGGTGTATATGGTTCAAAATCAACTATTAATTCACCTTCACCTTCGGTATTGTAGTTACATTTATATATTCCATAATCGGTAAGGACATATAAATCTGTCTGATCAGACCAGACACTTTTCATTGATCCAGAAATATATTCTGGATTTAAATCAAACGGATCTGGATTACTTACAAGTTCTAGCCAACTAGTACCATCAAATCTCAATAAATAACTGTCGTTAAACTGACTATCCTTTGCCACAACCCAAACATTAACATCACCTGTATCTTCATCTACTTGCCCCCAGATGTCTCTAAGAGGAATATCTACTGGAGCACCTTCCATCTGAGTAAATTCAATACCATCATAATGAAGTATCAATTCTCCCAACCCAACAAAATACATATCAGTTGGAGATGATGCCCAGATTTGATGTGCTGATTCCCAGCTCATCAAATCTTCTCTTATCCATTCTAAAGTAATTATTTCACCATCATAATGAAATACGCTCCCATTTGCAAACCAGATATCATCGGGAGCAAATGCCCAAATTCCATATGGGTGTAATGTTGATGACCATCCATCGTGAGTATATGGTAATTCTTGATATTTCCATTCCTCTCCATTCCAAATTGCAGCACCATATAATTGATCCATACCCAATTCACCAACATAAAACTCACCTACAACCCAAATATGGTCTTCATTAAATACCCAGGCATCATGAACAATAGAATATAAATTGCCTAATGTATCTACAACCCAAGAGAAATCATGACTGGTGGTATCCAAACAACACTCTGAATAGTTATACTCACAAGGTGAATTATTAGGCGGACAGTCAATTATATCCAGTATTAAGGACACCATTAACACTGTATCACCAATATTTATTTCCTCATCCGCATTCACAACCCCAGCCCAGAGTTCGTATTCTGTAGGGTCAGGCGGTACATCCAGAAGGTCTCTGTCCTGTGTGAGCAGAATGGATAACAAAAACATGATTGTGAGAATTGGTTTCATTAGTTTAAAAGCATCACTTTTTGGGATTTGGTATAGTCACCAGCCTGCTCGCCCAAATTATTGGTTTCTGATTGACGGGCAATCATCTTGACAAAAGATATACCTGAAGGAAAGCCATCTGCATCCCATCGAATTGTGTGACTGCCAGCAGAAATAGTTCTATTTACAATATCTGTGAGTTTTCTACCGGTAAGATCATACACTAAAATATTTACATGAGATTCTTTTGGTATACCGTAGGTTATGGTTGTTATTGGGTTGAACGGATTGGGGTATGGTGAGTACAAATTAAAAGTTGTGGGAATAAAATTTTCTTCCGTATCTTGGATTAACCTTGCATAAGTATCAGGATCAAGAACTAGATATTCTAAATATTCATTACCGGTATTTGTTAATCTGATATCTTCAAATTCTCCTTCATCAAAATCATCATCTCTCCCTAATATTTGGTTTTCTAAGCCTATTTCAAGTATTTTTCCATTACCAGGACTTATTATCCCCCCTTCAATGTCATACATTAGTAGTTTTAGTTTACCATTGTCATAAAATTTACTGTCTACTGACATATTTCCACCATGTTCTACCACAGAAGTATATACTGGCTCTAGTCCGTCTGGAATTTTAATAGTAAATTGTAACCCTCTTACATCTGTTTGATTTTGCATTTGTATATTCAACACAAATTGTGGATCATCTTTGGTTTCAATCAATTTAGATAAAATAATTGCATCTTCCGGAATATCATTAAAAACAAATTCTTCGTTTAATATTATTTCAACTATTAATACAATATCCAACACATCCACACTTAGGTTGTGGTTCAAATCAGATGACCATATCTCAAATGGATTAAAACTGGTATTATCTAAAATATATTCAACAATATTAATAATATCAATAACATCAATGGTACCTGACATATCTACATCACCATTTGTCCATAAATCATCATAATCATAATCAATAGTGTTATTTAATATTGAACCCAAACCGTAAAATGACTGGCAATTATCTATTAATTCATCATCATTTAATTCTTCCCAAAATGGTAAAAATCCGGTATGAAAACTATTCCAGATAACTTCAGACCATATTGTGTTAAATGATATATTGCATAATTCATTTACATCTGATCCATCATTGTTATTATCCCATAAATCATATAATGCACCTGCGACTCGCGTTTCATTTATATCATCTCTACAAAAATATTCTGGGATATCTTCAATATTTAGAGGTTCAAAAGGGCTAATTATTGTACCATTGTTTTTTACGGCACAAACCAAAAAATGACTCCACCCTTCACTCCAGGCAAGACCCTGATTATAGCAGTCTTCTGGTGAATGGAAACCACCGGCGTCGGGTATGGATTCACCATTATATGCGTTATACATTATTGCATGTCCATATTCATGGATAGTAACATCTTGAAACTCTGTCCAAGAACCTTCTGGAATCACTATTAATTGGTTATCAGGTTCAAAATGTGCCCATTCTATCTCCGTGGATACCACTGCTTGAACAGAATCAGGGGATTGATCAGACTCACTGTTTACAAAGCTCCAAGCATTGTTTAAATAACTAAATACCCAGACAGATTCATTAAACGGTGTAAAAGAGGGTGCTTCCTGAATATCAAAGTCTATATCTTGGGGTTCTGTAATTATAATAGGATTCACAATAAAATACAATGGATTATCATCCACTTCAGAAATTACCTGAAATTCTTCACTACGCATTTCTACTATTAAATATATTTCCATTAAACCGTCTTCAGAAAAATCTATATTATCTAAATAAAAATTTCCCTCATTATCTGTTGAAACAGTCCCCAAATATACATTTTCTCCTTCATACTCCCCATCATACGCTGAGACAAAGCAATTAATTAAAGGAGCTGGTGTTTCATCTGTATCTTTATAAATAATCTGACCTGAAAGGTTTATACAGTCTCCATCTTCACAATCTCTTTCAATATTATCTTGTCCATCAGGGGGTGAAGGGGTTGCAGGATAGTAATTACTATCATCAATAATTGGTTCAATATTTGTAGGTTGGGAAGTTGGATCAGGTAAATTGAATAGCATTTCTCCACCAGATATTTCTTCAACAATTTCACCATTAAAATTCAGATATTTTCTCTCTGATAATTTTATAATATTATTATTAAACAGTTCTAGTTCTGTATTTAATTCAATTAAACTGTATTCCGAATCAACTAAAGTAAATTCAGAATTACCAGAAATAGAACTAAATGAAGATATTGAATCTGAATAAATTGAAATTTGATAGTTTGTATTTCGATAAATATCAGAAATCATTAATGTTGCATTAATATATCCTCCTTCATTTAGTGTTGAAATATTCCAGTTAATACTGCCTTCAGAATTTAAATTTGGATATTGTAAAAGTTCAAAATCAACAGTAAATGGTATGTCCCAGAAACAACCGGAAGAATCTAACAGTCCTCCGTGTCCGTATTGTGGAAATGCTTCTCCATAATCTTCAAATACTTGAAAACCAAGGTAATTTAATGCACCTCTATATCCAAAACTTGAGAGGGTGTCTGTTGTTTCTACCCTTGGATAAGCGTGAAAATAAAATATTCCTGTATCCAAAACTGTATATTTGTGTGTGAATACAGCTGTGTCACCTAAAGAGAACGTGGAGTCAATCAATTGATTTGTGTTATCTGGAGGTTGAAACTCTGTTGTATCTGATTCCTGGTTTGTAATTTTATTTCTAAATCCATAATTATGTAACAGCATTATATAATTTTCCGAACCATAATAATCTTCATAAATTTCAACTTTATCTTCTTGTATCCACATGGTCATATATACCTCAAACGTATCATATAACGCTGGAAAGTGGTCGAATGAAATTGTGAAACATAATGAGCTAATTGAAGGAAAATATGCAGGATCTGTTGTAATTTCTTCCTGAGGTTGTGTATTTTCTACCATTGAGCTATTATCACAGGCAAAAAATGCTATCATGCCCAGAAGAGGCAGGGATTTTATTATGTTTTTAATCTCTTTCATTTTATGTTCTCCTATTTTAATAGCATCACTTTTTGGGTTTTGGTATAATCTACTGAAGTCATGCGAATAAGATAAATACCAGTAGAAATATTAGAAGCATCCCATTTGACAGATTTATATCCAGCATCTACTTTTTCATTTACAAGAGTAGTAACTTTTCTACCAATGATATCAAATATGGATATTGTCACTTTTGTTTGATAGGGAATATCATATCTAATTGTAGTAACGGGATTAAAAGGGTTGGGGTATGCAGAATGTAATGCAAATACTGAAGGTAAAGTTGATGATTCAATATATTCTTCTGCAAGTTTTCCCAGAGAATCCGGATGAATGATTACATAATCCAGATAGGTTTCACCGTCATTACTCATTTCAACCAATAAAAATTCTTCCTCTGATTCACCATCATTTCTGCCGAGTCCGGTATCTGTGATAGGTATTTCTGCAATACTGCCTGCACCTGTCTCAATTCTATTGCCTGTAGCACCATAAAATATAAATCCTACATTTTTGTTGTTATTTGTTGTATTGGATAATCTTTCCATATTTTGTGTTTTTGTTCCACCTTCAAATCCGGTAATGGCATAATTGTCTCCGACATTTATTTCCATGTGCAATGCACTTACTGCAATCTCATTTAGCATTTGGATAACAAGTTTTTTTCTATTCCGGTTTCAGTTTCAAACTCTTCAATTATACTTGATAGAAATATTGTTGACCCATTATCAGAAAAATCTTCATCTGTATCATAAATTATATTTAGTGCTAAAATAATATCAAAAATTGAAACATCATCATTATCATCTATATCTGCACACCAGCTTTCATTATACGTGGGTTCATACAAATCAAGAATAATTTGTACGATAAGTGTTATATCAAAAATATCAATACTGGTGTCTCTATTTATATCAGCTTTTATTTGATGGAAATAATAGGCTCCAATATCGGATTGAGTTCCATCCGGATCAATTCTATCCGGATCACCAGAATCAATACAGGGGCTATTTGAATTAAGTGTAAAATTAGTTAAATCAACGAACCCTGGATTAATATTTATTTCACCTATTTCTTCTTCACATGTTGTTGAAATTCCATCGTCAAAATTGACATTATAGAAATTATTGTAGCAAATGTCATTATTCCAATTATCACCACCTAAAATACCTTCATAAAAAACATTATTTATTAAATAAACTGGTTGTGAATAATCAATTAATTCTGAAACAGTTATTCCTGAGTGAAAATGTGTTGTATTTATTAATTCGAGTATATGGACTTCGGTCTCAATAATTTCAGAATACTCAAATGAAAGACCTGATGCTGATAAATCTTCAGACGAATTAATAAAAACAGAATTATTAACAATTATGCTTGGATCGATAGTAGCTTGTTGACAGTTAATTAATATGGGGCTTATACCACCTTCATAAATTAATTTACAATTATTGATAATTAAACCTTGTTTTTGACTTGAATTATTAAGATTTAAATTAATCATAGAGTTTTCAGAAAAATTCAAAAAAACTGGATTATATTCTTCTCCTTTGATTGCTAAAAAACCTTCTACTATTAAATTAAAGCCAAATGCGAAATCTAAAAATGCACCGCCCGGTATTAACAAATTACTATTGGGATAAATTGTAAAAATATAATCTTCAATATTATTTACTGATATAAATTGAGTTGACAATGAAGAGTTATTAGACATGAAAATAATTTCGCTTTCGGATTCTTCATTAACCATTACATCATTAAATTCCCATTCAATAAAAGAATATATATAATTAGAATTATAATAGTAATTTTCAGCATTTATTTTATAGTAAGGGATTGATGCATCATCCGGATTTGGAATCTCATTTAAAAATACTAATTGAGAATTCCAATCGCTTATTGGTATGAATCCTTTTTGAATCCCATCGTCGTCAAACCACCATGGATCAAAGATGTAAAGGTTTTCTGGAAAATTAGAAGTGATGGTTGTAGGAAATTTAACTTTAAAATTTGCAACTCTATTACTTATTTCACTGTTTGGAATAAATCTATCTAATAAATTAATATTTTCAAAATTGGATTCTCCCCAATGATGAAAAAATAATTCAGTTACCTCATTTAACACAATTTCATCAGCTACTAATGTGTAAGAAATCGTGGTAAATAGTGTTACAATCTCATTTGATGCTGACAAATAATAATTTTCTCCCATTGGTAATCCTCCAAAAATCTTAATATTCCCTGCCAATATTTCACCACTTGCTGTATTTCTGTTAACAAATAATATATCTATTGTTTCTATATCATCTAAAGGTACAACGATACCAGATAAATAATTATTGATGGTGTCATGCATTCTAATTATTTGTTCATTTGAAAAAGAATTTCTGCAATTCCCATAATACGACATTATATTATGTGTATCTGGTTCATAGAGATTATCACAAGTATCAATTCTTTCTATATCGAAAACACAATCACTATTAACACTTCCATAAACTGTATCAGCAGGTGTATCACATAAATAATCTCCATTTGTATAGCAATTAAATTCACAATCAGGAACTGTTGGTTCATGAGGTCTTACAACTCGTTCTCTCAATTCTGGATTTATATTGTCCGAGCCTATAAATGGATGATATAACCAAAAGCAATGACCTGCTTCATGAGCTATAGTTCTTGTAGTTGCAGAATAGGTTACAATAAAATTGTTTTCATGATAATCACCCCAACCTGAATAATTATTACCGTTAATAGTTAAGTTATTTACAAGATAAATATTTAGTTTTGTTGGATCATTGTATTGATAAATATCTTCATCATTATTGCAATCAATACAATTATAATATTCGGTATCAGGTAACTGAACTATGTTTTCTATATTTAATTGAAAGTTAATACCAGTTTGTATTGGATAATTAAAAAAACCAAATGCTTCCTGTAGTTTATAATATATTTGCTCTGTCGTAAAATCACTTTCCCCATTATCGTCTAAAACTAAATATGCCTTAACTCCTATTACTAATATTTCCTCAACAATTGGAATTAATGAAGTAATTGGCTGTTCCCAATGATTATCATGTTCTATAGTATTTACACCACACTCTTCTATCTGTGTGAAAGTAATTGAAGTCAAAAATATTAAGTTAATTGTAAAATGGTTAAAAATAGTCATTAATAATTCTACTTAATTGCGAGATCCTTTAATGATATAACCGTAATATGGTGATAAAAATCCACCAAAATAGAAATTATCATTTTTATAATCTAAATGATATTGAAGAAGTAAATAATCGTCAGAAAATTGTGTATTATAATCCCACGTCTGCCCGTTAAAGTGCGAATATGTACCGTAATAATTCATAATTATGATATCATTATAGTGGTTTCCTCTAATACTAGGACCCAACCCTATAGAATTAATTATATTTTCATTATTTAACAATATTCCTTCACCAGTACTTAATGACTCTTTCCAAAGTCCAGCACTTCCAGCTAAATATAATGTGTCATTAAAAGCCCACACACTTGTAATATAACCAGAGAGGGCATCCTCATCTATTGGAAATGGTGCATAAGATTCATATTTAATAAACCAATTTAATCCATCATATTCTAAGACATAAGATTCTGATGGGAAATTTGGGTCAAATTCTACAACCCAAATATGATCGTTACCTATACCGTAAATATCTTGTATTCGTTCATATACCGGAGTGTTAATTTCTGTGAAGTTTTCTCCATCAAAATGTGTAATAACACCTTGATTGCTAACGAACCAAACGTCATTGGGCGATGATTTCCATATTTGCATAATTTGACCATCGGTAGGTACTCTATCTGAAGTCCATTCAGATCCATCATAATAATTGTATGATCCGATTTGAGCTACCATCCAAATATCATTTGGTGCGAATGCTTCTAACGCTACTATTGGACTATACACCATTGTTTCAAAAATTGTTGACCAAAATTCTATGTGAAATAATTGCCAAATATTACCATTCCAATGGGCTAAATTATAATTTTGAATAATTGTATCGGAATCAATTATGATGATTTCACCACCTGCAAAAACATTATTTTCATTAATTATTGATATAGTAGTTATTTTACTCCATAATTCACCAATAGTATCAATTTCCCAATCAAATTCATGTGATGTAAAAGGATAACAGCATTCACTGTAATTTTGTTCACAAGGGTAGTCCCATTGGTCACTAATGCAATAGTCTTCCAGTACAACACCAACTAAAACTACAATATCACTAATGTTTAGATCCTCATCCACATTCACATCCCCAGCCCAGAGTTCATATTCTGTAGGTTCAGGTGGGACTTCCAAAACAATGTTTACCGTGCGGATGATATCCAGTATATCAATCGCACCATCCTGGTTCAGATCACCCAGGAGGTCTCTGTCTTGTAGTAACGGGAGAGTTAACAAAATCAGGATATGAAATTTTGCATGAAAATTTTTCACATTCACGCACTTTCTTTAGTTGGGGTTTCCTTGGGTTTTTCATTTTTACCGGTTTGACCATTTGTTTTGTTTTCATCTGTTTTTTGATCGGCTGCTTCGCCCGGTTTTTTCTCCCAGAGTTCATGGCTGATGAACAACTCTACCACATCAGGGTCAAATTCACCAAACTTTGCACCGGAACGGAGAATATCACATGCTTTCTCCAAAGGCGTGGGCGGTTTATATGGTCGATCCTGAGCTCTCAATGCATCCCAAACATCAGCCACACACATAATCCGGGCAGGAAGAGGAATTTCATCTTTGGTTAATCCATTGGGATATCCCTTTCCATTCAGCCATTCATGGTGAGATCCTGCATATAATGGAACATTCTTCAGTTTCTCCGGGAATGGAAGTTTATCCAGTAGATTTCGTGTATGCACTACATGACTCTGGATTTTTTTTCTCTGTTCGTCGGTGAGATTCCCTTTTATTACTCCAAAATTGTCCCATTCTTCCTCAGTCAAATATGGGTGGGATTCACCAGAAAAATCCACAAATGTTTTTTTTGCGATCCCATTGAGTACTTCTTCTTTTTCCGGTGGGAGGAAACCCGGTTTATTCACCCAATTAATAAACTCAAAATCCGAATTCCATTCTTCCATTTCTTCGGTAAACTGTTTATCCTCAAAATCTTCTTCTTTTCCATTTTTCAGATTTCTCATTATCAACTTCCCCTTGATGATATGTTTCATTGTTTCAAACCGATCAAGTACTACCTGAAAATCAGAACCATCCAGTTTATTGTGTTTCTCTAATACATTTTCCGGCACTCCGATTTTTCCTACATCATGCATCAATCCGGATACCCATATCTCTTCCAGTTCATCATCTGTAAAATGTACATCCGCAAAGGGTCCTTCAGTCTGCAGATTTATATCCTCCGCAATTTTCCGTGTAAATTTTGCCACACGGCTGGAATGACCTGCAGTATGCGGACTTCGGGCATCAATGGCTTTTACAGTGTAACGAGTCATGGATTTGAAAAGATTTTCAATTTGTATGATGAGTTGGGCAGTATTTATTGCCACTGCTGCCTGAGATGCCAACGAATGTACCAGATTCTCAAACCGCTGCTCAAACGGGATTCGTTCACCTTCAGCAGAAAGCGCATTGATTAATTGAAGTACACCGATGATATTATCCTTGTGATCTTTCATAGGTATAACCATCATGGATAAAGTTATATAACCCGTCGCTTCTTCAAACTTTTTCGGACCGGTAAAATCAAACCCCTCAAAATCATAAACATCCGGGATATTGACAATATTTCCGGTTAAACCAACGTGGGTCGCTACATTTTGATGATTAGGTTTACCATCAATATACATCGCCATCGGTGGCATGGTGATTTTATTATCCGTGGTTCCGCCCGCGTAAAAATTCATCGATTTTGTCTGCATTATTTCAAATTTTAGATGAGTTCGTTTATCATTCAATCGATATAGTGTGCCGCCATCACAATTTGTAAATTTTCTGGATTCTGTAACTATTGTCTCCAACAGTTTATTCAGATTTTTCTCGCTGCTTAGAGCAATACCAATATGGTTCAGTTTATCCATATCCTGCTGGATTGTCTCCAGTTTCTGATTTAAATCCTGTTTGTTATTTGTACCCATTTACTCTCCAAAATTAGATATTTTTTTGCACAGAAATACCAACTTATACCCCAATTGCAGTTCCATTCTCCACAATCAGCACCGCAGGGGGAAATTAAAACTATGAAAAATTGGTGATTATATCAAAGAATTTCTGCATTTTTACGCACATAATTGCAGAGAAAGACTGCCGGTATTAAAATAGACCCCAGAACTGGAAAAATCAGATTAAGTGATAGGTATTCTCCAATATATCCACCGCCGACTCCTGCCAGTGAACCCACACCAAATCCCAGTCCATTGGATATACCGAAAACCATCCCCTTTTGAATTTTTGGGGTGATATCAGAAATTAAACTGTTATTTACCGGTTGGAAGGAAAAGTTGATTGCACCCAAAATTACTACTATCCATACCAAAACCCAGTTGGACATGTAACCCATCAATAACAAAAATGGAATATTCAGACCCACTACCCAAATGAGCAGGTTTTTCCGTGGATGGTTTTCACCTATCCTGCCGCCAATAATTTGACCCACGGCACCGACAACCAACACCAATGCTGTGAGCACCCCTCCCTTTAATACTGCATCAATGTTCCACATCACCGATTCAGAGAAATACAACGGTAAAAAATGAAACAAGCCCTGATGGGTAAACCCCCACAGTGCTCCGATCAGAAATATCGCAAAATGTGTGGTTGTTAAGGTGGGAAAATGGTTCTTTGGTTTTTGATGATTTTCATCATGCGCTATAAAAATTGAATTTATTATTAATCCGATAACGGCAATACAGCCCATCACCAAATACGCCCACCGCCATCCTGCTAAAACTGAAACACCTGCACCAATAAGCGGCCCCGCTGTTAATCCTACAGACCCTGCAATTCCGTGATAAGCCATATATTTTGGAACAGAATCTGTATTACTGATGAGCTTTAACCCGGCTGGATGATATAAACCCGCAAAAAATCCGACACAGCCCATTCCGATTGCAATCATAAAATAAGACTCTGAGAAAGTTAGCAGAATTGTTGACAAGATTAATCCGGTAAAATATAGATTCAACACGAACCGTGAGCCGTATCTGTCAGACAGCCATCCTGCAGGATAGGATGCGGCGCTGAAAAACAAAAACTGAATGGTCCCCAGTTCTCCTAATTCAACCAGAGACACCTTGAATTCATCCCGGACAATAATCAACACAGCCGGGAAGATGAGTGTTACTGCATGATCCAGAAAATGACCAAGACTGGTTATGGTTAATATTTTACGATTCATTAGAAATAAAAAAAGCTCCTGTTCAGTTCATCCCAGGAGCTTTAATCGTTAGTTAACGAAATTAATTTCTTTCTTTAATTCTTGCTGCTTTTCCTCTTCGGTCACGTAGGTAATACAATTTTGCACGACGCACCTTACCCCTCTTAACAACCCGTATGGTTTCAATATTTGGAGAATGAAAGGGAAATATTCTTTCCACTCCAATACCATTGGATATTTTTCGTACAGTAAATGTCTTGTCAATTGCATGTCCCGCTGAAACAGCAATCACCACACCTTCAAAAGTCTGTAACCTACTTCTGCCTCCTTCAATCACTTTTACGTCTACAGCGACAGTGTCCCCGGATTTGAATTTGGGTAAATCAGTTCTTAAATCTCCTTGTATTGTCTCTGTTATTTTATTCATTGGTAACTCCAATTCTATCATTTACTGTTTTGTTTCCTTATATTTTTTCCAAAGATCCGGACGAAGCATTTTCGTTGCTTCTTCCCGTTTATTTTGCTGCCATTCAGCTATTTTTCCATGGTCACCGGATATTAACACATCCGGAACCATTAAATTTTTATATTCAGCAGGACGGGTATAGTGAGGGCAATCCAGTAGATCTTCCATAAAAGAGTCTGATTCTGCGGATTCGTAGCTATTTAGCACTCCGGGAATCAATCTTACCGCAGCATCTAAGATCATAAGTGCTGGCAGTTCACCGCCTGTTACCACAAAATCTCCAATGGAAATTTCATCTGAAACCAGTTCATCCCTAATACGTTGATCAATACCTTTGTAATGCCCGCAGATAAACACCAAGTGATCTTCCTTCGATAATTCCCTGGCAGTGCCCTGGGAAAATTGAATCCCATCCGGAGTTGGAAAAATTACTCGGGAGTTTTCTCCGTTGTTTAAAACCTTATCCAATGCTCTGAAAACAGGTTCGGGCTTCAGGATCATTCCACTGCCGCCCCCGAAAGGATAATCATCAATCCGATAATGGGGAGGATCTGCAAAATCGAATAAATTATGTATTTGATATTTAACCAGTTCTTTTTTTTCTGCTCGCCCTAAAATGCTTTCACTGATCACTGATCTCACCAGAACAGGGAAAGGAGTTAGTATATTAATCCTGAGCATCAATCAAGCAGCCCATCGAGCACCTCAATGATGATCCTGCCCTTGTGAATGTCAATAAGCTTTACTACATCGTCAATCAACGGAATTAAATACTCCTCATCATTTTGATTGACTACCAGCACATCATTTGCCGGCAGGGATAATACATCTTCCACAATTCCTATCAGATTATTTTCTGAATCAAAAACATGACATAAAACTAAATCAGTCAAATAATAAGAACTGTTGTCAGTCTCAGGTAATTGGTTTCTGGAAACAAAGAGCAACAAGCTGTGTAATGTTCCCGCCTGTTCCCGAGATGTTATACCCCTAAATTTCAATAATGGGGAATTGCTGTTCAATTTTGCAATTTCCACAATTTCTTTTCTGATTGTTTGTATATCTTTACCCAACCAGACAATCATATCTATTACCGGGAGAGAAGTCTTTAAGTTATAGGGTGAATAATGAACTTCACCTGATAATCCGTGGGGTTTACCAATAGTCCCCAGTCCTACCAGAGAAGTTTTATTATTCAATTATTTCAAGAATCGATCGTTTGCCGCCTTTTTTAGCAGTTGCAGCAGAAAGTAGTGTTCTGATCGCACCAACATTCCTACCTCGTTTACCGATCACCTTACCAAGATCACCCTCACCAACAGTTAATTCGTAAATCTCAGTGCTGTCTCCCTCGATAACTGAAACTTTGACCTCATCTGATTTGTCTACGATTGCTTTCACTATTTCTTCTAAGAGTTGCTTCATTTCTACCTCCAGTTTTACTTGGTTGATTCTGTTTCTTCTGTATCCTCAGTTTCATCGGGACTGTCAGATTCCTCTTCTTTTTCTTCAACAGGCGTTTCTTCTGATTCCGGTGTCTCAGTATCTTCCTCAGATGATTCAGATTCTTCACTACTCACATCACTGCCTACTTCAGAAGAATCATCGACCGGTGGCTTGTCATCTTCTACAGGAGCAGTTTCAGCCTCAACAGGTTCTTCTTCCAGTTGTGCTTCCGTTTCTTCTGTTTCTTCAGAAGCAGCT
>CAYFPO010000023.1:0-34552 GCA_964345035.1 uncultured bacterium
TTCACAGTGCTCTGCATCATACTCAGCGCAGTTCATACCATCCCAGTCACCACCGCCCGGTTGTGCCTGTAATAATGCTGTGCTTCCACTGGTTATGAGGAAAGTTACAACTATAGTTAGTATTTTTATCATTTGATTTACCTCTTTCTTTTTATGGCGTATCTAAAATAAATTTGAGTAAGGTCAATGCGGAGGATTTGGCAAATTTCTGGTGACACTTTGCACCATTTGCCTCCTCCGTGTTGATTTATAAAGACCGCCTGTTTTTTAGTGTTTTCTTTTTACTATTATTCGATTGAATAATTCTTTTCGTTCTCATATAATCATTTCCACCATGAGTATGACATCCAGAATATTTAACATACCATCCATATTTACATCAGCTGACTGTATAAATTCTCCTTCAATCAAAATAATATTCACCAGCAGTACAATATCCTGCACATTCATTACCCCGTCAGCATTCAAATCATGACTGATTCTAATATTGGGAATTATCAAAAAGGACTGATCCCATTGCAGATAATCTTGGTCACCGGGTTCCATTATATATTCGGCTTGAGTTCCTTCATCCCAAAGATGAATAAAAATAAGGTTACCGGGAATAAATCCGGGCAGCTGGTCTCCCTCTTCTAAGCAGTCATCCACTGCTATAAAGACAGGAATGGTTACAGGTACCCCCTGCCATTTTCCATTTCCTGCAATAATGTTTCCTTCCTCAGGTGGACAAGTATCATAACTGGTGTTTCCAGTATGATCCATTAATCCGATATCGTTACCAAAATCTTCGTTACGACCAATATTGTTCCCAATAATATCTTCAATGGTGATGTAGCTTATGAATCCTTGTTCATTTTCTGCTAAATATTGGAAATATTCATTCAGATAGCCGTTCAGGAGATTCGCATAGTAATTTTCATTATCATATTCTGAAATGGTTATGCAATCAGATGCTTCCACCCCATTATCTGCATTCCAGTTGCCGTGGCTCCACATACCATTACAATGGCCATCATAGACACATACGGTTTCATTAAGGGGTGTAAACTCTACGGTAAACAGGGTATGCGAACCGGGAGGAATATCGCTAATTTCATTAAGATGCCCTGATATTGTGGAAATATCATAATCAACATTTACATCATAATTCTCTAAAATACCACCGGAAACATACAATAATTCAATTCCGCTGAATTGCAGTTGGAAATTAAAAAATGGTGCGTTGGTGGTAATGACAACATCCAATATTCCGTTATATATATCCAGATTTTGAATGGTAAAAATGGTATTATATTGATCTGTCTCCTGGCAATTTCCTGAATCATTGTTCCAAATACAACTGGGTATGATCTCACAGATATCTTCCCCTAATTCGCTACAATTCCCAAATTGATGCCAGTCGTCCCATTCACCGTTATCACCGTCCCAGTCGAATCCACCATGTTCGCAATCCTGAAAAGAAGAATTCCATTGACACATAGGCAGAATTTCACATATATCCTGGCTATAATCGCTACAATAATCTTGATCATCTTGTTCACAAATATTTCCGTCCTCATTCCATTCACACATAGGGATCCATTGGCAGGTCTCAAAATCCAATTCTTCACAGTGCATCCCACTATCCCAGTTAATACACATATCCAATTCTTCACTCCATTGACAGTTGTCTGTAGCATTGCATTCCTCTTGGGATAAATCCATACAATTATCTTGTGCCCAACTATTGGAAAAGAGAATTGCCAATAGAGGAATATATATTTTCATCATTTTGTTTTCTCCTTTTTGTCTAAAATTCCGTTCATTTTTGAAACTAATCGAGAATAGTTCAATTCTAATTTCTTGCTAAGTATTTTTTTATTAAACTCATATTCCTTCAATAAATAGGTTAATATTTGCTCTTCGAATTCTCCATTTAATTTCTTCCATGGAAGCGTATCATTTTGAGCAATAAAGTGCTGAATGCCATCCGGAACTTTTTTTAGCTTCTGTTGTGCACTACGGTTCATTACTTTTGAAAAAGTGGAATTTGAAATCTGCAACTTTTTTACTGTGTCTTTAACTGATCCCGTTTGTTTTAATATTTCATTGAGGGCAGCATTCTGGAATGTTGCCCTTATGGCTTTCATACTTTGATTAATGGCAAAGGAAAATTCAATTCCGTTTTCAGTGGAATCAATCTCATTTTCATGGGGATGTTTTAAACTCTCCTCAATAACTTTCAATTTTTCACCATTTATTGGGAATTTATGGTGTGCTAACTCAAGTGATGCCTGTGCACCCTGATGATAATACTTTCTTGCTTCTTTAATTTTTTTTTGTTGTTCAGCTGCTTTCCCTATATAGTAACATGTACCGGGAATCAAATGGAAAACGCCTTTGAGGAGTGCAATGTCAAGAGCATTTCTGAAATATTTTTCTGTTTTTTGAAAATTATTCTCCTTGAAATATATAAAGCCTATATTTCCTGAAGTGTAACAACGGGTATAATGACTGAGTGCATTTTCAGCTGTTACCTGAAGTGTTTTTATAGCAGACGCACTGTTTCCCCTACGAAACTGTAACATACCTTTATCATGCATAATGGCATCACGGATATGCTGAAAATCATGCTCAATGCAAATGTCTAATCCCTTATCGTATTCATCTGCAGCTTTATCAAACAGCATTTGTTTACCATAGATATTACCAATATTTTTATAATGATAAGCTAAGGTTGCCAACTGACCAGAATCCTTAAAATAGTTACTTGATATAATCAGATTATCCAGTACTGCATAATTTCCGTTTCTAGCCCGAATGACATTTTCATAATAGGAGGCTATATGTTGTAGATACTCAGATTTAACTTCGGATTTACACATTGAAAGGATAATCAAAGCCTGCTCTCTGTTTCCCGTAAGATTCAAAATATTTACCATTTCCAACATAATAAACGCTTTTGCATCTGAACCAGCATTTTCCGAAAGGTGAAAAGCAGTCCCTAAATGCTGAATGGATTTTAACAGTTTTCCCTCACCCAAAAAACAACGGGCGATGCCTGCATGGAGTACAGCTCTTTGAGATGAATCTTCAACGACTAAAAGAGATTCTAATTCACTGCGGGTACGGATTACATCATATTGATTAAACTGCGCCAAATGTGCAACAAAATCCGTCCATTGATCCGGTGCTTCTGTAGTTACTGTCAAGTCTGTAATAACAGCAGCATCTTTCCCCTGAAAAATTTCAGGGAGGTAATTCGATTTCGTATTTAGTGTGAGTTGATGTAACATTTTTACAATATCTTCTCACTAAACTTACACAGGAATATTTCCTTATTGCAAATATTATTTGCATATTGTACATTCTGTTACATTTTAGTAATATCACTGGTGATAAAATATTATTGATTGATTATCTTATATAATAGATTTAAGTCTGCCTTATTGATGTCTGTGTATATATAAAGTGTAGGGAGTTAATCAGGTTGATACGATTATTAACCACAGATAACATGGACATACTGATTTTTTGTAATGCACTATTCATCGGATAAAATATCCCTAAGTCTATTCTGGTATTTTCGAAATTATAAATTTCAATCCAATCCTCTGGGAAAAAAAGAGTATCTAAGGAATAATAATTTTTTTCATTTTCTCAATATAGTGAATATGTTAAAATGACCTATAAAACCGCCTGCATTTATATGTAAAGATGATTTCTATATTTTGATTTTACATTTCCTAAATCAAATATTTACCTAACACAATTTGGTATTTCCGTTTAGGAATCCAGTATTTCTACTTGAAATACAAATTCAGAACTCTTTACAAAATTTATATACATGTATGATGTTTCAAGTTTAAATTCTAAGTGGAGTTAAACTATCAGGATTTGTAAATAAAACCTATTCATCTAATATTATTAATGGAGGATAAAATGAATATATCACCAAAATTCCTGAAATGGGTAATTAGTTTTTGCATCATAACTTTCTGTATGTGTGAAAGTGAAAAGGTCAGAATATTTGTTGTGAGTAGTTATCACCGAGAATATCTCTGGTCTCAAGCTACCCAGGACGGTTTATGTTCTGCCATGCTCAGGTTTGGATATCTGGACGATCAGGAACAAATTGATAAATTTACAATAAATGATTTTGTGGAAAGTTCAAGATCTGTGATTAAAAAAGAATGGATGGACACAAAACGAAAATATTCCAAACTTGAAATTGCCAAGACAACCAATAGGATTATGAATATTATTGATCAATTTGATCCCGATATAGTGCTGTTGGGTGATGATAATGCTACCAATTATATTGGCAACCAACTTTTGGATACAGATATACCAGTTGTTTTCTGGGGGGTCAATGGATTACCTTTGAAATATGGATTGCTGGACGGTATGGATGAGCCGGGACATAATGTAACAGGAATATGGCAGTCTGGATATCATCAGGAAAGTTTGGAATTATTGAAAGGGTTGGTTCCAAATGCACAAACTTTTGGAATTATTGCCTGTGATTCTGAAACTACTCGTCCAAAAATTAAGCAAATAAGATTGCTTGATAGAGAAGGCGAAATTCCACTGAAATTGATGGGGACAGTAGTTACCAATTCCTGGGAAGAATTTAAGAATGAGACATTGAATCTAGCTGAAAAAGTGGATGCATTTTTTGTGCTGAACCATGATACAATTAAAGACTACAATGGAAATCATATCAATATGATGAGTGTAGGTAAATGGTATTTAGAAAATATCGATATACCTGAAACATCCCACGAGGGACAATTTGTATTGGAGGGAATGCTGTGTACTGCCAACGATTCAGGATACAATCAAAGTTATGAAGCATTTTTAATCGCAATGTCAATCATAGAACAGAATTATGATGTGTCTAAAATTCAGCCCCGCTCACCACAAAGAGGACCATTTATGGTAAATAAGCAACGCGCCCAAATGCTGGGAATATCTCTGGAGAGTAAATCAGAATTAATTGAAGAACTCGTGAATGAAGCTTTGGCATTAAAAGGCAAATAATTGAAAAAATTAAAAGGAAATTCATTTTTCGTCCGACTTCTGTATATTTTTGGCAGTCTAATTACTGTCGTCAGCGGAGTGTTAATTCTAATTTCCTTTTTTTTCAGTAGGAAATTTGTTACTAATCAGGCTCAGGAAAATATTACAAAAAAAATTGAAATCATTGATGATCATTTTAACAGAAATTATACAAAAGAGATTTCCATAAATTTACGCAATCTTTCAAATTCACCTCTAATTGTAGATTATCTATCCGCTTCAGAAATTGAACAGAATATAATTGCTAAAAAAATTGAGCAATTATTCCTTCAGACGACATTTGATTATACAAATTATGAGAGTATTTATTTTATTGATAATCAGGGTCAACCGAAGTTTGGTGTCAAAAATGGAAAAAGGATCAGACATTTTCTGGAAGTGTACAACAATAATTCAATCAGTCAAAATAGAAGTCAAACTTCTGATTCACCTCAAATTGCAAAAAACCGAATCATAAACAAACTAAGTAAAAATTTACCCGGTGAAATTGCAGTATCGGGACCACATCAGGAAGAATTGGACAATTCAAATTTTTATACTGGAATTTCAATTCTCGATATGGATACTGGGAATATAGGGGGGTATATCATCATAAAATGCAGTCTAATAAAATTCTGGAAATATTTAGACAAAATGCAATTGTTTGGAGAAAATTCAATTTGGGTGTATTCACCATTTCAGGATGTGCTTAAACAACCTCCCGATACAGCTTTTGCATTTTCCCCGATTGAATACTTATTCAAAGAAGCTGATATATCTGAAGTTCAAAATATTGTTTATTCTAAAAAATCAGAAATTGTCAATGAAGGATTATTTGGACAAATCAGAGGGTCCATAATTCCTGACCAAATATTATTAAAAATTGCCATTACTGTTCCATATTCACTTCAATTCAGAGATATTAATCCGCTTATCAAATTTTACTCTGGAGTATTTTTCATATCCATTATAGTTGGGCTTGTCTTAGCATGGTCAATTTCAACATATATGTCAGAACCATTAGAAGAATTGGCATCTGCGGCTGAAAGAGTTTCCGGAGGTGATCTGGGTACTCAGGTAGAATTGGATACAACCGGTGAATTAAAGCTGTTGGTAGACAGTTTCAATGATATGGCAAAAAATTTAAAAGACCAGAGAACTGAATTGGAAAATTCAGAATTAGAATTGAAAAAACTGGTTGAATTTCCCACACAGAATCCCGATCCGGTGTTACATATTGATTATAATGGAAAAATATTAATGATAAATCCAGCATTATCCGGATATTTTGAGAGAAATGTTTTGGGTGCATCCGCAGTTAAAATATTCCCGAACTTTAATGAAATATTTAAAGAGGATTCGTATGAAAATAAACCCATCCAAGTTGAAGAAAAAATTGGGAATAAGATATTTTTATTTACGATCAAAAGGCACACACCAACAAATTCCTATTACATTTATGGCGCTGATATTACAGAATTGAAAAAAGTGCAGCAGGATTTGATTACTGCAAAAGGTGAGGCAGAAGCCTCCGACCATGCTAAATCTGTATTTCTTGCAACTATATCCCACGAGGTTCGAACCCCCTTAAATGTAGTATTGGGATATACGGACCTATTATATAAAGATCTGGCAGAACAAATGAGTACCGAACAGAAAGGAATGTTCGAATCCATTTTCCAAGCTAGTGATAGATTAAAGCAATTAATAGAAGATGTTCTGGATGTGTCCCGTATTGAAGCGGGAAAGATGAAATTCTCTATTTCTGAGATAGAGGCCGATGAAATGACAAGAAAATGTGTAAATGAAATACGTGTATCAGCAAAGGAAAAAAATCTAGATATTATTGAAGAGTATGGCGCACCAAAAATAAGGATATCAGTAGATGAAGTTCGTTTAAACCAGGCATTGGGGAATATACTCATTAATGCAGTAAAATATACAAAAAAGGGGTGTATCACCATAAAGTCTGTAGTATCTGGTGAAAAATATCTGGTTTCTGTTATGGACACAGGTATAGGCATCCCTGAGGAATTCATGCCGCATTTATTTACCTATTTTAAACAGGCAGACGAGGGATATTCACGACATTATGAAGGAGCGGGGCTAGGTCTCCATATTAGTAATAGACTGATCAGAGCTATGGGCGGCGAAATCCAGGTAAAAAGCAAGGAAAACACGGGGTCAACTTTCACGATTTCATTGGACATATCAACTACTCTGGAACACACAAAAAAACACAAATCAGAACATTCAGTAGATATTCCGAAAATTCATGGAATCAGGGAATCAACCACAATCTTGATTTTAGATGATAATCAACCAAATGTTCAATATGTAGAATTTGTTTTGAAGAGACTAAAAATAAATTCGATGTCTATTGATACTGGTGAAAAAGCAATGAAAATATTACAGAAAAATAAGGTGGATTGTATTTTAGCTGATATCAGTCTTTCAGTGGGAATGTCCGGTATTGATTTTATGAAGGAAGTAAGAAAACTAGACAAATTTGACAAAATTCCAATAATTGCAGTCACTGCACATACAATGAAAGGTCAGAAGGAAGAATTCCTGGAAATGGGATTCGACGGATACCTCCCAAAGCCATTTAAGGAGGATGATTTAGTTGGAATTCTCAATAAACATTTAAGCTAATTATCTATTCAGATTCAGGATTAGTTACAAATCATCCTTTCGTAATTCTTTTTCATTAGTAACAAATGTCTGTATATTTTTGATAATAGTTCCAATTTGAGTGATATTTCTCTGGTCAGCAAAATTCATAATCTCCTGACCATTTTCCTGAAGATTTTTGAATCCGTAAATAGCACTTGAACCTTTTAATTCATGACCAAATTTGTGTAAAGATTGAAAATCTTCATTTTCTATACTGTCCGTTACATCCATTAAGGATTTTTTAACATAATCCAGGAACTTTATGATAAGTTTTTTAAATTCTGGGTCATTTAAATAATCTGAATTCACGAGGATTAATTTAAGAAGAGGAAGGGATTTTTTAAAACAATATCCGATTGGACTTACTAAAAAAAGTTTACACAAAGTTAAGCAACTTTTAATTTCAAGTGATAACCGGAGACTTAATGAAATCAAAAAACCAATACACAATAATAAGTTTTACAATCAATCCGGAAAAATTGTTACCCTTTCCCAATTATTTGGTAAGTGAAATGAGTTGATAATGTCATTCAATATGGGTGTATCATCAAAATTCCTGAAATGGGTAATTAGTTTTTGCATCATAACTTTCTGTATGTGTGAAAGTGAAAAGGTCAGAATATTTGTTGTGAGTAGTTATCACCGAGAATATCTCTGGTCTCAAGCTACCCAGGACGGTTTATGTTCTGCCATGCTCAGGCTTGGATATCTGGAAGATCAGGAACAAATTGATAAATTTACAACAAATGCTTTCAACTTGTTGACAGTAATTTGGTTTTTTATTTCTACACGTGTTTACCCCAAAAATCGGTTTTGTAATAAACCCAAATGTTCTTAAAAGTACAGTTATTTTTCTAAAATGTTTCATAAGTAATTTTCTACTAATTATATTCTATTTAATTCCCTTACCTAAGAATATAAAAAAAAAGTTATTATAAATAAAAGATAATTGGATATATATATCCAATTATAGTAAATTTCCAATTAGTTATTAGAGGTAGTCTTTACTTTTTAACTAATTAAATGATTATAATATGAAAACGCATAAAATAATATCACTTTTGGTGATAGTACTGATGCTTATCAGTTGCAATACCAGCATTAATCAACCACATAATCATTCGATGAATAATACAATTGAATTTTCTTATACACCCGATCCTGCAACCGTTAATACTGAAATATCCTTCACATTCAAAGTTGAAGATGAAGATGGTGAGCATATTGAAGGTTTAATGCAAACCGAATGTGATTTTGAGATGGAAGGAATAGAACCAGTGGAAATAGAATTAACTGAGGATTCATCGGATCATGGACATTATTTGGGAACAGCAATATTTACGGTGGCTGGAGAATATGAAGTTCATTTTCATTACATGCATGATGATGAAAGCAATCACATTTCTGCGGACACTACCTTTACAGTCCAGTAATAAGGAGAAGCATTATGAAATTTAAGAAACATTCAGAATATTCGATGATTTTTCTAGGCATGTTCATTTTGGTAATGTTTTCATCCCAAATAATATCGGCATACCCAGGTTTTGGGAAAAAAATTAATCCAGTTTTAATCCAATCCTGTGGTCAATGTCATGTGGCTTTTCCCAAATTGAGGCTTTATGGCAGAACTACCAGAGAAATCGGCTATCAAGTTCCTATTGCAGAGTCGGATGATGGATTAATCAAATCAATTTATCGATCCGTTCCCATTGGAATTCGTGGCAAAATGGATGTTGCAGATACAGATAATGGTAAATCTATGCTAACACTGGTACAGTTTTTAAGTTCTGGTACAGTATTAAATGATAAAGTTGCCTGGTGGTTTCATAAACATCTTTACGATATTGAGGATGATCAGGATAGTAAGTTATTTGATACAAAAAAAATTATACCTTTAAATGAAGGACAGCCCCATGAGGCTTGGTTACAATATAATCATTCGACAGCACTTAATGTCCGGGCTGGTGTTTTCGAGTTACCTTTTTGGTTTTCTCCTGTAAAAACAAAAGTAGGTGAATCGGATTATTTAGCTTTTGGTGCCAATGGTAACCCAGATATGTCCGGAACATTATCTTCACCTCAATTTGGGATTGCCCTAAACGGTTATTTGAGTAAAGGTACATCAGAAGATGATTGGGGTGAATCTGAGGATAATTATGCCGAAGGATATAACTATGCTATTACTGTGACCAGCGGTAAAGCTGAATTTCCACAAAACTCAGAGCTATCCATGAATACGTTTTTTGGAAGAATTACCAAAAAAGAATATTCATATGCTGCGGGTTTATGGGCTTTAGCTGGTAAAGCAGAAATCACACACCAAAATGAACATAATGACCACCTTATGAAAAGCGTGGAAACGAGTAGTGAAAATGTGCATTTCGAAAGATATTATCGTTTTGGTACCGATATTGATTTATTTATTAGAGGAGATGATATAAATATATATGGTAGTCTTGTTTATGGTAATGATATTGATCGGGACTTTGTAGGCGGATTTTTAGGATATGATCATTTGTTTCATCCAAAAATATTCGGATTGGTACGATACGACGGAGTCTTCTTTATAAGCGGTGATGCCATGGGTGAAATGGATAATCCACATGATGAAAATGGAGATGATCATGGAGAAGAAGAAAATGGCGGTCACGCCCACGGAGTAATGATAATGGATGACGCCAGTTCATTCTCCGCCGGGATTTTTTATTTACCCTTTGCTAATGTCCGGGTTGGTTTTGAATATGTTTACCAGTTAAATGGTAATATTGGACAAGACATTCATGATATAGGCGGAAAAGGAATATTCCAGATTCAATTTGGTTTTTAATATTTTAATTTTAGAAGAAAATTATTTGGATAATAAAGGTTTTTTTTGGCTAAAGACAGCCAATGGGGAGAATAAGAGTAAAACAGCATTCACTTCGATCATCTTGTCGATTTAAAACATAAGTACTGTTTCCGCACCGGAACCGAGGCAAATTGAATTGGTTCTGTCCAGAAATCGTGATTTTATCGATTTATTGCCTAAACAAGAATCAGAATTGGTTCCGAAGTCCCAGTATTAATCAAACAAAACAGATGGATAAATTTTAATATCAATCAATTCTTGTATCTTATTCATAACAAATTGCTTATCTTCCTGATAGGTAACACCAAACCATGAGGCTTCGCTCTGGAGAACCCGGACAATTTCAGTACCATTTTGTACCAAATCATTTACAACAGTTGGAATTAAAAATTCACTTGTCAATTCATTTCCGCTAATTTGCAAAAAATCTTTGAACATCTGCTCCAGATATCTAAACAGAATTGGTGTGAATCCCCACATATTAACAGACACAGGTTCACTGCCGTCTAAATTTCTATTTTGATCTGAAGAGACTCCTGTGTCTGATTTTATTACATTTCCGGTTTCTGTTACATTTGTCAAACAATTATTTTCAACCTCACAGACCCCTCTTGTAACACCACCAAAAGAGGATAGAGTTTGATCAAGCCTATATGCAACCATGCTGAATAATCTATTGCCTTTGTTATAATATTCGTACATTTTCTGGAATGCTTCCCGACCATAAAAATCATCTGCATTGATAACGCAGAATGGTTCATTTATGAGATCTCTCGCAGATAAAATTGCATGACCGGTACCCCAGGGCTTTTTACGGCCTGCTGGACAAATGTATCCCTCCGGCAGGTCAAAAATATCTTGAAATGCAAATTCAACTTTGATCCTGTCTGAGAATTTTGATGATACCTTTTCCCTGAAATCAGATTCAAAATCTTTACGTATGATAAAAACAATTTTGGAAAATCCGGATTTAATAGCATCATAAACTGAATAATCCATAATAGTTTCGCCGTTTGGTCCCATTGCATCTAACTGTTTCAAACCGCCATAACGGGATCCCATCCCCGCCGCCATAATCAATAAAGTCATATCATTCAATTATCCATATCTCCTTCAATTTTTGGAGTACTTGTACACAGTACATTCTTTAAACAGAATGATGATCTGTAAGAAGCTTGCCGAAATACTCATTATCAATTGCAGGTTTTCTAATTCTGGTAAAGCTGTTCTCATTAAATCCCAGGTTGATATTATTATTTACAACTGGTGAAGAAAACAATGAATGAGGTATCATTGCTGATGCAGCACCTCCAAGAGCTGTTGTTTTGGTAATATCTCATCTGTTTATTTTTCTTGACATATATTTCCTTTTTTATGACTGATTCAATACGAGAAATTAGAAAAAAATTTGAATGAATTTGGGAAGTTGTAAGGTAAACCTGAATTAATTGTATAAGTTGAATTACAACAAAAATTTGGTTCAAACCACAAGGATAATTTACTATCTCTGTAAATTGAATCAGATTATATTTTCAACTACTTTTGGAATTTTAATGAATAGAACTGAGGATATTTCCAATTTAAAAGGAAATACCCGAATGATAACAATTAATAAAAATTGAGAATTTATTTATGTGAATTATTCAAGGATGATATTGATAAGCAAAATAATATCGAGTATATCAATTACTTCATCTACGTTCAAATCACCTGCCCATAACTGTAACTGGGTTGGTTCAATAATATTCAGAATGATATTAATTTCGGTAACAATATCCAGAACGTCAATTGTTCCGTCATTGGTAACATCCCCAAGGAGACCTGTATTTTCCATAAGTTCGTGAATCAGTAACAGCATAGCTTCAGTGTCAATTTCATTTCTTGCATACCGTACGATTCCACTTTGGTCAATTATGAAATCTCTGGGGAACGGTGACCCTGCACCAGGAATGAAATATGCATCATAGGTTAATCCATTCCCGAGAACACCGCTTCCATCATCAATATCCTGTAACAATGGATAGGAGATATCATTTGTCTCTGCAAAATCTGCTATCATTTCTTCCGGAACATTAGAGATTCCAAGGACAGTAACAAATTCTTCCGGGAAAATTTGCCAGATGGAACTTTCAAAGTCCGATAACTCCGGACTGCACACTGGTCACAATGGATGAAAAAATGCTATTACGACTATTTGTCCAATATGTTCAGATAATTGGAAGTTACCAGATCCATTTGAAATAATGGGAAGATTAAAATCAGGGGCATCTTCACCGATTGTAATTCCAGTATAATTTCCATTTATTTCACAATACACTTCCGGTTCATCCGGATCATTTGTATTCAAAATATACCTGCCTGAAGCATTCAATTCGCTTGCTGTATAAATAATATCAACAGCAATGGTTTCATCCGGTTCTAATATATCAAGGTGTATTGATGTCTCAAATTCAGGCCAGTCAAAATTATAATTTTCAACTATCAATGGCTGATGTCCATTATTTGAAACGGATAAATACAGAGTGTCACTTTCACCGGGTGCCACAACAGGAAAACTGAGTTTATGCACATTTATGTCAATATCTGACTCCTCAATATACCCATATTCCAATACCTGAAGGTACCGCCATTCTCCCGAATAAATATAATCATCAAATGTATCTATGGTCATGGTTCTTTTTCCCGTATTTTTAAATCCGGAAACTATCAGTGATTCTCCATTATACTCCAAGACTTTAACATCATCCCAGTCTGATACTGCAACTTTTCCATTGAAACAGGAAATACGGTTACTTAATCCGGATGTATTAAAATTATCCAGAAAAACAGGTTGAGCAGGATCGGTAATATCATATACATTGATGCCGCCACTTCCTATTGCTGCATATAATAAGTTTCCTTCCATATCTATATCCTTAGCCGGCGCGTCTGTGGGTAAGTCCATAACATGAACAGGATTTTCCAAATCTGTTATATCGGCGACTTTAATTCCATTATCACCATTGACAATATAAAGTATGTTCTCATTGAATAGAACAGACCAGGAGTTTTCAGTTACCATTTGAGAAATTACTCGTGGGTCCAATGGATCCCCAACATCATAAAAAATGATTCCATCATTATGAGCAGAAACAGCAAGAATATTGTCCCGTATGACAATATCCTCTACATAGATAGATTCCAGATCAAATATAGTAACCAACACTGGATTTGACAAATTGGAAATATCTACCAATGCAAGACCATTTTCATGACAGGCGAAATAGGCATAATTTTCATAAATTTCAGTATAATAGGGATGGCTGCACCCGGGCATGTCCAGATTGGATAACTCCACAGGCAGTTCCGGGTTTGATAAATCATAAATAACAAATCCACCTCGATTTGCGGTTAAAATCATTTTATCACCAAAAACCTCTACATCTAATGATTCACGATTTGGTGGATCATATTGGTAATGTCTAATAATATTTTTGGATGACAGGCCGGACATAAAAATGATTACCAGACTGATTACCAATTTTAAATTAATCTTTTCCACTAATTTTCTGTTCTAATTATTAAAATAATAATTTCTACTACGTCTGTAATTTCTTACTGTTTTAACTGGTTTTATAGTAACAGGATGTTACAATGAATATTATTTTAGACAATAGTTATTTAACAATTCATTGAATTATGAACTAATCACAAATTATTGGCGGGATTCTATGAAAAAATATATTTTATTATGTGCAACATTTATTTTTTATAAGCTGCACTATAAATCTTTAGCAGAATATGTTTGGAGATATAAGCATGGAAGTGATAACATTCAATTACAAAAAAAACTCATTCTTAAACAACTTGAAAGGTGAGAATGTAGTGGCTGAACCGGGTGTTTACCCTAAATTTAATCTTGACGGCAGTATGTATATTGATTTTATGAATAGAGGTAAAATCAGGTTTGTTCAAATTTAATTTTTTAATTTATTCAGTGAGTAGACAATGAAATCAATAGATACATGGATTGATGAATATGGTGAAAGCCATCAGAATCCAATCAACAAGACCATTCATTGGATTTGTATTCCAGCTATAGTATTCAGCTTAATTGGCTTATTATGGTCAATTCCCCATAGTTATTTTGAGGGGATACTTCCGGGTCAATATGCACCTTTTTTTAATTGGGCGACAATTTTTCTGGGAATAGCATTACTGTATTATCTAAAATTGTCCATTCCTATGACCTTAGGTATGCTGGTATTTACAATATGTGTATTGTATGGAAATAGCTATGTGATTCAAAATATTGAAATGCCGCTTTGGAAATTTTCATTATTTGTTTTTGTTATTGCGTGGATTGGACAGTTTACCGGTCATATAATAGAAGGCAAAAAACCATCCTTTTTCAAGGATATACAATTTCTGTTAATCGGTCCCGCATGGTTGATGGGATTTATTTTTAGGAAATTACATATTAAGTATTAAATAAAAAGGGCTTCAATTTGAAGCCCTTTTTATTACCTTTATACGGTTTACCATGACTCACCTAGTATAATGTTTACGATCATAACAATGTCCAAAACATTGATTAAATCATCTTCATTCACATCAGCAGCGGGTGTTGGGTCTGATAGATTTAAGATAATATTAACAGTTAAAACCACATCCAAAATATCAATTGTACCATCATTATTCACATCTCCCGGTGTAAAATTTTCAAATAAATCATATCCATATTTTTGTGCACGGGCAATCATATTTACACCATTTTGTGTAAAATCCCATACAATATCTCCATCCATTGTTACTTCGATAATACGTGAACTATTGGCGTCTGTAATTAACACATTTCCATTTGGTAATCTGAATGCACCGGACTGCACTTCTGAGAAAAATCCATCATCAAATGTCCATGTTAAATTTTCAGGTCCAAATGCTTGACCATCCTCAATAATGTAGTTGCCGTTATCATCAATTGGCGGCATAAATACATCAGCGGATGAATAACTACCATCTGGCCTATTCACTCCGTTATTATAGTAAATGAAACCACCTCCATTTGGATATTCAGGTTCAATCCAATTTATGCTGTGGAGTACATAAATAATTCGGTCTGACGCACTTCCCCGTTCATATACCTGTGGATTCCCCCATCGGTATATGATATCACCACCCATCCCGGAATTACCACCAGTATGTCCGGCAGCCTCTTCAGTCGTAGTGGAATGATCAATAACAAAAATTTCATTTGCTTTGGGTGATGAGACAACAATTTGATCTAAAAACTCATTATAATCAATGGCATTAAAATGCATCCAGTCACCATTAGGTTCACCTCCGGGACCTCCATATCCTCCCACATTACCATAATTAATGTTCAACAATTCAGGGTGATCAGAAATTGTCCCATAATTTGGGAGATCCAAATCAACATCCTGAATGAGATGATCCCATAGATGCCATTCCCATACCATATTCACTTCATCTGTTCCTATTGGTTCTAATTCAAGAATCGCTTCACACCAAAACTCATTTAAAGGATTATTTATAGATTGCCTGCCCAATGCTATTGCTTCTGCTCCGGTTTTTCGTTCCCAAGCAATAACCAGAATATTTCCATTTGGAAGGGGCTGAATATCATGGTGATGTTGATAGGTATCATCGGAAACTTCATATTCCCATAAAATTTCGCCTCCCCAAGAAATACGTTGAATACCACCACCTACACCGCCATTTACCATAGTTGGTGATTGAACTCTAAAAGGATAAATAATAGAACTATCCGGTAATAAATACGGCATGCTTGCCGCACCTCTGGCATGATTCCAGGTATGTACCGTTTCTCCATCTTCATTCTTTAAATAAGTTGTAGTACTTCCACCACCTGGACCACCACTGGATTGTGGAGTATAAATGGTGAGACCATCAAATACTTCCTGACTTGAAATAATAGATATAACGAATAATAATGTTAAATTTAGCCAATTAATTTTCATTCAAATTTCCTCTCTCATCTTATTATATTACACACAATTCAAATTATTATCATTACAGTTTGGTGTAATGGTTTGTTACAGAAAAATCATTAATTTGAATAGCATGATGAGTCATATTTTAATAGGTTAACTTTTAATTAAAACCCGATTCTAAGAAAATCAATTAAATTAATCAGGGATAGTTTTGACAAGAATTACATTATCAAAGAGAATAGTTAATGCATACAAAGTTGTTGGACAAACATTCGGCAACTGGATTTCCCCAATCTTCACAGGGATCCTGTTATTTATTTTGAAATTATTAGTGACTTTCGGATTAATAATTGATAAGGTTTTATTTAGAAAAACGTGTCAGCGTAAGATTACAAATCCAATATTAATTGTTGGGAATCCTCGTTCCGGAACAACTTTTCTACATCGGTATTTGGTACAAAGTAAAATTGGTACCGGTACACAATTATGGCAGATGATATACCCATCAGTAATCTTGCAGAAATTAATCCGCCCATTTTTACCAATACTGGAAAAAATCAGTCCAACTCGGCATCATTCTACATCTGCACACAAAACCAGCTTGACAGCAGTGGAAACAGATGACGCATCCATGTTATTCCGTTTTTTCGATGGATTTTTTCTTTATGGTTTTATTTTTGCCTGGGCGGAAGAAGACTTGTTTCCATGGTTTGATCCAAAAATTCGGGATATGTCTCAAAGAGATTTTGATTGGTTCGAATCCTTATGGATTCGTGTTTTACATTCATCAGAATCAGACAGAATTATTGGGAAACTTTTTTCACTGAGCGCAAATCTACCAGGTTTTCAGAAACGATTTCCGGATGCTAAAGTGCTGTATATGGTGAGAGATCCCCTGAATGTCATTCCATCCGGGTTAAGTCTTGTTACAGGAGTATTGGACAAACGTTTTGGTTTTTGGAATTTACCGGAAGCAAAACGGTCAGGATATATTCTTCGAATGTATAAAGCGCTTGTAGAATTATTGGTTCGTTTCCATTCAGACTGGGAAAATGATCGAATTGATAAATCTAAAGTGATGATTGTGCGGTATGATAAAATGATGAGTAATTTTGATGATCTGATGGAGGGAATTCTTGCATTTTTAGAGTATTCTCCTTCAAATGAATTAATGAAAAATATCCAAGAAACAGCAGAATTACAGAGAGGGTATCAAAGTAACCATAAATATGATTTACATAAATTTGGCTTGGATGAGGATATGATTAGAAAAGATTGTGCAAAGATCTATGAGACATTTCTATCATAGATATTGTTTACCTGTTTATGTTACGATTGGTCTATCCGGAGCACAGGTCATACCGCCGGTAGAATTTGAAAATTGGAATGTATTACAAGATAACCAAATCTGGGTTGGCTGGGCGGATTATTCCGGATATCCCTGGGGAAAGTCCAGTACGATTTTACAATTTTCATTAGAAGAAATTTCAAGAATACTGGAAGATAAAAAAAATTATTCGAACGTGTTTGAAAGAGTAACAACCTCTCAAGTTATAGAAAAAAATGTTGTGTATATCGTTCTGGACATGCCCTTTCCATTTTCCAGCAGGGATTACATTGTGAGATATAGTCAATTGGAGGAAAATGGAGAGAAGATTTATCGGTTTCATGCAGTCAAGTCAGATTCGGTTCCATTTTCAAATGAGAATGTGAGACTTATCCATGCGGCAGGTGAGTGGAGACTCTCCACACTTCAGAATAATGCAACAAAAGTTACGTATACCTGGAATGGAGAATTGTTGGGAGATTTCCCCGATTGGGCATTGACCCGTGCCTGGACAACCCAGGGAGTGGAAGTATTTGAATGGCTTGAAGCAGCCCTGAAGAATTAATTTATAAAGTGAGACAGATGAAAATAAAATATTTAATAATTCTATATCCTATGATTGTGTTCGGACTGGAATCGAGTACCAGCTTTTCCGGAAATGTTGATCTATACAGTATGTTTAGGATGTCTAATTCAAACCTGATACGATTACCATATAGATTGGTTAATCTAAATGCGGTGCATCAATCCGGTGATTTTGAATTACATGCCAATCTCGCAGTTGAGCATAGATTACGAAAAGATACAGCTGTACTTTCTGACAGCAGTCCTCAGGACATTTCACTGGATTTGAGGGAATTATTTGTAAGCTGGTATACTGACTTTGGTGAAATTCGTGCCGGAAAACAAATACATTCCTGGGGAATGACAGATGAAAACAGCCCCCTTGATAATATCAATGCCTATGACTATTATTATCTGTTTTTTGGTGGTTCCGATAGAAAAATAGGGTCTTTTTCTCTCACAATGGACTATTACATCAATGATTGGAAGTTCGGAGTATTATTTTCACCAATCCACAGTTCGAATAGAATGCCATTGAACGATTCGGAATTTCCAATCCAATTTTCTGCTGTGCCAAATGAGTATCAGATAATGAAGATTGATGATAACCAATTAGAATATGGTGGTTATTTACAAAAATCATTCTCAAATTGTGAATTAAGGATTACATATTATAGCGGGTTTGACCGTTTATATAATTTGTCAGGTATAAATGTATTTACCTTTCAGCCAAACGACCTTTCTTTTACTGAAATTGATGTTGTATATGGTTTCAGAAAAACTCAACAAATTGGATTTGGTGGAGTATTTTTATTGAATGATTTAACAATTAGGGGAGATATTGCCGGATTTGAAACCAGAGATCAAAATAAATGTGTTATAAGAGAAAATCCAAATCCAATTTCCAATTATAATAATTTAGAATTTTCATATCCACTAAGTGAATCAGCAAAATATAAACAATTTACATTTCAATTTGAATATGGATTACCGTGGGATATTTCAATTGTTGGTCAGTATATTGGGTATGATACAATCAGCTATACATCAAACGGTTTACCAATTGATGATGAGATTGATATTACCAATTTGGAATTTGATCCTGATAATCTAGATCCAAGAAAAATCTTTATTCCCGGGATGGGTTCACCACTGGCAGTATTATCTAAAAAAGCAGTTTTAATTAATCTCGAGAAGAAATTTATGGATGAGAAATTAAAACTAAACCTGGCGAGTTTATTGGATGTTGATAATGAAAATTTTAATTTCCCATCATCTAATGTCGGAACATTATTAGAATTAGGATTTGAATATCAACTCACGGAAGGATTCAATATTAATAGTGCAGTTACCAAAATCAATGGAGATGAAAACCATCAATCAGGAGAATATTATCCATTCAATCAGATGGAAGATTTTTCCCATTACCGCCTGGAATTGAAATACTACTTTTAACCCTTACTTAAATCCATTGAATATGAAAATAACCGGATTGGGAATGTACCTGCCTCCCAAAGTTCAGACTGCTGAAGAATTAGCCCCGCTGATTAATAAATCCTCAAATTGGATTATCAGCCGAACAGGTGTTGAGAAACGTCGAATATCTGATATAGATGTGGATGAAATGGGGGCAAACGCTGCCAGAGAGGCATTAGGTAAAGGAGAACCACCGGATTTGATCATCAATGCATCCGGTGTGGGGAAACAGATCATACCGGATACATCCGTATTTTTTCAAAGAGAATTAGGATTTAATGGAATTCCTTCCTTTTCCATCCATGCCACCTGTCTGTCATTTTTGACTGCATTGAAAGTGGCAAATGATTGTATAAAAGCCGGATCATTCAAAAGAATATTGATAATATCTTCTGATAGAGGCACGCGGGGTAGGAATTTTAAGGAACCTGAAAGTGCTGCACTACTTGGTGATGGTGCTGCGGCTGTGGTAGTAGAACCTACGGCTAAAACGGATACAGGTAAAATGCTCTACTGGAAAATGAGAACATATCCGGAAGGAGCAAATTTAACCGAAGTACGGGGAGGCGGCACTCATCGTCACCCGCAGGATACACATACCACAATTGATGATAATCTATTCACAATGAACGGACCCCAGGTATATAAGATCGCTCGAAAAAAAGTTCACAAAATGATGCTTGATATGTTGAAAGAAAATAAAATTCAGAGAGATGATATAAGTCTGTTGATTCCCCATCAAGCATCGCTTGCTGCGATTGAAGCATATTCTAAAATCGGTGGATTTAAGGAGAGTAAAATTGTCAACACCATAGCAAAAACAGGAAACTGTGTTGCCGCTTCTCTCCCGCTGGCTTTTGTTATGGCGTACAGGGAAAGAAGAATTTCTCGGGGCGATCTGTTATATTTTACCGGAACAGGCGCTGGATTATCGATCGCATCCTGCCTGCTAAGATTCTAATATAGCTCCCACAATCATAACAATATCCAACACATCAATACTATTATCCGAATTCAAATCCCCGCTAAACCACTGAGCGGGTGTAGGTTCAGTTAGTTCCAAAATGAAATTAACCACAACCACAATATCAAGCACGTCAATGCTGCCGTCTTCGTTCACATCTCCACAGCCCTGGGGCATATTGATCGGAAAGGCATAATAGGTCTGGTCTAACCCAATTTCAAAATTTTCACTGGTATTTATACATTCAGGGACATCAGAACAGAGAAGATTCCCACCGGAACCAAAATAGGGAAGAAATGAATTATCCACACCATTCCAATCTACATTTAATTCACAAATAGATTCCGGTAATTCAGTCAGGTGATTTACAAATAAATAGAGATGATCCAGGTGTTGTAATTGTCCAATGGATTCGGGAATAAATTCAAGTTGATTGTATCCAAGATCCAAATAGATCAAGTCTTCCAAATTGCCGATATTTTCAAATATCGATACCAACTGGTTATTAGACAAAATCAGATAAATGAGATTTGTTAATTGATCAAAGCTCTCCGGAAGCGTTGTGAGATTGTTCCAGTTTAGATACAGCATTCGCAGGTCTGTGAGGTTTCCAAAACTCATTGGAATAATATTCAGAGAAACAAAACCACCATTGTAATAATTACCGGCGATAAAAAACCGGAGACGACCTTCTGTCCAGGTTTGAGAACCAATTTCCAGTGGAGTTTCCAAAGGTAGATCATTGGACTCAATCAGGTCACTGAGTGCATTTAGATCTGACTCCAGAAAGCAATTACTTCCGTCCAAAACAGTTACATTTCCTGGAATCTCTTCTATAAATACAAAGGATGAATCACATTGACTAAAAAGGTGTTGGGTAAACAATCCAATTAATATAATCACTATTTTACAGAATTTCATACAAATTTCCCTTTCTATTTTAACACCAGAATTTTCCTGGTGTATTCCGAATTTTCAGAACTGACACGAATTAAATATTCTCCGGTTGGGTATGCATCATTGTTAATATCAAAAGTATTTATACCGGAAGAAAGTTTTCCGGAGAAGATACAATCTATTTTTCGTCCCAGTAAGTCAAACAAATTAATCTCTATTTCCATCGGTTTAGACAAAACTAAATCAAATTTTGTTACAGGATTAAATGGATTTGGGTATGGATTTGATATATGGATTTCTGATGGGATGGAAAAATCATTTACACTTAATTCAGTAAATACTGCGGATAAAGTAATTGTTTTTTCCCGGTCTGAATTATTCACCGGTGTAACTGTTAACTCCATTGTAAATGTTTCGGGATCATAGGGAATAAACCCACTGAATATTAATGGCAAACTTAATTCGGATGGTAAATAAATTTCACCATTTGAGTTGCCAAACCAACCTTCTGAATCTGTAAATGAATACTGTAATTCCAACGCATTGGTTGTTTCATTGATTAACAAAAATACAACCGTATTTTCAGTATTCATCTCTAAATTAATGGTTGGCTCACTGTCCGAAATCAAATCCATTGTCAGCATGCTGAATGCTGTTGGATATAATCCCGATATTCGGTTTGCACGATACACCGCACCACTTGGGAGAGATAGATTATAATTTCCTTCCCAAACGGTTTCACCCTCAGGAGAGATTTCAAGTGAAGTCCCACCGTTTCCAACTGTTGTAATCAGATAATTGTCATTGGTGAGTTTCTGGACATTTCCGGATGCAAATCCAAACAGCCACTCCGGTAATTCATATTCCCAAATGATGTCACTGGTGAACTCATCTCCAGATTCGTCCACTGCAATTTCCAATGCACGGGTGGTTGGGTATGACGTTCCCCGCAATTGTTCACTGAGGTTTCCATTATCCAGAGTGAGTAGATTCCCATTCTCAAGAATATGCAGACTGTGCTGCCAACTGAAGAGCAAATCCTCACCAAAATCAATATCACCGGATGGCATTTCCAAACCCATATTCCAGATAACTTCACCGCTGGGATAGTCTATCTTGGTGATCCTCGATAGATGGCGTACAGAAATATATATCGCTTCCTCTATTTCATCAAACCAGATCGCATTCGTATGTGTCCAATCATATCGTAGCTGTCCCATGGCTTCGTACCAAGTGCCACCCAGTTCATCATAATCCTGCATACTGAAGTGGTCAAATGTGCTCCATTCCCAAACAATTTCTTTTGTTTCTTTATCCCATTCAACAATTCTGTCTCCCTCCCAGATAAACTCAGGAGTTACACCGTCTGCGTGGTACCCTAATGACAAAAAAATTGGTGTCCATTCACCAATGGGAATCGGACCAATCTGCTGCACCGCTGTAATCCCAAGATAATTTCCATTTGGCAGTTGAAAAATATCATGGTGCAAAAATTCATCATTCGGTTCTTCCCAGATTATTTCACTATCAATTGAAAATTCCAATCCCGGGAGGTTATTTTCCAATTCTGGTCGTAATTGACATCCAAAGAGATTCCCAAAATAATCGGTGTTATAATACACGATATTATCTTCGCCAGTATTCCAGATTTCATTCCCATTCTCATCTATGATACCACTGAAATAATCAAAAAATGCTCCAAATATTGTCAGCCCTTGTGAATATTGTGAATCGTTATACATTGTTGCTGATGCATTGGACCTGGCATTTCCTGTCGTGAAAGAAAACGGATCTGTCCAATCACCTTCAGGGTCACCATTGTACAAAGGACGAATTCTCCAATAATAGGTAGTTTCCCAGTCTATATTGTTATTTTCAATATAGATAAGTGATGGGTCAACTATATCCACCACATTTTCTGTGAAGTTTTCTTCAGTGGAAATCTGTAACTGATAGGTCTCTGCCAATGGTATTTGCTCCCATTCAAATAGAACGTGTATATAATTCAAGTTACTGTTATTATCCGGTTGAATTAATCCGCCAAATAGAAAATTTGATAAAATTACCAGATTGAATATGGAAATATAATTTTTTATTTTCATAAATTTTAATTTATTTTGGTGCGAAAACTTACAAAGGAATTACCAATTTATCCATTACAGTTACAATCAATAACAAATCTCTGATTCCACAATTAACAATTGGTTAACCTGGCTATATCAAAAAAAATAATAATAAATATAATCTCACATTTCAAATGGTTGTTTTAGAAAAATATAACCTACTAAATTTCACCCGGAAATTATTTCAAAATTCATATATTAAAAGGGAGAATTATATGTTAGTAACCAAAAAAGCTCCGGAATTTTCAGCAGATGCAGTTATGCCTGATGGTTCATTCAAGCAGGTTAGTTTGTCGGATTATGCCGGAAAAAAAGTTGTATTATTCTTTTATCCACTGGATTTTACATACGTCTGACCGACTGAATTGCTTGCTTTTGACCATCGGATTGATGAGTTTGAAAATCGCAACACCCAGGTTCTGGGTTGTTCAGTTGATTCTCATTTCAGTCATCTAAAATGGAGAGAAATGAGTACAGATTCAGGCGGAATAGGTCCTGTGAAATATCCGTTGATTTCTGATTTGGATAAATCCATTGCCAGAAATTATGGTGTACTGCTAGATGCTGATGATGCAGTTGTAGAAACCGAAGAATCTGTTGATACCACTACTGTTGGTGGTAACGTTACATTGCGGGCTTCCTTTCTTATTGATGAAGAAGGAAAAGTTCGACATACAGTTCTGAATGATCTTCCTCTGGGAAGAAACATTGATGAAATGCTACGGCTGATTGATGCACTGGATCACCATAATGAGGTTGGTGAAGTTTGTCCGGCAGGCTGGCAGAAAGGTGAAGCAGGAATGACTCCATCCAATGAGGGGATGGTGAAATATCTGCAGGAAAATGCTTCAAATCTGTAGAATTTTATTTAATAATAATCATAACGGGGTGAAACTACGTTGTAACATCCCGTTATTTTTTTAGAAGCTGAATTGATACCAAAATTAATCATACACGGTGGTGCCGGAAGTCTGGAAGGGACTATCCACAAAGCATCTGCAATTCAATCTGCACTTTCTGAAATTGTTTCAGAATCCTATCACATACTGGAGCAATCAAATGCAAAAACTGCAGTAATCCACGCCGTGAAACTATTGGAGGATAATCCATTATTTAATGCTGGCACCGGCTCTAAGCTGCAGAGAGACGGGAAAGTCCGGATGTCTGCAGCAATAATGGACAGTGAGACGGGAAAATTCAGTGGTGTAATAAACATTCAGAATGTAAAAAATCCAATTGATATAGCCGTGCATTTGGGGAATAAAAAAAATACGGTTCTGGCAGGAGCCAGGGCCACTCACTTTGCCCGGAAACTTGGATATCCTCATTATGATCCTGTTACAGAAGACAGAAATATTGAATACAGGAATAAACTAATTGGGGAAACAGGAACTGTTGGAGCTGTGGCATTGGATACTAATGGTTGTATTGCTGCAGCCACCTCTACCGGAGGCATTGGAGGTGAGACTCCCGGAAGAGTGAGCGATACCCCCACTGTTGCCGGTAACTATGCAAATTCATTTGCCGGTGTATCTGGGACCGGCATCGGTGAACAAATTGTCAATTCCGCTCTGGCTTCCCGTATTGTAGTACGGGTTCAGGATGGTGCGTCATTGAAAGATGCAGTTGAAAAAACCATGCGGGAAACAGAAAAGAATCAATATAAGTATGGAGTAATTGCGATCGATAAAAATGGGAATATTCAAGTTGGGAAAACGAGTGACATTATTTTTTATGCATGGAACACAGGTTCAAATATGGAAGTGTTCGATATAAAATGAATTTGTGATGGAATTAACACGGGGATGGGACCGAATTATAGTATCTTTTAGCATTATCCGCACAGGATAATGATTATTGAAATCGTAAAAAACCCCGGGGCTTTGTTCCCGGGGTTTTTATTTATCCAGGATTAAACTTAATGCAGTGGTCAATTTCATAATATTTTTATTGGATTCCACCAACCTGCCACTAAGGATATGTGCGATATTTTTCAGTAATTGAAAACCGATTTCTGTATTATGTTCACAAACGGCAAAAAAATCATCTCTGTATAATTTTGCAATTGTACAATTTGTAACTGCTTTGACATTTGCGGTTCTTTTACCACTTCTGCCAAATAAACCAATCTCACCGAAGACTGGCCTCATATCTGCAGTTGTATTGAACACTTCTTTTTCTCTGGTATCCTCTTCAGATTTATCCGTTGGTAGTGTCATTGCCTGGCTGATACTGATCCTGCCGTCCAATAGAAATACTATTGAATCTCCTTGCTCACCCTCGTAGAAAATGACTGTATTTTCAGGTATATTTTTGATATGCAGTTTGTCAATAACCATTTGAATAGCATTGCCGGGCAAATCTTTGAGCAAATCGAATTCTTTCATTAATTCAATGTTTACTATAGACCTTTCTATCATGGTATGATGATTACTCGCTCATCCTTTTTAATAATATGATCAGACTTCGGATTCATTAATATTGAAACTTTGTTTTCATGTTTCATTGAGTGACCTGCTTCTTTCAGTTTCCGTTCAATAAATGCGTCCAGAGAAGATGTATCGGCGGAAAGGAAATCAGCCATCCCTAATTTTTCCTCTTCAGTGTACAGACCCACACAGATACATCCGGTATCTTCCCGCAACCGGTTAGAAAGTTCATCAAAGGATTTTCCAATGAATTTTACAGGAATTGCCTGGCTTTGGAATTGATGGGATGATTGGCTGTCGATCAACTGATAAATTGCTTGCGGGACCCCCGGGCTGAGAATATGGCTTGCTGTCATAAATGTCTCAAATTTATCATTTATAATGATTTCATCAACATTGGCACGTCTTAGATGGGTGATATTATCCCGGTTAGTAACCTGGGCTATTACCCGTAAATCCGGGTTCAAATTTTTTATTGTCAAAGTTGCAAGAATAGTCTTTTGGTCATCCGTGCCTTTTGACTGATCTGTTAATACAACAGCAGAACTTGCATTTTTTACATTTGCTTTTTCCAGGATTCCTTCCTGGGTATAGTCACCCCGAACATATTTGATATCCATTTTGTTATATCTGGAGAGAATACTGTTTACTTCATCATCATGCAATACATTAATCAACACAACTGATAGTTCATTATCTGACAATTTTGCAATGAAATCGAGTATCATTTCCAGATTAGGATTATATCCACAAATAATGATATGATCGGTTATTTTTATAGTTGCCAAACCTCTTCCCTCCCTTATTTTTCTGGTTACATAGATCGATGAAATAGTTCCGGTAAAAAGTGCAATGATACCAATACCGGTGAGCATGATAAAAATGGCGAATATGCGGCTGTAAGTTCCCATGGGTGACATGTCACCATACCCAACGGTTGTCATTGTTACAATTGTCCACCAAAGGGTATCTATCAGATTTCCAAAATCCGATTGGTACTTTCCTTCCAGAAACATTATACCTACAGCCCCTATAACCCAGACAGTGATCAGGATCAGCATGATTCTGAATAAAGGATTATCATACAATTTCATAATCTGGGTATTCAATCTCCTTTTAATTTTTGACTGAGAGTTTTTCATGAACGAAATTTATTGTAACAGTTAGGAAAAATTAGTAATTTGATGTTATCTCCCGCCAACACTATTTTTATTCCTTTATTTTATATCCTTTGGAGAACATAATCGCTGAAACAGTGGTGAATAAAATTGCACAAAATACACTGACCAGAATTGAAATCAGAGGAGATGTATCATAAATACCAAGTGCGGAGTAACGGAGTCCGTTTATCATCCAATACAATGGATTGAATTGTGAGAGAGTTCTCCAAAATTCCGGCAGCATATCAATGGAATAGAATATTCCACCAAGGAATGTCAAAGGCATAAACACAAAATTGGTAAACAATGCAATATGATCCCAGGAGGTTGCAAATATTCCCACAATGCATCCAAATGCAGAAAATGCCCAGGATACCACAAATAAAATTGTGATTGTGAGTAGAAAATTATCAATTGTAAAACCGGTCAGGATCCATCCTATAATACATATTATTATACCATTTAAAAATCCACGAATCATTCCGCCGATTGTATACCCAATGCTTAATTCCAACCCGGAAAGTGGAGTGATGAGAATATCCTCAATAAATTTCAGAAATTTCGCCTGAATAATACTGGAGGAAGAATTCTGGTATGCGTGATTGATGACTGCCATCATCACCAGTCCCGGAATTATAAAATCCACATAACTCGTATTTTTGATGGTACCGATCCTGGATCCAAGTGAATGTCCGAATACCAAAATGTACAGTAGTGTAGAAATCAAGCTGGGAACAACCGTCTGACGGTACAACCTGGCAAACCGCCAGATCTCACGTCTCATTAATGTGATCAGTCCTGTGTTAATCATCTATTGATTTTCCTGTTAATTGTAGGAATACATCTTCCAGAGATGATTTGGAAATTTTGATCTCTTCCACAACGCTTCCGGAATTGGATAAAACTTCCAACAAACGGGGCATATCTTTTTCCGGTTGGGTGGTTTGGACGTGGAGGTGTCCATCGGTATGGGTAAATTTCCAACCCTCTAAGTTTACGGAGGTATCCCAATTCTGTAGTTGGATTTCAATACTTCCGGCACCGTTTTGATTTATGAGATCCTGGGTTTTTCCTGTAGTAATAATTTTTCCCTCATCTATAATTGCAATATCTTCACAGAGTTTTTCGGCTTCATCAATGTAATGGGTAGTCAATAAAATTGTTTTACCTTCCCTGTTGATATTTTTAAGATAATCCCACAGCATATGTCTTAGTTCAAGATCAACACCTGCTGTTGGTTCATCCAGAATGATGATCGGCGGATCGTGAACCAGCGCTTTTGCGATTTGAAGCCGGCGTTTCATCCCTCCGGAAATCTGTCTGGGTGTCATTTCTGCTTTGGACGTCAAACCAAAATGTTCAAGCATCCTATCTGACCGTTCAATAGATTCACTTTTACTGAATCCATAATATCCAGCCTGTAATGAAAGCATATGCCGTAAGGTGAAAAAATGGTCAAAATTAAATTCCTGGGGGGCTAATCCTAATTGTTTTCTGGAATCCCTGAATTCAGAAATTACATCATAACCCATCACCCGAACTTCACCGGAAGTAATTTTCACCAGTCCGGTGATGATGTTAATGGTGGTTGTTTTCCCGGCTCCATTCGGTCCCAGTAATCCAAAAAAGGAACCTGCAGGAATTTCAAGATCTATGCCTCCCAATGCGGAAACATCCCCATAGTTCTTCTTCAAATTTGATATTGATATTGCGGAACTATTTTTCATTTGATTTTTCCAAAGCAGCTACACATTCTATATGGGGTGTATGGGGGAACATATCCACCGGTTGAATCATCTTTATTTTATACCCATTATCACAGAAAATACGGACATCCCTGACTTGTGTTGCAGGATTACATGAACAATACACAATTTTTCCAGGGGATAATTTCAGTATATCTTTTACTGTATTTTTATGCATTCCTGCTCTGGGTGGGTCAATTATCACCACATCAGGAGTTGGAATTTCATTGTTATCCTGCAAGGAGTGAATTAAATCACCACAGAAAAACCGGACATTTTCTATGGTATTCCGCTCTGCATTTTTCAGGGCATTTTCAATTGCGGATTCTACGAGTTCAAATCCATAAATTTGTTTCACGGACTGTGATATAAAAATTGAAATACTACCCGTCCCGCAATAAAGATCATAAACTACCTCATCACCCGCAAATTCACCTGCATCCTGTATGATACCGTACAATTTTTCAGTCTGAAGTGAATTGGTCTGAAAAAATGAATTGGCAGAGATTTCAAATTCAAATCTCCCCAATTTTTCAACTATAAAATGCCGTCCTGTCAACAGCACTTCCCATTCGCCAAATGCAATGTCAGCTTTTTTTGTATTGATGTTATTTACTACAGATTTCACCTGTGAAAATTGTTGAATAATTTTTTCTGCAATTGGCTGCAGTAGCTCAGGTTTTTCATAGGATGTCACAAAATTGATCATTATCTCTCCTGAATTCTGTCCGGTCCGAAGCATTAAATGGCGGAGAAAACCGGAATGATTTTTAATATCATAAGGTTCCAATCCATTTGAGATACATTCAGATTTCACCATTACCAGAATTTTATTGGAAATATCAGACTGAATGCAGCACCGGTCAATATCCAATATTTTATCGTGTCGTCCCGGGATATGGAGTCCCAGTGCAAAATCAGGATTTTCTCCAGAATCATTTTCTTTCAGTATCCATCTTCGGTTGGAAAATGTAAATTCCATTTTATTCCGATATTGAAATACAGTGTCAGATCTAACGATTGGATCCACTGTAATTTCAGAAAATCCACCCATCCTTGTAAACAGATCAAACACCTGTTTTTCTTTATGTTGGAGTTGTTCAGTGTAATCAAGATTCTGAAAAGTACATCCACCGCAATCCATAAAATGGTCACATTGCGGGGAGATAAAATCCTTTGTTTGCTCACGAATTTCCAAAGCTTTGGCTTCCAGATATGCAGATCGATTTTTGGTAATTCTGCTTAGGACTGTCTGTCCGGGAATGGCATCTTTTACAAATACCACCTTATCATTCAGACGGGCAATTCCTTTTCCGCCAAATGCGAGGGATTCGATCACCAGCTCAACTTCTGTTCCCTTTTTGATTTTGCCTCCGGTTTCCACAGGGGAAAAATTACAGCAGATAATCTGTATGGTAAAACCGGCTTATGAGCTAAACAGCTTTAGTTATAAATTTACATGTACTGAATATCAATAAAAGTCAGATACCAATCGGATGCCAGGTAGTTTTAAATTCCTGAGTATCCATAATACCATAGGGATCATTGGAATGAACCCGTTCACCACCAGGTGAATTCCGTATGATAGCTCTCTTCACATTTTCTGCGGAATTTTCCTGGACCAGTTTAATCTCACCGGAATCATCTCCATTGTAAATAATGGCATTTACATCCATATGGGATGAGAAGTGCGGCAGGAGTTCAGATCTTTCGCCAGTTAAGATATTCACCACACCGCCGGGTACATCAGAGGTGTTCAGAACTTCTGCAAAACTGATCGCCGGTAGAGGATTATTTTTAGATGCCAATACCACACAGGTATTCCCGCCAATTATAACCGGCAGAATTGAATTTACAAGTCCGAGAAGTCCTGACTCTTCAGGGGCAATGACAGAAACCACACCCGTTGGCTCCGGAACTGAAAAATTATAATGAGGAGTTGCAACGGGATTTACAGTACTGAAAACTTGTCCAAATTTATCTGACCATCCAGCAAAATAAATTATAGTGTCAATGGAATCAAGCACTTCCTGCAATGCATCATCCGGAGTAATACCGGTTATTGCGATTTCGTCTGCAAATTGTTCTCTCCTGCCTTCCAGTATCTCGGCTGCCCGGTAACCGATCTGTCCGCGATTAAATGCACTCTTTTGTGACCAGCCGGTAAAGGCAGTTCTGGAAAATTTCACTGCGTCCCGAAAGTCCTTTCGTGAAGATAAGCACATATTCGCCAGAAATTCTCCACCCGAAGAATTTAGTTCATAGGATCTTCCGGATTCTGTTCTCGGGAATTTTCCGCCGATAAAAATTTTATTGGTTCTCGATATGGGAATTCTACTCATCAGGACAGCTCCACATAGGCTTGTAAACCATGCAACCCGCCTTCACGCCCCATCCCGCTTTCCTTATATCCGCCAAATGGGGAAGAAGGGTCAAATTTATTGAAAGTATTCGCCCAGACGACACCGGATCGGATCTGTTTTGATACAGAAAATAGTTTTGCTCCCTTATCAGTCCAGACACCTCCGGATAATCCGTAAGGAGTATTGTTTGCTTTTTCCACCACTTCTTCCACGGTACGGAATGTCTGAATCGCAAGCACCGGACCGAATATTTCTTCCTGAACGATTCGATGGGATTGGGAGACATTGGTAAACAGAGTGGGTTTGAACCAATAACCCCGTTTGGGTAGGGTGCATCCCGATTGATATATGTCACCACCTTCTTCAATTCCTGCATCCACCAGCTGAGTGATTTTATCCAACTGCATTTTTGAATTTATTGCTCCCACATCTGTATTTTTGTCCATTGGATCACCGACAATAAGGGTTTCCATCCGGTGTTTAAGTTTTGCTAAGACTTCCTCTGCAATTCCCTCCTGAACGAACAGACGGGATCCGGCACAGCAGACATGCCCCTGATTGAAAAAAATACTGTCAATGATACCCTCCACAGCCTGATCAATGGCTGCATCTTCAAAGATTATATTGGCAGCTTTACCACCCAGTTCCAGCGTATATTTCTTTTGGGTGCCGGCAATGGACTTTTGTATGAATTTACCCACCTCTGTTGAACCGGTGAATGCAATTTTATTGACATCCGGATTACTGACCAGGTATGCACCGGTTTCTCCTGCGCCGGTTATAATGTTCACCACTCCTGGTGGCAGTTCTGCATCTTGAACAAGTTCCGCCAATCTCATTGCTGTTAGAGGAGTTGTTTCCCCAGGTTTCAAAACCACTGTGTTTCCGCAGGCAAGAGCCGGGGCAATCTTCCATGCTGCCATGAGCAGTGGAAAATTCCACGGTATGATCTGACCGGCAACTCCCAGTGGTTTAACCGATTTTCCGGGAAATGCAAATTCAAGTTTATCAGCCCAGCCGGCGTAATAGAAAAAATGGGCTGCTGCCAAAGGGATGTCCACATCTCTGGATTCTCTGATAGGTTTTCCGCCGTCCATTGTCTCCAATACAGCAAATTCTCTGGATCGTTCCTGTAACAGCCGTGCAATACGAAAGATATATTTTCCCCGTTCCTTTCCGGATAGCTTCGACCAAATCTTATCATAAGCATTTCTTGCCGATTCCACAGCAGAATCTATATCTTCCTGCCCTGCTTCCGCTACTTCCGAGAGTTTTTCTTCCGTTGCAGGATTTATAGTATCAAAATATTTTTCTGACTTTGGAGAAATAAATTTTCCATCAATGAAAAGATTGTGTTTATCTGCAATATCTATAATTTCCGTGGATTGAGGGGCTGGAGAATAGCCATCTTTTACGAAGGATTCTACTTCTGTTAATATTGAAGTATGCTGGTTGTCTGCCATATTAGTCTAACGAAAAATAATTACGGGATTGATAGCGTCCTGTGGATTGTTTCACTAACTGCATCAGCAGGTCATTTGCCAGAGAACTGGCACCGAACCGAAAGAGATCGGGAGTGAGCCATTTTGCTCCAAGGGTTTCTTTCACCATCACCAGATACCGGATGGCTGTTTTTGCATCAGAAATTCCACCTGCAGGTTTCATCCCCACAAATTTCCCGGTCCGATGATGAAAATCCCGTATTGCTTCCAGCATTACCAGTGTGACTGGTTGGGTTGCAGCGGGCTGCACCTTACCGGTGGAAGTCTTAATGAAATCAGCGCCGGCTGCCATGGCTATTTCACTGGCTCTTCTCACATTATCCAGCGTGGAAAGTTCACCGGTTTCTAATATTACCTTTAAATGAACATCCCCGCAAACTTCTTTGGATTGCTGAACTTCTTCAAATACCGCCTGGTAATCCCCGCTAAGAAACTTTCCCCGGGAGATCACCATATCCACTTCATCTGCTCCCGAATCCACAGCAAACTGAATTTCATCCAATCGTGCTTTAAGAGTGGACATTCCAGCAGGAAAAGATGTTGCTACAGATGCAACTTTGATACCGGATTTTGCCAATTCTTTTTTGGCAATTTCCACCAGATTGGGATACACACAGACTGCAGCCACATTTGGAAGACCGGAGAAGGAGTCATGCAGATGTCTCGCTTTATTACAGAGCTGTTTTACCTTACCGGGAGTATCTCTACCTTCCAGTGTTGTCAAGTCTATCATACTCAGCGCTAATTTTAGTGCAGAGGTTTTAGATTCCTGTTTAATGCTTCTGGAATTCAGACGGGCAACACGGCACAGGGCACCGATCTGATCTATCACTGGAGTATGTCTGAAGTCTCGAAAATAATTCTGTTGTGTTTCCATGAATGATTATCCTATTCGGAATCTACAACTATTCAGGATTTTTTAGGAATACATCCTTTGGCATTTTGTGATATGCAATGGAGCAATTGCAGTTATTCAATTTCCGGAGAAAAAAAATCACTTGTGTTCACAAAATATTCCATTCCTATTATGTGACCTTCATCTTTGCATTATATACCCGTTTCTTCGTAACTTATCCCAATTCTTAACAGCTAAGGGAGAAGTTGATGTACACCAAAATAGCCGATTCTACCTCATCTGCTTCTAATAATTGGAGGAGTAAGAGGAGAACCGACAAATATACATTTTTGTATCTGCAGGCAAAACAAATACAGACTTGCGGAAAGCCACCCGTGCAACCTGATCAAAATTCAAATGAACTCAACCCCCGGCTCGTCTCTACACACACAGATTTTATGTGTGGGGGTTTGATGAATCAAACCCCTACCGATACCAGGAGGAACAACGCATTGTTTCTCAACAAAAAAACCGTTCAACAGGTATGGTCACGGCATGCCGTGACGCTACAAAGAACCAATTCAACCTATGGAGACACAGATTTTATGTGTGGGGGTTTGATGAATCAAACCCCTACCGATACCAGGAG
>CAYFPO010000024.1:0-28612 GCA_964345035.1 uncultured bacterium
CGGGGAGATACCTGTAGAAATCTGTAATCAAGGAGATAGTTCTCCTAATCTATCAAACAACCAACTCTGTCCACCCTACCCGGAATGTATTGAAGATTATGTAGGAGAACAATTTTGTTACGATGACTACTTTGGTGACTCCAATATGGATGGTGAACTCAATATTCTTGATATCACACTCCTTGTTGAATTCGTTCTTGGATTTTCAGAACCTGAATACTTCAACTTATCAGACATCTACCCTGATGGTGACTTAAACATCATGGATGTTGTGATGTTGGTTGATATGGTTCTAAACAGTTAATCTCACACCACCTCAATAGACACCCCTGTAAACTCATAGGTCACTTTCTGATTTAGGAATTCATTTTTCAATTAAAATCCCATTAGGTCATGAATATGGTCCTAACTAATTCCCTGCATAACACCCATAATTCCGCAAAATTGACATTGGTCTGCACCCTCAGATAATTGTAAATTTATTGTCAATATGGCAGAGTTTAAAGTAGTATCTGAGTTTAACCCGGCGGGAGATCAGCCGGAGGCGATACAGGCATTGGTCAACGGACTGAATACCGGTCAGAAAAATCAGACCTTGCTTGGTATCACCGGATCGGGAAAAACCTTTACCATGGCAAAGGTGATTGAAGCAGTGCAGAGACCGGCGTTGATTCTCTCCCATAACAAAGTATTGGCAGCCCAGTTGTTTGGTGAATTCAAAGGGCTCTTTCCTGAAAATGCAGTGGAATTTTTTATATCCTACTATGATTACTATCAGCCGGAAGCATATCTGCCGGTAACGGATACCTTCATAGAAAAAGATATGTCTATGAATGAAGAGATAGACCGTTTGCGCCTTCGGGCAACTTCCTCACTTTTAAGCCGGGAGGATGTGATAATTGTGTCCAGTGTGAGCTGTATTTACGGGATTGGTTCTCCGGAAGAGTATGGTGCAATGATCGTGATGATGAAAATAGGGGAATCCAGGGAGATTAAATCCATTTTAAAAAAACTGGTGGATATCCATTATACACGGAATGATCTTATTCTGGAGCCGGGTACATTTCGGGTACGGGGGGATGTACTGGAGGTGTTTCCCGTGTATGATCAACAGGCAGTCCGGGTGGAATTTTTTGGCGATGAGGTTGAAAAGATTTATACTTTTGATACACTCACCGGTGAAATAGTTGAAGAATTGGAAACTGTGGTGATCTATCCGGCTAAGCATTTTGTAACCTCTGAAGAAAATTTGAAAAAGGCAATGAACCAGATACGGGAAGAATTATCAGACAGATTGGTTGAATTCAGAGCAGAAGGAAAACTGTTGGAAGCCCAGCGTCTGGAACAGCGGACAATGTATGATCTGGAAATGATGACAGAGTTGGGATACTGTTCCGGAATTGAAAACTATTCCCGGCATTTGGACGGCAGGGAACCCGGCGAACGCCCCAGTACACTCATAGACTTTTTCCCGGATAATTTTATTATGTTTGCGGATGAATCCCACGTTACTATCCCCCAGGTGCGGGGTATGTATAATGGAGACCGGTCCAGAAAAACCACACTTATTGAACATGGGTTCCGCTTACCTTCAGCACTGGACAACCGGCCCATGCAATTTCAGGAATTTACAGACAGCATTCACCAGCTGATCACCGTCTCTGCAACACCATCTGAATGGGAACTGGAGCAGTCAGAAGGAGAATATGTAGAGCAAATCATCCGGCCTACGGGGCTGCTGGACCCTGAGGTGGTAGTAAAGCCAACAAAAGGACAGATTGATAGTCTGATCGGCGAATGTAAAAAGTGCATTGAAAAAGGCAATAGAGTATTAATCACCACACTGACCAAACGTATGGCGGAAGATCTCACGGACTATCTGAATGGTGTAAATATTAACACGGAATATCTACACAGCGATATTGACAGTATCCGCCGGGTACAGATATTGAGATCTTTACGTCTTGGACAATTTGATGTTTTGGTAGGGATCAATCTTCTGCGGGAAGGTTTGGATATGCCGGAAGTAGCCCTGGTGGCAGTACTGGATGCAGATAAGGAAGGATTTTTACGGTCCCGATCTTCTTTGATGCAGGTATCCGGCAGGGCGGCACGGAATATGAAAGGGAAAGTAATATTCTATGGTGATAAAATTACAGCTTCTATGCAGCATGTTCTGGACGAAACAGAAAGACGTAGAAAAATCCAGAGAGATCACAACAATAAAAATAATATAACACCAAAAACTGTGTATAAATCTATGGAGGAAATTCGGTTATCTACTGCGGTTGCAGATGAAAAAGCAGACTATGGAGTCACTGAGGAAGAAATAATTCCTGAAATTACATTGGAGAATATGGAAGACCAGGAGGCTTTGGAAATGCTCCGGAAGAAAATGCTGAAATTTGCAAGAGAACTGCAGTTTGAACAAGCCGCCATTGTTCGGGATAAAATTGCAGAATTAGAAACGAAAATTGGAATAAATTAAAGGTAGATAATATGAGTGGATATAAAGTTTTAATCTTAGGAAGCGGCGGCAGGGAGCATGCATTTGCTTGGTCTTTGTCAAATGACCCTCTGGTCGAACAATTGTATTGTGCACCGGGTAATGGCGGCACTGGATCCATTGGAGAGAATGTCCCTCTGGATATACAAGATCCCAATGAAACATTGAAGTTTGTTGAAAGAAACTCCATTGATCTTACAATTGTAGGTCCTGAAGCACCTTTGGAACAAGGTGTGGTGGATGTTTTTAAGAAAAATGGAAAACTAATTTTTGGCCCCACACAATATGCTGCACAGCTGGAAACCAGTAAGGTATTTGCTCGAAAAGTAATGGCTGGTTGCAATGTACCACAACCCTGTTTTGTTGTTTGCAATACCCGGCAAGAGGTAGAGAATGCAAAATCTGAATATGGTTTACCAGTAGTTGTTAAGGTTGATGGACTCGCTGCAGGAAAAGGGGCATACGTTTGTGAGTCTGAAGCAGAATTTGAGAATTCCCTGTGTGAAATATATGAAAACCGTATATTTGGTTCTGCCTCTGATCAGGTGCTGGTAGAACAATGTCTGGTTGGCGAGGAATTATCTGTATTTGCAGTATGTGACGGTGAAGATTTTGTAATACTGAATACTGCACAGGATCACAAAAGGATTTATGATGAAGACAAAGGACCAAATACAGGAGGGATGGGTGCATATTCACCAACCCCGCTTACCAACCACCAATTAATGGATAAAGTCTGCAGGGATATTTACACACCGGTCCTCAAATCCATGGTGAAAGATGGAAATCCATTCACGGGATTTCTATATGCAGGATTAATGTTGGTTGAAGGTGATCCGTATGTCATAGAATTCAATGTGAGAATGGGTGATCCGGAGACTCAGGTCGTGCTGCCGTTACTCCAATCTTCACTATTTGAATTGTTGTTTAATTCTGTTACAGGAAAATTAGCAGAAACTAAAATAACGACCTCAACAAAAACAGCAGTTACCGTTGTACTGGCATCTGATGGATACCCGGGGAAGTACTCTAAAGGTCAGGAAATTACCGGTCTGGAAGCAGATTCATCAAATTTAGTTTTTCATGCCGGTACTAAATCTCAGGATGGCAAGACATTTGTAAATGGTGGAAGGGTCTTAAATGTAGTGGGCTTCGGAAATGACCTGGAATCCGCTATTGAAAACAGCTATCAGATAATTGATAAAATCCACTTTGACGGAATGTATTACCGAAAGGATATAGGTCAAAAGGGGATGAAATATCTCACTGAATCTGTTGAGGAGGAAGTAATATGATAGATGTTGAAAAAATAAAACGATCTGTTGGTATATTAGGAGAGTCCGAGCCCATTCGGGATATGCTAAATCTCATCGGTCAGGTCTCTGATACAGAAATATCCGTACTCATAAATGGTGAATCCGGGTCCGGTAAGGAAATGGTCGCAAAAGCAATCCATAAAAACAGCCGGAGAAAATTCGAAAATCTCATCACAGTGAATTGTGGCGCTATCCCGGCAGGAATTATTGAAAGCGAATTATTTGGGCATAAAAAGGGGAGCTTTACCGGAGCATCTGAAGAGCGAAAGGGATATTTTGAAGCTGCCCATAAAGGGACTATATTTCTGGATGAAATTGGTGAGACACCGCTGGAAACTCAGGCAAAACTATTGAGAGTCATTGAACAAGGCGAATTCATAAAAGTGGGGGACACCAAAACCCAGAAAGTGGATACACGAATTATTGCTGCAACCAATAAAGATCTTACAGATGAAGTAGTAAACGATAATTTTCGTAAAGATCTGTATTTCAGACTAAAAACCATTACCATTAATGTGCCGTCTCTGAGAGATAGATTAAGTGACATTTATCTGTTTGTTGAACGATTTGGACTTGAATTTTGTGCAAAAAATGATATTGCTTTCAAAGGATTTACCTCAGAAGCGATCAATGCACTTAAAACATATTCCTGGCCGGGGAATGTGCGGGAATTGAAGAATGTGGTGGAAAGTCTTATCGTGCAGAATCGTGGTGAAAGAATTCAGGAATCCATGGTGATGAAATCACTTGGACAAGAGACCTGGGCTACCAATCCAAACCTTCCCGCTATTGTGGATAAGGATTCAGATGAAATTGAGAGAGAGCTGATTCTCAGGCAACTATTATATCTCAGGCAGGATATGAATGAGATCAAACAATTGTTATTCGGGAATCAGGGGACAGACCATTCTGTGCAGCCGGCAAACCCGGCACTGTACCTCCCGCCATCGGGAGAGCAGGATGAAATATCCACCTCACCGCTCCATCCCATTCATAATGTGGAAGAAGGCAGATTTAATGCGGTAAAGGAAGATGTAATTGGTGATACAACCATGAAGGATATCGAACATGAAATGATAGAACGAACCCTGGAAAAATTAAATCACAACAGAAGAAAAGCTGCTCAGGCGCTGGATATTTCTGAGCGGACATTATACCGGAAAATCCAGGAATACGGAATTGGAAGGAAAAAACCGGAGTGAAGAAAGTCGTACTGATTGCAGTTGGTTTAATGATATGTGGATGTGGTATCTATTCATTTAAAGGCTCATTACCGGCACATATTAAGACCATTTCCATTTCCCCCGTGGTTAATGAATCCTCAGAATTTGGTATCAGCGAACTGATCAGTGAAAAGATCATGGATATCCTCATATCGGAAAATGTTCTGGATGTTACCGGTGAAGAAGACGCTGACAGCCGGTTGAATGTAATCGTGAAAAAAGTGGATGACAGTCCATATACCTATACACTGCCCAGTGATGCAGTTATTGAACAGGTAGATGAATACCGGATCACCATACAGGCCACAGTAGTATGGTATGATCTGACACGGGATGAACCGTTGTTTGAGGTCAGCAAATCTGCTTGGGGCGCTTACGGAACCGGTGTGGATATCAGTACCGACAAAATTGATAATGACGGAGATGGGCTTATTGACAGTGAGGATGAGGATGAATTCGGGTCACCCCGGGAAAGTGCCATCGCCGTAGCTATACGAATAATATCAGAAGATATCATCAATGAGGTTACATCTACATGGTAAATAAAACTAATTTTATAGACGTTGGATGCAACATCTATACGAATAATTCAATCACTAACCCAGTAGAGTCGAACCGGCGGCTCGTCCCTAAAAAACCACAATTTGTAATCAGTAGTGGATGTTCTCGAACATCCACTACATTAATAACAATCTTAAATCTGGAGAAATATTGAAAACAATTTTAGTTAGTCAAATACAACAAAATACAGGAGAGACTGTTCAGTTGAACGGTTGGGTGTACAATACACGTAGAAGTGGGAAGATCGGATTTCTGATGCTCAGAGACGGTACAGGAACGGTGCAATGTGTTATTTATAAACCGGATATTGGAGAAAAACAATTTGATCTGTTTAAATCATTCACACAGGAATCATCCGTTACAGTAATCGGCAAGGTTGCCTCCAATGAACGTGCCTTGGGCGGGTTTGAGATACAGGCAGAAAAACTCATACTAAATCACTTGAGTAATGGGTATCCGATTACACCAAAAGAACATGGCACGGATTTTCTGATGAACCACAGACATCTTTGGTTGAGGTCTAAACGCCAGCATGCAATTATGAGAATACGGCATCAGATAATAAAAGCAACACGGGATTTTTTCGATAATAATGAATTCACATTGATAGATACTCCTATTTTTACACCAAACGCCTGTGAGGGAACTACCACATTGTTTGCAACCGATTACTTTGGTGAGAATGCATATTTGAGTCAGTCCGGACAGTTGTATAATGAAGCAAATGCCATGGCCCATGGCAGGGTGTATTGTTTTGGTCCTACATTCCGGGCGGAAAAATCCAAAACCAGAAGACATTTAACTGAATTCTGGATGGTGGAACCCGAAATTGCCTACTGTGATTTGGAAGAGGATATGGTCTGGGGTGAAAAGCTTGTGGAATATATTGTCACACAAGTTCTGGAACACCGGTCACTGGAGTTGGAAATTCTTGAGAGAGATACTGCAACCTTAGAAAAGGTAAAAGCACCATTTCCCCGGGTCAGCTATACGGATTGTGTGAATAAACTGAACGAAGGAGGTTTTGATTTCGAGTGGGGCGGTGATTTTGGGTCACCGGAAGAAACATTTATTTCAGAACAGTATGACAGACCGGTTATTGTACACCGGTTTCCAACACAGATTAAAGCATTCTATATGAAAAGAGATCCCAAAGAAGACCGGGTCGTATTGGGAATGGATTTTCTGGCTCCGGAAGGATATGGTGAAATCATAGGAGGATCAGAAAGAGAAGCAGACCTGGATGTTTTACTGGAGAGAATTGAGCATGAAAAACTCCCCAGAGAGGAATTTGAATGGTATCTGGATCTCCGTAAATATGGCAGTGTTCCCCACGCAGGTTTTGGTATGGGAATTGAACGTGTTGTCGCATGGATATGCAAACTTCCCCACGTGAGAGAGACTATTCCTTATCCCCGTATGCTTCAGAGACTTCGACCCTAAAATGAAAATCGCCCTGGCACAGATTAATCCTACGGTAGGGGATTTTGCAGGGAATTCTGCCATGATCCAAAAAGTCATCTTTGACCATAATGAATCAGTTGACCTGATTGTATTTCCGGAAATGTCACTCACCGGGTACCCCCCGCAGGATTTACTTTTTGAGCATGAGTTTATCACCACAGCGGAGATTACATTAAACAAAATCTCAGAGAATATTATGGATACTGCAGTGATATTAGGAACTATCCGTGAAGAAGGAGCAAAGCTCTACAATACGGCAGCAATCCTGCAGAATGGTAAAATAATCGGATACCGTGATAAAACCCTTCGTCCTGCATACGATGTATTCAATGAAAACCGGTATTTTTCAGAATCAAAAAAAATACAACCAATTGAATTGGAATTAAAATCAGGAAAAGTCAAAATTGGGATTTTGATCTGTGAGGATTTATGGGATGATAATTATGATACTAAAGTTACAGAAAAGCTGAATAGCAATGGAGCTGAACTATTTATCAATATCTCTGCATCACCATTTTACATCGATAAATTCAGAGAACGTTACGAAATAGTTAAGAGTAAATCCAATGAGTTCAAGAAACACTTTATATACTGCAATTTGGTAGGAGCCCAGGATGAACTCATTTTTGATGGTGCTTCATTTGCAGTGAATTCAAATGGTGAATGCATTGCACAAGCAGATTATTTCAACGAAGAAGTTTTGAGTATTGATATAGAAAATACTCAACCTGAAGCTCCCGCATTTCAGGAGGCAGAAGAATCCATTGTGGATGCCTTATCATTGGGCGTGAGGGATTATTTCAGAAAAACCGGACACACAAAAGCAATTTTAGGGCTCAGTGGTGGTATTGATTCAGCATTGACTGCTGCTATAGCATGCAATGCTTTGAATCCGGAAAATGTACTTGGTGTGAGTATGCCCTCAGTATTTTCATCTGATCACTCTGTGAGCGATGCTGAAACTCTTGCTGTAAATCTCGGTATGGAGTTTAAGATTATTCCAATAAAATCAATCAATGAATCTATGATTGGTTCGCTGAATGGGATATTAGACAATAAACCCGGTTTAGCAGAGGAAAATCTCCAGGCTCGGATCAGGGGAAATATTCTGATGACCATAGCCAATAAGACTGGTGGTATGGTTTTGAATACAGGGAATAAAACTGAAACTGCGTTGGGTTATTGTACCCTATATGGTGATATGTGCGGTGCGATCGGTGTCATCAGCGATCTGACAAAAACACAGGTGTATGCAGTATCCAACTGGATAAATAAGAGTAGGGATAGTGAAGTGATACCAATCGGATCTCTCACCAAGCCACCTTCTGCAGAATTGAAACCGGAACAGGTAGATCCGTTTGATTACGAGAAAATCAGTCCTTTTGTGGAACAGATGATTTCTGGAAGTAACAAAAAATCAAATTTTACAGATTTTGGATTGTCTGAGGAAGAATCACATATTATGAAAAATAAAATTCGGTTTGCAGAATATAAACGCCGACAGGCAGCCCCTGGATTGAAAATTTCTAAAAAAGCATTTGGAATAGGTAGAAGATTCCCGATTGTGAATAAATTTAGGGATCAATGATTTGTATTTAATGGTACGTTTAATAATATTCAAAAGGAATTAGGATAGGAGGAATGATGATAAAAAGTTCCATTTTCACATTACTGGTAGGTTTGGTATTTTCCCAAACAGTTGCTACTGTCGCCGGATATGATTGGACGGGCTGGCATGAATCCACTAAAATTGGTTACATTAACGGGTTTTTCAGTGGATTGGCAGGATTTGAAATTGCGTTATCTGAGGCGGAATCAATGGAAAAGGAGAGAAATCCGTATTGGCACGCACCTTTAGTAGTGGACATTACTCGTGCCAATTCCGGTGAATATTCATCATTTTTGAACACATTGACCGGGAAAGAGATCGTTCAGCGTGTGGATGGATTTTACACTGAGCCGGATAATATAGGCATCCGAATACAGGATGCATTCAGAGTTATTAATCTACGTGGTGCAGGGAATACAGAAAAAGGGGACCACCTTTTAATTCAATTTCAGAAGGAATACCTAAAAGGTAAATAAACTCACTTGAATTCTTTCATCCGCCGAATACCTGTCGTTAAATTTCTCATTCCACAAATTTTTGGAATACTCGCTGCAGTATATATCCCTTTACCTGGATTTCTATTCTGGTTATTTTTCATCCTCTTTGTATCAATTTTGTTTACAGGAAAATACCAATTTGCCGTCCCAATAATTTTGTTTCTAATTCTTTTTTACCGCACTGAAGAAAAACAACAGTGGGAGCCTTTTGAATATTCCAGTAAAACAACTGAACCCATTATTGGTGTAGTAGAATATATCACCAAAACAGCAAATAAAATGAAATATGAACTATTGCTGCAGACACCGGTATCTGGTGAAAAAGCAATTTTGCGATGGAGTGACAGTCTTCATGTATTTCCCGGGGACACCTTGCTTATTTTGGGAAAAATACTTCAGCCTGAACCACCCAGAAATCCCGGAGCATTTGATTACGGGAAATATTTGAAAACAAACCGGATTTCATTTCTCCTTTCCCGGGATTCAAAAATAGAAGCCATATTGCATGGTAATTTATCATTAAACCGTTGGTATTATTCTTTAAGACTGAAGATCAACCACATCATTCACAGACATATAGACAAACCATTTTCCGGTGTGATGCTTGGCTTGGTTCTGGGTGAGAAAGGGGAAATCGATCCGGATATTATCTCTAATTATCAAAAGTTAGGCGTTGTACATATATTAGCGGTTTCCGGGCTGCACGTGGGGTATGTACTGCTTATCCTGATGCAGATTGGGAAACTTTTCCGAATGAATGATATCATTCGCTTTATACTGATCTGCGGAGGGCTTATATTCTATATGGGACTCACCGGTTATCGTCCAAGTGTGGTCAGAGCAGGAATAATGGCAATTTTATATGCCTACGGTAAGTATGGGGAAAAAACAGTGAATACCTGGAATATTCTTGGTTGTACAGCTTTTATTTTACTACTTGTTAATCCTATGCAATTATATTCTGCGGGATTTCAACTTTCATTTGGTGCCGTAACAGGAATCCTGTTTACAATTTCAAGACTCCCATTGATTGAGGATAAATTCAATAATTTTAAAACAATCAGGAAAAAGAAATGGGTACGGTATCTAACCGATGGGGTTACAGGTTCTTTTGGTGCTCAGTTGGGGACTTTCCTCCCTTTAGCGATTGTTTTCAAATCTATCCCGGTGTGGGGTGTGGTAGTCAATGTATTCATCATACCAATTGCCGGGTTGGTGGTGGTAGCAGGATTTGTGACAGTATTATCGGGATTTATCAGCTCATTTTTTGGCAGTATCTACGGACATGCCGGGTGGGGTGTCATTTGGCTAATGAATAAAATAGCCCTATTATTTGACTTTTTGCCCAATCAAACTTTTTATACAGGGTTATTCACCACAACTGAACTGGCTGCAATATTTATCATAGTTTTTCTCCTCTGGAATGTGCAGATCCACCGATACCGGGTTAAATTAACAATTGCAGTGTTGGTATTTGGACTGTTCTTTCTTTTCAATTCTATTTTCTTCCCCAAACCACTCTCGGTGACATATTTGGATGTAGGACAGGGCGATTCTGCAGTAATTGAATATGAGGACAAAGTTGTACTTATTGACGCTGGATTTTCCGGATTTGGAAAGGATTATGGAAATTGGGTCCTAAACCCGTATTTCAAATTCAAAGGAATTTCTGAAATTGATCTTGTGATTATGACTCATCCTCACGCAGATCACATTGGTGGATTATTGTCTGTATTAACCGATGTGAAAGTGGTAGAAATTTGGGATACCTGGAATAATTACAAATCAGCCATTTATACTGAAATTCTTAATTTCGCAGAAAATAATAATATTACTCTGACCAAACCCCTTCCGGGGGATACATATACAATTAATAATGCTGTAATAACTGTTTTATATCCGGATAGTATTCAGTCAATATCAGCCAGGAATATTAATGATGCATCCATAGTATGCAGGTTAGATCATAGAGAAAATACCTTTCTTTTTATGGGAGATGCAGAAGTCCGTGCAGAAAGGATTGTCACTCAACTGGAGAATGTATTAGAAGTTGATGTGGTAAAATTAGGACATCATGGCTCCAAGACCAGTTCAATTCAACCAATTGTGGATTTAACAAATGCAGATATTGGAATTATATCAGTCGGCAGAAAAAATAAATATGGTCATCCATCAGAAGGAGTAATGACAAGATGGATAAATTCAGGGACTACTTTATACAGAACTGATATTTCAGGTGCTGTTACCATTAAATCAGATGGAAAAAATATACAAGTGAGTGCCTTTATTGATCCACAATAATTGCTGGTGTAAACCCCTTACATTTTTAAAAAGCTGACTAACTCGTCTAAATTATCAAACACCGGCACACCTGTTTTTACCAATCTGGATTTTAATTGATGCTGTCTGTGGATTAATATACAGTCCACTCCCATTGTTTCTGCAACTGCAAAGTCGTGGTCAGTATCTCCTATAAGAAGCACATCATTTCCAGGTAGATTCAGATTATTCATCATATTTTTACCAGACACCAGTTTGCCGTCAGCATAATGATTATGAAGCCCTGAAATATTAACAAAATATTCAGATAAGTTAAAGTAATCCATAAAGCGATTTAACTGCTGCTGTTCCTGTGCTGAGAGCAAAGATTGGGCAACTCCCAAATTCTGAAATTGTTCAATAACTGGCACAGAATCAGAAAATAATTGAGTTTCATTCCATCGCTTATTGTATTCCACAATAAATTCAGTCCCAGGGATTTCAAACGGTTCATGTTCAAATGTAAATCCCAACCGTTTATAATACTCAATTATAGGGAAACCGAATACAGATTGATATTGAATTAAATCGAATTCTGGCATATTTCTCCGTTTCAGAAGTTTATTCATTACATCCACACATAGCCATGCATCATCCAACAAGGTACCATTCCAGTCCCAGATAATATGCCTGTATTTACTCACTGCTAATTTTAGAGAATTTTCAAGAATAAATTTGTGAGTTAATTAACTCCTGAATTTATAGACCCGTTTCCTCGACTGTTTTTTTGACAGATTTTAAAGTATTTTCAAGTGCTGATCTCTCATCAGGAAGAAGATCAAATTCAAGAATTTTTTCAATTCCATTGGCTCCAATTACTGTCGGAACTCCGATGAAAAATCCATGTACACCAAATTCTCCTTCACACAACGATGCACAAGGAATCACCCGTTTTTTATCTTTCAGGTAGGATTCAGCCATTTCAATTGCACAAGCTGCTGGTGCATAATATGCAGATCCATTCCCAAATAATTTGACAATTTCTCCTCCGCCAAATTTGGTTCTATTTTCAATTTCCTTTAACCGTTCGGACGAAATCAGTGATGTTACCGGAACACCGCCAACAGTTGCGAGTCTTGAAACCGGGACCATTGAATCTCCATGTCCCCCCAAAACCATACAGGTTACATCCTGAACGGAATATCCTGTTTCCATAGCTATAAATGTTCTGAAACGTCCACTGTCCAATGCTCCAGCCATACCGATCACTTTATTTTTGGAAAACCCTGAAATTTTGTAGAATGCATACACAATCGCATCCAATGGATTGGACAATACTATTACAAATGCATTTGGGGCATGTTCTTTTACATTATTTGCTACATCGGTGATAATTTTTAAATTTATCTGAAGGAGATCTTCTCGATCCATCCCTGGTTTTCGGGGGACACCGGCAGTAATAATAACCACGTCAGAATTTTGAATAGCAGAATAGTCTGAATTTCCCTCCAGATTTATATCATAACCATCGTGTGGGCACAATTGCATAATATCCAGCGCTTTCCCTTTGATCATACCTTCTGCATTTGGGATGTCAACAATTACCACATCTCCCAATTCTTTTTGGGCAGCAAGCAGGGCAAGGTTACCACCGATTTGACCGCCTCCAATCAGTGCTATTTTATTTCTTTTCATAGAAATTCTCCTGAATTAATTTAGTGATTTGAGTAATAGAATTGATTTTATTAAAAATCAGCTGGAAAATTTACATAGATAAATCATTGTGAAATTAGAAGGATTTTCAATTCTTGGGTGTTTGAGAAATACTGTAAATTTTGATTGTATTTTAATTAACTAATTTTATCAGGAGAATTGAATGGCATATCGAATTGAAACAGATAGTATGGGCGAAATTCAGGTTCCATCGGAAAAATTCTGGGGCGCACAGACCCAAAGATCTCTGCAAAACTTTAAAATTGGGAAAGAACATTTTCCCAGAGAATTCATCCATGCATACGGATTAATTAAGTTGGTTGCTGCTGAAGTTAATGCAGAATTTGGATTGATTGCGTCGGATATTAATGATGCTATACAAAATGCAGCTCAGGAAGTGATTGATGGCAAATGGGATGATCAATTCCCATTGGTGATTTGGCAGACCGGAAGCGGTACACAGACGAATATGAATTTCAACGAAGTTATTGCAAATCTTGCCAGCGTAAAGCTTGGGGGTGAATCTGGAAATAAGAAACCTGTCCATCCAAACGACCATGTAAATCGTTCCCAGTCTACCAATGATACTTTTCCTACCGCAATTAATATTGCAGTGGGAGTGGAAATAAACAACCACCTCATTCCGGCTGTTGAAAAATTAAAAGATGCGTTGAGTCAAAAATCGAAAGAATTTTCGAAAATAATAAAATTAGGCCGTACACATTTACAGGATGCAACCCCCTTAACGCTTGGTCAGGAATTCTCAGGGTATGCTTCACAATTAAGTCATACAGTTGATGGAATCAATGCCTCCCTGCCACACATTTTTGAATTGGCCATGGGCGGGACTGCCGTTGGAACCGGGCTTAACGCACCAAAAGGATTTTCTGAAAAGTGTGCTGAATTAATAGCCAAAAAAACCGGACTGCAGTTTCAAACAGCAAGAAATAAATTCGAAGCATTGGGAGCTCAGGATTCTGTAGTCAAAATGTCTGGTGCTTTAAAAACATTAGCAGTGTCGCTGAATAAAATTGCGAATGATATCCGATGGCTGGGTAGTGGACCACGAGCAGGAATCGGTGAAATAATATTGCCTTCAAATGAACCCGGTAGTTCCATTATGCCGGGTAAAGTAAATCCCACGCAATGTGAAGCAGTAACCATGGTCTCTGCCCAGGTAATAGGAAACGACACAACTCTTACCATGGCAGGAGCATCAGGGAATTTTGAACTGAATGTTTATAGACCGGTGATTGCATATAATATTCTTCAATCAATTCAGATTTTGGGGGATGTGTGTAAATCTTTTTGTGATAATTGTGTATCAGGAATTCAGGCAAATAGAGAGATAATTAGCAGGAATCTGAATAATTCACTCATGTTGGTAACAGCATTAACTCCACATATTGGATATGATAAAGCAGCAAATGCTGCAAAAAAAGCACATTCAGAAAACACTACACTAAAAGAAGCCGTTGTATCCTTATCCTATCTATCTGAAGAAGAATATGACCAATTGGTAGTTCCAGAAAATATGATATCTCCATCATAACAATATTATACTTGTATTTTGAATATGTGATATAAATCACGTGCTGCCCATACAATCACTAATTTTTTATTGTATGAGAGTCCTAATATTCATAAATTTCGCACGATAATTTAGTCTAAAAGGCTAAATTTCATAACTGAGTAAATAGGAGGTTTTACTTAAGCAAGGAAAATTTCCCCATATTTATTCAATGCAAATTTGATTATAATACTGGGGATTGTTTTGATTAATTCACAATTAATTAGGAGGGAATTTGAATGAAAGTTCGAAATCAAATATTAACTATTTTATCAACCATTTTTCTATCATCTTTTGGAATTTCCCAGGATGTAACCCTTAGTTTTGGGGCTATTGATGATGGTGCTGGAACAATGGAAATACTTATGGACAGTGGGTCAGATGTATTTGGTTTTCAGTTTAATTTGACTGGAGCCACAATATCAGAAGCCAGCGCTGGAGCAATGGTGCCGGGTGATTGGATGATTTCTACAAGTTCATCGATGGTCTTAGGATTTTCTCTAACAGGAAGCAGCATTCCTGCAGGTAGTGGGGTTTTAGCAAATATTTCATTTACTTCCGGTGGCGGTGCAATTTGTATTGAAAATGGAGTTGTATCTGGTGCTGCTGGTGCTTCATTAGAAGTTGGATATGGTGAATGTTATGGCAGTGATCCGGTACCTGGCTGCACTGATCCTGCTGCTGACAATTATAACCCAGATGCTACAGAAGATGATGGATCGTGTGAATACAGTGTAAATTTAAGTTTTGGAGCTACTGATTTTGGCGGCGGTGCTATGGAAATAGTAATGACAAATCCATTAGATGTATATGGTTTCCAATTTAATATTGATGGCATTACAATTACAAATGCTGCGGGTGGAAGTGCAGAAGCGAATGGATTTATGATTTCATTTAGCGGTAATACTGTGATCGGATTTTCATTGACAGGTGGCTCAATTTCTGCAGGTAGTGGTGTTTTAGTTGATCTTACCTATGAATTAACCGGTGAAACCGAGGCCTGTCTTTCTGGTGGAGTGATTTCTGGAGAAGATGGAGTTGGATTGGATGTCAGCTATGGCGATTGTGTGCAGGTTGATAATGAAGCAGTTTTAGGCTGTACAGATCCTGATGCTGATAATTATAATTCCGATGCATCAGAAGATGATGGATCCTGTGAATATTCTGTTACATTGAGTTATGGCGAATATGAATCAGGAGGTGGTTCTATGAATATAAATATGGCAAACCCCACCAATGTATATGGATTTCAATTTAATGTTACAGGGATTACCATTACAAATGCTGCGGGTGGAAGTGCAGAAGCGAATGGATTTATGATTTCATTCAGCGGCAACACCGTAATTGGATTTTCCTTAACGGGAAGTTCGATTCCTGAAGGCAATGAAACTCTTGTAGAATTAACTTACGAAACTACAGGAGATATAGAATCTTGTATTGAAAATGGCGTTATTTCAGGCTATTTGGGTGTACCATTGGGAGTAAATTATGGTGAATGTGTAACAGTTATGGAAGCTACTCCCGGTTGTACAGATTCTGATGCAGATAATTTTGACCCGGATGCAACAGAAGATGATGGATCCTGTGAATATACAGTAAACCTGTCTTTTGATGACCTTTCATTGACTGATGTGACATCCGGATCAATCGATATATTTATGGATAACCCCGCTGCTGTGAGTGGATTCCAATTTGATATCAGTGGAATGAATGTAACCGAAGCATCTGGTGGAAGTGCAGCTGAAAACGGTTTTGATGTATCCACTAATGGAACCACCGTAATCGGATTTTCATTAACTGGTTCATCAATTCCGGAAGGATCGGGATTGTTAACAACACTTACATTTGATAATGGAAGCGGTGATGTTTGTCTCTCCGAGATATTTATTACATCCACCAGTTTTGGATTCCATAATTCGCCCACACCGGATGAATGTGATTTTATAGAAGTTCCAGGATGTACTGATCCTGAAGCTTGTAATTATGATCCACTTGCAAACTTGGATGACGGGTCCTGTATCTATTCAGAAGGGACCTGCGATTGTGACGGTGACCCCACAGAAGGATTTTGTGACTGTGATGGAAATACCGTGGATGAATGTGGTGTATGCGGAGGTTCAGGTATTCCGGATGGTGACTGCGACTGTGATGGAAATGTAGAAGATTGTGCCGGTGAATGCGGCGGATCTGCTGAAGAAGATGAATGTGGTGTTTGCAATGGTGATAACTCATCCTGTTCAGGATGTACTGATCCTGATGCAAATAACTATGATCCTGATGCAATTGTAGATGACGGAAGTTGTGAATATGAAACTACCGTTGATTACAGTGTTGACCTGCATGCGGGTGCAAATCTTATCAGCTTGTGGGCATTTCCTGAAGATAATTCTGTTGCAGGCATTATGGCAGACTTGGGTGATAATGCAACAGGTGTAATTGGTGAAGGTGTTGCAGCATCACATCTGGGCGGTGGTACCTGGGTTGGATCTCTGTCAGAATTGTCTCCTACAAGTGGTTACTGGGTGAAAGTAAATGGTGCTGATGTATTGGATGTTTCTGAAGCGACACCATCAGACCCTGCAACAGTGTATGAATTGCATACAGGTGCAAACCTCATTTCATTCCCGTTTGGAGGCAGTATCGGACTCAGCGACGGTATCCCGGATGATGTAGAACCATCTTTTATTGGTGTGATCGGTGAAGGTGTTGCAGCAAGTCAGATTGCTCCATACACATGGGTCGGAAGCTTATCATCCTGGGATGGAACCAAAGGATATTGGGCAAAAGTTGAAGAAGCTCTATCCTTCAGTTTTAATGCACCGGCGTTATCCAGAGAGGATGAAGAATCCTCAGATATTCCATTTGAATATGAACAGTCTATGGAACAGGCATTTTACTTCATTAAAAATGTAGAAGGTGCTGAATTCGGAGATTGGATTCTGGCATATAATGGCGAGGTTCTTGTGGGAGCCCGTGAATGGCAAGGTGCATATACAGATGTACCTGCTATGGGATATGATAACAGGGCTGAAACAGCAGGATATTGTGTAAATGGAATAGTTCCAAGTTTCTATCTTGTTGATTCTACAACCGGTGAAACCACTAAGTTAACTGGGTTAATAGAAGAATGGAGTTCCAATGGTATCTACAGTGTAGAAACCTTATCTCCTGTATCAGAAACTGTAATTCCTGAAACAGTAAATCTGGATGCCGCATATCCAAATCCGTTTAACCCGGAAACAACTATTCAGTATTCAGTAAATACTGATGGAGCCGTGGAACTGGTAATTGTTGATATGAACGGTAGGATTGTTTCTACACTGCAAAATGGATTCCAGAATGCAGGTGTGCATACTCACACTTGGAATGCAGAAAATCAACCATCCGGTGTGTACTTTGCTAAGTTAACATCCGGTGGAACAGTTCAAACCACTAAATTATTATTACTGAAATAATATCATGAATAGTGATTAATATGTAAGGGCTGGTAGGTTTTTCCAATCAGCCCTTATTTTTTTTTGAATAAATTCCTTTTCATTTTGATTATAAATATTATTTTAGACTAAACAGATTAAGTCAATGAAGAAACAAATTTTCATATTAATTATCTCTGTTTGTTGGTCAGTCGAAAACACAATGACCATTACAGAGCCGTTCGGAATTACCACTGAAAACTACCCCCTCCAATTTGGCCGACCCTTTGTGGACGGTGAGATCCCCAATTTCCCTCAGGCTCTGATTGACGGCTTCCCGTTACTGACACAGGCAAATGTTAAATCCCGCTGGGAGGACGGCAGTGTAAAATACGCCATTATTAATTGTCACATACCTTTTATTGAAGCTGGTAGTAGTCATTTAATATCATTTCAAAACCAGGTTGAAAGCAATACGGATAGCTCATTGTCCACAACGGAAATGCTAGCAGAAAATTTTGATTTTGACGGGACGATGGAGTTAGTCCATAACGGTGATACCATAACTGCTGATGCCCGGACAATGCTTGAAAATGAGGATTATTTCCATTGGCTTCAGGGACCTGTGTCAACCTCCATCATCCTTGCCGACCATTCTGAAGAGAGAATTTACGATATTGGATTCGACGGGCACCGTTCTTTCCGCCCCATTTTTCTTGCTACATTCTGGCCATTGACCAACCAGGTTAAGTTGCGCTTTATCGGTGAAATTGCCAATTCTGAAGTTCTACAGGACAAATCCTATGCCCTCACTCTTTTTACCGGCAGCAATACGCCATTACAGCAATATTCCAAATCTGAATTCACACAGCACGCCCGCAGCCGATGGACAAAAGAGTTTTGGCTTGGTGACATACCACCTGCCATAAACATTGACCATAATGTGGAATATCTATCAGCAACAACCCTCATCCCCAATTATGATCCCGGCAAAGAGATTTCAGAATCGGTGATTGATGCCGCCTACAGTTCCGCCTGGAATTCCTGGCTTAACTCTGAGCGGGATTTATTTGATGCCGGGAATTGGACAAAATACATGCCCGGAACCGGAGGCCGCAGGGAAATTGGTCCCTATCCCACATGGACAGTACAATGGCTCTACACCGGCGACTGGCGGATGAAAGAATATGCCTGCGGGAATGCGGATCTGGCGGCTGCTTTCCCTATCCATTTTCGGGAGGGCGATCCAACAAAATATTTTGACAGGGATATGACCGTTCCTGCAATCGGCAAAGTGATTTCTGTCAGCGACCGACCCACTTTCTGGTCTCTAAACCTGGACTGGAATGGTACCACAGACGAAGATTTGGTTACACCGGTAGGTGAGGTCAGCGAAAACGGCTGGATACCGGATAATGCCCACCAGCCGGATCCGGTATCTGTACAATATATGCTCACCGGTGATTATTGGTATTTAGAAGAATTATATTTCTGGGCATCGTTTGGGGCATCCAACTCCAATGGAGCCTATAATACCAGTTTCTGGGGCAGAGGACCCACTGGTGCTGAAGGTGGGATTCCAGGGCAGGTGCGGTCCCAAGCCTGGTTAATGCGGACACGGGTCCACACGGTATCTCTTGCTCCTGATGATTCGCCGGAATATAACTATTTCAAAACCCTGACTGACGACGCAATTGCCATCTGGGAGGGTGTTTATAATATTACTGAATCAGAATATTTCGGCGATGATAATTGGAATTGGGGGCACGATGTTTACGCACCTACCCGTTGGGATAATATGGGTCCGCCGGTAATGCACCAGTGGGATAAGGGCGGAACTTATCCGGCGACACAATGGCCTATGAACCCGGAGGTTGTTTCTTATGCATCGGCACCCTGGCAGCAGAATTTTGTGATGTTCACTTTGGGTAGAGCAGAAGAATTGGGGCACCCCACAGAACATTTGCGGGCCTGGCTGGGTGAACATATCATTGGTATGCTAACTCATCCTGATTTTAATCCCTATGCCATTTCAGCTTATCGTGAACCATCAGTTCGATTAATAGATGGAGAGTATTTTGCCACCTGGGCCGACCTACTTACAGGCTATTTGCCCGAATATGATGCCCAGTCTGAGTTTCAATCTACAACTAATGATACTGAACATGGATATGCCAATATTTCCATTGCATCGGCAGCAATGGTAGCGGATCTCCCCGGCGGCAATCCTGCATGGCAGTTTATGGCTGAGAATGCGCTTTCAAATTCCTTATTGGATGATAATCCCAAATGGGCAATTATTCCTCGGGAACAAGGGGGTGGAATTCCCGGAGATGTAAATTCAGATGGTGAGGTGAATATCATGGATATTGTACTGACTGTAAATATCATTCTTGCTGACGAATACAATATACTGGCGGATTTGAACAATGATGAGATAGTGGATATTTTGGATATTGTATTAATGGTGAATATAATATTAGAATGAAATTTAATAATACAGGATATTTCACTATCAAAAAACTCCTAACATTCAGAATGATAACTTAATAAGATGAGAAATATTTTACGATTTCTATTTGTCATTGTCATTATTCGTTTCAGCACTGCACAAATCTATGATTTTGAAAGTGTTGACAATCTACTTGCAGATTCCCTTGATATCTATTTTGGAAATGTAATTGTAAAAATTGAGCAAGAAGGAAACTCAATTTATGATTTCCAAACCGGAGTGATAGAACCCAATTCTTCTATTGCAATTGCATCTGCAACCAAATGGTTATCTGGTGCGGTAATTTTGTCATTAGCTGAAGATGGATTTTTCTCCCTGGATGATTCATTGGGAATGTATCTGCCAATTTTCACTGAAAATGGTAAAGGACATATTACAATCCGTCAGGCATTTTCCATGTCATGCGGCATGTTCAGTGTAGAACATTATTATTCCTACAGTACGGACAGCACAATGACACTCGCAGAATCCGTTGATAGTATTGCCGTCAATATCCCGCTGGCTTTTGAACCCGGTACCTGGATTGCCTATAACAGCCATGGGATGCAGACTGTCGGCAGAATTGCTGAAATTGTTACCGATTTACCCTGGCAGACTATCGCTGAGGATAGGATATTTAATAAATGTGAAATGTTTAATACCAGATATGATGTATTTGGAATAAACCCGGTAATTGCCGGAGGTGCTCGCTCATCATCATCAGAATATATGAAATTTCTCAATATGATTATGAATAATGGAGTATATAATGGAGAACAAGTATTAAGTGTTCAATCCATACAAGAATTTTTTACCAATCAAACTGCAGGATTACCCCTTTATTGGTCACCATTTCCTTATGACCATCCCGACTATCCTTATGAAGCTCTTGTACTTAGATACGGTTTTGGCTCTTGGATTCTCGCTGAAAATCCTGAATCGGATTTGGTTGAAGAAATCACCAGCCCCGGTGCGTGGGGGACATTTCCCTGGGCTGATAAAAAGAGAAATATCTCCGGCGTAATATTCACATTTGTTCCAGTTTATTTAGGCGGATTTGAACGAACTTTACATACAAATTTAGCACTTATTAATTTGGTACGCCAGATAATAGATTCAACGGGCGATGTGAATCAGGATGGAGTAGTTAATATATTGGATGCCGTATTTACCATCAGTCTCATTTTAGAAAACGAATTCAACGAACTGGCGGATTTGAACAATGATGAGATAGTGGATATTTTGGATATTGTAATCATGGTGAGTATCATACTTGAAAATTAATTATTACTTTTAGTATTCGTCCGAATTTTGAAACCTTGGTCTATTTTTGTTTATGTCAGAATGCCCATAAATTTCATATAGATATTTTCAAAATGAAAGTTTAATAAAATCCAATAATTAACAATTCGAATCTGAGTAACCGATAAAAATTTCTATGAAATTATCCAAATTTACTTTTATTACGATAACAGGAGTTGTATTATGTACCATTCTGGTTTCAATTTATTACAATAAAAAAGCAACTCCAGAAAAAGCAAAAAAGATTTCCGGCGCATTTCATGCGTTAAACTTATGGGCGGATCAACGGTCATATCCGAACAATTCCATACCAGATGATGGGTATTACCAGGCATTTGAATATTCCCAATCCCAGTTACATACTGTTCCCAATTCAATAACCAGAGAAACTGCCTGGGAACCAATTGGGCCGCATAATATCGGCGGCAGAACTCTCGCAGTAGCATTCAACCCACAAAATCCAAACTCTATTTATGCAGGTTCTGCAAGTGGCGGGTTGTGGCGAAGTTATACCGGAGGAACTGGCTATCCAGCCTGGGAACAAATTCACACCGGATTTCCAGTTTTATCCGTTAGCGGCATCGCAATATCACCAACGGATTCAAATACGATATTTATATCAACAGGTGAGGTCTATGCTTATCAGGATGCACATTGGGGTGTTGCCGACCGGTTGACAAGAGGAAGTTATGGTATTGGAATTTTGAAATCTATCGACGGGGGTGAAACATGGGAAAAAAGTCTGGATTGGAGTTATAATCAAAGAAGAGGTGTGCAGGTATTAAAAATGAACCCACAAAATTCTGCAACTCTTTGGGCTGGAACAACAGAGGGCACTTATAAGTCTGTTGATGCAGGATTGACATGGGAAGTAATCAATTCAACTATTATGGTAACAGATTTGGTCATCAATCCCATAGATACCAACATTGTGTTTATCTCCTGTGGTAATTTGGGGAGCGATGGAAGAGGAATCTACCGTACTGTAAATGGAGGCGAAACTTGGGAATATGTAAATAACGGACTACCAGATTATTGGGGTGGAAAAGCAATGCTTGCAATTTCAGAATCTAATCCTGATATTCTCTTTACCAGTATTGGTAATAGTTATGGGGCGGATAATGCAACTTGGCTTTGTAGATCCGATAATAATGGTGATTCTTGGAGTATTGTGAATACATTTGATTATTCATTATGGCAGGGATGGTACTCACACTTTGTCGGTATTCATCCAACAAATGAAAATGAAATAATTGTGGGAGGGATTGAGATTTGGAAATCTAATGATGGAGGTAGTAATTTGACTCAAAAATCATGGTGGGATTCATGGTATTTCGGTCAGACTGAACCAGGTGAACCGGAAGGGCCTCCATACTATGTTCACGCAGATATTCATGTAATGGTTAACCATCCTGAAAATCCAGATATCATTTATTTTGGTACTGATGGAGGTGTATTCAAATCAATGAATTGGGGACAGTCTTTTGAAGGATGTAATGGGGGATATCAAACCACACAGTTTTATCCGGGATTTTCCAGTTCGGTGAATGACTCAAATCTGGCTATGGGTGGTATGCAGGATAATTCTACAGCCATATATGATGGTACATTTGCCTGGCGGCGAGTGATTGGCGGGGATGGTTCTTGGACTGCCATCAATCCACTGAATGAAAATATTCTGTATGGATCAACACAATATTTGAATGTTTTACGATCAAGTGACTTTGGAAATTATTGGAATAATATATCACCTTCAAATATTGGGTACCCGAGTTTTATTGCTCCATACATCTTATGCCGGGATAACCCCGAAATTCTATTTGCTGGACGTAGTTACATTTTTAAATCCACAAATGAAGGTAACGATTGGGTAACTGTAAATGGAGGAAATCAATTGGATGGAAATCCAGCATTGACTATGAATATTTCTGATAATGACTGCAATATTATTTATGTAACCACTGCACCTCTTTTTTCCCGTGGGCGGGTATTCCTCTCTGTGAATGGAGGAACCACCTGGCAAAATATTACCAGTAACCTGCCGGATAGATACCCAATGGATATTGCACTAAATCCAGAAAATGCACTTGAACCGTATATTGCAATTTCCGGTTTTGGTTCATCTCACCTGTTTAAATACGATTATATGAATTATACCTGGATAGATATCGGGGCAAATTTACCAGATGTACCAACTTCTGTTGTCACAATTGATCCGGATTATTCCAGCCATATCTATGTAGGAAATGATTTAGGTATCTTTGTTTCCTTAGATGATGGGGAAAACTGGTATAATTATAATGATGGTATTGGTGATGCAACAATGGTCATGGATCTCAGCATTTCAACTGTAAATCGAACTCTCCGTGCTGTAACACATGGAAATGGTGTTTTTGAACGAAAACTCATTGATATAGAAGAATTTGTTTTAGGTGATGTAAATCTTGATGGAGTTGTAGATATTCTGGATGTGATTCATACGGTGAATATTATTCTGGGGTTGAACACCAACCCGAGCACTTACGAACTTTGGGCATCTGATTTGAATCAAGATGGGACAATAGACATTCTGGATATCGTTCATCTTGTAAATACAATCTTGGGGTAACACAAGCGAAATTGAACAATTCCGATCAATCCGTACACGCCTTCTCCAACGACTGTCTTGCTGACTATGATGCAGTAGCTCTTGCTGGTTTAATTCAATCTGGAGAGTTATCCAGAAGAGATGTCATTGAGGCTTCCATTGCCCGCACTGAAAAACTGGATAACCAGTTAAATGGACTTGCAATTGAAAATTTTCAGAAGGCTCTTGATTTAAGTGAGGTAAAAAATGGAGGCTTTTTTGATGGCATCCCCACCTTAATTAAAGATAATCTTCCCATAGCAGGTATCCCTACGATGCATGGTTCTAACGCAATTGAGGAACCTATTGTAACCAATGAAAATGATGCTTATCTTAAGCAGTTCTTGAAATTGGGTTTTAACTGGATAGGTAAAACTCGTCTATCAGAATTTGGTCTAAATGCTACCACAGAACCCCCAAATGGAAAACCGGTTCGAAATCCCTGGCATGTAAATCATTCCAGCGGGGCATCTTCCAGTGGTTCAGCCGTAATGGTGGCAGGAGGTGCAATTCCCATGGCTCACGGAAATGATGGCGGCGGATCCATCCGCATTCCAGCTGCAAACTGCGGATTGGTGGGATTAAAACCCAGCAGGGGTAGACATATTTCATCTGAATTAGTCAAATCCTTACCTGTAGCGGTGGTTAGTGAAGGAGTGCTAACACGATCGGTGAGAGATACAGCGGTGTTCCATTCCGAAATGGAGAAGGTATATAAAAATACCAAACTACCTGAAATAGGATTGGTAGATTCTCCCCCCAAAAAGCGACTCCGAATTGGATTACAATTGGATTCAATTAATAATTTTCAAACCAAACCTGAAGTGAGAGAATTAATTAGTAAAACCGCTTCCCTCCTAGAAGATTTGGGGCATAGAGTTGAGGAAGTTCCTATCCCTATTGATCCTATTTTTACCAACGACTTTATTCTATATTGGTCTTTTCTTGCATTTTCAATCCCTACCTTGGGAAAGAAAAAAATTGGCAAATCATTTAATATGAAAAAACTTGAGCCGTTTACAAAGGGTCTCAGTAATAATTTTAAACAAAATTTTCTAAAATTACCCGGGAGTCTCTTCCGACTCCGCAGGACGCATCATAGTTTTAAAAAAATATTTGATGACTGTGATGTACTGCTAACACCTGTTTTAGCCCAGCCTCCAGCACCGTTGGGTTATATAAGTCCCGATGTTCCTTATAATGAACTCATTGAACGCCTGAAGAGTTACGCTGGTTTTACCCCTTTGGCAAACACTACCGGTGCTCCAGCTATTTCTATTCCGGCTGGTTTATCAAAGACGGGATTACCCGTTGGGGCACATTTCTTTGGTAAATATGGAGATGAAAAAATACTTCTGGAATTAGCGATTGAGATTGAGGAGGCACAACCCTGGCCCAAAATAATGGAAAACAAAATTTGAAAAAAATAATCATTATTATATTGGCATTCATCTTTCCTCTAATGGCATCTGATATTACTTATCCTGCCGGCTGGAAAGAATTACAAGAAGATTCCAACTGGGAATTGGTGTCTGAAAATGATCAAGTAATGATGTACCAAAAAGCCATTTCAGTTTCACCCATTCCTGCCTTTAAAGCAGTTCTTCATACAACTGCCAAACCAAATAGTCTAATCCAAACGGCATGGTTGGTGGAGAAATCACCTGAAATATTTACTGATGCATTTATAAAGGATGCAGGAATATATTTGCATCATTCACCACATTTCTATACTGCCTTCCAAATAATTGATATTCCTGTATTAGCTCCCCGATTATACCAGTTCACCTCCTTATTAACAGGCAATACCATTCATTGGGTAAGCGCTGATACTCTGGCATCCGCCAGTGATCAAGATGATTTTATTATTCCCAAAGTTAATTTTGGAAGTTGGGAGGTGATAAAAGGCGATGAGGAAAATATGATAGTTTACAGGGTATGTACAGACCCCGGAGGAAGTGTACCAGCATGGATAGTGAATAAAATTAACCGGAAATACCTGCCGAAAATGATGATGGATTTAGAAAAATATGCCTTAAATCATTCATCCCGTAATTGAAGTTTATCACAATGAAATCATTTCTAATACCCTATATCCAACTTATGATTGATGGAAAATGGTTACAAGATGAAAAAGACTTTTAAAAACACTTTAATAATTTTAGGTTTAATTTTTCTGGGATGCAATTCTTATACCATTCCTTCAGCAATTGAAATTGATTCCTCAAAACCTGTAAATATTGAAAAAAATGAACTGAAGATTCTGTCATGGAATATCCAAATGTTACCCATTCCCTATGGGTGGATATTCAGCCAGCATAAGCGTGCCAATGGGATTATTAAAAAATTGCAGGAATCAGAAATCTATGATATTATCGTCTTCCAGGAAGCATTTAATGGAAAAATCCGGGAGCAAATATTTGAGGGCTTAAGATCTCTTTATCCGTTTCAGGTACATCCAAATGACCGCAGTTCATTCTTCAAAACCAACAGCGGCTTATGGGCTTTGAGCCGTTCACCTGTTGAATTAGTAGATGAATTGACTTTTACCACACTTTTGGGTTGGGATTGGATGTCTTCAAAAGGAGCCAAATTATACCGATTGTTTAAAAGTGGACAGGAGATTTTTATTATCAATACCCACTTGCAGGCAGATTCCCAAGGTGAGCTTTCAATTGTTAGAACTGAACAGTATGGAGAGATAAAAACAAATTTAATTGAACCACTTGGCGGTGATGACACACCTTTAATACTCTGCGGAGATTTAAATATTTCAAAATTAACAAACTTGAAATTAATGTTGCACAAATTGGGTATGAAAAACGGTCACCTGTTGAGCAAAATAAAATTCAGTAATTTCGACACCTCGCTGGAAAACCCCAAACAGCTTTTGGATTACATTCTTGTAAAATCCAACTCATTTAAGTTTCAAACAGTTCAGCGCCGTATTTTGGAATTTTCCAATTTTACCAGAGAAAAATCTATTAGCATTTCCGATCATAATCCAGTGGAAGCTATATTGACCTGGTAAGTCAACTGTTAACTGCTGGATGTTTTAAAATAAGAGTCGTATTATTACCACTTGACAGAGTGTGAATTTAGATTCAATTACAAGCGTGAAAATATCTATAAAATTATGATGAAAATATTTAGGAATAAACCGCTCAACGAGTCTTGACCCTAAATATATGAATGAAATTGTTAGAAAATACCATTACAATTAATAATCATATTTTCAGGTATCTTGAAAGGAAAGGATCTGGACCAGTATTATTATTTTTACATGGTCTCAGTGATACATCTGACCAATTTCTTCCAATTGCGAATCTGCTCCCTGAAAACTGGCATATACTGGCACTTGATCAAAGAGGGCATGGGGGATCCTGGAAACCTGAGATTGGATATTCACCACCGGATTATGCAAAAGATATAAAAGATTTTATTGATGAATTGGGCATTGGGTCATTACATATTTTTGGTCATTCTATGGGTGGTAGAAATGCATTTGTATTTGCATCACTATTTCCGAAAAAAATACAAAGTCTAATTATCGGTGATATTGGCCCTGATGAAAATCTGAATGACATAAAGGAGACTGTAATATTTTTTAACAGTCTGCCAAAATCCTTTAATTCTGAGAGTGAAGCCCGGGAACATCTGGAACAACGAAAACCGGGGTATTCTGATGAAAATCTGAATATTTTAATGAAAAATCTGAAGATTGGACCAAATGGAAATCTGATATGGCGATATTCAAATGAAGCCTGTATCGCGTCCATTAAAGAATGCAGATCAAGAAGTTGGTGGGAGGAGTATCATAATATTCAATGCCCCGTACTACTATTCCATGTTGAAGGCAGCACAGAATTGCCTGAAAATGTCGGAAAAAGAATGATAACAGAAATTCAAAATGTTAAATATGTCAAAATTCAAAATTCAGGACATAATTTTCATCTGGAACAGCCAATAAAATCAGCAGAGGAGATTCATCTCTTTATTGAAAATTTATGAAAATCCATCAGGTTTCCTGAGAAAATAATTCTTTCATTCTTGCCTCCGGGG
>CAYFPO010000025.1:0-27775 GCA_964345035.1 uncultured bacterium
CGTCTAAAAATACTTCAACACCTGCTGCAATAATGGTATCTCCCTCTGTTGGAGAAAGCAGTGTAATTATAGGATTGATTCCCGAATATTCACAGCAGTTATAATCTTCCGGATCATCTTCATTACAGCCGTCAGAATCGGGATCATAATTGTCTGAATCCGGATCATTACAGCCGGCAACAAAATCAGAACCGCCAAGGCAATCGCCATAACCAACTGTCAAACCTTCACCACCCTCACCTGATACAACACCACCTTCAATACATACTTCACCGCCTGCCACTTCATAAGTCAAATTCGCCAATACACCTGAACCTGCCGGAAAGGAAGTTCCCATTAAAGAAAATCCAAGCACTGTACTTTCATTCGCCGTTACCATCCAGTCACCGGGGACTACATCACCTGCTGTGGCTTCTGTAATTGCAACACCTGTTACATCAAATTGAAATCCATAGACATCTTCAGTATTATCAATTAAAATTTCCATGGTTCCGGCATCTTCATCTACAGAACCAAAGCTCAGTGTAACATCCTGAGCATAAGAAAATTGAAAAGTTGTCAGTGTAATTATTATTGCTACTAAATTAGATTGAATATATTTTTGTGATTTCATTATATAACCTCCTGAAAATTGGGTATAAGTCTAAATTTTAGTTAAATTCTATTATATTAATTTCTTACAAATAATTTCATTTACCAATAGTTGTTTTCTCGTCGTGATTCCCATCACATATTTCAGTATATTTTCAAAGCTGAGTATTTCAGTTCCGCACATTACTGCCCCGAATTCTTCCTGTTTTTATGTGATTACTTCAATATCCGCACAGGAATATAGGAATAATCAGCCAGAAATACACATATTTTTATCGAAAAATTAATTCAGAGGATTTTAGTGTATTTTACTTTATTAGGTGGCTCACTATTGCTTCCGCAATCTTTTGTGGAATTTTTGATTTGGATTGTATTTCATTAGGGGCAGCACTTTTTAATTCATCAATTGATTTAAATGCTTTCCAGACTGCATTGATTCGTTTTGGTCCCATACCGGGTATGTCATCCAAAACTGATTTTGTCATCTCTTTTTTGCGTTTCTGTCTGTGGAATGTAACAGCAAATCTATGGGCTTCATCACGGATTTCCCGCAGGAGGTATAATCCAGGTGAATTTTTCGGTATATTCTGGGGCTCACCAATGCCCGGTTTAAAAACTTCCTCCAGTCGTTTTGCCAGACCAATTGTGGGAATATAATTCAACCCCAATTTGTTCAATGCACGAGTGGCAGAATTAAGCTGCCCCTTACCACCATCAATGAGAATAAGATCCGGTAGCGGTAAATTGTCAATTAAAACCCGTGTGTATCTTCTGTTAATGACTTCATTCATAGATTCAAAGTCATCTATCCCTGTCACCGTTTTAATATTGTATTTTCGATATTCCTTCTTCCTTGGTTTACCGTCTATAAAACAAACCATAGAAGCAACTGAATTTGTCCCCTGAATATTGGAAATATCAAATGCCTCAATCCTTCTCGGGGGTATTTCCATATTCAAATCTTCCTGGAGGAATTGCACCTTTTTCGGGACTATCTCTTTCTGACGGGTTTTCCGGATTCGTAATTCCCCCACTAACAGATCAGCATTTTTGACTGCCATGCCAACCAATGTTTTCTTTTCCCCAATCTCCGGAATTCGAATTTTCACCGATTTGCCCAATTTATCTTTGAGCCAGGTTTCACATCCATCTTTTCCCGGGAAATCAGATTCCACCAGTATTTCTGTGGGAATATCATCAGTTGAATTGTAATATTGTGTAAAATATTCTGCCAGTACTTGTTTTCTATCTTCGGCATCTGAAACCGTAAGATGAAATTTTTCTCTACCGATAAGTAATCCATTTCTGATACGCATCACCACTCCAATACCATATTTATTTTCTGCAGAAACTGCTAATACATCTCTATCAGTAAAATCATTCATTACTTTCTTCTGCCGTTTGGTGAACCTGTCAATTGCAGTCAACTGATTACGATATTGAGCTGCCGATTCAAAATCCAGATCGGCACTTGCAGCATCCATTTTGCAGGAGATATACTTTCGGATATCACCATTTCTCCCTTTCATAAATTGTATGATCTGCCGGATCATTCCCCCATATTCTTCCTGGTTGACCAATCCTTCACACGGCCCTCCGCATAACTTTAAATGATAATCCAGACAAATTTTGATATTCCCCGCAATAATAGAATTTTCATCAATATAATATGAACAGGTTCGTAATTGAAATATTTTATGTATTACTTTAAGTATTTTCCGTAAATATCCTACATCTGTATATGGACCGAAATAAATATTTTTATCTTTTGTTAATTTTTGCTTCCGTATAATCTCTATGCGGGGATATGGCTCATTGGTGATTTGGATATAAGGAAATGACTTATCATCTTTCATCAGTACGTTGAACCTGGGTCGTTTTTCCTTGATGAGATTCGCTTCTGTTAAAATGGCTTCAACTTCATTTCTTACAACTATCCATTCAATATTGGTGATCAAGGGGACCATGACTCTGATCTTTGCTTCCCGTTTGTCATTTTTTTGAAAATATGACCGTACACGATTTTTTAATACCTTGGCTTTTCCGATATAAATTATTTTGTTATTTTTATCCCTGAAAAGATATACACCGGGGGATTTTGGAAGCTGTGTTAATTGGGTCTGAAGGTTTGTCATTAAGGTAGAATAGAATAAATGTGAATTAACACGATAAAAGTAGAATTATCCGGTATCTTCTGTATTTGGTCTTTGACAAAGCTCTACAAGTATTCCACCTGTGGATTTCGGGTGAACGAATGCAATCTGGTACCCTTCAGCACCAATGCGGGGTTTTTCATCTATAAGGATTATGTTATTTTTCTTTAGAAATTCAAGGGCATTGCCGAGATTATCAACTTCCAATGCTAAATGATGTAATCCTTTCCCTCTTCTGTTCAGAAATTTGGTAATGGGTGAGTTTTGTGTAGTGGCTTTCAGCAATTCAATTTTTCCTTTACCGGTGTCAAAAATATCTGTTTTCACTCGTTGGTCATCTATAACTTCAGTTCCTGTTTGATTAACACCATTTAATAAAGATAAAAAACCGGATGCAGTATCCAGTTCTTTTAATGCAACACCAACATGTTCGATTCCCAGTATCTTAAATGGTAATTTTTTCAAGACTTCATGCCTTTCCGATTAATTCATATTCTGTTGCATCTGTAATAGTAATATCTAAAAATTCTCCCATAGGATACTCCCCTTCAATCCGAACGGTATTGTCCACTTCAGGTGAATCTCTATATGTCCGCCCCACAGAAAAACCATCACTCAGGTGCATGTCAATAATAATCTTTTCATTTGTACCAACTAATTCCTGATTTTTCTTAAGGCTGATCTCCTGTTGTAATAGCATAATCGCATCCATTCTATCGTATTTATCCTGCTGTGGAATCGTATCCTCCAAAGTTTGATAGCCAACCGTATCTTCTTCGTGAGAATATGTAAACACGCCGAGTCTTTCAAATTTAATTTCTTCAACAAAATCATAGAGTTGTTGGAAATCTTCATCAGTTTCTCCCGGATAACCAACTATAATAGATGTGCGTATTGCAATTTCCGGATTCACATCCCTAAGGAACATAATCCTTTGCCGAATACCATCACTTTTCAATCCCCTTCTCATGGATTTTAATAATTTGTCGGAACCATGCTGTACCGGCATATCAATATACGGCACGAGTTTTTCCAATTGTCCATACCGTTGAATCATCTCCCTGTGCAAATGAGCAGGGTGGGCATAGTGGAGCCTGATCCACTCCAGCCCATCCACCGTGTCCAGTTCATCCATTAACTGGTGCAGTGAACTTTTGTTAGGTAAATCCCAGCCGTAAGAAGTGGAATCCTGAGCAATCACCAATAATTCTTTGACACCGTTTTCAGCCAATCGCAGTGCTTCATTCACATTTTCTTCTACACTACGGCTTTTTTGTAACCCACGCATCAAAGGTATAGAACAAAAAGAGCAGTCATTGTCACATCCCTCAGCAATCTTTAGGTAAGCATAATGTTTTGGTGTTAACAGGCTACGGAAAAATTCCGGATCATCTTGTTTATGCGTGCCATTGGTAGCCAAGGCAATGACATCTGCCTGATCAGTTGTCCCGAAAAAATGATCCACTTCGGGAAGTTCATTTTGTAAATCATCCTTATATCTTTCAGAAAAACAACCGGACACCAATAATTTTTTTAAATTACCTGTTTTTTTAAGCTCTCCTGCTTCCAGTATAACATCTACAGATTCTTCTCTTGCTGAGTCCAGAAATCCGCAAGTATTTACGATAATTGTTTCAGCATCCTTTGGATTCTCTACAAGATTCATTTGTGATTTTTTAATACCGCCTGCGATCACTTCAGAATCGACTAAATTCTTTGAGCATCCCAATGTTATAACACAGACTGAATTTTCAGAAGATGATTTCATACCATTTCTGCCTTTTCTTTTCCGATCAATCCATGTAGATAATTTTCAAGATCAAAAGGAATGAGGTCATTAATTTTTTCACCTACTCCAATATATTGAACCGGTAATTTTAATTCCTTCATTATAGCAACTGCAATCCCCCCCCTTGCAGTCCCGTCCATTTTTGTCAATACTGCACCGGAAATGGGAATCTGGCTACTGAATAACCGTGCCTGGTTTAAACCATTCTGGCCGGTATTGGCATCAATAGTAATGAATGCATCACAAGCATCAATTTGTTTCATCCCAACACGAAACACTTTTTCCAATTCCTTCATCAAATTCTTTGATGTATGTATCCTGCCGGCTGTATCCACGATGATCCGATCATAATTCTGCGCAAGACCGGATTGAATGCCATCGAATACTACTGCAGCAGGATCATTAGAATTTAGATTTGAAACCAGTTTAACACCCAATTGTTTTGACCAGAATTCTATTTGTTCAACTGCAGCAGCTCTGTACGTATCTGCTCCGACCAACATTACTTTTTCACCTGCTTGGGAAAATCGGCCGGCAAGTTTAGCTGCTGTAGTGGTTTTTCCTGTACCATTCACACCAACCAGAAATATCACCCTGCAAAATTTCTGATTAAATTCTAATTTGGATAGATCGGAATGCAGGTAATTATATATTCTGTCTTCCCAAGAGCGGGATTTATCGTCCGGTTTCTTAAGTTTTTCTATAATATTTTCCACGATCTCCCAACCCAAATCGGATTGGAGCATCACTTCTTCCAATTGCAGCAAGTCATCTGCTGAAAGCACTGATTTTCCAGTAAATCCTGAAATTAAACTTGTTAGTTTTAATCTGGTTTTTTCCAGCCCCTTATATGTTTTTTTAAACCAGGAGATCATCAGTTTTATTCAATTGTTTAAAATATCTATTGTATCTTTTAATATACTGCATAGTGCTGACTATCATCAAAATGATGGATGATATATACAGGATGTTTCCAACCATCAATGGTAAATGATAAACAAATGAAATAATCATCAATGAACTGATAAATACAAACCATTTACCTGCCCAATTGGACTGAAATACTTTATCCTGTACATTCATTAAATATACACCGATGGTTATTATCATTATATCCCGAATAGTGAGTAAACCAAGAAATAATAAAAACCACCAACCTTCTTTAAATATGAGGTAAATAATAACAACCATAATACAAATTTTATCAGCGACCGGGTCAATGAGTTTTCCAAAATTGGTTATTTCATCTGCGTGTCGGGCTACAAATCCATCCAGAAGATCAGATAAAATGATCAACAAGACCATGATAAAAGACATAAATATATTATCCTTTTCCAAATACCAGATTAATGGTATACACATAAATATCCTGCTCATACTGATTGCATTTGCAAGTGTTAAAATTCTATCCTGCCTTGTCTGAAGTCTTTTTTTCAATGTTCTCTAACTAAATTGAAATCTAAAACCGAAATTAATGCTTGTTTATATTGTGAATCAGGAAAAATATCAAGTTCCCTTTTTGCTTCATCTGAGATTCTTTTAATAGAATTTTCTGAATATTGTATTCCGCCGTTTGATTGTATCATATTTCGAATACTTTTTATATCATTTTTCCGGCTATAATTTTTTAATTTTCTTTGGTACTTCTTCTTCTCCTTAGACTGCATATTAGAAAATAAATGAATCAGTGGAAGTGTCAGCATATTTTTCTTAACATCAAATCCGGTAGGTTTACCTAAACCGGCTAAATTGCCGGTGATATCAAATAAATCATCTTTAATTTGAAATGCAATTCCCAGCTTTTCACCAAATAATTTCATCGCATTTCGGTTTGATGTATTTTCTGAGGTGGTGATAGCGCCAAGTTCACACGCAGTTGAGAATAACGAAGCTGTCTTATCACTTACCATCTTAAAATACAATTCTTCCGACATTTCTTTCTTTATTGCTCTCTCAATTTGAAGAATCTCTCCCTGGCTTAATCGTTCTGCAGTCACAGATAATGTACGAAGAGCATCAAAATTATTTATGGTAATCATATTACTCAATGCTTTGGAAAACATATAATCACCCACCAGAATCGATATTTTATTCTTCCAGATCCTGTTGATAGAGGGAATTCCTCTCCGTAAATTAGCATCATCTACAACATCATCATGAATTAAAGTTGCCACGTGGAGAATCTCTACCAATGCTGCACTACAGTATGTATTTTTATTTGGCGTGCCGCAGACATTTCCACTTAACAGAGTGAGTAATGGACGCAACTGTTTCCCTTTGCGCTTAGAAATATAATTAATTACTGTATTAATGAGTTTTACAGATGATTTTAAAGTATCGCTGTAATATTCACGAAATTTATCAACATCCTCCTGGATCATTGTAAATAGATGTTCCGGAAATTTTTTCAACTGGTTTTGACCCTGTCTCCAAATATCATTGCGATGAATATACTGAATTCATATAACAGGATTAATGGAATTACAACCATAATTTGACTTATAGGGTCAGGCGGTGTTAATACTGCTCCAATGATCAAAAATGACACAAATGCATATTTTCTGTAATGTCTAAGGAATGCAGGAGTTAAAATACCGATTCTGGTGAAAAAATATGAAATAACAGGTAACTGGAAAATTAACCCACTGATAAATAACAACCAGAGAATGTAATATAAGTAGTTTTCAAGTGTGAAATTATAACTTACGTCCAGTGCAGATGTTGTCATATTGGTGAAAAACCCAAGACTGAACGGAATTATTATAAAATAACCAAAGGAAATTCCAGCTGTAAAAAATAATGATGCAAAAATGGTAACTACAACCATCGTGAATTTACTTCCTGATTTAAAGGCTGGTGCCACAAATCTCCAAAACTGATAAAACAACACAGGTAAAGCAAGCATAATACCACACAAAATAGAACAACTTAATTTTACAATAAACATACTTGTAACACTCAATACCTGAAGGTTAAGATCAATTTTAAGATTCTCAGATGGTTGTATAAGCACACCCAATACAACCTCCCAGTAATAGTATGAAATAATACTGCAGATCAAGATAGTCCCCAGAGATTTAATAATTCTCCAGCGTAGTTCTTCCAGGTGATCCCAGAACGGCATTTCAATGTTATGTGTCATTGGATATCAGTGAATTTGACAATTGAAGTGGGGATGGCCAGGATTCCCTGTCTTTTTGGATAATTTCTTCAAGAATTTGAAGGCGAGAATTTTTCCAGAATTCCTCTTCATATTTCATATTGATTATTTCTCTAACTTGCTGTTTATACCGATTTTGCAGTTTCTTTTGTTTAATCCCCGTCCTGCTGATAAAATTTTCATGGTTTATTATAAAATCAAATAATGTGTCTATTGCAATAAATTGTGAAGCGACAGTTTTGACAATAGGTGTATTCCAGCCTGTGTCTTCCTTGGTTGATGTGGAAAATAATTGACGTATGGCAATTTCGAGTTTATTTGCCCCGTCCCTGTCTGATTTGTTGATTGCAAAAATATCCCCGATTTCCATTAATCCTGCTTTCATCATTTGAATATCATCTCCGGATTCAGGTACGAGTACAACAACCACCGTATCGGTTGATTGGATTACATCTAATTCTATCTGCCCCACTCCAACAGTTTCAAACAGTATTACATCATATCCCGCTGCATCCAAAATATCTCCTGCTTCCCGGGATTTTTCTGCTAATCCTCCCTGATTGCCTCTACTTGCCATGCTTCGTATATAAACTCCGGGATCATCATGATGTTCAACCATTCTCACTCTATCTCCCAGCAGGGCACCGCCGGTGAATGGACTCGTTGGATCTACAACGATAACACCAACTTTCTTTTTTTGTTCTCTAAATAATCGAATTAGATGATCAGTAAGTGTACTCTTTCCTGCCCCGGGAGGGCCAGTTAAACCAACCCTGAATGCATTTCCTGTAAATGAATATAAATCAGACAATAATGTATGATTAACATTGTTCTCAATTTCAGTAATTGCTGAGGATATGGCTCGCATATCACCATTCCGTATCTTTTGAATATTTCCGTCAGACACGGTGCAAATTTATACTATCTGGCAGGTTGGTTTAGAGGAATTTAATGGGTATTAACCAAATACCCGCTTAAAGTAGGTATAGTCTGGAATCACAAGAATATGACCTTCCTTAAATAACATATGGCGGTCTTCTAGTAATTTAAATACACGGGATACGGTTTCACGGGATGTTCCAGCCATATTAGCAATATCCTGCTGATACGGTAAATTTGCTATGGTTACCTGACCTTTTCTAATTACGCCCATATCCTCAGCGAGATTCAAAATTGATACACCGATCCTGTGTTCAGCGTCTGATAAAGAAAGTGCTTCAATCTGCTGATCAGATTTCCGCATTCTTTTTGCGAGTTCACCAAGCAACCCAAAAGTTATTTTAAAATTACCCTTTAATAAATGAACAAAATCATTTCTGCTGATAGCATATACTTTACAGTTTTCCTGTGCCAGTGCATTTGCTGACCTTGCTTCACCGTCTAAAGCTGCCAACTCTCCAAAAATTTCACCAGCACCTAGTAATGCCAGGATAACTTCTTTCCCTTCATCGTTCAATCTGGATATTTTAATGGTACCATCTTTAACAATATAGACTGTATCACCAAATTCTTCCTCCAGGACGATCATACTGTTTTTTGGGTAATTTTTTAATGTAAAGTTTGAAGCAATATCATTAAATTCTGTCAGATTCAAATCTTTAAAAATTGGAATTGATCTTAGGAAATCTTCATGATTCATAATTAATTGTACTCCCAAATACTTGAATTTTGCTTAATTGCATTATATAAAATTACCAGAATATATATCATTTTACAATAAATACCTGACTAATTATTATTTGATTCTAAAATAAAATTACGCATAAATTTGATGTCTATTTTAAAAAGTAAATTTATGAAAGAAATAATATATGGGTGCAAAAGGAACAACATTAAAAAGAGTCAGACAATCGCAAAAACGTAATTTGAGAAATAAGCATTTCAAATCAATGATTAAAACCGCATTAAATGATTTAAATGCTGCAACTTCGCAAGCTGACGCTGAACCATTGGTTCGCCGTGCTGTCAGCATTATTGATAAAGTAGCTGGTAAAAATATTATTCATAGGAATAAAGCTGCACATCAAAAATCTCAGGTTATGGCTTACTATAACAGCCTGAAATAATTTTTTTTTTGGGTAAAGTCCCGGTTTAGCCACTAAAAATCCACCTTCCAAACTGTTTCAGAATGCGTTTTTTCTCTTCTTTCTGAATTTGCCTACCCGCCATTATAATTAACTCCCTGCAGGCCCGCCTTCGGCAGACAGGCGGGTCCTAATTCTGATATTTTTCTCTATTATTGAGGTTTTTGGTAATTTGGAGCTTCTTTAGTAATATTCATATCATGAGGATGACTTTCTGATACACCTGCAGATGTAACTTTTACAAATCTTCCTTTCTGTTGAAATTCCAGGATTGTCTTAGCTCCACAATATCCCATTGCTGATCTTAATCCACCAGTTAACTGTAATATCGTTTCCTGTAAGGGACCTTTATATGGTACCATTCCCTCGATACCTTCAGGTACCAGCTTTCCAGATTCTTTCCCTTCCTGAAAATATCTGTCACCGCTCCCTTTCTCCATTGCACTGATACTTCCCATTCCACGGAATGATTTAAAACTTCTTCCCTTATATAAAATTACTTCTCCCGGACTTTCATCCGTTCCGGCAAGTATATTTCCCAGCATAACAGTATTCGCACCAGAAGTAATGGCTTTTGCAATATCTCCGGAATACCGCAATCCACCATCAGATATGACCGGAATATTTTCTTTTTGTGCAGCTTCACATGCTTCTAATACTGCTGTTAACTGGGGAACTCCCACACCAGCAATAATTCTTGTTGTGCAACTTGATCCTGCACCTATACCCACTTTTACTGCATTTACGCCGGCATCAATCAATGCTTTTGTACCTTCTTTTGTGGCTACATTCCCAGCAATGAGTGATACATTGGAGTATTTTTTACGGAGTTTTTTAACAGTATTCAATACACCTTTTGAATGACCATGGGCCGTATCAACTACTATCACATCTACATTAGCATCAATGAGTGCACTGGTTCTTTCCAATACATCTGCACCTGTGCCCACTGCTGCTCCTACCATTAACCGACCATGTTCATCCACTGTTGCATTTGGAAAATTTTCCTTTTTCAGTATATCCTTTACTGTTATTAATCCACAAAGTTTACCGGTTTTGTCAATTACCAACAGTTTTTCAATTCGATGTTCCTGCAATACCTTTTTTGCCTGATCGAGTGTTGTGCCCTTTTTTACGGTGACAAGTCCTGATTTGGTCATCCGCTCGGAAACTGATAAATTCACGTTTGTCTCGAACCTAATATCCCGATTGGTTAAAATTCCAACAAGCTTTCCCTGATCTACAACCGGAACACCAGAAATCCTGAAATGGCTCATAATATCCATCGCTTCCTTAAGTGTTTTATCCGATGTAATCGTTATTGGATCCTGGATCATGCCACTTTCGGACCGCTTTACTCTGTCAATCTCTTTTGCATGAATTTCTATAGGAAGATTTTTATGTATAATGCCCAATCCTCCCTCTCTTGCAATAGCAATTGCCAGCTTGCTCTCAGTCACTGTATCCATAGCAGCACTGATGATCGGAATATTTAATGTTATTTTGTCGGTTAATTTTGTCTGTAGTTTTACTTGATTTGGTAATATTTCCGAATACCCCGGAATCAGTAAAACATCGTCAAATGTTAATCCTTTTAATGAAATCATTTCTTTCATAGCCCTATCAATTTATAATCTGTTTTGTTTCAACGCAATCAACAATTTTGCCTGTTTTTAAGAGTTGTAGTACAGTTTTAATATCAGCTTCCATTAATCTGTCTGAGTACAGTATTTCTACATTTTCTCTGATTAACTCATATACAGGAATTAATGCTCTACCGGGTTTTAATCCATTTCTTAATCTGATAGCCTGGGTGGATGCCAACAGCTCTATTGCAATTATATTTTCCACATTTTCAATAATTTTTAATAATTTTCTACCTGCCCATGGTGCCATACTTACATGATCTTCCTGTCCAGCACCGGTGGGGATAGTATCCACACTTGCCGGGTGGGATAATGTTTTATTTTCGGATACAAGTGCTGCAGCAGTAACCTGAAGCATCATAAAGCCGGAATTTATTCCCGGATTTCTAACTAAAAAAGGTGGTAGTCCAAATTTCCCGTCCAAAAGATTAAATATTCTTCTTTCACTTATTGTACCAAACCCGGTAACTGCTATTGCGGTACAATCCAATACTTGTCCAATAGATTCAGCATGAAAATGACCTGAAGAAATAATATCATTGGAATCCGGCAGGACTATAGGATTATCACTGACAGAATTTACTTCCTCTTCAACAATTTTAGAGGAAAATTCTATAGTATCCCTGCCTGCTCCGTGTACATAAGGTATGCACCGGAGGCTATACATATCCTGAACTCTGTCACAATCTTTATGAGAATCGTGAATTTCACTGTCTTTCAAAAGGTTTCTGAGATTTTCTGCAACTTTCAGTTGACCCGCATGAGACTTAACCTCGTGAACATCTTTTCTAAATGCTGAATCAGTGCCATTTAATCCTTCTATTGACAGTGCGCCTGCAATATCGGCAACTTTAATAATATTCTGAATTTTCTGAAGAGCTATCACTCCCAATGCAGTGGAAAACTGGGTGCCATTAATAAGAGCGATCCCTTCTTTATGACTGAGTGATATAGGATTCTTAAATACAGTTTCTGTAGGAAATAACTTTCCATCTTTACGGACTTTACTAAGACCAATAATCGGCAGAACCATATGTGCTAATGGTGCAAGATCCCCACTTGCTCCGACAGAACCCTGCACAGGAATAATTGGTAAATAATCACTATTAATCATATTCATCAGGCTTTCCAGAAGTTCAACCCGAACTCCGCTGAAACCTTTTGATAATGAAATAATCTTCAATAGGATGAGCATCCATACAATATCATCATCAGCGGGCTCACCCACTCCCACTGCATGAGACACAATTAAGTTATACTGCAGTTGTTCCACCTGGTCTTTGGAAATTTTTATCTGGCTGAGCTTACCAAAACCTGTATTAATACCATAGGCAATTTTATTGGATTGCACCAATGCATCCACGGTTTTTCGTGATTGTTCTACCTTTTTAATTACAGAATCATCCAATATCACTTCAGGTTTATCATGCAGGCATTGGAATAATTCTGCTAATGGGTATCTTTTATTTTTTATTGTAAGTTGTTTCAAATAAGGAAGTTCTTTTGCAATAATTTATTGGTGTTTTGTGAAAATGACCTAAAAAAACTTTTTGGATTCAGTTATTATCTCTTCAATTTTGTGGTAAGTGTTTGATTTGACAGGAAGGGAATGTAAAATTATCTCACCGTATTGAGTTCCACATAACCTTGGGTCTGATAAAATACAGATTCCCGAGTCCTTGAGATTTCTGATTAACCGTCCAAATCCCTGCTTTAGACGGACAGTTGCATCCGGGACTGAATATGCCATAAAAGCATTTTGACCTTTGGACTTATATTTATCCAATTGGGCAATTACCATTGGTTCTTTTGGATTGGCAAATGGTATTTTTATAATGAATAGGATTTCAACTTTATCACCCGGCAGATCCACTCCCTCCCAAAAGCTTGATGTGCCAACCAATATAGATTTTTTTGAATTGAGAAATCCTTTTATCAGGGAATTTCTGTTTGCTCCTGGAAGCTGGCAATGTAATTGATAGCCGGCAGATTTTAAATTATCTTTCAATAGTGAATGTAGTACTTTTGTATGTTTATAGGAGGTACAGAGAACTAAGATTCTTCTCTGTAAAGATTTTGCACATTTTTCAATCTGATGAGAAATTTCATCCAAATAATCCAATGAATTTATATTTAATTCGGATTTAAAGGAAAATAACCGTAATTGGTCTTCATAAAAAAAGGGCGATTGATAGGTTCTGGTTAATAATCTTTCCTCACAATTTGGATCGCTGATACCCAGTTCTTCCCTTAGGAATTTAAAACTGTTATTAATTTTTAAAGTTGCTGAACAGATCATTCCACCGCTATCCCTGTCAAATATTGTTTCTTTCAGAAAATCACTTACATTTCTGGGTGCACAGTTCAATAGTGGTAAAATCCCCCTCCTTTTTCGTTGAAATGATGACCAAACAATATCCTCTTCCTGAATATGAATTGCACGTTTAAAGATGTCAACCATACCTAAAAGGATGTCCTGGTTCAAACTTAATTCGGTAATAAATGCTTCAGACACTTTTAAATTTTTTATTTTTTCCTGAAATTTTGAAATTTTAGTCGAAAACACACGTAAAGCATCCAGCACTTCGTCCGGTTTTGGATTCACATAGAAAAACTCTACCTGAGGATTATCATATACATATTTTTCTTCGAAATACCGGGACTGATCAAGTAATGTTACCTTCGATTCAGTTAATGAATCAAAGAATGTATAGAAAATTTTATTGGTTTTTTCTCCCGATTCCTCAAGTTCAATAAGCTCACTTTCCATGTCAGGAAAAAGTTTAATCAGATTTTTAAAATCAGTTTTCATAGCAGATTTTTTTCTGTTGAGAAAATCGGTTATTGTATCCAGACTTTGTTGATGTACCTGTTTTATCAATTGATCCTGGGCTGAAGGCACAAGATTATGTCCTTCATCAATCACAAAGTTGAATTCATCAGGAAGGAGCTGATCTGCCGACATTAAATGAGCAATGAACAAGGAGTGATTGACGACTATTATATCTGCATTTAATACTGAATCACGTATATGTGAAATATAACATCCGTGCCATTCTTTACATTTCTGCATTGTGCAGTAACCCGGTTCACTACGGATAAGCATCCACACCCTCGGAAGATACATCATTCTGAATCCATGACAATCCGCAATATCACCGGATTTAGTATATTCTTTCCAGACAAGCACTGACAACAACAACTCACATTCGTTATCATTTAATAGTGTTTTATGATGCTGCAATACATATTTCAATCGTGTTCTGCATAAATAATTGTGTCTGCCTTTATATATAACTGCTTTAATATCAACATTTAAAGCTTCAGCTAGATTCGGAATATCTTTATAAAAAAGTTGATCCTGCAGATTTTTTGTATAGGTGGAAACAATTAACGGAGTATTTGATTTATATGTGTGAAATATTCCTGCAGATAGATATGCCAGGGATTTACCCAATCCGGTTCCCGCTTCCGCGAGTAACAACTTTTTTTGCTGGAATGCTTTTGCAGTATCAACAGAAAATCTCAACTGGGACTCACGTGGTTCATATTCTTTCCACTTTTCTGCTAATGCACCTTTTTCTTCAAACCAGGATTGAGGGGAATCAGCATCTTTAATCTCATTATTGCCATTATTTCTATATATAGGTGAATTTAGTTTATTGCGAATTTTGGATTTGGTAAGTCCGTTCAGTTTTCTCAAAGTAACACAATTTTGAACGATATCACTGAACAAAGCCTGATTTGAAATCTCTCTCTCTTTAGTTATATGATTGATCTCCTGTATAAGAGATAATGGATGTGATGCGGCTTCCTGAACCAATTCAAGAAATACTTTTCCTGTATTCTCTGCATCTGCCTCTGCTCTGTGGGATACTTCGATATTTATATCAAAATATTTGCATAATTCATCTAGAGAAAAACCGTGGTGTGAATATAAAAACATTCTTGCCAATGAAAGTGTGTCGTAGACAGGAACTTTATTTAAGGATAATTTTAAATCTGTTACATTTTTTATCAGAAAATCCAAATCAAATTGGATATTCTGGCCTATGATGGGGCGATCACCGAGAAACTCAAGAAATTTGGGTAAGGCTACCCCAATTTCCGGAGCGGTTTCAACCATTGAATTGTCAATTCCCGTAATATTTATTATTTCATCAGGGATATATGTGTATGGATTAACAAGGGTTGTCCATTTGTCGGTGACTTTCCCATTTTGAAACAGGATACCGGCAATTTCAATAATTTCATCCTGATGTGGATCAAGTCCGGTAGTTTCAAAATCAATTACAATAAATTCGGTGAGGTGTAATCTGCGTAATAGTTCCGATAGGTCCAAATTACAGTCCTGAAAATATTTTCATTGCATCGATAATAAGTGACGGCTTTTTCATCATTGCTGTAGTAAAAACCTTCACCAATGTTCTTTTATTTTCAGGCATTGGTTCAATTTTATCTGCAATGGCATTTAAATCATCATCAGACAGCTGACTGATTGCTTCCTTAATTTTATATAATTTATTATGACGATTTCCAAAATCATTATAGACCAGTTTTGAATATTTATTTAGATTTTTTTCCGAAACATCGTTGGTTTTTACTGCTTCTGCTGCCACCTGTCCCCCAAACATTCCGCCTTTCATTGCGGGAGTAATTCCACCACCGGAAACAGGATTCACCTGATGGGCTGCATCACCAACCACAATCAATCCATCTGTTACTGGTTTTTTTAATGGGCTGGCACACGGTACGCCACCGCACATAGTTGTAAGTATTGCCGCATCCGGGTATTCCTTATCCATAAATTCATCGAGATATTGTTTTGCTGATTTATTTTTTGAATATTTTCCGCTGATTCCAATTCCGATATTTGCAAATCTATCTCCCTTTGGGAAAACCCATAGGTAACCGCCGGGTGCAAATTTTTTACCTACATACATTGTTAAGTAATTTCTTTTTACATTTACATTTCCTACGGAATATTGAACACAGGATTCCATATCTTTCAAGCGGATATTGGTTTTTAATCCTGCCCAACGTCCAACTCGAGTATCTACTCCATCGGCAGCTATTACCAGTTTAGCTTGAATTTCACGGTTTTCTCCCAGATAATTCAATTTAACACCAGATACAACATCATCATTGAATATCAATCCGTTCACATATGCTTTTGTATATATATCAACACCCTCATCTGCAGCAAGACGGGATAAATCATAATCGAATATTCTCCGGTTGAGAATATATCCAGATTCATGAGCAAATTTGATATCTACCTTAGTTTCATTTGGTGCAATCAGAGTGCAACCGGTTATTTTCTCAGCGATCCAGGACTCTTTCGGTTCGATGAATTGCTTTAATCCGTTCTCACCAATAGCTTCACCACATCGTACCGGATAGCCAATATCCCGGGTTTTTTCCAGGAGACATACAGATACCCCCGCTGAAGCTGCATATTTTGCTGCCATTGATCCACTGGGTCCACCGCCAACAACTACAACATCATATCTGGACTTCATTACTACTCATTAATACTTCTATAGGGCAAATAAAAACACATAAATCACAATCAATACAGACTGTATGTTCAATTCTAATATCAGCCTCTCGAACTTCGATACAATCAACAGGACAAACACTTACACAGGTACCACAAAAATCACATTTATTATCTATAATATGAATCATTTTTCAACTAAAAATGTAGGATAATGTAAGTTAAACCTGTGCCAGTAATAATATTTACTTAAATAGAAATTAATAAATGATGCTACAAACAAAAATGGATATACAGCCATGAGAAAGAATGCCAGATTAAAAATTGAAAATCTGATAGTTCTTAAAACATCTACAGGACTTCTTCTTAATACCATAAAAATATAAAATGGGATAGATATCAATGCAGCAGTCGAAGAGATTGGATCATCCCAAATAAACCCCAGATATGAAGCAAATATCACCAATGCAGTGGAAATTATCATTGTTGGTATTCTGCCAAATTTTATTGGAAATGTCTCACTTCCGGTTTCATTGTCCCCTTTTATATCCGGAATGGTTGTGAGCAATGAGACTGAAGTATAGCACAATAAATATGGGAATGAGTATTTTATAATGTGTAATATCTTGGATAATTCCAAACTATTGGTATTTACAATTGCCCATCCAGTTAGGTACAATACGAATCCGGCAATTGTGTTAACAATCATACCTAAGATTGCTTTCTGTTTCCAATGAAATGGTTGAATATTATACAGAATTCCCCAGAATAAATATAATATCAACCCAAAAAATAATGGAAGGATTCCTGTAAATAACAACAGTATCAATCCAAACACCGCTATAATCCTTTGTAGAAATTCTGCTCTTTCAGGTGAAATATGATTTCCCACTAAAAACAGTTTTTGATTGATTGAGTCTCCTTCTCTGTCTTTAATTTGATTTATAATGAATGCAGCACCGGAAATTAAGGTCATTCCTGTAAATCCCAGAAATACAGTTAAATCCCAATCGGATTGCCAAATCAGATACCTTTTCAAATTCATCGTGCCCACTGCCATACCTGCACTAATCATAATCCAAACTGGGAAAAACAAGGTTGGACGCAAAAGAAAAATAGTGTCCAAATTTGGTACTATGTTTTTGTGAACGGGATTAGATTTAAAGAACTTTTTTAACAAATTCAATTACTCTCTATCAATTGGATAATCACCGGAAAAACAGGCTGTGCAAAAATGTGTCTCCCCATTGGATACCGATTGCAGTAATCCTTCTAGTGACAAATAATTCAAGGTATCCACATTAAGAGTCTTTTGGATTTCAGATTCGTTTTGATCATTTGCTGCAAGTTCCTCCTGTGTTGGAAAATCCATTCCATAATAACACGGAAATCTTACTGGAGGTGAAGTTATTCTGACATGCACCTTTTTAACACCTGATTCCTTTAATAATTTGGTTAATTTTTTCAAAGTTGTTCCCCTGACGATGGAATCATCAACAATTATCACTTCCTTGTTATTCAGGACTCCTTTGACTGTATTAAATTTCAATCTGACAGACAAATCCCGCAGCCTCTGGGAAGGAAAAATAAATGTTCTTCCCACATAATGATTCCTAATCAAACCAATTTCAAATTTGCTGTTTGATTTAGATGCATATCCCAGAGCACCAGTATTGCTTGAATCTGGAACTGAAATAACTATGTCGGCAGTCTCAGCCGAACTTTCAGTTGCAAGAGTTTGTCCAAACTTTCTTCTAATTTTATCTACATTCTCATTGAAAATCTTCGAGTCCGGTCGGGAGAAATAAATATATTCAAAAATACAATACTTTGGAGTTTCTCCGGAAATAAACTGTTGAGAATTAAATCCATTTTTATCCAAAACGATCATTTCACCCGGTTTAACATCTCTTACATAATCTGCTCCAAGCAAATCCAATGCACAGGTTTCGCTAGCAAATACAAAGCTATCTTTTAACTTACCCATACACAACGGTCTGATACCATGCGGATCTCTCGCAACTATCATAGCATCGGGAGTGATCATTATCAATGAAAATGCGCCTTTTATTTTTTTCAGCACTTTTTCAAGTCTGTGAATTAATGAATCTCCTTTTTCTCTCGCAAGTAGATGGATAATGTATTCTGTATCTGTAGTTGTCTGAAAGATGGCACCTGAATCTTTTAGCGATTCTCGCAGTTCCTGTTGATTTACCAAATTACCGTTATGTGCAACAGATATCTCCATATCACCCAGATTAAAAAGTAATGGACCAACATTTTTGGGGTCTGATTCACCTGTAGTGCTATAACGAACATGTCCTATTGCTGAATTCCCTTGTAAATTTTCAAATACTGATGCATCCGAAAACACATCCGAAACAAGTCCCGGTCCCATAAAGCGGTGGAGGTTACTACCATCACTGGATACAATTCCTGCACCTTCCTGGCCTCTATGCTGTTGTGCATACAACCCCATATATGCCAATGTTGAAGATTCTGAATTATTGTAAATACCTATTATTCCACACATAATATTTTTCTATTCAATTGACACTTTAAGAGAATCATTCGGAAATTCCGAGACTTCTTTAATTTCTTTTTTAACAGGGAATGTAGATAACTGTGCATCCACATAGGCATCCAATATCCCATAAAAATACAATCCAATCAACCACCATGCATACGTATTTCGCTTCGATATATTTCCTGCATTCCGTAATCGATTATAATTATCCAATGCATAATATTGAGCGCTTAATAATAACCCTGCCTTCACCCATTTTCCATTATAAATTTGCCCAATACCGGGAATAAATCCAAGTTTCCATGCCAAAGAGGGATCTTTAATCTTTGTTGAATCAATATAGGATTCCTGTGAAAATGGAATTCCTAAAATGATAATGAAAATCAATGGTATTGTAAATTGTTTCATTGCGTACTCGCAATAGCATCAATTTCTATATTTACATTCTTTGGCAGTGCAGATACTTCCACGGTGGCTCTTGCCGGCGGATTATTGGAAAAGTATTCGGAGAAAACTTCATTCACTTTTGAGAACTGGTTCAAATCCTTTAGGTATACAGTGCATTTAACAACAGTTTTTAAACTGCTTCCGGCTTCCTGTAGTATAGAACTGATATTTTCCAGCACCTGTCTGGTTTCTGTCTCAATATCAGGATTATTTAATTCTCCGGTTGTTGGATCAATCCCTATTTGTCCTGATGTAAAAATCATATTACCAGACTGTATTGCTTGTGAATAAGGTCCAATTGCTTTTGGTGCACCTGAACTGTGGATCACTTTATTCATTACCACTATCAAAACACCAGAGAGCAAGTCCAACTTTTTCATTCATTTCTCGAGGTATTTTCCTGGTTCCGGGGTGAATGACAAATTCTCCTGCAGCAGAAATAGTTGTATTAAATAAATGACCGCTGTATGTTTGGTAATTCTCGTCAGAAAATACAATATGGGCATGTACAAACGGAGCTCCATCTTTTATACTGATATTCCCCTGCAGACTCACAAGTTCATATTCACCAGTAAAAACTTTTCTTTTATATTCCTTCTTATAAATATCAAACATTCCAATTTCAGCTCCTGAGATCGCTCCAATCCCTGAAATCCATCCGGATTCTAATTTGTTTGTAATCGCAGCATTTGTCAGAGATTCCATCACAGCATCCCCCGGAGCAAGTGTTAAATAAATCATGCTATTATCAGTCAGTTGTCTCAAAATTCCACCTCACATCTGGTTTGCGGTTTGCAAGTGTTTCATCCAATCGCTGCACCGGTGTATTTACTGGTGCATTCTGCAGACTTTGAGGATCTGTATCTATCCTTTCATCTATCTCAAGCATAGTGTTTGCAAACCTGTCTAATGTTTCTTTTGTTTCAGTTTCTGTAGGTTCTATCATCATAGCTTCCGGTATATTTATAGGAAAATAAATAGTTGGAGAATGAAATCCCTCATCCAGTAATGCCTTTGCAATATCCAACACCTTGATTCCCCGTGCTTTTTGTTTAACTCCGGAAATTACAAATTCGTGCATCATCCCTTCAGAATAAGGGATATCGTATTTATCTTCAAGTAACACTTTAAGGTATCTGGCATTGAGAATTGCCTGTTTTGTCATTTCTTTTAAACCCGATTCTCCCATCATTTTTACATATACAAATGCTCGAACCAACACTCCAAAATTTCCATAATAGCTGTGCAGACTCCCAATGGAATCCGGATAATCATAATTCCAGAAATAACTGCCATCTGATTGTTTTTCAACCATTGGCACCGGCAAGTAAGGTACTAATTTTTCAACTACACCAATTGGTCCTGATCCCGGGCCACCCCCTCCGTGAGGCGTTGAAAATGTTTTATGGGTGTTAATATGGGTAATATCAAATCCCATATCCGCTGATCTGGATATCCCAATCAGTGCATTGAGATTGGCTCCATCCATATACATTAGTCCACCTGCCGAGTGAACCAATTCAGAAATTCTTTCAATATCATATTCAAACAGACCAAGTGTGTTAGGTTGTGTAAGCATCATACCTGCAACATCCGAATCTAATTTTGATTCAAGGTCTTGAAGATCAACCCTTCCCTTATTATTACTGACTACCACTCGAGCTTTATAGCCTGCGCGGGTAACCGTTGCAGGATTGGTGCCATGTGCAGTATCCGGAATTAAAATATACTGCCTGTCATTATCATTTCTTTTCTCATGATATTTTCTCATCACCAGGGCACCTGCCAATTCACCCTGTGCACCTGCACTTGGCTGAAACGTAAATCTGGACATTCCAGTTATCTTTACCATTATATCTTCAAGCTCATACAATAACTTTAATGCACCCTGACAGGTTTCATCAGGTTGGTCTGGATGGAGACCTCTAAATCCCTCAAGATTGGCCAAAACTTCATTGATCTTGGGATTATATTTCATCGTACATGAGCCTAACGGATAAAACCCTTTATCAATATGATGATTTTTGGTAGATAAATTCACATAATGGCGGACTACTTCCGGTTCAGATACTTCAGGAATATGTGGTGCTTTTGTTCGTAAGAGTTCAATGTCAACTACAGTTGAGATATCAACCTTCGGAACATCACAATCAGGAACCGCTACTCCACGCATTCCCGGTTTACTTAATTCAAATATAGTATTAGATTTTTTCATCTGTCAGTTTTTGAATTATTATTGATTTTCCAAATTCTAATGCCGTTTCCAATTCATTTGAATTTTTCCCTCCTGCCTGGGCAAGATGAGCTTTTCCGCCTCCGCCGCCCCCCATTTTACCACCAACTTCCTTTACAATCTTTCCTGCATTGAGGGTATCCACCAGTGAGTCGGAAATCGCACACAACACCATCGGTTTTCCCCCTCTTATCATTCCCAGCAATGCTACAAATTTTCCTGAAGACTGCTCCCTGAGAATATCTCCCATTTCCATTAAATCACCAGAAACGTCTATTTTACATACAATTATCTGAACTCCGTTAATTTCTTCAGATTTTCCTAATAATTCGTTTATGATCCCGCTGTCATCCTCAGATTGTCTGGATTTTAATTGTTTCTCTAATTTGAGTTTTTCATCCAAAATTATATCAACCCTGTCAGGAATTTGATTTATTGAACAGTTTAATTTTTCTTTCAATAGTTGAATAACTCTCTCCTGTTCGGAAATATACCGGGTAAACTCAGATCCGGTTACAGCTTCAATTCTCCTTACACCGGATGCCAGGGATGAGTCAGAAATAATTTTGAATGCGCCAATATCACCGGTTCTTGTTACGTGAGTTCCTCCACAGAGCTCCGTTGAAAATCCGGGAACATTTACAACCCGCACCACATCGCCATATTTTTCACCAAATTGTGCAACTGCACCGGATTTCCTTGCAGAATCATAATCCATTATGGTAGTATCAATTTTGGAATTTTTCCGAATTTCAACATTCACTAATTCTTCTATGTTAAGTTTTTCATTCTTAGACAATTTTTCACTGTGAGTGTAATCAAATCTGAGTCTGTCCGGTGCAACCAATGACCCCGCCTGATGCACATGATCACCCAAAACCACTTTCATAGATTGGTGCAGTAAATGGGTAGCAGTATGATTCAAACGGATATTCTGCCTCCTTGTAGAATCAATTTTAGCCGTTATGTTAATCGAATCCTCAATTTTTCCGGTCTCAATAGTCCCATAATGCACAATATCGTCTTGATCCATAAATGTATCTTCAACGTCAAATGAAAAATTGTCGCTCCAGATTTTACCTGTATCACCAATTTGACCACCCTGTTCCGCATAGAATGGTGTTTTATCAATTATAATTTCTGTCTTTCCATTCATAATACGGTATTTACGAATTTGGGCTTCAGACTCCGACTCTTCATATCCGGAAAAACAATTGGATTCACCTTCAGAGAGGATTATCCAAGCACTTTTATCACGGTTGTGTCGAAATTTTCCTGCTTTCCGTGCCCGGGCTTTTTGATCTTCCATCAGTAATTCAAATTTTTCATTGTCAATTGTTAATTCTTTTTCTCTCGCCATTAGTGCCGTAAGATCCACCGGAAAACCAAATGTATCGTATAGTTTGAATGCGTCTTCACCGGCTATAGTATCCCCTGCATGCATTTTTTCTGTTATGGAATCAAAAATATCCAACCCCTTATCCAGAGTTTTACCAAAGGACTTCTCTTCTGCAGAAATCACTTTTTTTATATGGCTTTGTTTCTCAACTAATTCGGGAAAAGAATCCCCCATGATTTCTGTCAGAGGGGGAATCAAGGAGCTAATAAACGGTTTGGTTAGTCCGATAGTTCTACCAAATCTTGCTGCACGTCTGAGCACTCTGCGAAGAACATATCCTCTACCGTCATTCCCGGGAATTGCACCATCTGCAATGGAAAAAGCCAACATCCGCACGTGGTCGGATATTACCCGGTGAGCAACTCCTGTTTCAGGAGTATAGGGAAAATTTGCCAATTCAGATATTTTTTCAATTATTGGAATAAACAGGTCTGTATCATAATTGGATGTAACTCTATTTAAAATTGCTGTAATCCGTTCCAAACCGGCTCCGGTATCCACATGCTTTTCAGGAAGTTCATTCAGATTGCCTTCCTCATCACGGTTATACTGAATAAATACCAGATTCCATATCTCACGATATTCGGGATCTGCGTTAACTCCGGAGGCTTTCTGATCGTCCGGATCATCTCCGGTGTAATAATGAATCTCTGTACACGGACCACATGGACCCACATCTCCCATTTCCCAAAAATTATCTTTATGACCAAATTTTAAAATTCTGTCTTCCGGAATATCCGTACATTTTTTCCACAATTCACGGGATTCATCATCATCCTGAAATATGGTCACCCAAAGTTTGGTTTTATCCAGTTTCCAGACTTCTGTTAATAATTCCCATGCCCATTCTATTGCTTCCTGTTTATAATAGTCACCAAATGACCAATTACCCAGCATTTCGAAAAATGTGTGGTGATAATCATCCACCCCTACCTCTTCCAGGTCATTGTGCTTTCCGCTAACCCTAATACACTTTTGAGAATTGACTACTCTTACATTTTCTGCAGTTTTTCCACCCAAAAAAACAGGTTTAAACTGGTTCATCCCGGCATTTGTAAATAAGAGGGTAGGATCATCGAATGGCACCACTGAAGAACTGCGTACAAATGAATGCCCATTCGATTTGAAAAAGTCGATAAATTGCTTCCTGACTTCTTTGGATGTCATTTACTTAAACAGAATCTGAGTTTCAAAATTCGCTGACTTCACCGGTTCCAAACCATTGCCATTGTCCATGTATGTGGTTCTTGATTTATACACCAACATCATCCCTCCGGAAAGTTCAACTCCCAGATCATACCCATGAATTGTAGAGGGCGAAGGATCGAATTTAAAGGGATTGGGTACATTATTCTGCTGATAAAACAATTTTGCTGTTTTTAATCTGGGTATAATAGAAGTATTCAACTGGAGAGTTGCCAGAAATGACCGATTGGAATCATCAATATAATCAGAAATTCCGTCATCCCATTGTTCTCCTTTTAGGTCCTGATAGCCTGCACCAAATGTGACAAAATTGAACAAATTGGAGGATATCTCTGCATAGATTCCCTGCATATTACCATATCGGTATAATTCACTTTCACGGGTAATTAATGAATCTCCATCATATATAATTCGATTAACATCGTAGGATCTGTCCCAATAGTTGAAAACAAAATTTCTGGTACTTTTGCGGATTTCTGCTCTTACATCCACCGGACCGAATCTTCCGGACATACCAATCGGAACAAAACCCAGACCAAGACTATTATTGAAATCATCCCCATGTTCTGTAGTTTCACCGATTAATTGTGCAAATTGAGAGTATAGTGTAATATGATTATTCAGTTGATAACTCAGATCGAAGCTGTATCCGCTTACATTGTCCGGCTCAAATTCTTCGGGATCAAATGTATTATGATTCAACGGTAGTGATGCAAACCAATCATTAAAACTGTAAATATTAGTATCAACAGAAGATTCCCAGATTTCTTTCCAATCTTCTTTATTTTCCTGAGCTTCATCGTATTTATTTTCATCATCGGGAAAATGGTCAAATACATCCGGATACCCATCATCATCCCGATCACCAAGCCCTTTGTTCTGGTCCACATCAGTTACAAAAGAAAAGCCAATATCTAATTTGGGCATTACTCCTCGAGACATTCTCACTCCCATAACTCCGGGTGTTCTCTTGAAGTCACTTTGGATATATTCAATACCGAAGCCGGAAACTTTTGCTTTCAGATCCAGTCCGATTCTTCTCACCTGTGGATATTCCAATACATTGGAATATCCATTCACCAGGATACCCTGCCCCAAAGTGGCATATACCAGCGAGCCGGCTCTGAAATACAGCGGGTCACCCGGTTTTGCCCATCGGATGTAATATATCTTATCCAGGATGGTACGGTACCCCGCCTTAGTGCTGGAAAAATCCCAGGATTCCTTATAGAGATTCCCGTCACCATCTAAATAAAAATACAGATCCAGTCCAATGCCTAGTTTTCCAATGGGGATTTCCGGACGTATGGCAATTTGATTGTAGATTTTTCCGTCTATTGTCACAGAACCAAAACTGCCGGAAACCCCTACATTTTCTGTATTGAATTGGCTGAATCCAATAGAGATTACAAGTAAACTACAGTAAATCTTTTTAAATGCCTTCATGATCTGATCCTTTTTTATGGAAGAATTAAGCCTAAAATTTATTGGTGGATATGCCTTGTAACCAAAGGGATAATGATGGAGAAGAAGGGAATTTTATAAATTGGAACCCTGATATTATAATATTTAGAATTCCAGAAGATAACAGAAGTAATAGGAGCCAGTCAGACCGATTTACTTTTTTTTTCCGGACCTTCCTTTTGGCGCTTTATACTCGAACCAGTCTTCTTTGGTTATTTCGTGGAAATATGCAGCTTCAGCAATGAGAATATCCGCAGTTGTTTTTCTGACTGCAGCAATTTCCACCCGGACACCTTCTGCCTGGAGATGGCGAACCAGCTCAATAAAATCTGAATCCCCTGACATAATAATGATAGTATCCACTTTAGATGCCAGTTGTGTGGCTTTGATGGACAACGGGATATCCGCTGATTTATGGCATGGCACCACCACCCCATAGAAATTTTCATGGAGCCTTTCAGCAAATTTGGAGGAAATTGAAATGCCTTCACGAAAATAGATCAGCCGGTTTAACCCCCGTCCATTCAGTAATTTGGGGACTAATGAATCAAAATCGATCATGGTATTTTTATTTTTTGATGCATCATGGATGCTGCGTTCGATATTATTGCCGTCGCAAAGGATCGCCACCATCTGTGTTATTTGTATACTTTGCATTTTCTTTAATCTACTATTAGTGGTTATTATTTTTACAGATAAAATAAAAATCCCTCTATTTCAGAGGGATATATTTCTTTGTATCAGAATATCGGGGAGTGAATTTAAAACTCTCTCCCCGGGATCCTGTGTTAAGCAGATAAATTATTTTGGTGTAACATTTTCAGCTACAGGACCTCTATCGCTTTTTCCAACATTATATTCAACAGATTGTCCGTCTTTAAGCGTTTTAAACCCATCCATTTTAATGTTGCTCATATGAACAAATAAGTCTTTTCCACCTTCTGATGGGGTAATAAATCCAAATCCTTTGGAATCATTGAACCACTTAACTGTTCCTTGTTTTACATCACTCATGTATTATTTCCTTTACTTGATTTACTATTTTATAACTATTGTAATTTAACTCCATTTAGAGATACGTCTTTCATTTAAAAATACGGCAATTAATTCAATTAAATTCTATTTTATAACAGATGGTTGTTAAAAACCCCGGAGGAGATAAATCTTTTCCCGGGATTCCTGCCCTCTTACTTCGCAGTTTTTTACTGATGGTTAACGAGGTAGTTTTATTTCAGAAGCACCACTTTCTGTGCCTGTTGGTATTCTCCTGAAACAAGCTTGATGAAATAAATGCCTGATGAATGATGTGTGCCATCCCAGGTAATTGAATGATCTCCTTCGGATTGATATCCACTGTAGAGTTCTGCTACCTGCACTGGTCACATCCAGACTGGTTACATTGAATTGAAACCCATATACATCTGAAGTATTCACCATGTACACATCAACAGATCCTGCATCCTCAGCATAGTTCTGAAAACTAAGGGATACATCCTGTCCAAGAGTGAATGATATTAGTAGTAGAAATGATTGTAAGATTCCTGTTGCGAATCTGGGACATCGCAATGAGAATGGG
>CAYFPO010000026.1:0-6814 GCA_964345035.1 uncultured bacterium
GAGAAAAACGTATTTCGGACCAGCTTGAATGGTGGATATGTAGTTGCTGAACCGGGAGCTTACCCAATATATTAATGGTTTCTGTTTAACTTAATTCTAACAGCCTTCGATATTTTGGTCATTCAGGGAGGAACGGCATATTTCCATTTTATTTCCCGCCGAATTTCCGTTTATATTTTCCCGACTGCAAATGGATTATAACAAACAACAACTCAAAGCCATTAATCATCCCCCGGCACCACTGCTAATTCTTGCAGGTGCAGGTACGGGAAAAACCACCACCATTGTCGGGCGGATCGCTAGATTGATCAAAGATGAAATTGCCAGCCCGGATTCCATTCTTTCCCTTACCTATACTGTAAAAGCCGCAGAAAATCTTAAAAAATCATTAATTCAACAGGTTGGGCAGAGCGGCAGCAAAATAATTGCATCTAATTATCATGCATTTGCACAAACTCTCCATAACGAATTTTACAAAGAAATGGGGTATTCAACACCACCTGAAGTGATGAATGAACCGGAAATTTACTTCATGTTGAGAGAAAATTTTGACAAAATTCCGCTGAAATCCACAGAATTCAAAAGAGACCCAATCAATACAATTATCAATTTCAAAAATATATTTGACCGTATCCGTGATGAACTGCTTTCCTTTGAAGATTTAGAAATTTTGATAAAGAAAGAGAATGAATCACTAAATGAAAAAGAAGAGCTTAAAGAATTTGTATATCAATGTGAAGATATTATGACTGCATATCCATTATTTCAACAATGGAAACAAAACCTCGACCAAATTGATTTTGGAGATATGATCTGGAATTTATGGAATCTAATCTGTAATAATGAAAAAGTGTTAAATATATTAAAAGTGAGATTCAAACATATTATTGTTGATGAATTCCAGGATAATAACTTCGCCTTGTCCAGCATAGTACAGAAAATTGCAGAACCTGAAAATAGTATTACAGTGGTGGGTGATGATGACCAGTCCATTTATTCATTTAGAGGAGCTAATATTGGGAATGTTCATCAATTTGTTGAAATATATGCCGGTTACACTGATTTTGAAAAAATTCCATTGATGGAAAATTACAGATCTGATCAGAAAATTCTGGATTTAGCAAATGTTGTAATCCGGGAGAACCCGGGACGGCTTGAAAAAGGAATTTTAAATTCCCCTGAAAAAGGAGTGAATATTCCACGGCTGTTGATCGGAGACCGCACAATACATCCAGCGGCAATATGTAAAGAGATTAAGATATTGTTGAATGAAGGTGAATCACCTGAAAATATTGCGATCCTTACCAGAACCAATGCCCAATGCGAGATCATGAAAAATGATATGATTTTGGAAGGGATACCTGTAAATTATACTTCAGACCGATTATTTGACCATTCAGATATTAAAGATTTGGTAGCCTGGATTAATGTTATTGCAGATTCAGAGTGGAGTTTTCACTCGTTGATCCGTTTACTTAAATTGAAATTTAATGAGGATACAGCATTTTATTTTTCAAATTTAATTCATAATAAAAAGATCACTAATACAGAAAATTCTATTGTTGAAAAATGTATTCAAATGTCATCAATACCGGTGGAAATCAGAAAATTTTGCCAATCCATTATTGAGATTAAAAATGAGATTAAGAATGTTGGACTGGAACAAACTATCTGGAAAATTTTAATTGAAAGTAAGCAGTATGTTGCAGATAAAAATGAAGATCTGCAATATGAAAAATCAATTGAGGGAATTAATCAATTTCGGCAGATTATTTCAAATTTTGTAATACGATACAAAACCCGTGATATAAAATTATTATGCCGTTTCATTAATGTAATATATGAAGTAAATAGTACCCTTATTGAATCTGATGAAGCACCATCAAAATTCAGTGTCCAGCTTATGACCGTTCATAATGCAAAGGGTATGGAATTCAATACAGTTTTTATTCCATATTTATCTTCGTCAATTTTTCCGATGAGATTTAAAAGGGGAAAAGTCCTCGGATCAATTCCTTTTCATTGGAAGCGTTGGAAAGTAATGGATAGAGATGAAAAAGATCTGCATATCGAGGAAGAGAGAAGGCTTTTTTACGTAGCAATCACCAGAGCTAAAAAGAATTTAATTCTGTTAACTACAGAAAAAAGACAATCTATGTTCGTTAAGCATTTAGATGCACCATTTATTCAAAAGGAGGTTTATATGATTGAAAAAACGGAAACCAATATATTTGACGAAATTATAGGGAATCTACATCAAAGAATGATACAGGAATCATCAGCCGGAAATTTTGAAAATTCAAAACTCCTACTCGAAGCAGTAGAATGTGTTACATTGGTTCGAACCGGTAATATTCCGGAGTGGAATGAAAACCCATATAAAAAAGAAATTGAAGAAAAACTTCAATCTGTTAAAACAGAAAATATTACGGTAAAAAAACCACGGTTATCTGCCTCCAGTATTGGTAATTATCAGGATTGTCCATTGAAGTTCAAATACAAATATATCCATAAAGTAGAGGAAAAGAGAGGGAAACCGTATTTCAGCCTGGGGAATACTATTCACAAAGTATTGGAGGTATTTCACAGAGATGGATACTCAACAATGGATGACCTTTTCATGTTGATGGACAAACACTGGAACACAGAGGGATATGAATTTTTACAGGAAGAAGAACAGAACAGACGGGACGGGGAGGAAATGTTAAAAAAATATTACAATTATTTTAAGTCAGTACAACCCCATGTATTTTCCACTGAAAAATATTTTGAATTTGATCTTTCCAACTGCACTTTGACCGGAAAATGTGATAGAATTGATGTGAATTCTGATGGTCAGATAAGAATTCTGGATTATAAAACAGGGAAAAAAAAGATGACCGAAAAAGATTCCCGGGAAAATCTTCAACTACCAATATATGCGATATATGCAAGACAATCCGATGAAGTTATTGACGACGGCCGTTCATTGGGGAAAATTCCGGAATATGTATCCTACTTAATGTTACGGCAGGATGATCCGGAAATCTCCATTCAGTTATCGGATGATGAGTTAAATGATTATACCCAAGAAATTGAGACCATTGCTTCGGAAATCGAAAGTGGTAATTTTGAAGCCAAAACAGGATATCATTGTAACAGATGTGATTATAAAAATTTAATTTGTTCAGAATGGAATTAATGGGTTTTTACGAAATAATTGTAATTTTTTAAAAACGGGTAAAAAACAGGCAGTAATTTCAACTTATTATGGTAATTTACATTCAAGGAAATTGATGAAAAGGAGATGAAATGGAATTTTTACCTAAAGCAAAAGATTTTATGTCAACTACAATTATAACTCTTAAACCCGATATGGATATTTTTGATGCCATTAGCCTCCTTCTAAAAAATGAGATTTCAGGTGCGCCTGTAATTGATGATTCCCGACAAGTGGTAGGAATACTTTCGGAAAAAGATACCATGAAGATTCTTGCAAATGAAGCGTTTTACGATTTGCCGGGTGGAAACGTTTCTCAATTTATGTCCACTGATGTAACAACAATATCCCCCGATGCTAATTTATATACAATTGCTGATATGTTTTTTACGATGGCATTCAGAAGGCTGCCGGTAGTCCAAGAGGGGAAACTTCTGGGACAGGTGAGCAGGAGAGATGTTATGAAGGAGATCAAAAAAGGGATGCAGTTAAACAAAAAAAATCTTAAATCTGAAATGCTTTCACACGAAATGGAAGTATCCCTGCAGAAACGGAGCAAAGTGAGATAAAAATTTTCACCAATCCCACCTATTGATTCACTATTACAGCACCAACAGAAACCTTCACACTGATAAAATAACCGGATTCAAAGATTTGGTTTCTTTTTCAGAAGCCCTTTTTCTGGGTATTGCCCCTGATGGCGGATTGTTTATGCCAGACAAAACCCCCTCAATTTCCCAGAATGAAATAGAATCCCTGAGAGATAATTCGTATCCTGAAACCGCATTTGTAATATTGCAAAAATTCTTACACGGAATACTCAGTGAATCCGAATTACAATCAATTGTAGAAGATGCGTATAATTTTGATATTCCTATTGAATCACTTAATTCAAATACTAACTTAGTTCGATTGGATCAGGGGCCGACAGCATCCTTTAAAGATTTTGCTGCCCGGTTTATGGCAAGAATCATGGAAAAACTGAATAAGCTGGACCAGAAAATTACTATTCTGGTTGCAACATCGGGGGATACCGGCAGCGCTGTAGGGCGGGCATACTTTGGACTAGAAAATTTTAACGTATTGATTTTATATCCTGCCAATGAAATATCATCGGCCCAAAAGAAGCAGATGGATGGTATTGGTGGTAATGTAACCACTATCTCAGTTGATGGCAAATTTGATGATTGTCAGCGTTTAGTGAAGCAGGCATTTTCAGATATATCATTGAAAAAAATGAACTTGACATCTGCCAATTCCATTAATATCGGCCGGATCCTGCCTCAGATTGTGTATTATTTCTACGCATTTGCACAAACAAGTGAGAATTTTAATCCGGTAATTTTTTCTGTTCCATCCGGGAATTTCGGTAATTCACTTGGGTGTGAATTTGCATGTAGAATGGGACTGCCTGTAAAAAAGCTGATTCTGGCAGTAAATGAAAATGATGAATTCCCCAGGTTTCTTAAGAATGGTGAATACGAAATTGTATCTCCATCACGAGCGTGCCTGTCAAATGCTATGAATGTGGGAAATCCCAGTAACCTTGCCCGGTATTTCGAATTATATGGCGGAACTGTTGACAGAAATGGAATCGTACATAAATCACCGGATATTACTTCAATGCGAAAAAACCTCTATTCAGTTTCCGTTTCTGATAAAGTGACCAAATCTACTATTAAAACTACTTATTTGGAAAATAACACCATTCTCGAACCACATGGGGCAGTAGGAACAGCAGCTTTGGACCACTACCGAAATCAGACTGATGATGAAACTCCAGCAATCTGTTTTGAAACCGCACACCCAGGGAAATTCCCGGAAGTTGTGGAGGATGTGTTAGGTATTAATGTAGAGAAACCGGATTGTCTGTCAAAAAACGAAAAACAACATCAGTGTCCTGTGGAAATATCAAATAGTTATGGAGAGTTGAAAGGGGTGTTGATTGGCAGGGATAGTTGATATGTGTAGTTGGAGCTCTGGAGGAATGTGGAAACTATGAAGTTAATTAAGGAAGGAATATAGGAAATAATAGTTTGATGACTATAATTTTGAATATCTAATTTTTAATGAATTTGTTGTTAAGAGTCTTTATTTATTCGTATGCTAACCCATTAAAACGCTAAATATATAGGAGAGTTAACCCATTAATAACAATAATAGAGTTTATCTGGGTGGTACGCAAGTAGAATAAAAAAAATAAAAATAAATGTCAATAGAAACAATGACATATCATGACAGATATAAAGTAACCAAGGCAATGACGGTGGATGCAGAAGAAACAAGCCATCGCTTTGTTTATATAAAATTTTTACCACCAAAATATAAAAACCATACAAAAGAAAAAAAATGGCACTCTTTAAAATAGAAAAAAACGAACGACTTGAAGGAATAAGAGAGAATCCCTTCAGACTCGAAAAAGACATTCAATCGCTGACAGAGATAAATTTAAAATCCATTTTCGGACTTGATTTTGTGAAGTCAGAATTTAGCCTTAACAATTTTCGCATTGATACCTTAGCATTTGACAGAGAAATAGGTAATTTTGTGATTATTGAATACAAACGAGACAAGAATTTTAGCGTAATCGATCAGGGTTACGCCTATTTGTCTTTAATGCTGAATAATAAAGCGGACTTTATTCTCGAATACAATGAAAACTCAAAAGAGACTTTGAAACGTAATCATGTTGATTGGTCTCAATCGAGAGTAATGTTTATTTCTCCTTCTTTTACTACTTACCAAAAGGAGGCGATTAATTTTAAAGACTTGCCAATCGAACTTTGGGAAATAAAACGATACACAAACCAAACGGTCAATTACAATCAAATCAAAACTTCAGGTGCTCAGGAAAGTGTAAAGACAATTAGCCGACAGGATGAAGTGATTGAAAAAGTAACCAAAGAAATTAAAGTTTACACGGAAGACGAGCATATAGAAAAAGGGACAGAAGAAACAAGAGAACTTTATGAGACTTTTAAAAGTGCCATATTAAACATAGCCGATTTAGAAGTTAAACCTAAGCAGAAATACATAGCTTTTGTATCAGGTACAAATGTTGTTGATATTCACATTCAGAAAAATGCTTTGAAAATGTGGTTGAATTTACAACAAGGCGACCTTGATGACCCAAAAGGGATTACGAGAGACGTTTCTTCTGTCGGACATTATGGAAATGGTGACTATGAAATCGTAATAAGAACAGATGAAGAAAGGGAATACATTTTAAGCCTTATAAAGAAATCATTGAAAAAGAATAAAAGCTAACCATTCCCTTCCAATCCCGGATTTTAGATATTTTTCCCTGATAATTGCTTCAGATCTGTTTTTAAACTTTTCGGAGTAGATTAGCTTCCAGGGACCATATGATTTCGTAAATTTCACTTTACCGGAGTTATGATATTTTAACCGTTGATTTAAATCTGAAGAATGGCCAATATAATGTATCTTATGTTCAACACTTTTTAAGACATAGGTGAAAAATTCCATTTTGTGCTCGAGACTGGAGTCCCTGTCTGCCGACAGGCAGGGAACCAGCACTAATAATCAGATATATTTTCAGCTAACCATTCCCTTCCAATCCCGGATTTTAGATATTTTTCCCTGATAATTGCT
>CAYFPO010000026.1:6914-27366 GCA_964345035.1 uncultured bacterium
AGCTAACCATTCCCTTCCAATCCCGGATTTTAGATATTTTTCCCTGATAATTGCTTCAGATCTGTTTTTAAACTTTTCGGAGTAGATTAGCTTCCAGGGACCATATGATTTCGTAAATTTCACTTTACCGGAGTTATGATATTTTAACCGTTGATTTAAATCTGAAGAATGGCCAATATAATGTATCTTATGTTCAACACTTTTTAAGACATAGGTGAAAAATTCCATTTTGTGCTCGAGACTGGAGTCGAACCAGCACATCCTTGCGAATACCAGACCCTGAACCTGGCGCGTCTACCAATTCCGCCACCCGAGCAATTTGAAAATTAAAAATCCACAGCGGCTGCAGTAAATCAAAATTAGCCGGATACCATTTATCTTCACAAGGAAATAAACTTGTTCAATGGGATTAATCCCCGGTAAATTTTATGCTTAATTATTTGTAATTTGTTAAAATGATCAAACTAAAATGTCTGTTAAAATTATTGCAACCAATCGAAAAGCACGGCACGAGTACCACATTATTGAAAAATTCGAAGCCGGCATTGTACTTGTTGGCAGTGAAGTAAAAGCAATGCGTGAAGCAAAGGTCAATATCAAAGAAAGTTATATCAGATTCATGAATAACGAACTATTTGCTATCGGAATGCATATTGGAGAGTACTCTCACCATGGATATACTTCACATAACCCCACACGAATGAGAAAATTACTGCTCCATAAAAAAGAACTACAAAAGTTATCCCGATCTGTGGATGAAAAAGGAATGACAATGATTCCACTTCAGGTGTATTTTAGAAAGGGAAGAGCAAAACTGGAATTTGCTTTAGCAAAAGGTAAACGAACCTGGGACAAACGTCAGGATATTATGAAAAAGGACTTAGAACGGCAGTCTCAAAGACAATATAAAAATCAGAAGATAAATTTATGAAATTTCCACCGGTAAATGAGCAAATGGATATCCTTAAGAGAGGTGTGGAAGAGATTATTCCGGAAGAAGAATTAGTAAAAAAATTAGAACAATCTGTAAATGATTCCAAACCACTAATCATAAAATTAGGTTGTGATCCATCCCGCCCGGATTTACATATCGGGCATGCGGTAGTATTACGAAAACTGCGTCAATTTCAGGATTTTGGGCATACAGGAATTCTGCTAATCGGAGATTTTACAGCAATGATTGGAGATCCCACAGGACGTAATAAAACCCGACCCCAACTTACAATTGAAGAAACCAGAGATAATGCCCAAAGCTATATTGAGCAAGCAGAAGCGGTGTTGAATTTGAAATCTTTGAAAGTTGTGTATAATTCTGATTGGCTTGGAAAAATGGATTTCAGTGAAGTCATAAAATTGGCTTCCCATTACACTGTTGCGAGAATTCTGGAAAGAGATGATTTTACAAAACGGTATAAAGAAGGACAGCCAATATCCATCCACGAGTTCTTGTATCCATTAGCACAGGGTTATGATTCTGTACTTTTAACATCAGACGTGGAACTTGGCGGGACTGACCAAAAATTCAATCTCCTGGTTGGTCGTGAACTGCAGAAAACATACGGTCAGGAACCACAAGTAATCATTACAACTCCATTGTTGGAAGGTACTGATGGTGTAGAAAAAATGTCAAAATCCTATGATAATTACATTGGTCTCACTGACACTCCAGGTGAAATATATGGACGGACATTATCCATCCCCGATGAATTAATTATTCGGTATTTTGAGTTTGGTACTGAAATATCAATAATCGAGTTGAAAGAAATTAAAATGAAATTACACGATGATAAAACCAATCCAAGAGATTTAAAAAGGCAACTAGCGAGAGAACTGGTTACACTTTATCATTCAGAATCGGACGCACAAAAAGCTGAACAGGAGTTTGACAATTTATTTATTAAAAAAGATATTCCGGACAAAATGCCGGAATATAATTCTCAACTTGGTGAAAAATTGGTCGAGATAATGGTTAAAAATAATCTTGTGGGAAGCAACGGAGAGGCTCGTAGAATGATTTCTCAGGGAGCCGTAAAACTTGATGGAATTAAAATTGATGATATTCATTGTACTTTATCTGATAAAAATCCAACCGTACTGAAAGTAGGTAAAAGAAAATTTTTAAGAATTATATCAGTATGAGACATTTCATATACATTGTAAGTATATTCATTTTCTATGGATGTGGATACACTCTATACGGAGTTGCCTTAGATACACCTAAAGAAAATACCGTACAATCAAGTGATTATTCCAGTCGATTTATTTCTGATATTCCGTTGGATAATACACCAAAATCCATTATTTTCATAATAGCAGATGGAACGGGCATTGGACAATACACAGCATCATTTTATAGTAATGGTGATTTTGCACCCGCCCGATTTGATCATATTGGATTGGTAGCAACGCACCCCGATGACGGCACAAAAAAAGTGACGGATTCAGCTTCAAGTGGAACTGCATTATCAACAGGAGTAAAAACATATAACGGTGCAATTTCGGTAGACCATAAAAAACAACCCATTAAGACTGTGGTAGAAATTGCTGAAGAATTAAATATGAAAACCGGATTGGTAGCTACATCTACCATAACCCATGCCACACCAGCATCATTTGGAGCCCATGTAGAATACCGAAAGATGGAAGCTGAAATAGCCGACCAGCTTGCCCAATCGAATATAGACATTTTACTGGGTGGAGGCAGAAAATTTTGGAGTGAGGAAATTATCAATAAATTCACTAAATCCGGAGGTACATATTTTACGGAATTCGAAGATTTAAATTTAAACTCAGACAAAATTGTAGGACTATTTTCAGATGGGGCATTACCGGAACATAATATTTCCAGACATCCTACTACTGTAGAGATGACTAAAACTGCTGTTGAATTTTTAGAGAATTCACCAAATGGATTTTTTCTAATGGTTGAAGAATCTCAGGTAGACTGGGGAGGTCATTCTAATAATGCAGAATATATTTTGGGTGAGATGGCTTCTTTAAATGATGTTGTGAATCATTGCCTTGATTATCAGAAACTCCATCAAGACGTTTTGGTATTGCTTACAGCAGACCATGAATGTGGTGGTGTTGCCGTCCACGATGGCGAAAACGGAGAATTGGATATTCAGTTTACATCGGATTATCATTCCGCAGGATTCGTGCCGGTATGGGCAACAGGTCCGGGTGCAGAAATTTTCGATAATTTTATGGATAATACGGATATTGGCAGAATTCTTATAGAATATGTCAAAAACAGGTAATATGGGATTGATCGTGAAAACCAGTGCTGCAAATTTATATTCCCAACCCAATTTTACCTCAGAGATGGTTACACAGGCATTGATGTATGAAAATCTTGAAATATTGGATAAAAAAAATAATTGGTTTAGGATTCGGCAATGGGATGGCTATGAAAGCTGGATACATCAGTTTTATACGGTTGAAACTGATAGTTACCCCGCACATACTACATTTACTATTTCCAAAAGGATTCAGTGGATATATTCTGAACCGGATTTAGATTCTCAAAAAATTGGTGAGATATTATTTTGTACTGAGATTCCAGTTATTGAAAAGGAAAATAATTGGTTAAAATTACAAATACCTGATAAAGGAATAGGTTTTATAGAATCCCTGAATTTTACACGATATACCGGTTTTCGCGAGGAAATAATTATGATATCTAAAAATTTGATGGGTATACCGTATCTATGGGGAGGAAAAACCAGTAAAGGATTTGACTGTTCGGGATTTGTCCAATCAGTTTTTAAGTTTTCAGGAATTTCCCTTGAACGGGATTCATCCCAACAAATACAAAATTCAAATTTGAAGAAAGTAGACTTTATAGATTCGATGAAGGGAGATATTGTATTTTTTACATCTGACGGCATGGTTGACCATGTTGGCATTGCTCTCGGGGATAGAAAAATAATCCATTGTTCAGGGGAAGTCAGAATTGATTCATTAAATAAAAATGATAATGACTGTAACACCGAATTACTTGGTAAGCTGTATAAAACATTTTCAATTGAAAAATTTATAAATTATGATTAACGGTATAATAAATCGAAGGGTTTTAGTGTTAAATCAAAATTATGAACCCATAATGGTTACCGGAGTAAAAAGAGCTATCAATTTGTATTTCAACGAAAAAATTGAAGTTATTGAAAAATACAAGGAATCACTACATTCACCATCCATCACAATACCAATGCCCAGTGTGATCAGGTTAAAAGATTATATTCGATTTAAAAAGCGGGGAATTATGATTTCCCGAAAAAATATTATGAAGCGGGATAATTATACCTGTCAGTATTGCGGAAAAAAAGGAGTGCAAATGACTATTGATCATCTGGTACCTAAACAGCGGGGTGGATTGGATACATGGGAGAATCTTGTTGCCGCATGTATGCCGTGTAATTCAAAAAAACAGAACCAGACATTGAAGGATTGTAATATGAAATTAATCCGTAGACCGAGGAAACCATCTATTATTATATTTTTACAAAAATTTGTATCAAATAAACAACAGAATTGGAAACCATATCTTTTTATGGATTCGAAACTCAATTAATGGATAATTCCAATTCAGAGAATAAAAAAGTAATATTGTCCGGAATTCAACCTTCCGGTACATTGTGTATAGCAAATTATCTTGGTGCAATAAAACAATGGGAATCCCTTCAAGACGATTATAATTCAATTTTTATTGTCGTCGATATGCACGCTATTACAGTCAGACAAACACCGGCTGAATTAAGAAATAGATGCCTGTCCTTTGCCGCCCAATTCATTGCATGTGGTATTGATCCTGAAAAAAGCACTATTTTTATTCAATCCCATGTTCCTGCTCACGCTGAATTATGCTGGGTATTAAATTGTTTAACCTATATGGGTGAGTTAAACCGGATGACTCAGTTTAAAGACAAAACAAAAAAACATAATACTAATATCAATGCCGGATTATTTACCTATCCCATTTTAATGGCTTCAGATATATTACTTTATCAAGCAGACTTAGTACCGGTGGGTGCAGACCAGAAACAGCATCTTGAGCTTGCACGGGATATAGCAAAAAGATTTAATCAGGAATATTCACCTACTTTTAAAGTCCCGAAACCATATATTCCAAAAGTTGGCGCAAGAATTATGAATCTTCAGGATCCCGGAAGTAAAATGTCGAAATCCGATGCAAACCCGAATTGTCTCATTGGTCTTCTTGATAATGAAACAGAAATTAAAAATAAAATCAAACGCGCAGTAACAGATTCCGGAAAAACTGTAAAATATAAAAATGGTAGCCCCGGATTGCAGAATTTAATGAATATTTATTCATTATTGACTGATTTAAAATATCCTGACATAGAATCAAAATATGAAGGAAAAGGATATAAAGAATTCAAAGAAGATCTCGGGAATATTGTTGTTGCGTCTTTGAAACCAATCCAGGAAAAATATAATAAATTGATCAATCAAAAAAGAGATCTCGAAGACATATTAAAAAGAGGTGCCGATACAGCAAATTATCTGGCTGGAAAAACACTAAGAAAAGTATATAAAAAAGTTGGTTTTCTACCCATAATTAAATGAGTTACAATGTAAAAATTGATAATTTTGAAGGACCAATGGATTTACTATTGTATTTCATTCAGCGGGACAAACTGAATATTTATGATATTTCAATTAGTCACATTACAAAAGAATACCTGGATTTTATGAATGTGATGAAAACTCTCAACATTGAAATTGCAGGAGAATTCGTACTAATGGCAGCAATGTTGATGAGAATTAAATCCAGAATGCTGCTTCCTCGAGACCAGGAAACTGATGACGAAATGATAGATGACCCAAGAACAGATCTCATCAGAAGATTAATTGAATATAAACAATTTAAAGATGCGTCAAATGACCTGGCGGGCTTGATGGATGACCATTCGATGTGTTTCACAAAAGGGATGAAAATTGAAATTAAGTTAACTGAAGAAAATCCAACAGAATATTTCAAAAATTTCACTGTTTTTGATTTGATAACAATTTTTAATGATGCCATTAAGAATATGCCTGAAAACAATAGTTATGAAACAAATATAGAAACATATCATATTGAGGAGAAAATATCCTTTATTAAAAATCAGATAAAAAACAAAGGGTCAATCAATTTTAATGGTCTTATCAATTCAGTCAATTCAAAATTGGAGGTAATTGTCATTTTTCTCGCTTTATTAGAACTTGTAAGAAATGCTGAAATCTATATAATACAAAAATCTCCGTTTTCAGAACTCGATATAGCGTCCGCATGACAGATCTCCTCAGAATTATTGAAACATTATTATTTGCTTCACCTGATCCCTTAACAGAAAAAGCAGTAAAAAATTCGATAAGAAATAATTCATATACTTTAAATGAAATTATTGTAAAATTAAATGAAGAATATGAATCTCAGAATAAAGGTATTTATATCGGAAAAATCGCTGGTGGATATCAAATACTCACTAAACCTGAATTTCATCCTTATGTATCAAGATTGTTTGACACCAAAAAAAAATGGATGCTATCTAAACAATCTCTGGAAGCACTTTCAATTATTGCTTATAAACAGCCAGTCAGTAAAATTGAGGTTAATCACATCCGTGGGGTCAACAGTGACAGTGTAATTAAATCACTTCTGGAAAAGAACCTAATTACAATAAAAGGGAGAGATTCCAGTGCAGGCAGGGCATTGTTGTATGGTACTACCCAAAAATTTTTAGAAGCATTGGGAATTCATTCCCTGGAAGACCTGCCGAGCATTAAAGAAATTGAATCCATCATAAATGAGGAACCTGCAGCAACAGTAACATCAAATGCGGTTGAATAAATTTCTTGCGAAAGCTGGCATTGCCTCCAGACGCAAATGTGATGAATTAATAGAGGCAGGAAAAGTTACAATAAATGGAAAAATACAGAAATCCTTTTCCTATGATGTCACTGATAATGATATTGTGTTCTTTAATAAAAACTATGTTAATTTAATCTTCGAACCTATTGTTTATCTATTCAACAAACCCAAAGGAGTGATCTCTACTGTTTCTGACCCAGAAAAAAGAAAAACCGTGCTGGATTATTTTCCGGTGACACAGCGTCTATTTCCAGTTGGTAGATTAGACAGGGATACAACTGGTGTGCTGCTTGTTACCAATGATGGTGATCTCGCTCATCGATTAATGCATCCAAAATTTCATATTGAACGAATTTATATTGCTGAAACCAAGATTCCAATTGCAAATAAAGATTTAATTCGGATATCTAATGGGATCAATTTAGAAAACGGACAAAAAGTAACGGGAAAAATCACACTCAAAAAGAAACATTTTAAGAAATTTATTTATGAAATAATTTTACATGAAGGCAAAAACAGAGAGGTTAAGAGAATATTTACTGAGTTTGGTTCCAGAGTTGATTCTCTCCACAGAAAAAGCTTCGCAGGATTCGAGTTAGGTAATCTTAAACCGGGGTTTAGTAAAATTATACCTTTAAAAACTATCAAATCTAAATTAGAGTTGTGGTAAAGTGACTAATTTATATTTGTTATCATTCTTTGTCAGTATATTTAAAGTTCGGTAAATTACCGGGCTATTTGAAGATTAGGTTTTGTAATAAATGATAATTGCGATAGATGGACCTGCTGCATCTGGAAAATCCACAACTGCTAGAATGGTTGCTTCTAAATTAGGAATTATTCATATTGATACTGGAGCAATGTATAGGGCAGTTGCCCTTCATTTTATCCTGAATAACATTAATATAAAAAATGTAAATCAGGTTACCCGTGAATTGGAATTAATTTCAATTAAATTTGGTCAGGAGTTTAACACAATCTTTTTAAATGACGTTGATGTAACCAGCCAAATACGAAATTCCAAAGTAAATGCACTTGTCAGTAAGGTTAGTGCAATTCAATCAGTGCGAAAAAAAATGGTATTCCAGCAGAGGAAAATTGCAAAAAATAAAAGTGTTGTTATTGAAGGCAGGGATATAGGCACTAGAGTTTTTCCGGACGCAGAGTTTAAATTTTTTTTAACTGCAGACATTTATGTTAGAGCCCAACGGAGATTAAATGAAAATTCAAATTTTGGTAAGAAATTAAATTTGGAGCAAGTAATAGAGGAGTTAACAAATCGTGATGAGTTTGATAAACAACGGAAATACTCACCACTAAAGATTCCCAGGGATGCAATAATCATTGATACAAGTAATCTGAGTTTTGAAGAGCAAGTTCAGAAAATAATAAATCAAATAACTAAAATATAAATACAAAAGGAGATAAATAATATTCATGTCAGATGAATTTAATATAACCCAGGAAGTTGATGAATCTTCCGTAACCCCGTCTGTGGATGAAGAAGAATCTACCGTCCAGGCAGATGAGTCAAAATCATCAGAGATTGAAATAGTAACAGAGCCAAAAGAAGATTCATTTGTTGATGCCCAGGTTGTGGTGGAAGTTGAGGTAGATGAGGAAACTGAGGAGGATGCTCAGGATGATGTAAATGAGGACAGGAAAAATAATCTTCAATCACCAGAAGAATTCACTGATTATCTCTCACCTACATTATTAAATATAAAATCTATTACTGTAGACGAAATTACGAGTTATAGTGAAGAAGAGGAAGAGTTGGACGAGGACGCTGTTGAAATGTATTCTAGTACATTTTCTGACATTAAAGAAGGAGAAATTGTCCCAGGCAATGTTGTAGGTTTAACTGACAGAGAAGTTCTCGTTGATGTGGGATTCAAATCAGAAGGAATTATTTCCAGAACTGAATTTGATGAAATCCCAAATATAGGTGATGAAATTGAAGTTTTTATCCATAATTTTGAAGATAGAAGAGGTAGATTTATTCTATCCAAGGAAAAGGCTGATTTTGTCAGGCATTGGGATCATTTAAAAGAATGTTATGAAACAGGCGAAATAATTACTGGATCAATAATCAGAAGAATAAAAGGAGGATTGGTTGTTGATTTAGGACCAATATTTGCATTTTTGCCTGGTTCTCAAATAGATGTCCGGCCAGTTGTAGATTTTGATGATTATTTAGATAAAGAATTTGAATTTAAAATAGTCAAACTGAATGAATTACGGAAAAATGTAGTATTATCCAGAAAAGAGTTGTTAGAATCAGATATCCGTGAAAAAAGACAGGAGATTTTTTCCCAGCTTGAAGTTGGAATGGTTCTGGAAGGTACTGTGAAAAATATAACTGATTTTGGTGCATTTATTGATCTAGGCGGGATTGATGGTCTCCTGCATATAACAGATATAACCTGGGGGCGCATCAATCACCCATCAGAAGTGTTAACCCCCGGTCAAACATTAAATGTAAAAGTCATTGATTTTGATGGTGAAAAGTTGAGAGTATCTTTGGGGCTGAAACAATTACAACCTGAACCATGGAAGGATGCAGAACAAAAGTATCCAGTTACCTCTGTCGTTGAGGGTAAAGTCGTAAATATGATGAATTATGGTGTTTTTATTGAGTTAGAAGAAGGTGTTGAAGGATTACTTCACGTTTCTGAAATGTCTTGGACTCGTCATATTAAACATCCTGGCGAACTTTTCAAACTAGGTGACAAGGTTGAATCAAAAATATTGAGTATTGATGCCAACGATAAGAAAATATCATTGGGAATTAAGCAGCTTCAACCAAATCCGTGGGATGACATTGAAACTAAGTATGCTGAAGGAACAATACATGAGGGTAAAATTCAAAATTTAACTCAATTTGGTGCATTTGTTGAATTGGAAGAAGGTGTTGACGGACTTGTACATATTTCAGACTTATCTTGGACTAAAAATGTGAGACACCCTAAAGATATTGTAAACAAAGGGCAGGAAATAAAAGTAAAAATACTGGAAGTAAATTCAGAAAACAGGAGGCTGTCTCTTGGAATCAAACAGGTGATGGATAACCCATGGCCTGGAATAATCGAATTATATCCATCAGGAAAAACAATATCCGGTGAGGTCATTAGGGCATTGGATAAGGGGATCATTTTTAAATTAGAAGATGACTTAGAAGGAATCATTCCATTGAACAAATTTCCAAAAAATGATAGATGGAAAAAGAAAAAACAATTCACACCCGAGATGAAGGTAGATGGATTAGTTGTGCAGGAAGTTGATGAACAGTCTAAAAAAATCATCCTAATGATGGACTGGGACGAAGAAACAGAAGGTGAATCTGATACAAAACAAGAAGTACAAATCGAAAATGAGCCAACAAGCGACAAATTGGAAATTCCTGAGGAAGTGCTTCAAAATATTAGTGACAGCGAAGAAAATACTCAAGAATCTGAGGAATCTTGAGCATAGTTAGAGTTAACACTAATTTCAATTTAACAGGGCAGAAATTAAATATAATCTGCCCTGTTTTTTTAATGAGATGAATATATTAGGTATTGAAACTTCCTGTGATGAAACTTCAGCAGCAGTTGTCTCTGATGGCAAGCTGTTATGTAATGAAGTATATTCACAATCTGTACATAGGGATTTCGGTGGAGTTGTTCCAGAAATTGCTTCACGTGAACATGAAGTAGTTTTATATAAAGTAGTTCGCCAAGCATTAACTCATACAAATATTCCATTACAGAAAATTGATTGTATTGCTGTTACAGAAGGCCCAGGATTAATGGGAGCGTTATTGGTAGGTGTAAATTTTGCCAAAGGATTATCCATAGGATTAAATATACCTTTGATAGGTATTAATCATATGGAAGGTCATTTATTTGCAAACTTTATAGATAATCCTGAATTAAAATATCCCTTTTTATGCCTGTTAGTATCAGGGGGACATACACAAATATGGAAAGTAAATTCTTTCGGTAATTATACATTACTTGCCACAACCCGGGATGATGCAGCCGGAGAAGCATTCGATAAAGGTGCAAGAATTTTAGGCTTAGGTTATCCGGGAGGTCCTGAAATTGAAAAAATCGGAAAATCCGGAAATAAAAATTCATTTAAATTTCCAATTCCCAAAGTTAAATCTTCAAAACTTGATTTTTCCTTCAGTGGACTTAAAACGGCATTATTATATACATGCAATAAAATTCCTCATGAAGAATTGATGGAAAATATTCCTCAAATTGCTGCAGGTTATCAGAGTGCAATTGTTAATACATTGTTAAATAGATTACAATTGGCAATTCAGCAAACAGGTATAAAAATAATTACGATTTCCGGTGGTGTTGCAGCTAACAAATATCTGAGGAATAAGATTAATATTTTGGAACAAAAATGTAATGCAATGGTTTATTTTCCTTCAATGGAATTTTGCACAGATAATGCTGCAATGATCGCACTAACAGGATATCACAGATTTAAACTGGGAGAATATTCTAAAATTGATTTAGTCCCTAACCCTAATTTATCAATGGAGGAATTAAGTATTGCCTGAAATTTATTTGCAGGGATTTATATTTTTTACAATTTTATTTTTCATCGGAGCACTACTCTTAATGCAAAATTATAGGCTGCTCCTACAGAGTAAAATAATTTCCTCAAGGATTGCCTTATTATTGATAAGAGGAATAATATTGGTGTTATTGATATATTTACTAATTGACCCCAAAATAAAATGGGATAAAATTTCACAAGAAACCCCTAAAGCTGTATTATTTATTGATACAAGTAAAAGTATTTATACTCATGAGAAACTTGATAGTATTCAATATTCCTATTCAATCAGTAATATTTTGGATTGGTCAACAGAAAATAATATACAATTAGATATTTTTCAATTTGGTAACAGTATTAACCGAGTGAATGATTATGAAAATCTAATATTTTCTGACGATAATACAAATTTTTCGCACATTATGGATACAGTCAAATATAACAAATTTAATTATGTATTTTTAGCAACTGATGGAATTACTACAAAGGGTCCAATTTTGGAATCCTTAGAAATTCCGGATAATACACCAATTTATACAATTGGGATAGGGAATAAATATTCTCCTCCCGATATTAAGATACACTCGTTAATATACGAAGAGCAATTAAGTCTTAAGGATAGTTTACATTTGGAACTATCTGTCTGGTCAAATTTACATGAATCTGCAAATACATCTATTTCGATACAAAATAAAGATGACGAAATAGTTTATTATTCTCCGATTAATATTAGTGGTGAAGGTATAAAAGATTTCTCAATAGTTATCCCGCCTGAGGATTTATCCTCTAAATACAATTTGTCAATAAATCCTGTAACATCTGAATATATTGAAAGCAATAATACAATTGACTTTAATATAGATATTCAAGATAAAATGGAAAAAATTCTCTTGTTATCAGGAAGTTTATCGACAAATACTACTTTCCTGAATACTGTTATAACAAATTTAGATAATACTGAGGTTACACATTTTTTTCGCTCTAATAAGTATAACTGGCAAAAAGATATTCAGAATCTTTCAATTCCGGATTATAATTTGATAATATTAGATGATTTTCCCATCTATGGGTCTGATATTACATTAGTTGAAGAAATTCTTGATCAGTCAAGAAATGTTATACCCGTTTTATATATGGAAGGGCCAAACTCAACTTTTTTATCTCATTACCAGTTATCACAATTATTTCAGTTAACAGTGGCTGATATCTCCGGTGAAAATTTAATAAATTTATCAATTAATAATGATCATAGGTATAATTTTTCATATATGGATTTACCTGGATTACCACCATTTAAACGAAACCATGCCTGGGAATCAAAAAATAATAATGGAAACTCAATCTTAGAATTCAATGATGGCTCGTTAGCTGTCTATCAATTGAATAGTTTTACGGGTGTATTTATTCCAGAAATTGGCATTTCAGAGTTAAAATCTGGAATTAAAGGTGATAAAAATAGTATCACAGAATTATTATCAATGATAATTGAAATTGTAAAAACTCCGGAGAATAAAATTATTACATTATTTACGTCAAAACCATCTGTTGATTATGGTCAATCAGTTAAATTAGAATTATCATATAGTTCTGTTATAAATCCTGAATTAATTAAAAAAGATTTAAAATTATTTGCTCAACATGATTCTATTGAATATCCACTCATAATTAATTTTAACAATGAAGAAAACAGGTTTTATTCCGAATTTACACCAATTAATACAGGTGAATGGACGGTGTCCGGAAGAATTGATTTGGAAGAGTACGGTAAAATCAAAATAAATGAAGTGCCGGTTGCCGTACAAAAAACACATATTGAAGATAAACAATTGTATCAAAATATCTCAGGTTTAAAAGCCATATCAGAATTATCCAATGGAAAATACACTGATATACATGATTTATATTTACTGCTATCACAATTGTCATTCCCACTGGAAACTGTTGAGGAAAAAATAGAACTAAGCGGAGTTTCAACAAATAAATATTGGTGGATAATCATACTGCTTTTCAGTATTGAATGGATGATAAGAAAACGAAAAGGATTATTGTAAATTGAATAATATATCAATTATTGGTTCCGGATATGTGGGTTTAGTTACCGGTGCCTGCCTCGCAGATTTTAATCATCATGTTACTTGTATTGATATTGATGATAATAAGATCAAACAATTGAAAAATGGAAAAATACCAATTTACGAACCGGGATTAAAAGAACTGATCAATAAAAATGTTCAGGAAAAGAGGTTGACATTTACAACCGATTACAATAAATCAATTCCTTCTTCTGATGTAATATTTATCGCTGTAGGGACACCCTCAAACGGAGAAGGTAACGTAGATACTACCTACATTGAATCATCAGTTGAAAAAATTGCTGAACATTTGAAGGAATATACTGTAATTGTTACAAAATCAACTGTTCCACCCGGAACTGCCTGTAAAATAATTCAATTATTAGAAGATCTCAATATTAACAGGCAATTATTTGATGTTGTGTCTAACCCCGAATTTCTCAGAGAAGGATCAGCAATTGGTGATTTTATGGTACCTGACAGAATTGTAATCGGCTCAGACTCCAGCAAAGCCCTGGAAATTATGAAAGATGTATATCGTCCTTTTTTCCTGCGGGAGACACCCATTATTGAGACAAACCATACTACTGCAGAACTAATAAAATATTCAACTAATGCTTTTCTTGCAGCTAAAATTTCCTTTATTAACGAAATAGCAAAACTCTGTGATGTAGTAGATGCAGATATCTATACAATTGCAAAAGCTATGGGATTAGATGGGAGGATCAGTCCGAAATTCCTTCATGCAGGTCCTGGGTTTGGAGGATCCTGTTTTCCCAAAGATGTATTAGGGTTACACAATATCGGAAAAGAAAAGAATATCAATTTAAATGTAATTGAAGGTATTTTACATACCAATAAGGAACAAAAATTACTAATGGTTAACAAATTCCTATCTCTCTTAAAGGATGAGGTTAAAGGTAAAAAAATTGCAGTTCTGGGACTTGCATTTAAACCCAGGACAGATGACATACGAGAAGCGCCATCAATTGTAATAATTCGTGAATTATTACAAAGAGGTGCAGATGTCTGGGGGTATGATCCGGAAGCAGTGAGTAATATGAGAAAAGAATTTCAGAATATTAATTTTACCGAAGATATTGAGGAAGCATTACAGGATGCATCTGGGGCTATTTTAGTTACAGAATGGAATGAATTACGATCATTGCTGCCAGAGTATGTTAAAGAATTAATGAAGGAACATATATTTTTTGACTGCAGAAATATTTACCCGCCAAAAGTATGGGAAGAAGCTGGTTTCATATTCGGGAATATTGGGAGAATGAATTGAAAATATTAATTACTGGTGGTGCCGGATTCATTGGCAGCAATTTTGTAATTACTCAGATTAATAAAGGGAATACGGTTTTAAATTTTGATAAACTCACTTATGCAGGCTGTAAAGAGTCTTTGTCAATTATTGAGAAGAATCCTAATTACAAATTTATTAAAGGTGATATAGTTGATAACATTTCTGTGGAGAATACAATAAACCAATTTAAACCGGAAGCGATTGTACATTTTGCAGCTGAGTCTCATGTCGACCGGTCTATTGAAGGTCCTGCAGATTTCATTCAAACCAATATTATCGGAACATACACATTATTAGAAGAATCATTCAAATATTATAAATCATTATCCAATAAAGATCAAGAGCGGTTCCGGTTTTTGCATGTTTCAACTGATGAAGTTTTTGGAACATTAAACGAAACTGGTTATTTTACTGAATCAACAGCTTATGACCCATCATCACCGTACTCAGCCTCAAAAGCAGCATCTGACCATCTGGTAATGGCGTGGTACAGAACTTATAATTTTCCGGTTTTATTAACCAATTGTTCAAATAATTATGGACCCTATCAGTTTCCGGAAAAATTAATTCCATTGATGATATTAAATGCATTGAGTTATAAACCACTACCCATATACGGGAAAGGTGAAAATATACGGGACTGGTTATATGTTCTGGATCACTGTGATGCCATTGATACTGTATTAAGGATGGGAAAAGTTGGTGAATCCTATATTATAGGCGGAAATTCAGAAAAGACAAATGTTGAAGTTGTTCATACAATTTGTAATTTATTGGATGAAATTGTACCTCATAAAAACGGCACTTATAGGGAATTAATTAAATATGTAAAAGACAGGCCGGGGCACGATTTTAGATACGCAATAGATTTCTCGAAAATAAAAAATGAATTAGGATGGGAACCTAGTGTGGATTTCGCTGCTGGAATACGTAATACAATACAATGGTATTTGGATAATAAAAATTGGTGGAAAAACATTCAGGATAATAATTATAATCAGGAAAGATTAGGTTTGAAAACGGTATGAAGGGTATAATTCTAGCGGGTGGGGCTGGCACCCGGCTATATCCATTAAGCCAGGTAGTAAGTAAACAATTACTTCCGGTCTATGATAAACCAATGATTTATTATCCAATGTCTACCCTTATGTTAATGGGTATTCGGGATATATTGATAATTTCCACACCACAGGATACACCTACTTTCGAAAGGATATTTGGTACAGGAGGCCATCTCGGTTTAAATATTCAATATAAAATTCAGGAAAATCCCGGGGGTATTGCACAAGCATTCATTCTTGGCGAAGATTTCATAGGGAATGATAGTGTATGCCTTATATTGGGGGATAATATTTTTTATGGACAAGGCTATGTAGAATTTCTCAATAATGCAGTACACTCGAATTCAAGGGCAACAATTTTCGGTTATTGGGTTAAAGATCCGGAAAGGTATGGTGTGGTGGAGTTTGATAAAGATGGGAAGGTATTAAGCATCGTTGAAAAACCAAAGGACCCTAAGTCAAATTATGCTATTCCCGGATTATATATTTATGACAATGAAGTCGTATCAATTTCAAAATATTTGAAACCATCTGCAAGAGGAGAGTTAGAGATAACAGATGTTAATAAGGAATACCTGAAAATTGGAAAATTACATGTAGAAGTGCTTGGCAGAGGAATAGCCTGGCTCGATACAGGAACCCATAACAGCTTGCTGGATGCTAGTACATTTATAGAAACTATTGAAACACGCCAGGGATTAAAAATTGGTTGTATAGAAGAAATTGCTCTCCAAAAGAAATTTATTACCAATTCTGAATTTGATACTCTGGTAAAAAATTTACCAGAAAATGAATATCGAAATTATCTTGAGGAGATTTTAGAACGGTAGAATTTATTCCTACAAAAATTCCTGAAGTTTTAGTCATAAAGAACCAAGTACATAAGGACAAAAGGGGCTTTTTTATTGAAACCTACCAGAAAAATGATTTTTCGGAAGGAAATATTCACGTAGATTTTGTACAGGATAATCATGTCAGATCATCTGAGAAAAATGTTTTACGGGGATTACATTATCAATTAGACCATCCACAGGCAAAACTGATTCGTGTTACTGGCGGTGAAATTTTTGACGTAGCAGTGGATATCCGTAAAAATTCTCCCACATTTATGCAATGGGTTGGAGAAATTTTGTCAGAAGAAAATAGATTACAAATGTATATCCCTGCAGGCTTTGCACATGGATATTGTACATTGAGTGAAAACTCAGAAGTAATATATAAATGCAGTGATTATTACAATGAAGAAGATGAACGTGGAATTAGGTGGAATGATCCGGATATTTCCATTAATTGGCCTATAACCGAACCGATACTTTCTGAAAAAGACAAACTGAATCCAATAATATCTAATGCAGAATTACAATAATTGAATACACAGGAATTACAAAAGAGATTAAAAGCTAAAGAACTAACAATTGGTATAATTGGTTTAGGATATGTAGGGCTGCCTTTAGCAATGACGTATACCCAAAAAGGATTTACTGTATATGGATTTGACACTGATTATGAAAAAATAAATAAACTGAAAGAGGGAAAAAACTATATTATTGATGTTGATGATGAAAAATTAAAACAATCAATTACCGATAAATTATTCATTCCTTCAGATTCTTCGGCTTGTTTAAGAAATGCAGATTGTATTTTTATTTGTGTACCAACTCCAATCACCAAAAATCGTGTACCGAATACAGATTATATACAATCTGCAGCAGATGTTGTAGCTGATGTTATGTCCCTGGGTAAAATTGTAATATTGCGAAGTACAAGTTATCCCGGAACTACTGAAGAGATAATTGAAAATACGTTAAAATCAGCAGGATATGTTATTGACAAAGATTATTATCTCGCATTTTCCCCTGAACGGATTGACCCGGGAAATACAAAATGGACATCAGATAATACTCCCATTGTTGTAGGTGGCGTAACTGAAACTTCCGGTGAAATGGCAGAAAAATGCTTACAGTCTGTAATTTCAAATGTGTTTCGGGCTTCGAGTGCAAAAGTTGCAGAGATGGAAAAATTACTTGAAAATATTTTTAGGTCTGTAAATATTGCATTAATGAATGAACTGGCTCAAATGTGTGACAGAATGGGGGATATCAATATTTGGGAAGTTATCGAAGCTGCCTCCACAAAACCATTTGGTTTTATGCCTTTTACTCCAGGACCGGGAATTGGGGGACATTGTATATTAGTTGATCCCTATTATTTAGCATATCGTGCGAAAGGATTTGATTTTCATTCAGAATTTATCAGCCTTGCAGCAAAAACCAACGAAGATATGCCACATTATGTAAGAGATCTGATTGTACGGGCTTTGTCTGAAAATGGTAAAAATATTCAAAAATGCAAAGTATTATTTTTGGGAATATCATTTAAGAAAAATGTGGATGATATGCGAAATTCACCCGCACTCAGAATAATGAAGTTATTATCTGAATTGGGAAATCCGGAAATCTGTTATTCGGATCCATATATTCCGGAAATATCATTTAACGGAACAACTTTAAAATCAGTAGAAATGGATACAAACATCATCAATGAATTTGGTTGTATTGTTATAACAACGGATCATGACCTATTTAATCTTGATGAAATAGCAAAAAATGCTGAAGTAATTATTGATACCCGCAACGCATTAAACGGCAGAAAAGTAAATGGAAATTATTATCTTGTAGGAGGATGTGTTTAATGAGAATTTATATTTTTATTACAATTATTCTTATGAATGTAAATTATTCTCAACTCATACCTAAGATGAATTATGAGGAAATCTCTGACGAGGGGAACAATGAGATAAGTCCTAGAATATTGGTGACTGATGTACTTGAAGATACAATTGATCCAGATAATTATATTGTTGGACCAGGTGACCAATTTGCATTTAATATGTTATCTGCTGACGGTATGGTGAACCTGGAGTTAATAGTAACTCCATCAGGAGAAATTTTAATTCCTGCTGTTGGAAAAGTACATGTTGATGGAATTACTTTATCTAAGGCAATCAATAGTGTTATAGCACAATGTAAAAATAAATATTCCAATGCAACGATTCATATCGCTTTAACCAAAATTAGAAAATTCAGAGTATTAGCCAAGGGGCCTGTTGATAAACCCGGCTACATTGATGTTACTCCAATTATGAGAATATCTGAACTATTTGAATTGGTATATATAAAAAAAGATGAATTAAGTGATATAAAAGTTAAACCAATATCAAGACGTAACATTCTGTTATGGAGAGATAATATACCAATTAGAGTCGATTTGGTGAAATTCAATATGTTTGGTGATAATTTAATAAATCCGCAATTAAAACAGGGTGATGTCGTTGAATTTACTTTACAGGAAAAATATACCGGAATATATGGTGGAATTAAAATTCCCGGAAAATATGAATTGGTTGAGGGAGAGTCGCTTTTTGATTTGATCCAAATTGCCGGTGGATTTACAAAAAACGCAGATTTTACAAGAATGGAAATTACTAGATTTATTACAGATATTGAAAAAACCAATTTAGTAGTTAATTCAATTAATGATGCATCAAATTTTATACTTCAGGATGAAGACCATATAAATATTCGCATTAAAAGGGATTATAAACGGCAGGATTTAGTAACGGTTGATGGAGAAGTTAATTATCCTGGCACTTACAGTATTGAACCAAATGTTACAACTATAGGTGATTTGATACATAATTGCGGCGGATTAACTTCTAAGGCAGATCTTTCAAAAATTCAGGTTAACAATCGTTCGATTTCCTTACTTCCGGATATTGAGTTAGAGAGAATAAATTTTATACCTGAAGAATACAGAAGTAACGAAGAAAAAGCATATATGAAAGCAAGAATAAGGGCACCAAAGGGAATAATCGTGTCATCTGAGAAAAACTTTACTGAGCAAATTTATAATTTTCCATTAAACAGAGGAGATGTGGTGTATATTCCTGAGGCAATGGAATATATTGAAATATTAGGGGCTGTGATTCATCCAGGCAGATATCCCTTTATAAGAGAATATTCAGTTGATAATTATATTCAGTTGGCAGGTGGAATAACAGAGACTGCAACTAAAGACAGATATATTGTCAGACATAGTACTGGACAGCGGATACCCTTAAAAAACAATTCAGTAATAGAAAATGGAGATGTAATTTTTATTGCAGAAAAAATGGAATACAGTAAATGGGAACGATTTAAGGAAATTATGGCAGTTGCAGGGCAAGCAGCTGCATTAATTGTAGTTATTCAAAATGCAATGGGATTGTGATGGATAATTCTCAAAATCAATTGGAAGAGGGTATAAATTTGTTAGACTTTTTAAATATAATTAAAAAGAATTTTAAGAGTATTTTAATGTTTACATCCATCGTTACATTTCTTGCTGTGGTGTACAGTTTGGTTGCTACAAAATATTATTCAACTTATGTATCAATTTACCCAATGAAAGATTCAAATAATGTGAGCAGTTCGCTTGGAAATCTTGAGGGATTGGCAACTTCGTTTGGCTTAAACATTGGGAATAGCAACCAAACATCATTTTACATTCCTGATATAGTGGACAGCAGAAAAAT
>CAYFPO010000027.1:0-25534 GCA_964345035.1 uncultured bacterium
AAGATGATGACTGATGATTACACCAAAACCCAGAAAGTGATGCTGGTAAAATAATTATGAGTGAACTAATCAAATTAACAAGAGAATGTGTGGCATATCTGATTCCCGCAGGAGATGTGGTCACATTAAAAAAAGATGAACCGGTACGAATTACACAATCTCTCGGAGGCAGCTATACTTTATTGTATCACGGCCATTTGGTACGGATTGAAGGCAAGGATGCAGATGCCATCGGAAAAGAACCGGAAGAATCTCAGACCGTAAAAGATGTACCGGTTACCGATGAATCTGTGGAAAAAATGGCTTGGGATGCAATGAAGCAATGTTATGATCCGGAAATCCCTGTGAATATAGTGGACTTGGGATTGGTGTATGATTGTTCCATCCAGAAATTATCCTCAAAAAAGTATGATATTTCCATTAAAATGACCTTGACTGCTCCCGGCTGTGGTATGGCAGGGCATATCGCAGGAGATGTGAAACACAAGGTTGCACAAATTCCCGGAGTAGAAAATGTTGAAGTTGATATTGTCTGGGAACCCCAATGGACACAGAATATGATGAGTGATGCTGCCAAACTCCAATTGGGAATGATGTGATTGGTTAGAACCAAAACTCAGAAATTTAATGTAGATAAAATCCGTGGTGACTTCCCCATTCTCAATCAGAAAGTCTGGGGCAATCCCCTGATCTATCTGGACTCAGCAGCAACCTCCCAGAAACCCCAATCGGTGATAGACACACTCAATGAATTCTATCAGGAATACAATGCCAATGTCCATCGTGCAATTTATCAAATCGGTGAAAGGTCCACTGCAGGATATGAATCAGCTCGAAAGAAAGTTGCTCGATTCATCAATGTGGAAAATGAGAATTGTATCGTTTTTACTAAAGGAGCTACAGAGGCAATCAATCTCATTGCTTATACATGGGGAAGGCATAATCTGAATCCGGGAGATGAAATTCTCATCACAGAAATGGAGCATCACAGCAATAATGTGCCCTGGCAGCTTTGTGCTAAGGATACGGGAGCAAATTTAAATTACATTCCAATCACTGATGATGGAACTCTTGAGTTGGACGATCCCGGAAAATATTTCAATCCCAATACAAAACTTGTTTGTGTGATCCATCAATCCAATGTATTTGGAACGGTGAACCCAATTAAAAAAATTGTGGAATATGCGCACGATGTCGGAGCTTTGGTATTGGTGGATGCTGCCCAGAGTGCACCCCACTCCCTTGTAGATATCCAGGATCTTAACTGTGATTTTCTGGCATTTTCCGGGCATAAAATGCTGGGTCCCACCGGGGTTGGTGTGGTGTATGGAAAACAAGATTTATTAGAGGAAATGCAGCCATTCCATGGAGGTGGTGAGATGATCCGTGCAGTCTCAATGGATAATGTAACATTTAACAACATCCCTTGGAAATTTGAAGCCGGCACACCCAACATTGCCCAGGCTATTGGACTTGGTGCAGCCATAGAATATATAAACGAAATTGGTTTGGATAATATTCACAATCACGAGCAAAATCTAACAAACTACGCATTAGAATTATTGAGGAATCATTCTAAAGTGACTATTTACGGAAATCCACCGGAAAGAGGCGGAGTTGTCAGTTTTAATGTGAATGGTGTCCACCCCCATGATCTTGCACAACTCCTGGATCAGGAAGGAATTGCAGTACGGGCAGGGCATCATTGTGCTCAACCGATAATGAAAAAACTGGGCGTTTCTGCTACAGCCAGAGCAAGCTTTTACCTGTATAATACAAAATCTGAAATCGATAAATTGGTGGAAGCATTAGAGAAAGCAGTGAAATTTTTAGGTTGATTTAACTACCAAAAAAAAGTCTAACATTATTTCGTTGTTTTGCTGGGGACAGTGTAATAAATATCCTACAAATTAAACCAGTAGTCCACTTTTAAAAACAGGGACTGATCAAAGTATATTTCCTCCCAATTACACGGAGTATCATATTCAAGGAAGTTCCTGAAATTATTGAATAATCTACCATTTACTGCTTTATTTATTGAATACACCAGATACAGATTCGATCCCGGTGCAAATTCCCATTTGAGAACCAGATTTGTATTAAATTCGCCATATTTTGGAAATAAACCGGTATAAAAATTGGGATTTAGGAATTTATCATCTTCAAAGGGAAATTCTCCGGTTTCTGTATATGGATTTTGATCTAAAGAATCTATCATAATAGGATAATTTTTATCTTCAAATAATTCAGAATACTTTGAAAATAAATTCTTATTTCTGTAATATTCTGAATAAAATTGAATTGAGAGATTCTTTGAATAATTTACAGAAATCCAAAATGTGAGTATATTCAATTGATCCTGAGCTTCCGAGAAAATAAATCGCAATGAATCCTCACTGGTTGTTGATCCTCTCATATTACCCCCATCTGAACCGGATTCTACTTCAATTATTTCCAACCAATGATTTTTTTCTCTGGTGTCCCTGTGTAAAAATCCCACTTGCGTCATTATATAATTATTCGGTTCATAAAAAATATCCAAATTATAAGTGAATTTTTTGTCATCAAAATCATTTGTGCCATAACCAATATTTACATTCCATGACAATTGTTTGCTGTCATCGGTAAAGAAATTAACCGAATACCCGTCTGAAGACGGAAGTTTGGCAATTGGTCCGATTTTGCCGGTTTCATAATCGTAGGTCAACAGGTCATCAAAATGTTCTCCACTCTGATAATAGTGGCTGATTATTCTCCAGTAATTTTCAAATTCAACCGTATATTCAAATTGATACTCGTCCTGCAATAAAAGATCATCAATATTTTTTTCCTGATTATATTCAATACCAAAACTGGTATACCGTATTATTTTCCATGGGCTTTGCATTCTAAAAATAAGTTTCATCAGGTTTTTTTTCAGGTTATTTCGACTAAGAAAACCCACATTATGGAGATTAAAATCCTTGTCATAAAAATCAGATTCTATCATAATACTGAAATATTTCGGGTGATGATAACTGGCAAAGCCATACATTCCCAATCCTGTATTCCCATTATTATTACTTTGAACCACCTGCCCGCTTAATTCTACCTGGTTGTTATTCAATAGTAATGTACCGTCTGCGGATATATTATGAGAATATTCAAAGGTGTTATTGAGATGGGATGACATTATCCCGAAATATGAATTCCCACGGAGAACATCCTTTGTTAATCTAGAAACGACATAATGGTTATAATTATTTTCTATGTTTTTCAGACTAAATTTATTTTCCGACAAACCATAAATCAATCCAAAAGAATATCCCTTCGCAGTTTTTCCGGTTAATTTCCCGGCTGAAATTAATTTAGTATCCTGATGTATTGTGATGGAATCCTTTAGTAAATCTCCGTTGAGATAAATTGAATCAATTTTTGATCCTATCGGTTTGAATTTACCATCAATTTTAATAGAGTCTATCTCCTCACCGATTCTTCTGGAATAGAATACCTCAATTGGCGTATCAAAAATTCCTGAATTTTCCATAAAGAAAGGTCTTTTTTCGTCAAATCGTGTTTCGTAGGCAGTGAGATTGATCACTGAGGGATCAGCTTCTATCTGCCCAAAATCCGGGAACACCGTAAAATCAAATACAGAACTGCTGGTTAAATGATATTTCAGGTCAATTCCTATTTCTTGTGGAAAGGATTTTTCCTTTTTATAATCAAAAATATCTCCCAGTGAATCGGGATATAAAAGCATATCATTTTGAAATCGATTGGTACCCAGTAAAACAAATGGGATTAGCTCTGTATGTTTAATAACCGGTAAATATTCAAATCCTTGTAAATGTCCAAAAATAGATGATTTCCCTTTTGTCCCCCGCGGATAGGCAGGCCATTTAACTGTTTCATTTTTTCTTTGGATGAACCGCTCCATTGATAGTCCCCATACAGAATTTTTCGGAATATATCGAAACACCGAAAATGGTATCTCAAATTCTATTGTCCAGCCCAAGCTGTCAACATGTGTGGCTGCATACCATATTGCATCCCAGTCATCATCATAAAATGAATCTTCCAGAAGCATTGCATCCCATTGGACTCCAACTGAATTTACCCCAAAACTATAAGCGGTTTGATGATCGTGACGGCTGTCTATATCTATGGTAAACCAATCAGAGGAATTTTCAAACCCCTCAAACCAGTCATCCCGTCGGGCATACCTGCCAAAAACTTTTTCAGGGTTCGAGTCATACATTCGAGCATAAATATATACATTTGTCAAGTCATATAACAATCTGATCTCCGTTTGTTCTGATGGTTGAGCCATATTATCAGGTTCCACCTGTAAAAATTTAAAAAAAGGCGCTGCATCCTGCCAGACTGCATCATCAAGAATACCATCAATGACTGGCGCTGATTCAGTAAAAGTTACATAGGTATCCAAATTCTGGTAGGATTTGGTTTCCATTTCCCAATTAATTTGAGTATATCCACCCGTTATTAGAATACAACCGGTTATAATCTCTTTTATTAAATTACTTTTCAATTTTCATACTGCCTTGATGAGTTTATTTTACTGAGGATTCTGATTACCGTGAAATGGAAAGTTCTTATGAAAATGTAACGAAATATCTTTTTTTTTTACTGAATCATCATTTTGGAATGTGTAACTTTTGTCCCCTGCTTTGGTATAATATTCCTATAAATAAATAATTTCTGGAGGAAGTATGAAAATCTGTGTATTAATGAAACAGGTGCCGGATAAGGATTCTCCTTTAAAAATATCTCTGGACAACCTGTCGATAGATGAATCTCTGGTTTCGTTTACCACGAATGAATGTGATTCTTATTCACTGGAGGAAGCACTCCAAATTAAAGAAAAATCCGGTGGTGAAGTGGTAGTCTGTACCTTAGGGAAAGAATCCGCACTTCAAGTCGTAAAGGATGCACTTGCTAAAGGAGCGGACAGAGCAATTTTTATTGACGATTCGGAATTCGGTAATCTCGATATTCTTGCAGTCGGCTCAATCATTGCTGAAAAATTAAAGGACGAAAATTTTGATCTCATTCTCTCCGGACTTCAGTCTGATGATGCTGGAAACGGACAATTGGGACTCATTGTTGCTGAGTTGATGGGTATGACTCATGCATCGCTGGTAATGGGAACAGAAGTTCTCAATGAAAATACCATTAAGGTTAAACGGGAGCTTGAAAGCGGGTGGTTCCAATGGGTAGAGTTGGATTTACCGGCATCCATTTCCATTCAATCCGGTATTAACACTCCAAGGTACGCATCGCTTAAGGGGATTATGGCAATGAAGAAAAAAACCATTGATCGTTTTACCAGTGGAGATTTTACCGGTGATTTCCAATCCAAATCGACACTGGAGCAAATGTATATTCCGCAAAAGTCAAAAGAGACTACATATATTGATGGTTCAGCAGGTGAAATAGCAGAAAAACTTGTTGACATATTCACAAATGAAATCAGAGTTATGGGGTAGTTATGAAAATATTAACATTTGTACAACAGAATGATGGAAAAATTAACAGTAACTCTCTCGAAGCATTAAAAGGATCACAGGATATTGCCAATGCAGCCGGAGGAACTGTCACTGCACTTACATTCAATCCACAGGCAGGAGATCAGGTAACCGGATACGATGTTTCAAACGTAATTGTTGTAGACAATACCGAACTATCTTCATACCAACCGCTGCATTTTCTTTCAACATTTGAACAAATAATTGCAAATGAATCTCCGGATCTTATAGTATTTGGACATACATATCAAACCCGTGATTGGGTTCCCAGATTGAGCGCCAGATTAAAAATGCCGTTCATAGCAGATTGTATTGGATTCAAATTTGAGGAACAGCTCAAATTTGTCAGAGGTATCTATCAAGGAAAAGTCAATGCGGATATTTCGGTTGATTCCCTGCCTTGTATGGTCTCATTTCAGTCCGGTGCGTTTCGTGCTGACGAACTTTCAATTGGATCATCATCAGTAAATACTGCTGCTATTGACCTAAGTGGAGTTCACAACACAATCCGACCTGGTGAAAAATTTCAAGAGTCTGAATCCACTGTAGATCTCACACAGGCAGAGGTAATTGTTTCTGTAGGCAGAGGAATTGCAAAGGAAGAAAACCTAAATATGGTGAAAGAATTGGCTGAAGTTCTGGGCGGATCGGTGGCATCCTCAAGACCCATCGTTGATTCTGGATGGCTGGAACCATATCATCAAATCGGAAGCTCCGGGCAGACTGTTGCTCCAAAACTCTATATTGCTTTAGGAATTTCAGGGGCAATTCAGCATGTGGTCGGCATGAAAGGTTCACAGAATGTAGTCGTCATTAATAAGGATTCAAACGCACCTTTTTTTGAACTTGCTGATTATGGTGTTGTGGGTGATATCCTTGACATAATTCCCAAACTCACTACCGCAATTCAGGAAAGTTAATTCCATTTATGGAAAGAGAAGTATTTGAATTAGATGTATTGTATGTGGGAGCAGGTCCTGCAAGCCTTGCCAGTGCATACCATCTAAAAAAATTACTGAAAGCCGATGGCAAAGATGCAGCTATCGGTATCATAGAAAAAGCCAGAGAAGTAGGAGCTCATTCACTTTCGGGTGCAATACTGGATCCAAAATCAATAAAAGAATTGATTCCCGATTTTCTTCATAAAGGCTGTCCCATAGAATCAGAAGTCAATACTGAGAAAATGTATTATCTCACTCGTTCCGGGAAACTGCCGTTTTCGTATGTACCAAAACAGATGAGGCACCATGGCTGTTATATTGTTTCGCTTGGAAAACTCACACGGTGGCTTGGAAAAATTTGTGAAGAAAATGAAATTGATATTTTTACAGGCTTCCCGGGGAGTGAATTATTGTATGATGGAGATAGAGTAGTTGGTGTCCGTACCGGCGACAGAGGAATTGATAAAAACGGAAATCCCAAACCAAATCACGAACCCGGGGTGGATATTCATGCAAAAGTCGTAGTTCTGGGAGAAGGAACCAGAGGATCATTAACCAAAACCATTATGGAAAAATATGATCTTATGAATGGTAAAAATCCACAGGTGTGGGCTGTCGGAGTAAAAGAACTATGGCAAATGCCAAATGGGACTGTACCGGCAGGATTTGTTGCACATACAATGGGATACCCATTAGGTCACAATATATTTGGGGGTGGATTTTTATATGGAATGCAAAATGATATTTGGAATTTGGGTATAGTTGTCGGTTTGGATTATTCAAATCCTAATATTGACCCACACCATGAGCTTCAGTTGTTAAAAACACATCCATGGATAAAATCCAAATTGGGTGAAGGAGAGATGATTGCTTATGGTGCAAAATCTTTACCGGAAGGAGGCTGGTTTTCCGTACCTAAACTGACTGTTCCCGGTGCGATGCTTATAGGGGATTCTGCAGGATTTATGAATGGACAACGGCTTAAAGGAATTCATCTTGCAATGAAATCCGGAATGATCGCAGGGGAAACCATTCTTGATGGTCTGAAAAAAGATGATATGCTTTCTTCACTGGATAATTATGAATCTAATATTAGAAATAGCTGGATTTTTGATGAGTTACATCGTGTCAGAAATTTTCATCAGGCATTTGACCATGGGTTATTAGCAGGACTCTTCAATGCAGGAATTGGTTTATTCACTAAAGGAAAAGCCTGGGGATTTAAAGATAAACTACCGTCCATCTCCGGACATAAACATCTACAATCGATTTCAGGAACAAATTCAAATGAATTGATTGATAAATATGAAAATTTGAATTATGACGGGAAATATATTCTCGACAAAGTAACAGATGTATATCACTCAGCAACCAGCCATGATGAAGATCAGGTTCCTCATTTACATGTCAACGACACAGACATCTGCTATACAAAATGCACTGAAGAATTTGGAAATCCCTGTGAGAACTTCTGTCCAGCTGATGTCTATAACATGGTTGAGGAAAATAATGAAAAGCGGTTGCAGATAAATTTTTCCAATTGTGTTCATTGTAAAACCTGTGATATTATGGATCCTTACCAGTTAATTAATTGGGTAACTCCAGAGGGTGGAGATGGCCCCGGATGGGTGAATCTTTAAGAAATTTTAACATAAAAGTGACACAGAACACAGATTTTACTGAAATCAAAAAAAAATGTTTGTAAAAAAGTTAAAAAATTCTTAGCTTGACGTACCTTCAAAGTGCGAAGATTTAATCAATAACCTAAACAAGGAGGATAAAAATGAAACGATTGAATAAAATAACAGCTATAGTGTCACTGGTGATGGTAACGGCTATCACAGCTCAGGACATTGCCGGCGATTACCGACTGCATGGTGTATTGGTAAGATACACAGGTTTGAGTCGTGAAGCCGGGATTTCCCAGTTAGTGGCATATGATTCCTATGGTATTGGCATTGGTCTGATACTTGCAGAATTCTATCCTATGGATGCGCTGTATCAAGTAATAAATGGACCATTTTCTGATGCTGCATTGGAGCTTGTTGGTGTTAACCTGAATGTTTCAATGTATGAAGATGGTACCGGTGCTATACACGAAGGAAGTTCATATCCCACCGTAGCGTTGGATCTTGAAACTTGTGTAACAAGCACCACGGTTTTACCAGTAACAGACTATTTGGAATATACTTCTGATCTAAATGCTGGATTGACTGCTCAGTCAGTTAGCATAGTTGGACAACCTACAATGAGTCCATTTCAGGGTCAATCAATAGGTTCCATGAGTTTGTCTGTATCAGATATATTTGACTATTTCCCGGCAGTGCCAACATATGTTGACCTGAATGGTGATGGTTATCCTGATCTACCAGGTACAGCAGCTGGATATGCCAGTACAGACCCACCACCAGGTGGCGGATGGATCCCTTTTGATCCCACACATCCTGAATATGGAAATCAGCCACCAGGAGATCTCTTTATTGAATGGCATGCTGTTGATGGTGCTATCTCTCAAAGTGGATTCGGTGATGTAGATTATCCTGACGATGGTTGGGATGAAGATGGTGACGGAACTCCATTAGATAGACTGGTAGGAATCGGTCCTATTACAGCAACATCAATTAATCCAGCATGTGTTCCAGGATTGAACTATCCGGTTGCTGGTGATGTATCCGCTCTGTTCCCTGATGGTTGCTCTGAAGCTACATCTTCAAGTGACTTTTATGTAATGGATATGGGTTTCGAACCATTCGGATTCTTTTTCACTTATAATGCACTTATTTATATGACATATGGTGTATTCTATGGTGATGACAGTGATCATGACTTTAATGGTGTTGATGGTCGGCTGGTAATGAATCATCCGGGTCAGTGCATCAGAGAAATACAGAATCGTGAAGTATATATCGATTTTGCTGAAGTATCAAGCAGCTTAGCTGGAGATGCTAATCTTGATGGTGATGTAAATGTTCTTGATGTAGTTATGATTGTTGGTCATATTCTGGGAACTGCTGAATTGAGCGGTGAAGGATTTGACAATGCAGACATGGACGGAACAGGTGATTTGAATGTTCTTGATGTTGTTATGGTAGTTGACCTCATTCTGAATGGTCGTGCTGACAACGCTACATCTGCAATGATCAATAAAACTGGTGAAACAGTAATTATTGAATCAAATGGTTTTGTCGGAGCTGTTCAAATGACATTAACACATGGTGACAATTTCTCAATTGAAATGCCTACAGATGCAATGGTTGCAGACTATAATACAGACGGCAACACAACTACATTGATAGTAGTTGCACCTGCAGAAGAACTATTTACTGCAGAAGGTAATTTCACCATTGATGAAGTTATTGCAGCAACCACAGATGGTTATGTAGATGTTGAAATTAATACTCCGTCTGAGTATTCTATCAGCGCTGCATATCCAAATCCATTCAACCCAACAACTAACCTCACATTGGATCTTAATGTAGATGCAAATGTTAGCGTAAAGGTATTCAACCTGATGGGTCAGTTAATGGAAGTACTGGTTGAAGAAAATATGAGTGCAGGATCTTATCCCGTTGTTTGGGATGCTGCTGCTGCTCCAAGCGGAATGTATTTTGTTAAGACCGAAGTGGGTTCTGTCACTAATGTTCAGAAAATAATGTTGCTTAAATAAGTATATTTCTGAAATTAATTAGTTTAACAACCCCGCTTCGGCGGGGTTGTTTTTTACATAAAATATTTGATTTTTTAAATTAATACTTCCCAACTTAAATTTGCCCGCAATTCAACTCTAATAATTACAAACATTGAAAAGAGAGTTCATTGAAATACATATTTAATATTATTTTTATAAATATACTGCTTACAGGAGGATCACTTTTTGGTAAGGGAGCTGTTATTTCCGGGACAATTACTGATTCCAATACGAACGATCCTTTAATTGGTGCAAATGTGGTTCTGGAAAATACTACATACGGTATTGCAACTGATGTTGATGGATTTTACCGTTTAGCGGATATACCCATGGGTGATTACAATATTGTGGTCTTGTATATAGGGTATGAGACTGTTAAAAAGACTATAACTGTAAAACCGGATGAGTCATATACCTACAGTTTTTCAGTAATTCCTTCTGCTATTCAACTCCAGGAAACTGTAGTAACTGGTGTAAAAAGGAAGGAAAAAATCACGGAAGCTCCGGCATCCGTAGAGATTATCAGTACCCGGGATATCCGCAGAGAAACCACATCCAACATCGGATCATACCTGAAAGGTCTAAAGGGTGTGGATTATACTGCAAGCGGAGTAGATAACTATGCAATTTCTATACGCGGATTTAACAGCAGCTTTAGTTCCAGATTACTGACACTAACAGACGGTAGAGTTGCCAATATACCTGCATTGAGAGTAATAAACTACAGCGCTATTCCCCAATCTACCGAAGACGTTGAAAATATCGAAGTTGTGTTAGGACCATCTACAGCATTATACGGTGCTAATGCGCATAGTGGTGTCATCAGTATTACATCCAAATCCCCCGCTCTCAGTGAAGGATTGATATTAAATGTTTCCGGAAGCAATGATGACAGGAATGTAATGAAAATAGACGGTAGATGGGCAAAAAAATTCAATGACTGGAGTATGAAAGTATCCGGAACATTTTTTAAAGCACACGAGTGGGAATATATTTCAGAAACAGAATGGAAAAATCATAGAGCACCATGGGTGGGTCACCCTATTCGTGAAGCCGATGGTAAGGATAATAATCCATGGGTGAAGGATGCAAGTAATATTGGTGCAGGAATTACCTTGGAAGATGTTATGAATGGTCTCCAGCCTGGTTCCAACTGGGGTGTAAACAGTTCTGGAGATACAATTTTAATCGGGGACGGTGAACCCGATCATGGTGATTGGGATGGAGACGGCATAGCGGGAGAAGACTGGTATAATGGATATGATGATGACGGAGATGGTAGAATTGATGAGGACTATTTTAGAGCAGATAATGAGGATAATGAAGAGCCTTGGGAAGATTTAAATGGTAATGGTGAATGGGATGACGGAGAATTATTTGAAGATTGGAATGGTAATGGTGAATGGGATGGTAAAAATGGTGAAGTTGATGAAAATATAGACTTGGTTCAGGACCGCTGGTATGATGGATACGATAATGATGGAAATGGCTGGACAGATGATAAATATGAACGGCTGGTAGAACGTCGAGATGGTTCATTATGGGTTAAAACCCTGGAACAGGGAATACTGGTTTGGAATGGAAGAGTAAATCCCATTTTACCCAATGGTGAGGAAAATCCATGGTATGACCCTGAAGCAGATTTAACTGACTGTAATGATGTAAATAGTATAAATCCTGACTGCCATTTGTGGGGTACTTATGTCTATGATGATGTTACTTTTGATATTTTATTTGATAATTATTTTTTCGATTTTGGGAATGATGGTCTCCCTGGGGATCCATTTGTGGACTTATCTGGTGATGGTGTCTGGCAAAAGGGTGAAATGTTATCTGTGTATGGAGTACATCAGGATTGCGGTTTAGACGGTGAATGTGAAACTGATTTAATGGGTAATCCGAATCCAGACTGGAATGGCCCTGACTATGGTGAAGATGATGGAGATTGGCAGCCGGGTGACAGATGGTTTGATGCAAATGGAAATGGTGTTGTTGATTTTGGAACTGACTATACAGATATTTCAATTGATTCGATGAATTTTTTAGAAGAAAACCATGACGTTTGGCCCCTTGCTAATGGTGTATGGGATGAGGACTGGTATGGACAAGAGGAAATTATTTATGATTGTGGAAATGATGGACTTTGCCCGGGAGATGAAGGATATGAAGCTCCTGACTATGGTGAAAATGATGGGATTCTCCGCCCTTGGGATACGGGTGAAGGTGATAACCAACCCGATACAGGAGACGGCTGTTTCGGTTGTGAAAATGATTATACTCATCAATATCAATTAGTACGAGATTTAAATGGTGACGGTGTTGAAGACTTTCCGGATTTTGAGGTACAGAACCGTAAAATGGAAATACGCCTGGACTATGATCCAAATGATGATTTTAACCTCAGTTTCCAGACAGGATATTCGTGGATCAAAACCCAACAGGTAACAGGCATTGGTAGATATCTGGCAGAGGGCTGGGAATATTCCTATTATCAATTACGGTCCAGGTACAAGAATTGGTTTGGACAGGTATACATGAACAAAAGTAATTCAGGTAATACCAGAGGATATAACCTGGGAGATTTGATCACTGACCAATCCGGCAATGTTGCCGCACAATTACAGAATAATTTCAAATTACTCCAAAATACTCCATTTGAATCAGATATTGTTTGGGGATTTGATTATTTCCGTACTGAACCCAAAACCTTTGGTACCATATTAAATGATGGACCTAATGGATACGACAATGACGGTGACAGTTTTTTTCTACAAAGCAATGGAGTTGATGACAATAATAATTGCTTTGAGGATAGCAATGGTGATGGATGTGTTTGCTGCTCCGGTGATGCTGGTGTGGATGAAATTGGTGAATTTTATGAAAATGCATCGGACGGAGTTGATAATAATAATAATGGACAAATTGATGAAACCGGTGAAGGTGTAGATGAGCCGGATGAATTTGCAGATGTAAATGCCAATGAATTCGGATTGTATTTCCAATCAAAGACTTATCTTACCCCCAGTAAAAGATGGGAGTTAATACTTGCATCACGCTTGGATTACCATGAGCAATTAGACGAAGGTATTCAATTTGGCCCTAAACTGGGGCTGATGTATAATCCAAGTGATCGGTATTCTTACAGATTTACATACGGAAGAGCATTTAATACACCTACCTCCACTATCCTTCATACAGATATCTACGTTGGAAAAACAGCAATTTTTGATATATACTTAAAAGGTAATAAGGACGGTACTCCATATTTCCGTACTAATCCAGATGATCCGACCACAAAAAGTATTGGAGTTCCATTTTTTTATGATGCAAATGGAGACACTGTTCAGGTGGGAACCTATGGGTTTAATCCAACAGGAGATGATCCATATACAACAAGAATTCAAAATGCACCCTACTTTTTTAATATTGTATCTACAGACGGTGCCCCCACTGATTGGGTTCCACTGGACACAAGCCATTATTTAGTCTACATTCCAGAGGTTAATGGAAATGGTGTCTTGTATTCTCCATTGGAATCCATCAATATTCCGGATATTGACCCACTCAAATCTGAAGAAATTCAAACCATTGAACTTGGGTTTAAAGGGCGTGTGGGGCAGCGGACTATAATTACTGCGGACTATTATATCAGTCATTATTCAGATTTCTTCAGCCCGGCCACCATTATTACACCCACAATTGTAACGAGAAATTCCACCACTGATGAAATTTGGATGAATGACCTTGAACCCAATTTTGAGGATCTAACCTTTGCAGGATTGATGCCTACAGATACTATTGGTTCTTTTTATCCATTCAGTACTGCCTGGAATGGCCTGGATGATGATAATGACTGGGAAATATGGGCTGATGAATTTGACTGGTGGGACGATAAGGATGGTGATGGTAATCCTGCTGACAGAGGTGAATGGGGTTTCGTCGTTAACGATGAATTATGGCTCCATCCCTATGAAGTTTCTAATATATACTCAGGTTCTCAAATTGAAAACATATGGACCGATCCTGAAACAGGAATTGAATATAATACATCGCTTTGGGAGTCAGTGGGTGTGGATGAATGGAGTACTGTTACCGGTTTGAGTGAAGCAGAATGGGTTTCATCCAGCATACTGGATTCTGAAGGAAATCCAGTGCAAAGTCCTGGAAGAGCATATTCTCCTCCACACATTGTACTCAGTTCTCTAAATTATGGTAATGTATGGATTCAAGGACTGGATATGAGCTTTACACATTTTCTCTCCCAGAAAATGATGCTTGACGGTAATTTTTCCTGGTATAATTCTACAGATTATTTTAATGAATTAACCAAGAAAAGTGAACCTATTAATGCACCAAAATTCAAATATAATTTCAGCTTGAAATGGGATTCTCCATTTGGTGGACTTGCAGTTAATTTCAGGCATGTAGATCAATTCAAATGGTCTGATGGTTTATGGTCCGGGAATATAGGTCCTTATAATCTGGTTGATGTTCATTATAATTATGAAATTAATAAATATCTCACAATTAATATGACCGCAATGAATATCTTTAATGATATTCATCGAGAATTGATTGGCGGTGCAAAAATGGGTCGACAAATAATTTTCCGTTTATCTTCATCTCTGTAATTTAATTTTTCATCTCAACAATAGTACATAATGTTTGATATTCTCAAACAATTTGATCTTACAATTTTCTATTGGATTAATGAGGGATTATCAAATTCCGTATTTGATTTTCTCATGCCTCTGTTTGATGACCCAAAATACTGGATCATTCCAATTTTACTTTTCTGGATATTAACGATTTTGCGGGATAAACACAATCGATATAAATTATTGTATTTAGTGCCTTTGGTTGTTATTCTGTGTGATCAGACCGGTGCATTTATAAAAAGTTTTGAACTCAGAGCTCGTCCGTGGTTTGGACTGGGGTTAGATACTGTAAATCATTTGGGTGGAATGGGAGGAAGGATGAAATCATTCCCTTCTAATCATGCTGCTAATATTGCCGGGTTGGCAACAATTTTGAGTTTTATTTATTCAGATAAAAAATTTTTATTCTGGATATTCGCAGTAACAATTATGTTTTCACGAATTTACATTGGCGTCCACTATCCATTGGATGTAATTGCAGGAGCTGGAATAGGAATTGGATTTGGTGTACTGCTTATTTATGTATGGAATAAATATACTAATTCGGAAGAGTATCGTCCGGAATCTTAAAACCAGGATGCTGCATACCTAATCCTTTTTTTACCTTTATCTCGCCGAATTTATCTTCATATTTCCGTATGTTATCCTGAAGTATCATTACCAGGGATTTTGCGTTAGATGGTGCCATGATCAACCTTGATTTTACTTTGGCTTTTGACATTCCCGGCAGCATTCGAATAAAATCCAGGATGAATTCTGCAGGAGAATGACTGACTACTGCAAAATTTACATATTCTCCCTGACTTGCTGTATCATCAAGCTCGATTTGAACCTGGTGTGTTTTCTTTTTTTGTTTTTCCATAATTGTTATTTAGGGTTCCTTATTAACTTTTTTCTTCCTATTGAAATCTTCCCAATCATCCTCAACACCTTCCCATTCCCGGAAATCTGCTTCGTCAGTGGTCTTTTCATTTGAGGTCATAGTGTCTTCATACCGTTCAAATTTTTCGGATTTATCCTCATATTCATTGGGATCAGTTTCATCTTTTAATTCTTTACCCTCTTCATTCTTCTTTTCGTCACCATATAATTGTTCATCGAAGAAATCCAGATTGGACACAATTCCCTGCATCATAAGAAATTCCAGAAAACCCAAAAATTTCTTCTGTTTCAGGTTTGTGCCGCATAGTTGGCACTGTAGTTTTTCTTCCAGTAGTTCCTCGTCCAATGGTGTTGAACACGCCGGGCATATTAGTCCTTCAAATTCCATTAATTACTCCACATTTTAGGGCTGGAAATATACTTGGTGTTTTGATACCAGCCAAGAAAATTATTTATCTATTATTAAAAATATTATTTATTCTGTGAAATCTTTATTTTTCACTTCTGTGTGGTATAAATGTCGTAATAATTCCTCCTCATTTTGTTCCAATGTTAGATTCCGTCGGGTTTTCATAATTCTGCAAGTTTCCAACAATTTATCCAAATCGGTATTTCCAGATTCTCCCCATTGAAATGAAGAAATACATTTTGATTGAAATCCATGTCCGAAAATATTTGCCCCCACCCCAACATAAGTTCCTGTGTTGAACATCGTAGAAATCCCGGTTCTGGTATAATCTCCCATCATAACTCCTAAAAATTTATGTTGGGTATCTATCAGTTCACCGTTCAGGGAAAATTTAACTGAACTATAATTGTTTTTTAGATCACTGTTATTGGTATTTGCTCCTAAGTTCACCCATTCACCAATATAACTGTGACCGAGGAATCCATCGTGCTGTTTATTGCTGAACCCATGTATAATGCAATCCTCAATCTCACCGCCAACCTTACACACCGGACCAAGTACTACATTGCCACGTATTTTTGCACCAGGATTAATAGTGCAATTAGGACCAATTATCACAGGCCCTTGTATCAGTGCCCCAATTTCGATATTTGTACCATTTTGTATGATTACCGGACCATTATCAGCATCTAATATTGCACCGGCATTTACTGCGGTATTTTCTCCGAGAAATATATTTTCATCATTCACCATCACTGCAGAGGGATGAATGTCCCCAAGTTTCGCTGAGTTAATTTCTGAAAAGTCTTTTGAAATTTGATTTGGTAAAAGAAAAATGCTGTCCCATAAATACTGAATGTGGTAAGCCTGAATTTCTGTAGTTACTTTTACAGCTTTTGATTTGTATGCGTCTAATTGGGAGAATTGTATCTCATTTTCAAGACAGGATGCCATCAATTTATGATTGTATGTAAAACTCCTGCCATTTGAAAATTGATTTATCTGGCGTAAATCCCATAAACAGGAACTGTTAAGTAATATACCTTTTTGGATTGTTTCAGGATTTACCTTATATGCCGGATATTTTGACTTGGTAACATTTTCCAGTTCCTCTCTTACCAACAATGTCAAAGAGTCTTCATGGGTTAGAAACTGTTCAATTCTTTCTAAATTTGTAAATGCGCCGCACCTAAGTTCAAATACAGGGTGGGTCAGTGTAAATGGGTAAAGAGATGAATAGTCTTCATCTTCAAATAGAATATAATTCATGGTGATGTCAACAATGTATTAATTTTATGATATTCCTGTTCAAGAAACCCCGTTTTGGATAGATTAAATTGAATATTATAAAACCAGTCAGAGAACTCTGACCGGAAACCTACCTTGTAACTTGCAGAGACATGGCTGATAAATTGAGAAATTGAAAAATTGAAATCAGGATTCAGATCAATAATCATATCAAATTTAATTTCTTTCACTGTATTCCGAATTTCATCTAATGTATTTATTACATTTTTTTCTGAATTATAGTCATATGTTATTACTTGACCATATCTGAAATGGAGTAATTTTCGATATTGACTTGGAATCAGTAATACAATTTGTATATCTTTTAATACAGTATCACCGAATTTTCTGAAACTATAGGCGGCTACTCTGAATGATGATTCGTCTACCGGAAAACATAAGAGTATATTTTTAATTGGATTGCCATTTTTAGAAATTTTCATTCTAGAGGTAAGTTTTCCAATTTTTCCGGTAAGTGAAAATAAATGTATTTTTGCTCTTAATATATGTAGTTTAAAATTCATAAAGATGGATAATTTACGAAGAGGAATATTTACAGTGATAATGAATATCCACCATAACCAAATTAAAAAATTATTTTTTGGGATCATTCTGACTGTGTTATGTTTTGATGTGATCTTGTGCCAGAATTATATCTGGCCCACAGAAGCAAGCAGAACCATAACAACTGTATTTGGAGATGTTAGACCCAGACGGTACCATGCTGGCATTGATATCCGTACTTATGGACAAATAGGTAAGGAGATCTATGCTGTGGATGGTGGGTATATTGAACGAATTCGGACCAGTTCCAGGGGTTATGGAAAAGCTGTATACATCAGGCTGAAAGATGGGAAACAGGCTGTCTATGCTCATCTCAGCGAATTTTCACCGGCTTTAAATACAACTGTCAAATCACTCCATAATTATTATCAAAAATATACCATAGATCATTATTTTGATGCAAATTCCTATCCGGTGAGAAGAGGGGAGCTAATTGGCTATACCGGGGATACAGGTACAATTTCCGGGCCTCACCTTCATTTTGAGATCCGGGATGAAAACGGTAATCCAATGAATCCATTTCTTACTAATTTAAAAATTACCGACTCCTACCCTCCCGTTGGCAAATCAATTGCTGTGATCCCGTTGGAACAAAATACACTGGTTAATGGTTTTCATTTTCCACAAGTTTTTCCATTGAAAAAACAGGATAATTTCCATTATATCCTTGAGGATACAATTACCGCTTTGGGATTATTCGGGCTTGCGGTTAACATTACAGATAAAATTGATCATCAACCGTTCGGGTATGGAATTTATTCCCTTGAACTTTCAGTAGATGATGAAATTCTGTATTCTGCCCAGTATGACAAATTTTCATTTGAAGAACAACAATCAATCTTTTTTGAGAGAGATCATACTCTGAAAAGGCAGTATAATCAACAATTTATTCGTTTATTTACATCCGAGAAAATGGATTCACCGAGTTTCGTGAATAGTAGTTTGCTTTCCCAACTGAATTTATCTGAGGGGTTTCATCATTTTGAAATTGAAGCAAAAGATTTTAATAATAATTTTATTTTGATCCGAGGAGTAATTACTTCATTCTCAGTTCCGGAAATGGAAATCACATTGAAAACTTCTGATACAGGCTGGAACTTAGTCAGTATTAAAACGGACAAAGAACTGGATGAACAGATTCATTTTACAACTGCATTTCCTGATGAATCTGAAATCTTAAAACCAATACAGATTGAGCAATTGTCCGGGAGCCGTTATCGATTTAAAAAAATTGATCCCTTGTTCCCCATAATAAAAATTACCGGGAAAGACAACCATGGTATTAAGACACTGCCTTATTATTTAAGTATGGAAAAAACTAATCCGTTACAAATTGATGGAACACCGGAAATACTCCATTATGAAAATGGAGTTATAATTCAGTATAACGAAACCAGGTTTGCGAATGCAGATGCAGTGCTCAAAATTCAAACTGCATATAGTGAAACAACCCATCCACTTACACGAATAGATAAATGCACTCTAACCTCTTCCGTGCTGCATCCTGCTGAATTATCGGAATTAAAAAGTATTTCTTTTCAGTATGAGACAATCCCCGAGATAATAAAAAAATATCCAATTTCAGGAATTACAACCATTCCGGAAAATGAATTTGAGTTAATAGATCACAATTTAAATGTTGGTGTTAGCGGAGGTAAAAACACATTTTTTGATACCACTTACGTCTGGATGGAATCCAGATATGCACCACCACCGGAGTATGGTAAAATAATCAGCAGTACAGTGTTTATCGGTCCAAAACTTCGCCCCTATCGAAATGAAGTGAAAGTAGAATTCAGATTATCTGCAATCGATTCCCGAGATAGTTCTTTAGCAATTTATTATTATGATGATAAAATGGTAGATTGGGTATTTATGGATACGGAATTTGATCCTGAAAATTTTCTTTTATCAACAACTGCGCTATCTGGTGAAATATTCTCCGTAATTTCAGAAAAAAACCCGCCGGTTATTACGACTGTCATTCCAAATACCGGGGGTACATATACTCAGAGCACGTTAAAATCCCTCTCATTTTTTGCTGAAGATCATTTATCCGGGATAAAGGATGAAAATAATATTCAAATTCTTCTTGATAATGCACCAGTCATTTTTGAATACAACAGTTACAGAAAACAAATACGGTATGATCTTGAATATTCTCTTACATTAGGTCAACATGAATTATTCATCGAAATTGCCGATAATGCTGGAAACAAAAAAACCATATCCGGTTTGTTTGAAGTTATTCCCTGATGCTTCTTCCCTATAAAGATGATAATCCCCGAATTCTGATTCCTTATGTAACCTATTGTCTTATTGCACTCAATCTGGTTATTTTTTTATTACAACTTATTATGAATCAGGAATTTTCTATGAAATTGATGTTAAAGTTCAGTGCTATTCCGGGATTATTTACCGGGAATGTGTATGAGGTTGTTGAATATTGGCAATTTGATTTTTCAAGTTTTCCCATGTATACTTGGTTTACTTCATTGTTTTTACATGCTGGAATTGTACATATTCTCAGCAATCTCATATTTTTGTATATTTTTGCAGATAACGTGGAAAGTATACTTGGTCATAGGAATTTTATCATTTTTTACCTGGTATGCGGTGGACTGGCAACTGTATCACAAATTTATATGGCAAATGATCTTTTATCACCCATAGTTGGAGCGTCTGGAGCAATTTCAGGAATAATGGCTGGGTATATGTTAAAATATCCAAAAGCAAGAATCCACTGTTTACTTTTCATGTTTATACCGGTTGTTTTACCCGCAGTAATTGTTGTGGGATTCTGGTTTATCACTCAGTTAATAAATGGTGGACTTGAACAGATGTCTGTGCAATCCGGGAGTGGGGTGGCATGGTTTTCACATATAGGTGGTTTTTTGGCAGGAGCAATTTTAATGACAATGTATTCAAAAGGAAATTTTTACTGGTTAAAACATGGATCCTGAAAAACTGATTTTAGAAGCTGTAAAAGCACAAAAAAATGCAAAAGCTCAATATAGTAATTATCCTGTGGGAGCAGCATTATTGACTTCAGATGATACAATTATCCATGGCTGCAATGTTGAATCCAAAGCATACCCCACTACACTATGTGCAGAACGAATCGCTATTTTTTCTGCAATTGCTCAGGGTTTTTCTAAATTTAAAGCACTGGCAATAGTCACTAATGACGGTGGTATGCCCTGCGGTGGATGCAGACAGATCATGGTCGAATATCTGGAAAATATTCCGGTTTTTGTGGGTAATACATCAAATGACTCAATTCAAACATTTACGATAGAGGAATTACTCCCTCATCCCTTTGGTAAATGAATAAAAGTGTTATTTTGATAGGAATAAGCGGTGGTACAGGTTCAGGTAAAACCACTGTTGCAAAAGCAATATCTGCAGAATTCGGCAAACCGGAAGTGGCACTTATTCAACTGGATTCTTACTATAACAATATCAACCACAAATCATTTGAAGAAAGAGCCCAAACAAATTTTGATCATCCTGATGCCATTGATTTTAATCTACTAAAAACTCACTTGAGGAAAATTATAAACGGTGAAGATATTCAGATTCCTGTTTATGATTTTAAATCACATACCCGACAGGATAAATCAATTAATCTGGAAGCACACCATATCGTCATTTTAGAAGGTATTTTTGCTTTGCTTGATGATGAAATCAGGACGATGATGGATATAAAATTATTTGTGGATACTGCGGATGATATCCGTATGATCAGACGACTCCAACGGGATATTAAGAAGAGAAAAAGGTCATTTGATTCAGTCATTGAGCAGTATTACAGCACTGTGAGACCAATGCACTTACAGTTTGTAGAGCCTACAAAAATATTCGCTGACATTATTATCCCTGAAGGTGGAAAAAATCTGGTTGCTGTAGATATTATCCGCACAAAAATCCTCTCTTTATTGCTTAATAAATCCCGGGAAATAGCAGCAATATGACACTTACTCCCAAAACAGGTGGATGGATCGAGTTGATTTGCGGTCCTATGTTCAGTGGAAAGACCGAAGAACTCATTCGCAGATTGGTTAGAGCTCAGATTGCTAAACAGCGTGTGTCAATTTTTAAACCAGGACTGGATAATCGATATGCTGAAGAATATATTGTATCTCATAATCAGAGAAAAATTCAATCTATCGCCGTTAAAACTCCCGAGGAAATACTTCAATATCGGGAAGATGCGGATGTATTCGGAATTGACGAAGCCCAGTTCTTTTCCAATTCAATAGTTGATGTATGCAGTGACCTGGCTAAAGAGGGCAACCGGATTGTTATCGCAGGTTTAGAAAAAGATTATCTGGGAAATCCATTTGGTGCAATGCCTGAGTTAATGGTGAATGCAGAATACGTAACAAAAGTTCTGGCAATCTGCGTGCAATGTGGCGAACCAGCCAATTTCAGCCAGAGGATCACCACTGAACAGACACAGATTGTTGTGGGTGAATCAGATAAATATGAAGCCAGATGTAGAAATTGTTTCAATATTAAGGAGGAATAATTGTGAGTGATTTTCTTATGAATTTAACCAGTGTGGGAGGAATGTTAACTCTTTTAGGTATTGCATGGTTGTTGTCCAATAAAAAACAGAATATCAAATTGAAACCGGTATTCTGGGGGATATCACTTCAGTTTCTGTTTGCTGTAATAATTTTGAGAGAGGATTATTGGAGTTTTATCGGGATGATAGTATTAGGGTTATTAATTATCACCTATCTGCTTCATTCAGACAATAATACAACAATCATGCATTTAATTCTTGCTGCGTGCATAAGTCTTATCATTGGATATATCGTAATTCTAACTTCTCAATATATTTCCAATTTTTCCGGTTATTTAATTATCGTATGGGTCGTTTTGGGTATTTTTAATTCTCTGACCGAAAAACGGGTAATTTTTGGTAAATACATTTCCGTTCTGGTCATTATTTGTGGAATTAGTTTTCTTATTTCTCATCAGTATTATGGACAGGTTATATTTAATGCCTTCAGCAATAAAGTTTCTGCATTTCTACAGCTTTCCGATTATGGAGCGAAATTCCTGTTTGCAAATTTATCTGAATCTGAATATTTCTTCACCGGATCAGATAGCACATGGCCCGGATTTGGATTTCAATTTGCATTTAAAGTGCTTCCCACCATTATCTTTTTTGGCGGGTTTATGAGTGTTCTATATTATTTAGGCATTATGCAAAAAGTCATTGAATCTATGAGCAGATTTATGCGATGGACGATCGGGACCAGCGGCGCTGAAACGCTATCCTGCAGTGCAAATATTTTTGTGGGGCAAACGGAAGCTCCACTGCTGATAAAACCTTTTCTGGCGAAAATGACAAATTCTGAATTACTCACCATTATGGTAGGAGGATTTGCCACTATTGCTGGCGGTGTATTGGCAGGATATATTGCATTCGGTATTCCTGCAGGACATTTAATTGCAGCCAGTGTGATGTCTGCTCCCGCTGCATTGGTAATTGGAAAAATAATCTTTCCTGAGACAGAACATTCAGAAACAGCCGGGGATGTTGAATTACCGGATATTTCAGTGGGAGATAATGTTGTGGAAGCAGCCACAAACGGAATTACAGACGGACTCAAACTTGCGGTGAATGTGGGCGCAATGTTAATTGGATTTATCGCCCTGATCGCAGTTGTGGATGTTTTTCTGAACTTTCTTGACTCCATTATAGACGGTAGATTGTTTGCAAGTAATGAGTATTACAAATATGCAGCATCCGGTATGTCACCGGTGAGTGGTGAATTTGCAGGATATTTCCCGGGATCGTTACAAACGCTATTTGGCTCAAGCCTTAAATATCTGGCGTTTTTAATGGGAGTCCCATGGGAAAATGCAAGTGACGTGGGGAATCTGTTGGGCATAAAATTATCCCTGAACGAATTTGTTGCATTTGGTACATTGGGAAATTATATCAACTCTGAAATTTTATCCGACAGAGCAATAATAATTTCTACCTATGCCCTGTGCGGATTCGCTAATTTTTCCTCAATCGGAATTCAAATTGGTGGGATTAGCGCAATTGCCCCAAATAGAAAATCTGACTTAGCAAAAATTGGATTTAAAGCTATGTTAGGCGGAGCAATTGCTTCCTGGCTTACAGCAACCATCGCAGGTATTTTATTATAAAAGTATAGGATAATTAAATGAAAATGATTTTAGTTGGACCTCCGGGAGTTGGCAAGGGTACACAGGCAAAATTCCTGGTTGAAAGTCTGAAAATTCCTCAGATATCTACCGGTGATATGCTCAGAGAAAATGTACGAAATTCCACTGACCTGGGTATTGAAGCACAAAAATTTATGAATGATGGAAAACTGGTTCCGGATGAAGTGATCCTGGGAATGATGAAATCCAGGCTACAGAAATCCGATTGTGAAAATGGATATATCCTGGATGGATTCCCCAGAACAATACCCCAGGCAGAAGGTCTACAGCAGTTGTTAAATGATATGAACCATTCTCTTGATATAGTGTTGGTACTTGAAGTAGCAACAAAAACAATCGTAAAAAGATTATCATCCCGTAGATCTTGTAAAAATTGCGGTGCTGTATATAATTTATTATTCGATCCACCTGAAAATGAAAATATCTGTAGCAATTGTAATGGTGAATTATACCAGAGAGATGATGATAAACCGGAAACCATTTCAGAAAGACTTGAGGTATATACAAACCAAACCAAACCACTCATTCAATATTATGATAAATTACAGTTGGTAAAACGAGTTGATGGTCAGGGAACCATCATGGAAGTCAGGGATAAATTATCAGAAGCCTTACAACCATAGAATTGAGAATCCGTCATGTTTAAACTGGGGATAACCGGTGGACTTGGTTCAGGTAAATCTACTGCTGCTGAATTTTTCCAGAGAAAAAATGCCTATTTATTTGATGCCGATAAAATTGCCAAACAGCACCTTCAGAATTCCGTAGCGCTGCAGCATAAAATACTGAATGCTTTTGGTCCGGATCTGAAAAGAAAATCAGGAAAATTAGATTTACTAAAACTCAGTGAGAGGGCATTTGAAAATTCAGATGTTCAACAAATTCTGAATGGGATAATCTGGCCGGAATTGTATATTCTGCTTGAAAAAGAAATCAAAAATGCCGAAGAGTCATACCCGCTATTTGTGGTGGATGCCGCTCTTATTTTTGAAGCAAATTATACGGGATTATTTGATGCAATTCTACTCATTACCGCAGATAAGGAAATCAGATTTAGACGAGCTTCCAGACGAAGATTCTTAACAAAAGAGCAAATTGAAAAAAGAATGAGCCTGCAAATGCCCGAAGAAGAAAAGAAAAAAATGACACAGCATGTAATATACAATAACAGCACCTTAGACAAATTACACTCCAATCTTGAAATTTTTTTTTGTAAAGTGATCCTGCGGGATAAATAGGGTTAAGCCACTTCAAGTAAATTTAATATGAGCACAGATTTAACATTTTTTACAAACGAGCCAAATGCAGCATTAGTTGACCGATTTAAAAGCACACTTCGTGCTGTCCAATTTTTTGATGTTTTA
>CAYFPO010000028.1:0-23905 GCA_964345035.1 uncultured bacterium
AGCCTGAAGGTCCATCTGCACCACAACCGCAACCTAAATCTACATTGCCGTCACAATCACAATCACCTTCCGGTATGCCGCTGCCGCCGCATACACCGCATTCATCAAATTCAAGGGTTGATCCACATTCATTGTCACAGCCTGAAGGTCCATCTGCACCACAACCGCAACCTAAATCTACATTGCCGTCACAATCACAATCACCTTCCGGTATGCCGCTGCCGCCGCATACACCGCATTCGTCTTCAACTGCAGATCCACCGCATTCACCGGCACAATCTGCTGTGTTCGAAGTAAAGCCCGCTGAGTCAGATGAACATTCATCTGAATATTCAGCATGGTCAGTATCTGCTGCAGTTACAGTCAAATCATGATCTCCACCATCACAATCTACTGTGATCGTAAATGAATCATCAGAAAACATACCTGCCAAATTACCATCCACATACGCGTGGTAATGGTCACCTGCTTGAAAACCGGTACTGGACATACTCACTGATAACTGGTCTCCGGATAAATCAGCACTGTTAATTGATACACAGGCTGGGTCAGGAGCACCTGGACCGGAACCGTCCCAATATGTGAAACCGAGATCCACACCGCCAGCTCCTGAAATAATCAGATTGGTCAATCCGGTAATGTCACCGTCTGCTGTCAGTGTAACCAGAGTTCCGCTGCCTGCTGGTATTGAACTTCCTGTAAAGGAAAATCCAATCACCATATCAGCAGTATTGGAAATCATAAATCCGGCTGCTGCTGCATCTCCACCGCCTGCACCAGATAATGGTCCACCGGTAATATTGAATTGGATCCCAAATATATCAGAATCACTCACATAGGTTACATCATAAGATCCACCGCCGTTGTCCACAAGTCCCAGTGTATTGTTTGGTTGTGAGGGACAACTTGATCCATCACCACCGCATACACCACATTCATCTTCAACTGCTGATCCGCCGCATTCACCGGCACAATCAACTTCTACAAGACAGTTGCCGTCACAGTCAAAATTAACTTCTGCATAAGTACAACTTCCATCATCTACATTTGCATCCGGGTTAAAGTTACAGGCAGACGCATCAGTACAACCTGACACATCGCTACCGCCTGAACCTTCCCAATATGTGAAACCGAGATCCACACCGCCAGCTCCTGAAATAATCAGATTGGTCAATCCGGTAATGTCACCGTCTGCTGTCAGTGTAACCAGAGTTCCGCTGCCTGCTGGTATTGAACTTCCTGTAAAGGAAAATCCAATCACCATATCAGCAGTATTGGAAATCATAAATCCGGCTGCTGCTGCATCTCCACCGCCTGCACCAGATAATGGTCCACCGGTAATATTGAATTGGATCCCAAATATATCAGAATCACTCACATAGGTCACATCATAAGATCCACCACCGTTGTCCACAAGTGCCAGTGTGTTGTTCGGTTGAGGTTCTCCACCTCCACCACCACCTGTGAGTGATAAACAGGAACCTTCAGATGTGAGTCCCGCACCAGCTTGACCTGAAACAATCAGATTCTCAAAGCAAGCATCATCAGCTGTGGCACCACCTACTGTTAATACTGTTAATACACCTTCACCAGCCGGTATGGACCCTCCTGTAAAGGATACACCTAATACAAGATTATCAGATCCTACATTCTGCATGAACCCGGCAGCAGCCGCACTTCCGCCACCTGCACTGGTCACATCCAGACCGGTTACATTGAATTGAAACCCATATACATCTGAAGTATTCACCATGTACACATCAACAGATCCTGCATCCTCATCATAGTTCTGAAAACTAAGGGATACATCCTGTGTGTACGCAATTGATGCAAACAATATACAGGTTAGTAAGGTTAGTGTTTTGTTAAGCATTTTCTCCTCCTCGTATGATATTTAATAATACTTTTTTCCAGCTGAAATATGTTTCAGCTACCAAATTACTTCTATTCAAAATCTCCAAAATTGGTTATATAACCAATCTGCATTTTTGCTCTTTCTCGTCAGTTAATTGGTATACTCCTCCTCCTCAAAGGATGGATATATACTCCGCACAGGGTTGAAAAATAATATATATTTGGATATATACCAAGCATATTTTTTATTATTTTTTTATTTCCTGCGTTGATCATATTTGATAAGATTATCAGGATTTCCTCCAAATTACAAATGAAATATATCGGAGATTAATTGGGTGGTGATGTGATGTAAAACACGTAATTTAAAATTAACAAACTTAATCTGTGGATTACGATTGATAATTTTTACAGCTTTCGTTAGCTGAGTTAGTTAAAATTGATTAGTTACCGTTAGAAGTATCTTTGATCTTTAACTTGTTCTGGTTTTATTACCAAGTATCTGATCCTTATTTTCTATCATAAATTTGTATGCTATGTCAAAATCATTGGGAATGACTCCATCTAGGATAGCATCTTCTATAGCTTTTTTAATTTTTCCTACCTGAGGACCGGGGTTTAACTTCAACTCTTTCATGATCACATCCCCACGAACAGGTGACTGAAACTTCCGCATCTCATCTTTAAGTTTTACATCCTGTATGAGCTCCTCCACTCGTTCAAAATTGTTAATATACTTTTTTACTTTCATCGGATTTTTGGTAGTAATATCTGCTCTGCATAAAATCATCAGGTCATCAATTATATCACCGGATTCAAACATTAATCTTCTCACTGCACTATCAGTAACACCATCTTTAGCCAAAGCAATAGGTCTTAAATGAAGTTTTGTCATAACTTCCAAATATTCTTTTAGATCATTTGATAATTTCATCCGCCGTGCAATTTTAGCAATCATTCTTTTTCCTATTTCCTCATGCCCATGAAATGTCCAACCCCTCTTTTTTTGAAACCGTTTAGTTGCGGGTTTTGCAATATCATGGACCAATGCTGCAAACCGGATTTCCATTTTATCCGTAAGCACTGCCGCATTATCTACAACCTGCAATGTATGGATAAATACATCTTTGTGTGCTTTCCCATTGATGACTTCCACACCATACAATTTGGTCAATTCCGGGAATACTCTTTCCAATAAAAAAGTATCTCTCAATAAATAGAATCCAATACTCGGTTTCTTAGTCATCAATATTTTTACGAGCTCATCCGTAATTCTTTCCCGGGAAATTATATCTAATCGGTTCCGTTGTTTTTCAATACTTTTTCTCACTGCCGGTTGAATTGTAAAATTCAATTGGGCTGCAAACCGAATTGCTCTGAGAATTCTCAATGGATCATCACTGAATGTCTCATCAGGATCAAGAGGTGTAATTAATAATTTCTGCTGTAAATCCCTTATTCCACAATATGGGTCATATACAGTTCCAAAATCTTTTTTTTGAATTGAAACTGCAATTGCATTCACGGTAAAGTCACGTCTGGATAAATCTTCTTGAATAGTTGTAAATACCACTTTTGGATTTCTGCTGCCGGAATTATAAGACTCAGTTCTTGCTGTTGCAATCTCAATTTTCAATTCCTTTGTGGTAATTTGTGCAGTACCGAATTTTTCGAATGAAACAAATCCATCTGCATTTAATTTTTTCGCCAGTAATTCTGCAAATTTGATACCGTTGGATTCAACAAGTATATCAATATCCAATGCAGGTCTATTCATCAACAAATCACGAACGTATCCGCCCACTAAATAAGTGGGTGTTTTAACTTTTTCTCCTAAATCCCCGGCTGTTTTGAATATCCGGAGATGTTCAGAGTTTTCACTTAAAAGATTGGCTATACTACTCATATACAGGTAAAACTTAGGTACATATAGGAATCCTGAAAAAGTGAATATTTCGGTTTAAAAATGAAAAAAATAGAAATTTTACATTTCTTAATTTTTAATATTTACTAAATCCTGTAATTTTAATCCCGTAGTAAATAATCATAATTCCAAATCTGATGAATAAATCAAGAACAATATCAAAAGATGAAGTGAAAAAAATTGCCGGATTGGCAAAACTATCCATTGATGACAATGAGATTGAATTATATACCCGTCAAATGAACAAGATTCTATATTATGTATCCCAATTAAATGAGGTTAATACAGAAAATGTTGATCCGTTGTCCCATGTTCTGGATATTGTCAATGTAACACGGGAGGATAAAATAAAACCCTCAGTTAGTAGAGAAGTTGCTCTGAAGAATGCTGCAAATTCAGATGATGAATTTTTTATTGTTCCGGAGATCATTCGGGCAAAATGATGATATTGTCTGGTGGAATTGGGTATTATTTTACCACTGGAATGCCGGGTAATTCTCCTATCTCCTCAATTAACCAACTTTTTTCAGAATCACTTCAATGGCTGTAAAGAATCCGGTTAAATATATTTTTGTTCTGGGAGGTGTATTATCCGGCCTTGGAAAAGGAATAGTTGCTTCCTCTTTAGGATATCTCTTGAAATCTTTGGGATTTCGAGTTACCATTCAAAAACTTGATCCCTACTTGAATGTGGATCCGGGTACAATGAATCCATTTCAACATGGAGAAGTTTTTGTTTTGGATGATGGATCTGAAACTGACCTCGATCTTGGACATTATGAGCGGTTTATTGATGAAGATATGTCCGAATTGAACACTACCTCCGCAGGTATGATTTATTGGAATGTATTGGAAAAAGAACGAAGGGGAGATTACCTCGGTGAAACAATCCAGGTAATTCCACATATTACAAATGAAATCAAAAGAAGAATCAGAAGTATTAATCCAAGGAGAAAATATGATATTGTGATTTCAGAAGTAGGTGGGACTGTTGGTGATATTGAGAGTCAGCCGTTTGTAGAAGCAATACGCCAACTCCGGCTTGATGTAGGAAAGGAAAATACAGTGGTTATCCATACTACGCTTTTGCCGTTTATTAAAGCAAGTGGAGAAATGAAAACCAAACCTACTCAACACAGCGTTATGAGACTCAGAGAAGTGGGGTTGGATCCTGATATTATAGTCTGCAGGACTGAAGAAAATCACCACCTCACCAACAAACTGAAAAGAAAAATCGCCCTATTTTGCAATGTTGAACCCAATATGGTATTTGAATCTCCCGATGTTGATACTATCTATGAAATCCCTCTATTGCTTCATGATCAGGGATTTGAAGAAGCGGTTTCCACAAAACTTTCCATAGATAAAAAAAATGGTCACGAAAAAATCCAATACCTGCGAACCTTTATTAATCGGTATAAAAATCCTGAATTCCAGGTAAATATTGCAATGTGCGGCAAATATAACAGTCTCCAGGATTCCTATAAGAGTATACTGGAAGCGTTTGTTCATGCCGGTGTTGAAAATAATACAATCGTAAATGTTAATTGGGTAGATACAGAAGAATTAGAATCTAATGGTGACCCTGCAGAATATTTTGAAAATATAGATGGTATATTAATTCCCGGTGGATTTGGTGACAGAGGAATTGAGGGGAAGATCAGATCTTCAGAATTTGCAAGAGAAAATAAGATACCTTTTTTTGGGATATGCCTTGGTTTACAATGTGCTGTTATTGACATTGCACGAAACTGTTGCGGGTTAACCAATGCAAACAGCACGGAATTCCACCCCCATGTGAAATACAATGTTGTAGATATTATGTCCGGACAGAAAAAAATAAAACACAAAGGTGCCACAATGCGGTTGGGAGATTATTCCTGTGAATTAAAATCAGGAACAATCACTAAAAAAGCATATAAAAACAGAGGCAAAAGAATTCATGAACGGCATCGGCATAGATATGAAGTGAATAATAAATTTTTACAGAAGCTGGAAAAAAATGGATTAATCATCAGTGGTAAAAATCCTGACCTGGATCTTGTGGAGATAATAGAAGAAAAAGACCACCCCTGGTTTGTTGGTGTACAATTTCACCCTGAATTAAAAAGTCGCATTTTAAAACCACATCCTTTATTCCGGGAATTTATTGCTGCTGCCGTAAAACATCGGTATGGCAGTAAATAATTTAACGGAAAAAATTCATCAAATAAAACTGATTATCACGGATGTTGACGGTGTTCTGACCGACGGCACTATTATCATCAGCAATAACGGCACTGAAATGAAAAAATTTCATGTGGAAGATGGTATGGGTGTTGCATTGGCACGTTTGGCTGAAATTCAGATTGCGTTCCTGTCAGGGAGACATTCAGAAGCAACCACTATACGAGCAAAAGAACTGCAAATTGAATATTGCTATCAAGGACAATTAAATAAGACTACCGGATTTTTAGAAATTTGCAGTAATTATCAAACTGATCCGGAAGAAGTATGCTATATCGGTGATGGGCTGGTTGATATTCCACCAATGGAAATTGCCGGATTAGCAGTGGCGGTTCCCAATGCACACTCACTCACAAAAAAAACTGCTGATCATGTTACAGAAAATTCCGGTGGAACAGGCGTATTAGCAGAGGTAGTTGAATGGATATTAACCGGGCAGGGAAGGTATGACAAAGCTCTTAACACTATGAAAAATGAAGTATATAATCGGTAACTACGATACAATATGGAGTTGGATTTTCCGGGGAATGATAACCATTGCCGTATTATCCTGTAGCCACCAGGAAAATGATGTGGATAATACTTTATATACATCCGACCTCGAGGACAATTATATAACCAAACCGGATATTACTATCAGTAAAAAAAATGTAGTTTCCTTAAAGGCAACCTCAGACCATCTTATTAAAAATGATAAGGAAGATGGACAGCTAATAGGAAATGTTAAAGCAGATTTTTTTGATGATGATGGATTTCATAAATCGATTTTATTTTCGGATTCTGCAAAAATAAATGAAACAAATAATAATTTTAAAGCTATAGGGAATGTGGTTGTGATTTCCGACAGCGGCTTCACTTTGAGAACAGATGAAATATCCTGGGATAACAATTATCAAATGGTCATTTCCAATGATTCAGTGATGTTCACAACTGAAAACAAGGATACACTCTATGGTGTAGGATTTGAATCTGACATGGATCTTACAAATTACAAAATTTTAAAACCAACCGGCGTAACATATCGGGTAATTGAATAAATGGAAAATTTCAAGACTCTGAGATCTGAAAATATCTGGAAGAGATACGGAAAGCGGGATGTGGTAAAAGATGTCTCCCTGTCTGTAAATCGAGGTGAGGTTGTAGGTCTGTTAGGACCCAATGGTGCAGGGAAAACAACCACGTTTTATATGATTACCGGAATGATCCGGCCGGACAAAGGAAATATTTTCCTGGACGATTTGAATATCACACACCAACCAATGTATAAACGTGCCAGGAATGGGGTGGGATATCTTGCCCAGGAACCGTCTGTTTTTACACAGCTATCTGTCGAAAATAATTTAAAATTGGTACTGGAATTATCCGGATTATCAAAAAATGAGCAAAATACAAAACTGGAAGAATTGATGGAGGAATTTTCTATAACCCATCTCAGGAAGAGCCGCGCAAACACACTATCCGGAGGTGAAAGACGAAGAACAGAAATTGCACGAGCATTGGTAATGAATCCCGATTTTATTCTTCTGGATGAACCCTTTGCAGGAGTGGATCCCCTTGCAGTTGAAGATATTCAACAAATTGTAATGGGATTGAAAGAAAAGAAAATCGGTGTTCTGGTCACTGACCATAATGTTCGGGAAACCCTGTCAATCACTGACAGAGCCTATTTGTTATTTGAGGGATCAATCTTAAAATCCGGTACTGCAAAAGAATTAACAGAAGATGAGGAAGCCAGACGATTGTATCTGGGCAGCAAATTCTCGATGGACTTTACAAGCTGATGTCTAAACTGAAACAGACCCAGGAGCTCAAACAGGTTTTAAAACCACAGCAAGTGCTTCAGGCAAATATCCTGCAACTGACATCCACAGACCTGGAACAAAGAATTTTGCAGGAATTAGAAGAAAATCCTGCCCTGGAATTAATGGAAATTGATGAAGTTCTTGAGGAAAATGTAGAAAGCTCTGAATCAGAGGAAGAGGAAGAATCAGAATATGAATGGGAAGATCTGCTGGGCGATGATTATGACTCGGGTATGCCCCGTGAAAAAACGGAACAAACTGCAGATCAACCAATAAGGGAACACAAAACCAGCTATGATTTTCTCAACGATCAGGTAAAAGATTCAGGATTATCTGATGCTGAATTGGAAATTGCAGAACAAATCATTGGAAATATTGATGATGACGGGTATTTGTCTATTGAGCCAATTTTAATTGCTGACAGATTGGGTTTTTCTGAAGACGTGGTGATTTCCGTTCTGAAAATTATTCAAAAACTGGATCCACCAGGTATGGGTTCTCGAAATCTCAGAGAATGTCTTTTGGCACAGGTAGAAGAAAAAAAAGTAGATCCTCTGGTTTGGGATATTCTTGATAAATATTTTGATGATTTTGCCAATCATCGGTACCAGAATATCATCTCAAATTTGCATTGCTCTGAAACTGAATTGAGAGAAGCTATGGAAACCATAGCATCCTTAAATCCAAAGCCGGGTTCGGGGCTTGAAGTTCAATCAAAAGATGTTGTCATTCCTGATATCATTGTTGAGGAAGTTGATGATGATTGGAGTATTACCATAAACGACAGTACACTGCCGGAATTGCGGATCAGCAGCACCTATAAAAAATTATTTCAGAAACACAAAAATGAATCTGAGGTAAATTCCTTTGTGAAAAAAAAACTGGATGCTGCAAAGTGGTTTATTGATGCAGTCCAGCAGCGTCATACGACCATGTCAAAAGTAATGGAATCCATCATTAATCATCAACCAAAATTTTTTATGTATGGAAAAAGAGAATTGATTCCCATGGTATTAAAGGATATTGCTGAAGATATTAAAATGGATATTTCTACAATAAGCCGTGTCACTAACGGAAAATATGTGCAGCTGCCATTTGGTATTTTCGAACTGAAATCGTTTTTTTCAGAAGGAGTTGAAATGGAATCCGGTGAGACAGTATCCAATGTCACTGTTAAAGAAAAAATTCGGGAAATCATCAATTCTGAAGATAAAAAGAATCCACATGGAGATGAACAACTCACAAAAATTCTGAATGATTTTGGTTATAAAATCGCCAGAAGAACTGTTACCAAATACAGAGAAAATCTAAAGATTCCCATTGGCAGATTAAGAAAGGAAATATAATGGATAAAACAAATTTTAAATCAACCACAATCCTTGGAGTCCGAGTTGGCAGAAAAGTCGCATTGGGTGGTGATGGCCAGGTAACCATGGGCGATATAAAAATGAAGTCCAAAGCTGTAAAAGTCAGAGATTTCGCAAATGGTACCGTTCTGGCGGGATTTGCCGGTGCTGCAGCAGATGCAATGTCGTTATTTGAACGATTTGAAGGGAAACTGGAGGAAGCCCAGGGTAAACTGCAGAGGGCAGTCGTTGAAATGGCAAAGGATTGGAGGACAGACAAAATTCTCAGAGAATTGGATGCCCTCTTAGCCATTATGGATAGGAAAAATTCCTATCTTCTCTCCGGATCCGGTGATGTAATTGAACCGGATGATAAAATTATCACTATCGGAAGTGGTTCCGGGTATGCGCTGGCAGCATCCCGGGCATTTCTCAGTTCCGGTGAAAAGAACCCAACGAAGATTGTGAAAAATTCCCTCGAAATTGTAAGTGATATTTGTATTTATTCCAACAACCAGATTACTATATTGGAGATTGTATGACAGAATTAACACCCCGTAAAATCGTCCGTGAACTGGACAAATATATCGTCGGACAGAAAAATGCAAAAAAAGCTGTCGCTATTGCCTTGAGAAATCGCTGGAGGAGACAGCAGGCACCTTCCCCAATCCGTGAAGAAATTATTCCTAATAATATTATACTGATCGGCAGTACCGGGGTTGGTAAAACTGAAATCTCAAGAAGACTTGCTACATTGGCAGACGCACCATTTGTAAAGGTAGAAGCATCCAAATTCACAGAAGTGGGTTATGTAGGCAGAGATGTAGAATCTATGATTCGGGATCTGGTGGAAGTGGTCGTAAAAAAAGTGAAAAGCGACAAGGAAAAAACAGTTCAGAAAAAGGCTGAGGAATTGGCACAGGAACGGATTCTGGATTCTCTGTTCCCGGCAGGTGATTTAGATCATCAGGATGTAGAAGCGGTAAAACGACATGAACGAACCAGAAACAAATTAAGGAGAAGATTAAACAATGGTGATTTTGAGGAAAAATTTATCAATATAAAAGCAATAGTTTCTAAAATGCCTGCAATGCAGGTAATGGGTCCATTAGGAATGGATGAACTTACCGGAAATATTCAGGATATGCTGAGTGATATGATCCCAAAGAAAACAAAATCCCAGAAAATGAAAGTGAAGGACGGCAGAGAAGTAATCATTCAGGAAGAAGCTGATAAACTAATCGATATGGATGAAGTTATAAGAGAGGGATTATCCAAAGCAGAAAATAACGGAATTATTTTTATAGATGAGATCGATAAAATTGCAGGTGGAACCGGCGGCAGCGGCCCCGATGTTTCCCGGGAAGGTGTTCAAAGAGATATACTCCCTATAATAGAAGGAAGCACCGTAAGCACAAAATACGGCCAGGTTAAAACAGACCACATGCTGTTTATCGCTGCCGGCGCTTTTCATGTGAGTAAGCCATCGGACATGATCCCTGAGCTGCAGGGAAGATTTCCCATACGTGAAGAAATGGATAATCTCACAAAGGAGGATTTTGTAAAAATCCTCACCAAACCCCGGAATGCACTGATCAAACAATATCAGGCATTACTCGATGCGGAAGGTATTACACTCACTTTTGAAAAATCGGCAATTAACGAAATTGCAAAAATTGCATCAGAGGTGAATGACAAAATGGAAAATATCGGTGCAAGACGATTACATACCGTAATGAGTACCTTGTTGGAAGACCTGTTATTTGATGCGCCTGCAATGACAGAAGGAAAAGTAACCATAAACAGGAAATACGTTCAGGAAAAACTAAAGGATATCAGCCTGGATGAGGATTTAAGAAGGTATATTTTATAACAAATTATACCATCTAAAACAAAAAATATAATTGTTAGTAGTAAAATAATCTTCAAAATATTTTAATTTTAATTAGGAGCAATAGAATGAAAAGAGATTTCAATCATATTACCGATTTCACAACAGAAGAAATCTGGGAAACATTGGAATTGGCAAAATGGATAAAAGACAAATTCAAAAAGAGAGAAGTCTATTCACCGTTTTCAAATCGCACTATGGCAATGATCTTTGCAAAACCATCCGCCAGAACCCGAGTATCTTTTGAAACAGGATTTTCCAGATTAGGAGGTCACGCATTATATCTGGGACCCAATGATATTGGAATTGGAAACCGGGAATCTGTGAGCGATATTGCCAATGTACTCAGCAGATATAATGATATCATCATGGCAAGATTGTTTGACCATACCCATATTCTCGAATTGGCAGAAAATGCTGCGGTACCGGTTATAAACGGACTCACAGATTTTAATCATCCCTGCCAGATTATGGCAGATATTTTCACCATACTTGAACACCGTACATCATTGGATGATTTGAAGATAACTTATGTGGGAGACGGAAACAATATTGTCCATTCCTGGTTTGAGCTTGCCATGCGGATTCCCATGCACTTTGTGTGTGCCTGTCCTGAAGGATTTGAACCTGACAATGAACTGTTGGAGGAAGTCATGGGAGTTGGGATATCTGAAATAACTGTTACGAATGACCCGGTTACAGGTGTTTCTGGAGCAGATGTTGTGTACTCAGATGTTTGGGCATCCATGGGACAGAAGGAGGAAGCACAAGAACGCAGGAAAGTTTTTCAACCTTTCCAGGTAAATGATGAATTGATGAAAGCGACAGGAAAGGAATCATTTTTTATGCACTGTCTCCCTGCAGAACGAGGTGTGGAAGTTACAGATTCTGTATGTGATTCACCCAATTCCATAATTTTCGACCAGGCAGAGAATCGGATGCATTCTCAAAATGCCATCATGCTGAAACTAATGCAGCAGACTTATGGTGAATTTTAAATTGTTAAAAGTCAAATAGACAGAAAGAAAAATGAAATTGAAAAATAACATACTTCTGATTTTGATAATAATCATCTCATCTGCATTTTCACAAAAGAGAGATTGGCAAGGATCCGGAATGACCGGATCAATTTCTGGTCTAGTATTGGACTCATTAAGTCAAAAACCAATTGAATATACTTCAATATCCGTTATATCCCAGAAAACCGGTGAAATCGAAAATGGCGGGGTAACGGATGAAACGGGAAAGTTTAAAATCCGGGAGATACCTCCGGGAAGATATGAGATAAAAGTTGAGTTTATTGGATATCATACAACAACAATTCCCAAAGTATTTTTAAAGCCAAAAGATAAATTAAATGTTGACTTAGGAACCATAAAACTGAAACCAAAAATAATACAGATGGAAGAGATCAGTGTCATTGATGATAGACCGATTTTTGAATTTGAAACTGATAAACTAATCTATAATTCATCTGATGATATTATTTCCGACAGTGGTACAGCGGAAGATGTGCTGAATAAAGTACCCATGGTTACTGTTGATCAAGACGGTGAAGTTTCTTTGAGAGGTAATCCCAATGTTAGAATTCTTGTAAACGGCAGACCCAACAGGACCGGACACGAATCCAATAATGTGGATAATATTCCCGCATCCATTATTGATAAAGTGGAAGTCATTACCTCACCATCCGCAAAATATGACCCGGAGGGCATGGCCGGAATCATCAATATTGTACTGAAGAAAGGCAAATATGAAGGTTTGAATGGTACTTTGAAATTAAATGGCAGAAAAAATAATAATCACAGTGTAGAAGACTTAAATGGGTTCACTGCGTATGGAAACTTTAAAGGTGAAAAATGGAATGTGTATTCTTCTTACAGCTTAAATAATAGAATCCGCAGGGTTGATGGTCATCGTGAAGTTGTAACAACCTTTATTAACTCTACTGAAGAAAACATTTATTTTACATTTGATGATGAAACTGAAAATATTGTGCATTCCATACAGTTTGGATCAGATTATTCTGTTAATGAAAATTTGATTCTCAACGGAGAATTAAACTACCGAACATTTGGGCATAAAGGTGAAGAAGAAGAAATCAATTTTTATGATGACGAAAGTATTTATGTTCCTCAAGGTATCCCATTGATTGGTGAAGAAATTGATTTTGGTGATAATTTTAATCTTGATGGAAATTTCGAAATAAAAAAGACTTATGAAAACCCCGATCGGGAAATGAAATTTTCATTCGGTCACGTCATTAAAAAACATAATGAATATGAAATACTGCAGGAAACAGAAATCGACACCACATCCTTCAGCGATAGTTTTAACACTACTGAAATAGATTTTTCCTACAAACTTCCCATTAATGACAAATCTAAATTTGAATTTGGTTACGATGGAATATTGAATAACAATACAGAAGATATGGATTTTGAGGTTGAAGAATTTTCCGGATTAAATTCATACACATATAATCGGGCTATTCACGGTATTTTCCTGGAATATGAGCAAGTCCTGAATGATAAGTTCAGTATAAAACCCAGTGTAAGGTATGAATATGTGAATAAGGAAATTAAGTATAATTCCATAACCGAGGGAGAAAGTGATATTATTTATGCTGTAATATTAGATTCGCTGCCGGAAACAAATAATTTTTCAGATGAATATGATACATTTTATCCGGACTTACATTTTACCTACAACATTTCAAAAAAAAGCAGTCTGCAGTTTGGACTAAGTAAGCGGGTAAACCGCCCTGGGTCACGGGGTCATGGTGGTGGTTCACGGCAAATCAGGCCATTCCCGAGAGATGTGTATTCGGAGAATTTTCTGTTTATTGGGAATCCATTCTTAAGACCGGAATTTTCAACCCAGTATGATTTATCCTACAGGAGCCCCATACCCATGGGATTTGCATCTGTAAACCTGTATTATCATCAACTTACAGATGTCATTGAGTGGTACGATGATGACAAATTCCCAAACAGTGATGTGTTAACATTTAGAAATGCAGATACGGGTGAAAATATGGGAATTGAAGCATTCACCATGATCATGGGACAAACCTTTGGAGGTGGATATAATTTGAATAAATTAGAAGATCCAAGTGGTGATTATGAACTGAACGGTAACAGTAAAATGCTTAAATTGTACAGCCGTATTAATCTGCCTGCTGAATATATTAAACTATTTGATTTCGAATTTGGATTTTACTATATGAAATTCACAGTGCCCGGGGGAGATTTATTCGGTAAAAAAGGTACAATATGGGCAAATACCGGTATATCCAAATCATTTCTGGATGAAAGTTTATCCATTTCTTTTGGAATACGTAATTTATTTAATTCCGGTGGTTTTCAATTGACACAAACCAAACCGCTTTACGATGATAATGGTGTAAAGTATGCAGATGAATATACGGATGTAGACACCAATCGAGGGGGCAGAACTTTTACCGTGAACCTAAAATTCTACTTCGGTAAAATGCAGGAAGAAAAAAGAAAGAACCGCCGAATCCAAAATGGTAATGATAATGAAATGATGGATATGGGGTATTGATAGATAAATTCTTTCTAAGCATTGAAAAGTACCTGTAAATAAACTTTCCTTGACATTATTACCATTTCTTGGGATTAAATTTCCATTATGAATACAACCTTGATTCATAAATTAACTTTGGGTTACCTAATTTTCGGTGCATTCAATTTTGCCCAGTTCGTTGATGCAAATGTTGTATTGGATACTGACAGACTCAGAAAATCCACCAATAACGAATTGGATAATTTTGAAACCACTGTAGAAAATTATCTCCTCACAACGGAATTTGCTCCGGATGCAATGGATATAGAATTTGTCATTGAAATGCAATTTTACCTTGAAGAAATCATCGATAAAGGAAACGAAACTGTGTTCAGCGCTCAGGTACTTACACATAATGGACTGGATCAGCAGTATTTTACAAAAGGCGTTGAATTCACCTATTTCCCGGGGAAAAATCTATTTTATAATATTCAGTTTGAATCACTCAGATCCATTCTTGATTATTATGCATTCTTGATTATTGCAGGAGATCTGGATACCTATGATGTGCTTGGCGGTGAAGCGTATTTGAAAAAAACTGAGGAAATAACTATAGATGGTAAATCATCTTCATTCAAAAGAGGATGGGATGAAAGACGAAAGAAATCAAGAAACCTTCGGAAAAATTTTGGACTGCGGAATGCAAAATTACATTTCTATCTTGCAATGGATATGTATCAAATTCCCGAATCTAAACCAGCTGACATACAGGCAAAACTCTCCGATTTCTACAATTCCATCATGGAAGTGGATGCTGAGATCGGAAAGGATAAGGATACCCAGGTTTTTTTAAAAGCACACAGGAAGAAAATCGGCATCATGATGGGGCAGTTGAAAATGTATAATGAGCTGAAAGGAATAATTGAATATGACCCGGATTCAGCAGATTTGCTCTCAAAATTCCTCCCAAAAAAAGAAGCTTCAGATTAAAACAACGCCCACATTCAAATTGAAAATATCACAATTATTCCTATATTTTTTGATATTCATAACAGTCTTAATTTCTCAGAATGACTCTCAGAAAATCAGAAAAGATATTGATAAACGAAATCAGGAGCTTGAAAGTCTTCGTAAAGAAATTACCAATGTTGAGGAACAGATAATTTCAAAAACAAAACAGGCGATCACCACTACCGAAAAATTGATTGATATAGAAAACAAGATCAGTCTGACTGAAAAATTGATCAGATCCCTTCAACGGGAGGAACGATATATGAATGAACTGATTTTTCTCACAAAGGACAAAATTTCCAAAATAGAAAACCGCCTGCAGGAGCTGAGGGAACAAATGTCTCAGCGTGCTGAATATCTGTACAAATTCGGGAGACCTTCTCTGACCGAAACTGTCCTTACTTCCAGAAATTGGAATGAAGTGATTTATAGAATAAAATACCTTAAAGTCGTAGTAGAAAATGAAAAAGAATTGGTTTCTGAAATTGAAATTACACTATCAGGGCTTAATCAGGAAAAGAACAATTATCAATCTGCACTAAGTCATAAAAAATCACTGAGAAAAGAACATGAAATGGAATCCAATAAACTTTCTCAGGATAAAATCAAAAGACGTAAATATCTTACAGAAATTGAATCGGATAGAGTTCTTTTGGAAAAAGAATTGGAGCACAAGCAGAAAATGGCAGAAGAAATTGAGAATATCATCGAAAAACTTCAGAGAGATGAAACCGAGATGAAACGCCGTGAAACTGAGCTTGCCAGGATTCGTGCTGAACAGAAAAAAGCAACTGCAGGAAACTTCGCTTCAATTAAAGGCAGGATGCCATGGCCCGTTCAGGGAAAAATTGTTACCCATTTTGGAAAACAGCATAATAAAGAATTAAATACAGTAACAGAAAATTCCGGAATTGACATAAAAACAACACAAAATGCACCGGTTTCTGCCATATTAGATGGTATGGTTACCACAGTAACATTTCTCAGAGGATATGGAAACCTTATTATCATTGACCATGGTGGTGGATATTTCTCCGTTTATGCAAACGTTGAAAATATTCGTGTGGGAGAAAACGATTATGTTCAACAATATAGTCAGCTTGCATCTGTCTCTCAATTGGATGGAACAACAAAACTACATTTTGAAATCTGGGGAAATAAAAAGAAACTTGATCCGGAAAAATGGTTGAAAAAATAATTGTTTTATAACAATCTCATTTTACATTCGAAAATCTGGAATTGGGTTTCTGCCGGTTATAAACAAAATAGACTCCCCCACGCCATGTTGTTTCACGGAAATCCGGGATGTGGTAAGGAAGGTCATGCTATTGAATTGGCAGCTTTAGTCAATTGCAGATTTCCCGGGACAAATGGTGCTTGTGGTTCCTGTCCCGACTGCATTAAACTGAGATCATTCCAACATCCGAATATACACACGGTAATACCGTTTCCAAAACGAAATGCTATCTCAAAAAATGATCCACCTGAAAAATCATTAAAACCAAAAGATTTAGAATTACTTATTCTGTTAAATCAACAAAAAGGAAATGATCCATATAGTCAAATAGAATTACCGGACGCAAATACCATACTCATAAATTCAATACGATATATCAAAAAGGAATTATATAATTCGTCAATTGAGTCCGGTTGGCAAGTGGTATTGATATTTCAAGCTGAAAAATTATGTATTCCATCTCCGGAATCTGCAAACGCACTTTTGAAAATTTTAGAAGAACCTCCTGATAAAACATTATTTATTCTGGTAACTGATCATATTTCTCAGCTTCTGGATACTATTGTATCGAGATGCCAACAGACTTACTTTCCCCCTTTTGATTTTGAGACCATTAAGAAGAATTTAGTAGAAACCAAATCTCATACTGAACTTAAACTAATATACCATCTGACAGATGGAAATATTCACCGGATAAGAGAAAATGTTCTATCTTCAAAAAATCTTTTGGAAGAAGCAGAATTTATGACAAATCTTCTGTCAAATTCATCTTCGGAATTTCGAGATCAATTTACAAATGACTTAGGCAGATTGAAACGTAAAGGGAAATCACATTGGGAATACAAAATGAAATTTTTACTTGTCATCATCCGTGATCTGTTACTCTTATCTGAAGACCAAAACTCCTCTCAATTAGTTCTGCCTGATATGACCAGTCAATACGAAAAATTACTATCAAGGTTTAGAAATGCCGATTGGCACCGTTGTCTGGAAATTGTAGAAAATACCATTTACAATATCAATCGAAACGGATATTTGCCATTGGTAATTCATACCATGTTCATTGAGATTAATCGTATTTTAAATGGAGAAAAAACCAATTTTTCTCCTCTTCCCGCATAATCTAATCTATCTAAGTTTACCTCTTAAATTATTCAGCAATGGCAAAATTTTATTTAACAACTCCACTATATTATGTAAACGATAAACCCCATATTGGTCATGCGTACACTACACTACTTGCAGATGTATTATCCCGCTATCATAGATCCATGGGAGATGATGTCCATTTTCTGACCGGAACTGACGAACATGGTCAAAAAGTTCAACAGGCTGCTGAAAAACGAGGTGTAAAACCACAGGACCATGTGGATGAATATGTAACAGAATTTACCCGGTTATGGGAAAAATTGCATATTCAATATGATGATTTCATCCGAACCACCGAACCACGGCACACAGATCGAGTCAGAGATCTGCTAAAAAATTTGTATAAACAGGAAGAAATCTATAAAGATGAATATGAAGGATTGTATTCTATTTCCGAAGAACGCTTTATCACTGAAAAGGAAGCGGAAGAAGGCGAATTTCGGGAAATTAAAAAGCTCAAGGAAGTAAATTATTTTTTCCGTATGTCGAATTATCAGGACAAGTTAATTGACCATATTCAAGCCCATCCGGAATTCATTCAACCAGAATCCCGGAGGAATGAAGTATTGGGATTCTTAAAAAAACCATTAAATGATTTATGTATCAGCCGACCAAAATCCAGACTGCGTTGGGGTATTGAACTCCCATTTGATACAGATTATGTAACCTATGTTTGGTTTGATGCACTGCTTAATTATATTACCGCAGTGGGGTGGGAATCTGATGATTCTACATTCCGGAAGTGGTGGCCCGCAAATTACCATCTCATCGGAAAAGATATTTTAACTACACATGCGGTGTACTGGCCAACCATGCTGATGGCATCCGGCATCCCGCTTCCCAAAACAATTTTTGCCCATGGCTGGTGGCTTTCCGGTGAATCTAAAATGTCAAAGTCTCTGGGGAATGTTGTTAATCCATTGGATATAATTGATGAATATGGTGTGGATCCCCTGCGGTATTATCTTATGCGGGATATGGTGCTTGGACAGGATGCATCATTTACGATGGAATCATTTGAAAAACGGTACAATTCTGACCTTGCCAATGATTTTGGAAATCTGGTAAATCGTGTCACTATTCTCATTCACAAACATTTTGAGAGTAAAATCCCGGAATTTGGAACATTTAATGAAGTTGACCTGGAATTGGTGGGATCAGCAAAAACAATTCCGCAGATGGTTCGGAAAAGTATTGAAGATTTGAAAATCCCCGAAGCTTTGGAAAAAACCATCGGATTAATGAGACTTATTAATAGGTATTTGGAAGCTAAAGCTCCATGGAAATCTGTAAAATCTGATTCATCTCCCAAAAGTAATACTGCAAACACCTTATATGTTGCAGCAGACACACTCCGAATCAGTGCTCAACTGCTTGCACCGGTGATGCCATCTCGGATTGCTACAATTTTAAAAATGCTTGGGGCTGACAGTATTGATATGAACGATTTTTCAACCGGAAGATTAAAACCCGGAACTCCATTGGGTGAAGGTAAATCACCCTTCCCCAGAATTATTTCGGAATAATGACACTCATAGATACCCATGCCCATATTTACTATGATAAATATGAGGAGGACCTTGAAGAGGTTCTCGAGAGGGCTTCTGAAGCGAAAGTAGAAAAAATTATTTGTGTAGCCGTAGATTTGAAATCCGCTGAGAAATGTCTCAATCTTGTTAATAAATATCCAAATCTTTATATGACTGCGGGAATTCACCCTCATGATTCGAAGGACACTCCTTCTGATTTTCTGAAACAGCTTGAACCGTATTACTCTCATCCAAAAACTGTGGCTGTTGGAGAAATTGGTTTGGACTTACACTATAATTTCTCAAATCCCACAGTTCAGCTCTCAGTATTCTCCGCACAGCTCGAATTGGCAAAATCTGTGGGACTTCCGGCAGTAGTGCATTGCAGAGATGCAGAGAAGGAAATTCTACATGAGATCCAAACTGCTCATTCTGAGTTTGGTGTCATCCATTGTTTTTCAGGCGGACTGAGTTTTGCTAAGGACATACTCAAGACCGGATATAAAATTTCGTTTACCGGTTTAATCACATTTACAGGATCCGATTTTAAAGAAGTGATAGAAAATGTAGATTTGGAAGAAATTATGGTTGAAACAGACTGCCCCTATCTCGCACCAACTCCATTTAGGGGTAAAAGAAATGAACCGATGCATGTGAGTCTGATTGCAAAACAAATTGCAGAATGGAAAAATACAACAACGGAAATTGTTGCAGAAAAAACTACACAAACTGCCTATGCTGTTTTTCCAAAACTCCGTAACTGAATCAATTTTATACTCTCATTGACTATTCCGATCAGAAAACGCTGGGGACAAAATTTTCTCACGGACCAAAATTATATCAATAAAATAATTTCTGCATTTTCTCCGAATATGTCAGATCAAGTCTTAGAAATAGGTCCCGGAAAAGGAGCATTGACTTTTCCACTTTCCAAACAGGTGAACAAAATTACAGCAGTTGAGATCGACCCAAAGCTTGTGAACTTACTCTCAAAATCATTACCGGAAAACGTATTTCTAATGCAGGGTGATATTTTAAAGTTCGATACAACCGAATTGGATCATAAATATAAAATTATCGGTAATCTACCCTATTATATAACATCACCGGTTATTTTTAATTTTGTGGGAACTGACAGTAATTGGAGTCAATTAACAATAATGGTTCAAAAAGAAGTTGCTGACAGAATAACCGCAGGACCGGGTAATAAAAATTATGGGAGATTATCAGTAATGATCCAGGCAAACTGTACAGTTGAGAAACATTTTAATATACCGGCAACTGCATTTTATCCAAAACCAAAAGTGGATTCCACATTAATTACACTGTTTCCTGTTGATCATAAAATTCATAATTGGGATTTATTTTACAATATTGTGAAATCTGCATTCCAACACAGAAGAAAAATGCTGAAAAATTCCCTGTCTGAATATTTAACAGAAATACAGATCGAAAAATATGGAAATATTCGCCCGGAACAATTAACTGTCAAGGATTTTATAAATATATCAGAGTATTGTATTAATACACTAAAATAGGTTAAATTAAAAGCTGTAATTTTTTATAAAAAAGGGAAAAATGGCCAAAACTGCTACTAAATCAAAAACAAAAATAACTGAGAAGAAATCTGCCAAAGCCACTGTTAAAACTGCGAAAGCAAAATCAAACAATGTTGGCAAAAAAACAAAAGTCGTAAAAAAGACTACCGCCTCCAAAAAAACAACAAAGAATGTTAAAAAGGCAACTGTAAAAACTAATAAACCGAAAGCTACACCAAAGAAAACTGAAAAAAAATCAAAAAGACTCACTGCTGCTGAAAAGTTAAAATTAGAATTAAAAATACAAGAGCAGGAACGTTTAATAGCCGAAAAGGAAGAACGTAAAAAGAAAGAAGCCGCCAAGAAAAAACGAGCCAGCAAATTAGATAAAAAAATACAAAAAATCGGAAGTGATGCCAACCGTTCCCTCAGTCGCTATTTACAAGAAATCGGAAAATTTGAACCATTAGAACCAATTAAAGAAGTGGACCTTGCAATCCGTGTTAAAAAAGGTGATAGAATGGCACTGAAAGAACTCACTGAAGCAAATCTGAGATTTGTTGTCAGTGTAGCCAAGGATTATCAGGGGCAGGGTCTGCCGTTAACGGATTTGATAAATGAAGGTAATCTCGGACTCATCAAGGCTGCTGAGCGGTTTGATGAAACCCGTGGATTTAAATTTATTTCCTATGCAGTATGGTGGATCAGGCAGTCTGTATTACAGGCATTGGCGGAGCATTCCCGTATAGTCCGCCTCCCTTTGAACCGTGTGGGAACCATCAGCAAAATCAATAAAGCTGCCCAGCGATTGGAACAGGAATTTGAAAGACCACCCCGTGAGGATGAACTTGCAAAACAGTTGGATATGGGTGCACATGAAGTGACTGATGCTGTGAGAATTTCCAGAAGACATCATTCATTGGATACACCATTTTCTGATGAAGATAATAATTGTCTGCTGGATGTTATTCCGGATAATAAGCAGATAGACCCTGATAAAGATCTGATGATGGACTCGTTGAAACAGGAGATCAGAGCTGCTTTGAACACATTGAAGGAACGGGAAAGAGATGTCATCCGGATGTATTTTGGAATTGATCACGATTATGCGTTAACATTGAATGAAATTGGTGAAGAATTTGATCTCACCCGGGAGCGTGTCCGTCAAATCAAGGAAAAAGCAATCAGGCGGTTGAGGCACAGATCCAGAAGCAAAAAATTAAGAATGTATTTAGGATAGAAAGGAGAAGCGGAATATGGTATCAATTAAAGTGTATGACGATGAGCCTTTTGAACGAGCATTGCGGAGATTTAAAAAGAAATACGAAAAAGCAGGAATTTTAAGAGATGTCCGGGCACGGTCATATTATCTGAAACCCAGTGATGCAAAGCGTCTGGCTGCAAGGTCAAAGCCGAAACGCAGAAGATTTTATTGATCTCACTACAACCCAAAATAAAAAATCCAGACTGAGTCTGGATTTTTTTTAGCAAATTTTAAATGACTCTCATTCGAAAAATATCCGGCATTCGGGGGATTGTTGGTGAAAGTCTTACTCCTGAAGTCGTATCCAGACATGCAAAAGCATTTGCCGATATCCAGGGAGACGGTCCCATACTCCTGGCCAGAGATACCAGGCATCACGGTTCAGAATTGTGTGATGCTATGGCAAAAACGTTATTGGAATCCGGGAGAGATGTTTCTGACTATGAAATAATTCCAACCCCGACCGCACAGTTTCAGATAAAACACCATCAATTTGCAGGCGGCATTGTTGTAACCGCCAGTCACAATCCTCTGGAATGGAATGGTATGAAATTCATCAATTCTGACGGCTGTTTTCTCAACAAAGAGGAAAATAATTTATTATTTAATACAGCAGATGCAATTGATTTCTCGACGAGTAATTTCAACGGACAATATACAAAAATTGAAAAGGGATTTCATGAGCATATCCGGCATACATCCCAATTATCTGTTGTGGATCCGGATGCAGTCCGTTCCAGAAAATTTACTGTGGTTGTGGATGGAGTGAATGGAGCAGCTTCTTATGCCATCCCGGAATTACTGGAATTATTGGGATGCAATGTCATCCGTTTACACTGCACACCGGATGGCACTTTCCCCCGCAAACCGGAACCCCTCCCGGAAAATCTAAGTGAACTGTCTCAAGCGGTCCGATTCCATAAGGCAGATCTGGGATTTGCAATTGATCCGGATGGCGACCGGCTTGCAATCGTGGATGATACCGGTAATCCACTTGGTGAGGAAAACACATTGGTCATCTGCACCGACGGATTCCTGGCCGCAGGCTATACATCTCCAGTTGTGACAAATTTATCTACAACTATGGGAGTGGACAGGATAGCCCATAGGTATGGAACACCTGTATTACGTTCTGCAGTAGGCGAAATCAATGTGGTGGAAATGATGAAGGAAAATAAATCAGTATTCGGCGGTGAGGGTAACGGTGGTGTGATCCTGGCTGAATCCCATCTTGGCAGAGATGCTGTTGTGGGAGCTGCAATGGTGTTATCCTGGCTGGCAGAAAAAGATCAACCACTCAGCCAATACCGAAAAAATTTACCTCAATGTGAAATGGTGAAGGATAAAATTGATTTGGCGGGTTTAGATCCGGATTCTGCCCTCGAAGATATTGATAATAATTTCCCCAATGTTCAAAAAGATAACACTGATGGACTTAAACTCATCTGGGACGATAAATGGGTGCATATCCGAAAATCCAATACAGAGCCCATTATCCGCATTTATGCAGAAGCCGAAACCCGTGAGACTGCAGCCAAGTTAGTTGAAAAACTGAAACAAATTATCTGATCAATAATTCAAATTCACCAAGTTGCAGTGATAAAAA
>CAYFPO010000029.1:0-208 GCA_964345035.1 uncultured bacterium
TACCCGTATGAATACGGGTGTTAGTCCCACGCTAAAATGTTAAACAACCCTAAAGCTAACACCACAATTTATTGTGGTGATGATTGCGGGATGGACGGGAATCGAACCCGCAACTTCCGGCGTGACAGGCCGGTGCTCTAACCAAATTGAACTACCACCCCATTTTTAATTAAAAATTAAGAATGAAAAATGAAAAATTATAATATCA
>CAYFPO010000029.1:308-23324 GCA_964345035.1 uncultured bacterium
GAAGTAAATGCTGGTGGACCACCCCATTTTTAATTAAAAATTAAGAATGAAAAATGAAAAATTATAATATCAAAAAACTGCTGCTACAAAAGCTGAACTATTTATCCACTCATTTACGAAGTAAATGCTGGTGGACCACCCCATTTTTAATTAAAAATTAAGAATGAAAAATTATTTATTCAAAGAGCAAATTTACTTCTGAAATTTGAAAAAAATTGAAACAGGGATAATAATACAGTATCCAATTACCAGCACGATTGGTGCAATTTTAACTGACTGCACACTGGTAGTCTCTCCGGTTGCCATAAATATATAGCCAGCTATAATACAAACTATACCGATTCCAAATAACAGATAATTTTTGGAAGTGAGATCCCATGACTCAAACAGTTTGGAATTATCCTGTTTCACATTATTCATGAGCTCTAAATTTACCAGCTTTAAAAAACTTCTGGCAAGAACTTAGGTGAAATATTTTACTTTTATGCTAATTGTTTGGTAATCATTTGAAACTCTAAATTTTCCATATAAATGACCACAGAATTTTCCAATTTAATCCCAAAACTCAAAGCGTTGGTTTATGCTTGTATATTCCTCCTGATTTTAGGTATAGGATCGTACGTATCTCTGATTTCCAGTGAATTTTACTATCCGAATCAGGATGAAATTCTGGTAATTCCTAAAGGTGCTACTATGCAGGAAGTTATGAAACTTTTAGATGAAAAAAAATGCAGGTTTAACACAAAATATTTTTCAACTGCAATGCGTATAACCGGAAAAGACAGAAAAATTAAATTCGGTAGGTATAATTTCAAGGGAATTAATACAATTGGTGATTTAATGCGATTGATCACCACAGAATCAGGCGAGCGTATAAAATTAACTATTATTGAAGGGTGGACCATTGAACAAATAGCTGAAGAGATTGAGGAAAAGCTTCAAATCAATAAAGTAAAATTCATTCAATTGTGCATGGATTTTAACTTTATTCATTCAATTGGAATTAACGGTCCGTCGCTGGAAGGATTTCTTTTTCCTGACACATACATTATGCTGAAGAATTATACGGAGGAAGATATAATACGGATTATGGTGAACCAATTCAATTATAACTATGATAGATATATAAAAGACGTGGCGAAAAAAATAAAATTTTCAAAGCTGGAAATATCAACCCTTGCATCAATCATTCAAGGTGAGGCGATGGTCCAGGACGAAATGCCGACCATTTCATCCGTTTACCACAATAGATTAGATAAGAAAATGTACCTGCAGGCGGATCCAACCATCCAATATATCCTGCCGGGTAAAAACCGTCGATTATATAACAAAGATCTGGAAATCGAATCTGCATACAACACCTACAAATATAAGGGCTTGCCTCCCGGACCCATTAATAATCCCGGACTTGCTGCATTAAAAGCTGCGGTAGAACCGGAAACGACTGACTATTTATTTTTTGTAGCCGATGGAAGCGGGAAGCACATCTTCAGCAGAACTAATTCCGAACATAATAAAGCAAAACAACAACTCCAGATTCGAAGGAGGGGGCTGTGACAGATTTCCTGAAAAATGTAAATGAGAAACAACTTGAAGCAATCCAATCTATTGGAAACCCCATATTGATTTTTGCCGGCGCCGGAAGCGGAAAAACCAGAGTGTTGACCCACAAAATTGCCTATTTGGTCCAGGAGTTGGGATTACCTCCTGAGCATATTCTTGCTGTAACTTTTACCAACAAGGCTGCCGGTGAAATGAAAAACCGTGTCCAAAATTTGCTACCAACATTTGATGTTTCTATTATGAATGTTGGGACTTTTCATTCTATTTGTGCAAGGCTGCTGCGAAAGGAAATATATGTACTGGGATATACGGCAGGATTTACCATTTATGATCAGGATGATTCAGGAAAAGCTGTAAAAAATGTGATCCAAAATCTGGAATTGGACCCAAAATTATTTCATCATAAAAATATTCAATATTTAATCAGTAGTTTGAAAAATAAAATGATTACCCCCGATGAATATTCAAAAGCAACAGAAAATTACAGAGATTTAAAAATTGCTGGAATTTATGAGGCTTACCAGAATCTATTAAAGGAAAATAATTCTGTGGATTTTGATGATCTCCTCCTGCTTCCCCTGGAAATATTCAAGCAGTACCCTGAAAAATTGAAATACTACCAGGATCAGTATCAGTACATTCTGGTTGATGAATATCAGGATACCAACAAACCACAATTTGAATTTATATATGCTTTAGCGAAAGAACATCGTGATATATGCGTGGTAGGTGATGATGATCAATCCATTTATGGATGGAGAGGTGCAGATATTCAAAATATCCTTGATTTTGAACTTGCATTTCCAAAATCGAAGGTAATTAAACTTGAACAGAATTATCGTTCAACGCCAACGATTTTAAATGCAGCATATTCGGTTGTATCACAGAATCTGAACCGAGCAGAAAAGAAATTATGGACTGAAAATAACGACGGTGATAAAATTGCCGTAATAGAAACTGAAAATGATCTTGAAGAAGCCAGAAACATAATAAGGAGCATCAATACAGTAAAATCTGATTCTGAGTTCGATTTCAAAGATTTCGCAGTATTATACAGGACAAATGCACAATCAAGAGTAATTGAAGATGGATTAAGAAGGAGGGGGGTTCCATATATAATAATAGGTGGTATCAAATTTTATGACCGTAAGGAAGTAAAAGATATTCTGGCCTATCTTCGCATAATTGTCAACTCCAATGATACAATCAGTCTGGAAAGAGTATTGAATTTTCCTCCCAGAGGAATAGGGCAGACAACACTCAAAAAATTAATTGTAGCCAGCCGGGAAACCGGAGTCTCATTGTTTGAAATTCTCAATAATGTTGACTCATTAACTATTGGCAAAAAACAAAAAGAAAGCATTCATCAATTTTACGAATTGATAAATAATTATAAACAGAACATCAAAAACCTATCGGCGGTACAATTAGTAAAATCTTTAATTGATGAAATTAAACTTGAAAATTATTATGAAATTCAAAGCACTGAAGATGCCTTGGACAGGTGGATGAATGTAAGTGAATTGGTGAACAGTATTGATGATTTTAATGAGCGATTCCCTGAATCAGGTCTTTCGGAATTTTTAGAGGAAGTTGCATTACTATCGGATATTGATAACTGGAATGAATCTACAAATGCAGTTACCTTGATGACATTACACAGCGCTAAAGGACTGGAATTTCCCATAGTAATTATTGCAGGATTGGAAGAAGGTTTATTCCCATTGTATTCCAGCATGGATAATCCGGAAGAACTGGAAGAAGAAAGACGCTTATTTTATGTGGGAGTAACCCGAGCAGAACAAAACTTGATTTTGGGATATGCAAATAACAGAAGACGGTATAACGGTGAGCAGATGAGTTGTATCCCATCCAGATTTATCAGCGAGATTCCGGAAGAATATTTACAATTTAACAGGAGAATAACACCTTCTGGATCTATGACAAATATTATACCTAAAATTAAAGAAAGCGGTAATGAATTCATTATAGGTGAAATGGTAACTCATAAGGTGTTTGGAAGAGGAAAGGTCCAGAATATAGAGGGAAGTGGAGGAGAAGCGAAATTAACTATTCAATTCTCCGGAAATGTACAAAAGAAGTTTATGTCAAAATATGCAAATCTGAAAAAAGTATAATTTCCAAACATCTCATCCGGTAAGACCAAAAATAAGTTTTTCCCTTACCTGTTCCAATAATATATCCCTATCTTCGATGTCCATTTCTACTGTATGAATTGGAGGATGAAATTGCATAGAAATTTTTCCTGGATTCAGTATTAATGAATGTTTTTTAAGAATAGAATTTGTTCCAATTAAGGTGACTGGTATTACAGATAATCCGGATTTAATCGCCATAATAAAGCAGCCCTTTTTTAATGGCAGAAGTTCACCAGTTTTAGATCTTGTTCCCTCAGGATATATTAACATAGAAGCATTTTTTTCTTTTAATGTTTCAATAGCTCTTTCTACAGATTTTTTTGCTTCTTTCTTATTTTGACGATTTACTTCAATCATTCCTGCTGCTTTTAGCATCCAGCCAAAGAACGGAATACGGTACAACTCCTTTTTTGCCATAAAAAGTATGGGACGGTTCAGCACAGTCATGGTGATTGGCACATCCAGCAGACTTGCATGATTAGGTGCAAAAATATACTGATGATCATCATTCAGATTTTCTAATCCAGTTACCTGAATTTTTAACCCGGCAGCGTTTACCAGCCACTTTCCCCAAAATTTCTCGAGAAATGCAAGTAACCGCAGATTGTCGTCAAAAAATCCAAATGTCAACAAAATTATACCCGCTATGAAAGTGGCAATTACAGTGTTTAATAAAAACCAAATTGTCCGTAAATATTTAAAAATAATCATCAATGAAATTTAAATACTTTACTAGTAATTATTCACAGAATTCAATTTTTTTATCCTTAATATTATTTGTAATTTAAATGAGACTAAATCTCAATTAAATTCAAGTTATGACTAAAAACAAAGCTGTTAACAAATTTAAAAATGATTTAAAATTTGAAAATTTGAAATGTACTCCTCAGAGAATTGCAGTACTGGAAGAGATGATGGGATCTGACGAACATAGAGAATGTGAGGAAGTGTATAATGCACTGAAAATTAGCAATATTAGTGTGTCCAGAGCTACTGTTTACAGAACTATGGATATTCTTGTAAAATATAATTTTGTCAGAAAGCTTGAACTTGGAGAAGGAAAAGCTCGATATGAATATAAAGGAGGATTAGGTCACCATGATCACTTAATATGCATTGAATGTGGAGATATTATTGAATTTGTAAATGATGAAATTGAAAGAATCCAGGGGCTTGTCTGCGAACAATTTAATTTCACCTTAGTGCGTCATATACATCAATTATTTGGAATTTGTTCAAAATGTCGAAAATAAATCGAACTATTGTTGATTTGAAGAAAAATGAAACGGGAACCATTAGCGGATTTTCAAGGGATCTTATTAACAAGTCAAGAATTATGGAAATGGGACTGTTGAAAAATGTGCTGATCAGAATGATAAAAAAATCACCTTTCAAAGGTGCTGTGGAAATAAAAGTCAGGAATTATTATCTAGTGTTAAGACATTCCGAAGCTGTAAATATTTTTGTTGAATAAGCTCATCATGAAAATACAGAATAATGATATGCCGTTAGTAGCATTAATGGGAAATCCAAATTCAGGAAAAACCGCAATATTCAATCTTTTAACGGGGATGAATCAGAAAGTTTCCAATTATCCCGGTGTAACCGTTGAACAGAAATTAGGGTATGGAATTTTAACAGATGGCAGCAGAATCCAATATTTGGATCTACCCGGAACATACAGCATCACACCTGAGTCCTTTGATGAACAGATTGTGACTGAACTTGTCTATCAATGGATGCACGGAGGAAAGGCTCCGGACGCTATTATTACAGTGCTGGATGCATCCAATCTGAACAGGAATCTCTACCTCTCAATGCAGTTGATGGAGCTGGGAATACCGGTAATTCTTGCACTTAATATGATGGATGTAGCCAAAAGAAAAAATGTTGAACCAAATATTGATATGCTGCATAAAATGTTTCCCAAAGCAAAGATTATTCAATTGTCAGCAACGCAAAAATGGGGAATTCCACACTTAAAAAATGCACTGCAGGAAGTAGTTGATTCTGAATCAGAAATTCCAATACCTGCAGATTTACCTATCCCGAAATTTGTCCAAAATGTTTTAACTCCATTGACTGAGATCTTCAGATCCAATTTTGGATATTCAGATAAATTAGCAATGGTCCAGGCATTACGGATTACCGCAAACAAACATAGCCTAGATACATACTACACACCTCATTTAAAGACTCAATTTATCTCAGAAGATGTGCTTGAAGATTTAGATGAGATTCGGTATAAATGTCAAATTCAATTAGAAGAAGCAAATTTTAACCTGGACACACTGGAACCTGAAATACGGTATCAATGGCTGGATGAAAATACAAAAAAAGACTCTAAAATCAATCAGGCAGAATTACATAAAATCTCCAAGAGTGAAAGGGTAGATGAAATTCTCACACATAATTTTGCCGGTCCAGCAATATTTATTGGATTATTATACTTTATTTTTCAATCTATATTTTCCTGGGCAGCAGTGCCGATGGATTGGATAGACTTCGGAGTAACACAATTTAGTAACTTTGTAATATCCATGTTACCACCCGGCATTTTAAGAGAATTAATCACTGAAGGAATAATTGGAGGTGTTGGAGCAATATTAATTTTTTTACCCCAAATTATCATTCTCGTATTTTTCCTTACATTGTTGGAAGATTCCGGGTATATGTCAAGAGTAGCATTTATGATGGATAAATTGATGAATAGTTTAGGCATGCACGGAAAATCCATTTTTCCATTAATGAGTGGATATGCTTGTGCAATTCCTGGAATAATGGCAGCCAGAACCATAGAAAACTGGAAAGAACGATTGATCACCATCCTGGTACTGCCGTTAATGAGCTGCAGTGCAAGATTACCGGTATATACTTTATTGATTGGTGCATTTATACCATCAGTCACAGTATTTGGAATATTCGGTTTACAGGGCTTAGTTATGGTTATAATGTATTTTATCGGTACGATTACAGCCCTCATTTTGGCAATTGTTTTCAGCAGATTCATTACAACAAAAGAGAGATCCACTTTTATCATGGAACTCCCGTCTTTTCGGATTCCAATAATGAGGTCTGTATTCAGACATGTAATTATACGTACTAAAATGTTTGTAACGGATGCAGGAAAAATCATCCTTGCGGTTTCCATTGTACTATGGTTCCTGGCATCTTTTCCCAAAAGTGATTCGGAGGGAACTTCTCATTCGATTGAATCCAGTTATGCAGGGAAAATTGGCCATTTTATTGAACCGGTGATTGAGCCCCTTGGATTTGACTGGAAAATCGGAATTGGACTCATAACTTCATTTGCAGCGAGAGAAGTAGTTATCAGTACACTTGCTACCATTTATAACGTTGAAAGTGCAGGAGACGGCAGGGTGAATTTGACTACTGCAATGCAAAATGACCTGGATAGTGAAAGTGGAAAAAACAGATATAACTTGCTTACCGCATTATCTTTGATGATATTTTATGTATATGCGGCTCAATGTATGGCGACTTTTGCCATGGTTAAACAGGAGACAAATTCCTGGGCGTGGCCTGCATTTATGATTGCATATATGACTCTGCTCGCTTATGGAATGTCATTTATTGTCTATCAAACCGGAATGTATATTGGTCTGGTATAATGGATATCCAATTGCTCATTGCAGGAATGGCAGGCGTTTTTGCCGTAGTATATATTTTGAAAACGATTATTAATCAATATGGAAAATCAAATACCAAGAAATCTTGTGAAAAATGTGATGATCCTGCAGATTTCATAAATTTTAAAGAAGATAAATGAGAAATTTATCTCAATATTTAAAATAACATAGATTTAATTTTTCCACTTGAATAATACACTCATTCGCAATTTTTGTATAATTGCACATATAGATCACGGGAAATCAACATTAGCAGACCGGCTTTTGGAAATGACATCAACCATTTCAAAAAAAGAAATGCAGAACCAAGTCTTAGATGATATGGACTTGGAACGTGAACGGGGAATAACCATCAAATCACATCCCATTCAGATGGAATACAATCATACTGATAATATATCATATACCCTGAATTTAATAGATACACCGGGGCATGTAGATTTTACTTATGAAGTATCCAGAAGTTTGGCAGCCTGTGAAGGTGCACTACTCCTCGTTGATGCATCCCAGGGTGTGGAAGCACAAACCGTGAGTAATGCGTATTTGGCAATTGACAATGAGCTTAAAATTATTCCCGTAATAAACAAAATTGATATGCATAATGCAGATGTTGAATCCGCAAAAAGTCAAATCATAGATCTCCTCGGTTGTACAGAAGATCAAATAATTTCTATCAGTGCAAAAGAAGGAATTGGAATACAAAACATTCTGGATGCAATAATCCAATACATCCCTTCTCCTAAAATTTCTACTGAGTCCTGTAACAGAGGTTTAATTTTTGATTCTACGTTTGACCAATACAGAGGAGTTATTCCCTATGTTAGGATGTATGACGGTTATCTCGAAAAGGGAATGACCGCACAATATTTTTCCAATGGTATCACCCATGAGATTGCTGAGGTTGGCATACTCAAAATGAAGAAAGTACCGGTAAAAAAACTTGAAGCGGGAAATGTGGGTTATATAATCACTAATTTGAAAAATGTACAGCAAATTCAGGTAGGAGATACGGTAACCACTACAAAATCTACTGCAGAAAAACCGCTTGAAGGATATCGCCCCATAAAGCCGATGGTTTTTAGTGGATTATACCCAATTGATTCGAATTTTTATGAAGATCTTCGATTAAGCCTCGAAAAACTTCAATTAAATGATTCTGCACTGTCATTTGAACCAAATACTTCGGTAGCACTTGGATTTGGTTTCAGGTGTGGATTTTTAGGCCCCCTTCATATGGAAATTGTTCAGGAAAGGTTAGAACGTGAGTTTAATCTGGATTTAATTACTACCTCTCCAAATGTTCAATATAAACTACAATTAAGGAATGGGGATGAATTAACAATTGACAATCCTGCTGAATTACCGGAATCTGGTGATGTTGAATCATTTTTGGAACCCTATATTCAGGCAGAGATTATTATACCGTCTGAGTATATTGGTGCTATTATGAAATTAGCTGTATCAAAAAGAGCGGTTTTCAAATCAACCCATTATTTATCTGAACAAAAAGTTCAGCTAGTATTTGAAATTCCATTTGGTGAAGTGATTTATGATTTCTTCGATCAATTAAAATCAGTTTCAAGAGGATATGCTTCTCTGGATTATGACTTCCTTGAATATCGTCCCGGAAAATTACAGAGATTGGATATATTGATTGCCGGCGACCTTGTGGATGCATTAAGTGTAATTGTCCATGAAAGCAATGCATTTACACAAGGAAAGGCATTATGCAAAAAATTAAAGGAAGTTATTCACAGACAGCAATTTGAAGTTCCAATTCAAGCGGCAGTGGGTAGAAAAATCATAGCAAGAGAAACGGTTCGAGCTCTCAGGAAAAATGTAACTGCTAAATGCTATGGTGGTGATATAACGAGAAAAAGAAAACTTCTTGAAAAGCAGAAAGCAGGGAAAAAACGCATGAAACAGATTGGAAAAGTAGAACTCCCTCAGGAAGCATTTTTGGCAATTCTGAATGTGGACAATGATTAGAAGATTTTTATTAATGGTCAATGTTTTATTTGTAATTGGTTTATCTAATGATAATCCAATGACCAGCTTTATCATTGGTTTCTGGCCGGAATATGACCACCCCGGTGTTTTGGTGTCTCTTCAAATTCAATCAGACACAACCAAATTACCATTTTCATTTAATTTAGTAGTACCTGAAAATGTGAAAATGGTGATAGAAACCTATATGATTGATGGAGAACAAAAATCAAAACCTGTAGAGTTGATATCAAGGGATGGTAATTTTTTACTCCCGGTTACACTAACAAATCAAAATTATTATGCTCAATTTTATTTCAATCCATTTACAAATAACGCTGAAAGAGAAATGAATTTTAATTTACAGGCGGACATTGATATCTCCAATTATTTTGTAGTAATACAAAAACATATTTCTGATACCGAATTTATGACAAATTTAATAAATGTGGAATCAATCACTGATGAATTTGGATTAACCTACCTTAGGAGTAAATTTGATCATTTGCCCGCAGGCACCAATCAACTGATCCAAATAAAATATAATAATACTGAAAACATCACCACCATGGATATATTGAATAATATTTTCTCCGAAATGGAACACAATCATGGGGAACATTCTGGGAATACTGAAATATTAACTAAATATAAAAAGGATAAAAATTATATCTTGTTAATTTCCTCTGTAATGACGATTCTGATTATTATTGGTGTTGTGTTTTTAAACAGAAATACGAAGAAAGTGGATTATTTTATTTATTGTGGTGATTGTGGTGAAAAAATAATTATTTCAAGTAAATTTTGTAGAAAATGTGGAGGTAAAATTGTATCCTGAAATATTACACATAGGACCAATTGTAATTTCATCTTTTGGAGTGATGATGGTTGCAGCATTTTTATTCTGTAATTTCCTGTTAAAAAAAGAAATGATTCACTCAGGAATGGATGGAATTATTGCTGATGAATTGACCATGCGTGCAGCTATCGGTGGAATTTTGGGTGCTAAAATCTATTACATAATCGAAAATATACCGAATGGTTCACTGGGAGATACAATGAATGGAATTGTAAATATGATTGCTGGAATATTTACATTGTCCGGATCACGAATTGCAGAAGGAATTCAATATATTGGAGCAGGGTTGGTGTTTTACGGTGGATTGATTGGTGGTATGCTGGCGATTACTATGTATCTGCATCAGAAAAATTTAAGGTGGTTAACAATAGCGGACTGGGTAGCACCCTATCTGGCTCTTGGACATGCAATTGGCAGGATCGGTTGTTTTCTGGTGGGGGATGACTATGGTAAACCTACTGATAGCTGGATTGGGATTGCATTCCCGAACGGTATTCCCCCGACTACTGTACCAGTATATCCAACTCAATTATTCGAGATGGGAGCATATTTTCTGATTTTTCTGTACTTAAGAATGAACCGTAAAAACTCGTCTATTCCAGGGATTTTGATGTTCCGTTATATGTTCCTGGTTGGGATTGCCAGATTCTTAATTGAGTTCATACGCACAAATCCTGCTTATATCTTAGGATTATCAGGTGCACAGATAATTTCAATTATTTTGATGCTTGTTGGTGCAGGGTTTTACTTTATAAAAAAGCGTGAATTAAGTACTGTTAATCCTGATTAGCGTGTGGAAGATGTAAACTGTATCATTTGCGGAACATCCCAATTTATTTCAGCTAATAAAGTAAGTGACCGCTTAGATTCTGGTTCAGCCGAAAAATTTCAGATTGTCCATTGTATTTGTGGTTTTATTTTTCTAAACCCACGCCCTGATGAATCAGAAATCGGTCAATATTATAACCACCCTGATTATGATCCACATTCTGGAGAACCAGGGAATATATTTAATACTATCTATAGATTAGTTCAATCCTATTCATTCCGGAAAAAACTTAAATTGATCAAAAAATTCTGTGGACACTCTGGAATATTAATTGATGTAGGTGGCGGTAGAGGTGAATTTTGCCAATTTATGTCTGATTCCGGTTGGAAATCAATATTGCAGGATCAATCGGAAAAAGCATTGACACATGCAAAATCAATTGGTATAAAGGTTACAAAAACTTTAGAAAATTTGAATCCAGACGAAACTATTGATCTATTCACATTTTGGCATTCATTGGAACATATCCATAAAATATCAGATACATTAAATATGGTAAATACAATATTAAAACCAAATGGTTATGTAATTATTGCAGTCCCAAATAATAACGCTATGGATAAAACATTTTATAAGGATAATTGGGCACCCTGGGATGCTCCACGGCATTTATATCACTTTACAAAAGAAACATTGACCAAATTACTCCAAAAACATAATTTTAATCCGGTATATTGGAGATCCATACCGCAGGATACTCCCTATAATATACTCCTGAGCATGGAGAATAAAGGGGTAAATTCAATGTTTAAGGGACTTTTTGTATTATTGTATTCATGGATGGCAACCTACTTAAAAGGAATAGAATATTCTTCATCATTGTTGGTAGTATGCAAAAAACAATAGGGATATTATTTATAATGTTCAGTGTTAGCTGCAGACTGTTGCCTAATGCACAGGGAGAAATAAATCAGATAAATATTCTCTCTTCTCCCGAAGACAGAGTATTGATCGAAGGAATAATTGAAAAATACTTCAGTGAAAAAATCCATACACCCCAACCTGAAAATCTATTTGAATTAAATTGGGTTGATCCCTGGGAGACTGAATTATGGGAAAATAGTTTTAATATTATACTCATATCACTGCAGTTCCCGGAAGATTCTACAGGTGACTATTTTTCTGATCGTTTCCGTCAAGCATCTAATACAAAAGAACCAATGTTTTTAAGAAATGATGTTTACGCAAAGGACCAGTTATTTTTCAATATTCAAGCGCAGGATATTATCCAATTCCGGGAACTTTTTGAAGTTAAATCGAGATGGATATTTACAGAAATAAAACAAGCCTATCATAACCGTTTACAATCTATTGTATATTCAAAAGGATTAAACATTGAGCTAATGGAAAAAATTCAATTAGATTTTGGGTTTTCGATGAAAATCCAGCAAGATTTCATCATAGTAGATGAAAACCGAGAGGAGTCATTCATTTGGCTTGGACGTGGACATCCATATCGATGGTTAACAATACATAAATTGAGCAGGGAGGAAGTTACCAATAATCAATTTTGGGAGATATTTTTACAACGTATTTCTACTACCATGCCGCAAATATCCATTAGTGAATATTACAGATCTATAACGGAAATCCAGCATATTGATCAAAACATTTCGGTGTTAAGGGGTATTTATGATCATCGAGAAAGTAATTCCGGTGGTCCATTTTTTTCATATATTATTAAAGATTCAGATTCTGATGATATGTATCTTATTAGTGGTTATGTAAATTATCCCGGTCATAAAAAACTAAATCTGTTAAATCAATTGGAAATTTTAGCACAATCCATAAAATTTTAATAAAGAAATGAGGTATAATTGAATAAAGTTGCAGTATTGATAGGCAGTGAAACAGACAAGCCAATTATAATGGCGGCTGATCCCTATTTTAATTATTTCGGAATTAATTGGGAATTACATGTTCTTTCAGCCCATCGGAATCCGGATGAAGTGGCTATATTTGCAAGAGATGCTAAAGAAAATGGATACAGCATATTGATCGGTGCGGCGGGAATGGCGGCACATCTTGCGGGAGTATTAAAAGCACACACAATTTTACCTGTTATTGGGATACCATTACCGGGAGGAATACAAGATGGATTGGATTCATTAATGAGCACTCTGCAGATGCCAAAAGGTGTTCCTGTTGCAACCGTTACTGTTGGAAAAGCAGGTGCAATCAATGCAGCAGTATTATCTGCAGAAATACTTGGATTACAGGATGACAGTATTTCAGAAAAACTAAAATCATTTAAGTCTTCAGGATGTAAATTGTAATGAATAAAAAAATCCTCGTTACCGGTGCTGGCGGGCAATTGGGCAGATCTCTGGTAGCTGGATTATCTGGTAGCTATTCAGTCATACCAACTGTTCATAAAAAAGATAGAGGATTACCGTTTAAGGTAGAATTATTAAATATTACAGAACCAGAAAATGTAAAAGATGTAATGGGAGTATATTCTCCGGATATTGTAATAAACTGTGCTGCAATGACAAATGTAGATTTATGTGAGAATAATCATTCAGATGCTTGGGAAATAAATGTCACTGGCCTGGATAATATTATCAAATTTACCGGGAAGGATACATTAATAATTCAAATTTCAACAGATTATGTATTTGATGGAGAGAACGGACCATATTCTGAAAATGATCCAACATTTCCAGTCAATTATTATGGCAGGTCAAAATTAGCCGCAGAAAATTTGTTAATTGGATCACAAAGAAAACATCTCATACTCAGACCGAATGTACTCTATAGTTCAGATTTGAGTATGAAAAACTTTTTTTCCTGGGTATTCTGGTCCTTATCAGAAAACACTGAAATACAAGTAGTTTCGGATCAGACCAGTAATCCCACTTGGACAAGCATGTTCAGCGATGTTATACGGGATTGTATAATGCTTAATTGTGAAGGCATTTATCATTTTGGCAGTGAAAATTTTCTCAGTAGATTTGACTTTGCCCTGGAAATTGCACATGTATTTAATTTTACCAGTGACCTCATAACAGATATAAAAACAAATGAATTAGATCAATTAGCAAAACGGCCTGTAAATAGCGGATTAATTACACAAAAATTGGAAGAAGAAACAGGTGTTAACATTTTATCAACTGAACACTGCCTACATAAAATTAAAACTACATTATCTTTAAAATGAATCCTCTCATAATTTCACCAACATACAATGAGGGAAAAAACATCTCTGATCTGATAAAGAAACTACGAAATGCAGTCCCTAATTCTCATATTTTAATAATTGATGATAACTCACCGGATGGTACGGGAGAGTTAGTTAAAGAGATAATGACGAAAGAACCAAATATTTTCCTTATTGAGAGGGAAGGAAAATTAGGACTTGGAACTGCATATTGCACCGGATTCAAGTGGGCATTGGAAAAAGGATATGATAAGATTGTTCAAATTGATGCGGATTTATCTCACAATCCGGATGACATTCCAAAATTACTGGAAGCGTCAGAAAAATATGACCTGATATTAGGAAGTCGATATAAAACGGGTGTGAATGTGGTCCACTGGCCAATGAGAAGACTTCTGTTAAGTTATTTTGCAAATATTTACGCCAAAATTTTAACAGGGCTTCCCGTAAAGGATGCAACTGGAGGATTTAAATGTTATCGAAAAAAAGTTCTGGAATCAATTGATTTAAATAAGATTAACTCTGAAGGATATTCTTTCCAAATTGAAACCACATTTTTAGCTTGGAGAAAAGGATTTTCTATCTGTGAAATTCCCATAATTTTTAATGACCGAACAGTAGGTCAATCAAAAATGACACGAAAAATCATTTATGAAGCCGTATGGGTAGTGTTGAAACTGAGATTAAAAAGATTGGTTGGTGCAGTTTAATGATATCTGTTATCATAGTCAGCTACAATGTAAGTTCCTACCTCCGTGAATGTATAAAAACATTAACCAATAGTATAGTTAATTCTGATTTAGAAATAATTGTAGTTGACAATTATTCCTATGACAATTCTGTAAAAATGGTTACGTCAGAATTCCCGGAAGTTAAAGTAATTACAAACGAAGATAATTGCGGATATGCTAAAGCAGTCAATCAGGGAATATCCAGAGCAAGAGGTGACTTTATCTGTTTACTCAATCCTGACACAATGGTTAAGAATAACACTATATCAACACTATATAACTACCTGTTAAATAATACCGATACAGGAGTAGTTGGATGTAAAGTATTAGATTCTGACGGAAATCTGCAATTGGCATCCCGCAGATCTTTTCCTTCAATGATGACTTCATTTACAAAATATTTGGGATTAAATAAAATATTTCCCAGCAGCAGATATTTTGGTCAATATAATCAAACTTATGTTGATGAAAACATCATCCAGGAAGTGGATGCAATTAGTGGTGCTTGTATGATGTTCAGTAGAAAATTGATAGAACATATTGGACTAATGGATGAGCAATATTTTATGTATTTCGAAGATACTGATTTTTGTTTTCGTGCAAAAAAATCCGGATTTAAGGTGATCTATAATCCCGAGACGCAGATCATTCATTACAAAGGGGAAAGCTGCAGAAAAGCTCCATTCAATGTAACACGAAAATTTCATGAAGCAATGATTCTTTTCTTTCAGAAATATAAACGGGAATTTCCATTTTGGAGATCAACTAAAATTTTATTGAAATCTGCTATTATTCTTAAACAATGCGTTTTAGCGTTAACCAATTTGCGTTCTACTTTGGCAGCAGGAATCATGGATGTAATCTCGATCATTTCGAGTTTTATTCTCGCAGTTTATATATGGTACCCAATTAAATATCAGATAAATATCAATGGGGATTTAATCATTAAGCATTGGCCCTTGCTGGTCTGTTATTTAATTATATGGATGAGTATCGTAAGCTGGATAAAATTATATCAGAAAAACTCACTGTCTTATGGCAGGTCTCTTGTGGTCTCCGCATTAGCATTCTTTTTATCAGCCACTGCAACTTATTTCATTTCAATTTTTGCATATTCCAGAGGTGTGTTGCTGATTGCATCTATTTTTACAGGTGTCATTACAGCAGGTTGGAGGATAATAATCCACTATTTACACAGATATACTCGAATCAGTTCATCATTTTTATACCACTATTTATTTACCAGGCGTGGATTAATTCTCGGATACAATTCAGAAACAATTGAAATCGAAAGAGAGCTGGTCCAGTCACCAAATTTAAATTACGATATTATAGGATTTGTAGATAATCAAATACCGGACAATAATAATCATCATAAATTTCTGGGCAGAATAGATGATATACAAGATCTTATACAGAAATATCATGTCAATGAAATTATCATTCCCGAATCAACTTTCAGTGTAAGTGAAATTATTGATATCATCCAGAAAATTAAACAGATGAAAGTTTCGTATAAGTTTATTCCTTCTGATGAGCGTCATTTAATAGGAAAAGGAACTATTGAAAAAATTGGGGGGATGCAGCTCGTTGAAGTAGATTTTATCTTATTTGATCAAATGCATGCATTTTTCAAACGAGCTTTCGATGTTATTGTCTCCGGCATCCTCATATTGTGTATTTCTCCTATACATCTTTATTACAGACTATTTTCCTCAGTTAATAATGTAAATATTTGGGGGAAAAACAGTAATAAGATTACGATTATACAATATCCTGCAAGATTCACTTGGGTCCGGGAATTAGGATTATTATTTTCTGTATTTATTGGTAATTTAAGTTTTGTGGGCAGCCGGATAGTGCCCCTGTCTGAAAAGGATCCAAAATTATTAATTAAACCTGGAATTACGGGATTATCACAACAAAAAAAAGTAGAATTAGATCCAATTCAGTTGCGGTCATTTGATGAGTATTATATTCAAAATTACTCCTTCGTATTTGATCTGGAAATAATATTAAAATCTCTACTGAAAATTTAAATGGCTAAATATTATTTAGATTTCGAAGCTCCTTTAAAAATACTGGATGATAAAATCACATCTTTGAAGAATACCAGTGTTAAAACCGGTGTAGATGTTACATCTCAATTACAACTAATGGAAAGAAAATTGGCTGAAACAAAAGAAGAATTGTACTCAAATCTGAATAGATGGGAACGAGTCCAGTTAGCAAGGCACCCGGAGAGACCCATAACATTGGATTATATTCAAAAAATGACTGAATATTGGTTTGAGATTCATGGTGACAGACGATTTGCAGAAGATAAGGCAATTGTAGCCGGATTAAGCAGATTGGGCGGTAATTCTGTAATGATCATCGGACAGCAAAAAGGACGAGGCACAAAAGACCGCTTGAATAGAAATTTTGGAATGCCCAGACCAGAAGGGTATAGAAAAGCTTTAAGAGTAATGGAACTTGCAGAAAAATTTAATATACCTATTATTACAATAATTGATACACCGGGAGCATATCCGGGAATAGGAGCAGAGGAACGTGGTCAGGCAGAAGCAATTGCGAGGAATATTTATAGAATGTCCACATTAAAAGTTCCTGTTGTGTGTGTTGTAACAGGAGAAGGTGCTTCAGGCGGTGCTCTGGGTATTGGAGTAGGTGATAGATTGCTCTGTCTGGAAAATACCTGGTATTCCGTAATTTCACCGGAGGGATGTGCCTCAATATTATTTCATGATGCATCCAGAGCCAAGGAAGCCGCAGATGCAATGCGGGTTACAGCACAAGACCTCATGGAAATGGAAATGGCTGATGAAATCATACCTGAGCCGTTGGGAGGAGCTCATAATGATCTTGAATCTACTTGCGATCTTGTTAAAAAATGTATATTGAAACATTTAGATGAATTGTCGAAGTTCTCCCCAGAAAAATTAATTGAATCACGAATAGAGCGGTTTGATAAAATGGGTAGATGGGAGGAAGAAAAAATTGAGTAAAATCGGCTCAGCTCAAATGGATTGGAAAAATATTTCGGTTCAAAAAAATATTGAATTATATCAAACCAGATTGGAGGAATATGCTGATGAACAGAAAAAAATCAAAGAGGGTGGAGGAGCTATTGCAATTCAGCGTCAACATGATAAGAACCGGCTCACAGCAAGAGAACGAATCACACATTTAATAGATGATGGGACTCAATATTTTGAATTAGGATTATTTGCTGCTTACAATATGTATCCTAAATTTGGTTCGACACCTGCAGCGGGAGTACTTATCGGAATCGGCAAAGTAAATAACACTGACTGCGTTATTGTAGCAAATGATGCTACTGTAAAAGCGGGAGCACATTTTGAAATTACCATAAAAAAGACATTGAGAGCACAACAAATTGCACTTGAAAATAATATTCCCATCATTTATCTGGTAGATTCTGCTGGTGCATTTTTACCGTTACAGGACCAGGTTTTTCCTGATGAAAATCATTTTGGCAGGATATTTTATAATAATGCACGCCTGTCCGCATTGGGAATTACGCAGATTGCTGCGGTAATGGGACCTTGTGTTGCTGGTGGTGCATACTTACCTGTTATGTGTGATAAATATATCATAGTAGAAGGAGCAAGTATGTTCCTTGCAGGACCTGCTTTAGTTAAAGCAGCAATTGGACAGGAAATCGATCAAGAAACGCTTGGTGGTGCTGTCACTCATAGTGCTATCAGTGGAACTACTGATTATCATGAACCGGATGATGTTTCTGCAATCCATCGAATTAAAGATATTTTAAACAGTATTAACTTACCGAATGACAAATTTATGACCCAGAATGATATAATTCCTTCTCAATTCCCAGGTACAGATTTATTAGGTCTGTTTAATTTGGATGAAATTGGTCAGTATGATGTGAAAGAAATTATTGCCAGGATTGCTGATAACAGTGAATTCGTTGAATATAAACAATCCTATGGAAAAACATTGATATGCGGGCATTGTAAAATCGGTGGATTTAATATTGGGATTGTAGCTAACCAAAAAATCATACAAAAAACCGAAACCGGAGAAATGGAAATGGGTGGTGTGATTTATTCAGACTCTGCAGATAAAGCTGCTCGGTTTATTATGAATTGTAATCAGGACAGAATACCCATTTTATTTATTCACGATGTAAATGGATTTATGGTAGGTAAAACTGCTGAATGGGGAGGCATTGCAAAAGATGGTGCTAAAATGGTGAATGCCGTTTCAAATTCGGTAGTCCCGAAAATAACATTGGTTACAGGCGGGAGCTATGGTGCAGGAAATTATGCAATGAATGGCAGAGCATATAATCCACGGTTCATGTTCGCCTGGCCGTCATCAAAAATTGCAGTGATGGGAGGGCATCAATCTGCATCCACACTGTTGCAGATCAAACTATCTAAAATGGGGGATATCGATGAAAAAACAAAAAAAACGATGTACCAGGAGATTAAAGATAAATATGATGAACAGGAAGATGCAAGGTATGCAGCAGCTCGGTTATGGGTGGATGAAATCATACAACCAGCAGACACTCGTGATGTATTAATTCGATCTCTGGAAATTATAAATCACCAAACAAAAATTCCTGCTCCATCGTTTGGGGTATTGCAAGTATGAAAAATATCCGCATAGCCAACGGTCAGGGATTCTGGGGTGATTCCGTTGATGCACCTGTAAAATTGGTGCAGGATGGACCAATAGACTATTTGACTCTTGATTATCTCGCTGAAGTAACAATGTCCATTATGCAGCGTCAGAAATTAAAAGATCCTAATGCAGGATATGCGCGGGATTTTGTTGAGTTAATTGAAAGAATTCTTCCGGAATTATTGGATAAAAATATTAAAGTGATTGCCAATGCAGGGGGTGTAAATCCCCACGCTTGTAGAAAAGCACTCCTCCATGTAGCATCTGAACATAATAGAGAAATTAAAATTGGCGTAATAGAGGGCGATGATATTTATCACAATCTGGATGATTTAATAAACAAAGGAGCGGATCTCTCCAATATGGATACAGGAGAGTCCATTCACGCAATTTTAGATAAAGTGTATTCTGCAAATGTGTATATTAATAGTTTTACTGTATCTGAAGCTCTGGAACAGGGTGCTCAGATCGTACTGGCGGGAAGAGTTACAGACCCGGGCCTTGCACTTGGGCCTATGATTTATGAGTTTGGCTGGAACCATTCGAATTACAATTTACTTGCTGCCGGAACATTGGCAGGACATATCACTGAATGTGGTGCTCAATGCACCGGAGGAAATTTTACCAATTGGAAAGAAGTTCCGGATCTGGCAAACATCGGATATCCAATCATTGAAATAAGTGAAAATGGAAATTTTGCTATCACAAAACATCCCGGAAGTGGCGGATTGATTTCAAGAGAAACAGTTGCAGAGCAAATTCTTTACGAAATGGGAGATCCGGAAAATTATTTATCACCGGATGTAAAAGTTGATTTTACATCATTCACACTGAATGATAAGGGTGATAATCGAGTTAATATTTCCGGTGTAAATGGCTACCATCCTACTGATACCTATAAAGTTTCCATCAGTTATTTTGCAGGATATAAAACCAGCGGCCAATTGACCATATCCGGTCCTGATGCATTGGATAAAGCAAAATTGACTGCTGAAATAATCTGGGATAGGCTAAAACAAGTGGGATGTTCATTTGAAGATACATCAACTGAATTTCTGGGAGTATCTTCTTGTCACATGAATATTCCATCAACACCGAATGTCATAAATGAAGTGGTTCTCAGGCTGGGTGTAAAAGACAATGATAAAGATATAGTGAATCGCTTTGGAAAAGAAATCGCTCCTGTAATTACCAATGGGCCACCTGGCATAACCGGTTTTTCCGGAGGTCGGCCGAAAGCACAGGAAATTGTAGCATATTGGCCGGCATTAATATCCAAAGATTTGATTGATACACGAGTTACTGTAAATTGAAAACAACTGTTGGAAAAATAGCCAACACCAGATCCGGTGATAAAGGATCCAATTCAAATGTTGGAGTAATATTCAGAAATAAACAATCTTTTGACTGGGCAGTGGAAAACCTTACTGAAGAATGTATTAAAAAATATTTTAAATCAGTTGTCAAAGGAAAAGTAGTCAGATATGAACTCCCAAACTTATTTGCATTAAATTTTATTTTATATGACAGTTTAGGCGGTGGAGGAAGTGAATCCCTGTTAAATGATGCTCAGGGAAAAACCCACGGACAGGCTTTGGCAATGATGGAAATTGATATTCCGGAAGAATTAGGAGAGCTAAACTATGAATGATTTGATTAAAACAAATTTGCAGGATGATGGAATATTATTCCTGACATTAAACAGACCGCCTGTAAATGCACTTTCAACTGAACTCATTTCAAAATTACAAGACGAAATTAATTCTATTCAAAAGAATGAATCAGTTAGAGCTGTGATTGTAAATTCGTCTCATAAAAATTTCTGTGCCGGGGCAGATCTGAAAGAACGTAAAATAATGTCCATTGATGATTCCGGTAAAACTCTGGATCTATTGAATGGATGCTTTAATTCCTTTGAAGCTATTCCTGTTCCTACAATTGCTGCCATCAACGGGTATTGTTTAGGGGGAGGTGCAGAATTATCACTGTGCTGTGATTTCAGGGTGCTTGAAGAATCTGCAGTGATTGGATTCCCAGAAGTGAGTATCGGCATTATTCCGGGGGCAGGAGGGACTCAAAGACTACCTAAAATAATTGGACTCTCCACAGCAAAATACTGGATATATTCTGCCCGGAAGTTTACAGCAGAAGAAGCACTGGAAGACCGAGTAGCAGATTTTATTGCACCGGAAGGTGAATTAATGGAAACTGCAGTTGAGCTTGCAGAAGAAATTATTGAAAATGCACCTATAGCGTTAAAATCTGCTAAAAAGGCTGTTGAGGAGGGGCTGTCTCATTCCATTATTGATGGTTTAGCAATTGAAAGAGACGCATACGACATTACTCTGAAAACAGAGGATAGAGCAGCGGCATTGAAAGCTTTTGCTGAAAAAAGAAAACCAGAGTGGAAGGGGAAATAATAAAAATTAATCTACTCTAAAAACCGCCACTTAGTCTCATCGTCTGGGATCATACAATCTGCTCTTTTACCAAACCACTGATATCTGTGCCCCGTAATAAAATCATACACCGTATTTCGAATTAACCGAGGAATTAATTTAAAAATTGATGACAATTTCCAGAACCAACCTAAATATTTCCCTATTTCTATTACCGCATCGGATTTTTGATATATGGTATTATTATAGATTAATACTAATGTGCGGGGAATATTTTCATCAATATTAAACCGTGATAGTTGGTATTTACCATAATTGGATTGGATAGGTGAAAACCTGAAAACTGCATCTTTATCCCGTTTTATGATGAAATTAACAGAAGATGAACATAGGTTGCATAATCCGTCAAATAAAATTAACAATTCAAATGATTATTGTACCTCAAAATTGGTATTTTAAAAACCCATTTTAGAATTTCGATTATGAATAGACTAAATAGTAGGATTGAATGTAACATAGATCTCACTTATCTTATTATCTTGCAATTTTAGAAGTTCTCCACAGCAAAAACCATTACTGCTATAGACAATATACCCATTTTCTGTATCATAGACTGAATGTAAAATTTCAAATTGGTTAAAATCTTCAGCATATTTCCAACATTGTTTGATGAATTCATCCGCACTGTCAAAATTATCCGTCGGGCTTCTAAATTTCAAGTCGTCTGCCAAATATGATCGAGCTATGGATTGATCATTTTTAACCCAACTTGTATAATAGTCTTCAATTATTTTTTTTTGTGGACGTAAATCACCTCTCTTTTTTAGTATAGTCTAAACGAATAAACTCACCGGCTTTTTTAATTACCTGCCCGCCCTCGCAGTTGTTCGTGATCAGGCGGGCGGACGGTGAATCCTTTTCACAAAGTTTCATTATTTCTAAAATCTTCATTTTATCAAAAAACCAAAATCATGCCGACAGAGTTAGCTGTCCGTGTGGAGTG
>CAYFPO010000030.1:0-22788 GCA_964345035.1 uncultured bacterium
TGCACGGGAGACCAGTGTGGGAGAGTAGGACGTTGCCGATATTTTTAAAACCCCTGACTTATGTTAGGGGATTTCTTTATTATTGAAATACCGTTTTACCTGTTTAAAGTAGTAAGTTATAGAAGAGAAAATGGATAACAAAAAACAAAATTCAATCTTAACAATTTGTATTCGGAATACTTTAATTGCAGTAATATTTATTTTCATTGGGTATGGGGAAAATTCATTTCTGTTTTCTCCATTTATTCCCTATCCTGAAGAAGATGTTGTATTTCACACATATATCCTATCACAAAATGGTAACATAGTTCATACTTGGGATCATGATTGCTCAGCTGCAAGTATGCCATATTTTAATAATAATGACATTTTAGTCAGACCTTGTGAAGTTGAATATCCTGTTATCGACTTACCTGGAACCGGAGGTAGAATACAAAAATTGAACTGGCTTGGAGAAATCCTTTGGGATTTTACATTTTCAACAGATTCTACCCAACAACATCACGATATAGAAATACTCCCAAATGGAAATATTTTACTACTTGCCTGGGAGATTAAATCTCAGACCGAGGCAATCAATGCAGGAAAAATCAACCACACAGGATTATTATTTGTAGATATGATAGTTGAATTCGAACCATATGGTATAAATGGTGGAAATATTGTTTGGGAATGGCACTTCTGGGATCATTTAATTCAGGATACAATTCCCGAATTAGAAAACTATGGGATCATCTCAGATCATCCTGAATTACTGGATATTAATTATGCAGGATTTGCAGCAGAAGGACCCGATCCCCCTGGTTCGAATAATCCCGATTTTACACACTGTAATGCCATTCATTTCAATACCGAATTAAACCAAATTATTTTGACGTCCCGACGGGCAAATGAGATTTTTATCATTGACCACAGTACCACCACAGAAGAATCAAAAGGGCACACAGGGGGCAACTCAGGTAAGGGAGGTGATTTGTTATATAGATGGGGAAATCCTGCAAACTATGGAAGAGGTTCTGAAGCAGAAAAGGTATTATTTGCCCCTCATGGTGCAAATTGGATTAATCCAGAATATAATGGAGGAGGTAATGTCTTGATATTCAACAATGGTGTTAATCAGCCCGGAAATGATTTTTCATCTATTATTGAGATTGAACTGCCAATCAATCCGGACGGAACATATTATATTGATTCTACCGAGTCATATTTTCCTAATGATCCAATTTGGATTTTTGAGGATGGATCTTTATTTTCACAATATCAGTCCGGAGCATTTCGGTTGGAAAATGGAAATACACTTGTAACTGTATCGGAAGATAATTACATTTTTGAAGTAAATCCTGAAGGAGAAATTGTTTGGGATTATGTGAATACATTAGGGGGATTTGTTGCCAGGACAATTAACTATGATATGGAATTAATATTCGAAGATATCAATAATGATGGTTCAATTGATATTTTTGATATTTTGATTCTGGTCAATTTTATTCTTGGAACATCAGAACTAAATATCAATTCAAATAATATAGATTTTAACAATGATGAAATTGTTGATATTTTTGATATTATAATTTTAATCAATGCAATATAAGGTGATTTGAAAGGAATTAACAAAACGGTGGAAAATATAGTTATTAAGAAAAATCAATTTTGTGAGCAAAATCCTTGTCTTTAGCGTCAATATCACATAGATTCTATCACAAATATACTGTATTTTATGAATAAATGCCGGGGATATAACATGAAATATATAAAATTTTCAATTATCGGGTTATTTCTCAACTTGATGTTGGGACAATTTCAAATTGTCGAATATAGCTTCAATGAGAACAATATCGTTACGTTTTATATCAACAGTTTCGATCTGACCACAGGCGCTACTGATATTGAATTGTTTCATTATAGTATAAGAGCTAATGACCCCAGTCTGTATGAAATTGAGGATTTGGAATTAATCCTTGAATTTTCCATGACTATTAAATCTCCCAGTCTGGGGTATAATAATCCAACTGAAATTCTTGGTGGAAGAGTAAAAATTACCAATATTGACGAAGAGATACATTTTAAGAATACAGATCTAAATATTAATACCACACGAGTCGGCAATGCTGTATTTACTGTTGAAATTACTGACCAACCTGAAACAGATAAATTAGAAGAAATAGCGAATGCTATTCTCCAATTAGGGAAATTACCGAATGGTACTTATAATGTTGATGTCAAGTTAAAAAGAAATGGAAATTTAGAAGATGAATTAACTAAGGATATTGAAATCTATTTTCCTGTATTCTTGGAGTTGGTTAATCCGGGAGGTAACACTCTTGCTGATACTACAGAAAATTCAATCTTTACTACATACCCCGTTTTTCAATGGGAATCTGACTACTGTCCAATTTGTGTGTATAGCATTAGAGTAAGTGAATATAATCCAATTGTTCATAGTTCATTTTCAGAAGCAATTAATGATGTTTCGAATATACCGATGTCCCAATCCGAGGATTTTTTGGATGTAGGCAATGCTACAATGTACCAGTTTCCAGCTTCAGGTGCAATAGATCTGGAAACTGGAAAATTATATGTGTGGCAGGTGAAAAGACGTTTTGAAACTACAATCGGGACCAATGAAACATTCAGCAATATCAGTGTTTTTAAAATAAAATCTGCTGCTGACGCAGAAGAAGTTTTGAGTTCGGTGAGTGATGTATTAATAGAACTGATCGGTGAAAGCAATTATAATCAGTATTTTGGTTCAGGTGGTGATTTATCCGGATTTTCACTTTCTGGGAATTCAATAATACTCAACAATGAATCAGTTCCAATTGGACAATTAAATGAAATTGTTTCTCAATTAAATCAGGGGAATATCTCCATATCAACAATAGAGGTGGAATGATGAGAAATAAATCCATATTGATAATTTTATTCATTTTTTCTTTTGTTTTATCAGCAGAGTTGATTGGATTAGTCACAAAATCTGCCGGAAATATAGAATATAAAAAATTCTCAAATGCTAATTCCCAAAATAGTCTGCCAAAGGGAACCATGTTGTTTAATAATGATGTGATAATAACAGGAGAAAATGGTTTTACTGTATTTGTGTATATTGATGACCAGAGTCAGGTAAAAATCCAGAATAACACTGAATTAGTAGTGAGAGGTGCCATAGAACCGGGGAATATTGTAAAACAGATCAACGTTACAAACGGAACAATAAAGGCAAATGTTAAAAAACAAAAAGGTGGAGATTTTACAGTGGTATCACCAACCTCTGTTGCAGCTGTAAAAGGTACGGATTTTTGGAGTGTAATTAATGAAAATGTAGGTGACCAATTTTATGGATTGTCAGGACTAGTTGAGGTAACCAATTCAATAACCGGAGAAATGGTGGAATTACTTGAGGGCACAACAGCCATATCAATGTCTGATGGTTCACTCCAAGTGGTCCCAACACAGTCAGAAGATTTACCTGAGGATCAGGATCCGGATACAAATGATGAAGATGGTGAATCTGAAATTCGGATTCCTTTCCAAAATGAATCCGGTGAGCAGAAAGAGCTGATTATAAAATTCCATTAATAATTCCTTTTAACAAGGATATAATTTAGGATACACCTACAATGAAGAGAGTTTTAATACTCATTTTCATATATGGCCTACACGGGCAACATATAACTCACGAGTATGAAGAAGTAATCTTTCCAAATTATCCACTAAATATTGAAGCCGAAATAATAGTGTCTGGAAAGACCATTATCCGTACAACATTATTTTATCGAGCACCACGACAGGAAAATTATTTTCAGCTTAATCTATTGACAATTCAGGAGGATTTATACACTGCATTAATACCGATATCTGCGTTGGATGGAGATTTTGTTGAATATTTTATTATTGCAGAACTATCTGATGGAGGCATAGTCAGCTATCCTTCGTTAAATCCATTTGAAAACCCAATCCGTGTAAAAATCGAACACATTCATGAGGAAGTAGATACGATTGCTGAAGATCAATCCGGTTCTTTAAAATCCAACGCAATGATCCTATCACCTATACCCAACAGCAGGGTAAACTTAGACGATATACTGATTGCCTTATCTTTGTTTAGTGTACAAAATTTGGATAAGACGGAAGTAACAGTTTTATTTGATGACATTGATGTTTCAAAAAGTGCAATAGTGGAAGATGATCTGCTCACTTATATCCCTGATGAAATTTTACCCGGATCACACAATGTTTCGATTCGATTGAAAAATTCGTTTGGGCTTTATTTTGAACCGGTAAATTGGTCTTTTAATGTTGTTTCAAGTTATGCTGAATCTACAGAATCATCATTTCAGCGTTCCGGTAAATTTTCTTCAGAAATGTATGAGTCCAGTGTGGATGGTAATATTGTCCAATACAATACCTACAATGTTGATGCCAAAGGTAGTTGGGATTGGCTGAAAATGAAATCCAAAATCAAACTTTCTTCACTTGAATCAGAATATCAGCAATCGAGAAATCGATACAGTGTTGGATTTACCACACCATTTTTAATATTGAATCTTGGAGATGTAAATCCTGTATTAAACCAGTATGTGTTAAACGGAACAAGAATCAGAGGAGTTGATCTAAATCTGAAAACGAAATATATCCAGTTGAAATATATCAAAGGTGAGCTTGCAAGAGCAGTACAGGGTAACCCGCTTGAAGAGGCAATGGTAATTTCCTCAGTTACCCACCCTAGCGGTGAAATTATTTTAAACGATGATGGTGATGGTGTTTGGGATATACCGGAACAGCAAGTGGATGAAAATTATCCGGGAGCAGTGTATGATACTGAAAATGATATTTGGTTTCTTGACGCTAATGGCAATGGATCGTTTGATGAAGGGGAAGATTTTATTGATTGTAATTCTGATTTATCAATTTGTGAGGGTGATGAGGATTGGATTGAATCAATGGGAAATGGTGTTTGGGATGCCATGGTTTTAAATGGGGATTTAGGCATTGGACGGGATAATTATACATTTAAAAATGAAATGATGGCAGCAAATCTTGGGATAGGCTCAAAAGATAAATTACAATTGAATTTTCATTTTTTGAAATCCAGAGATAATATTAGATCAGTTCTATCAACAATAGATGGGTCAATTGTACATCTCACAGATGAACTGGATACACTGGTTTCAGAAACAGGATTACAATACTTTGAAATTGATACTTCCGTTCAGGTTACTGAAACAGAAATTGTAACTGAGTATGATTTTTCAATTCCTTTTGAAGTATTAATGGAAAATTGTAATGAGATTTTTGGTGACAATTATAATTGTCAAACATTAAATGAAGACTGGTCCGGAGTATTACCACAGGATAACCTGATTTTTGGTTCTGACCTGACTTGGGTGTTTGATGACAAACATATGATTTTAGAGTCCGGTTTTTCATTCAGCTTGATGAATCAGAACATATGGGATCCCGTTATGACATCTGATGAGTTGGATACATTGGCTGTTATCGGTGACGGTGACCTTGATGGTAAAATTGGTGGTGCAATGAATATTCCCTTTGATCCTGTAGATTTTGAAGATTATTTTATCATGAATCTGAATCAGGTTCCATTATTACCAATTGATGTTTCCGAGGGTACAGTAGGATTAAAACAAATTCTGCATATGCCGAGTCTTGCGTATAATTTAAATTTAAAAATGAATTATGGAAATCATAACGTAGCGGTAGGTTACCGACAGATTGGACCGGATTACTATTCATCTGCCAATCCGAATATCCAAAAAAATATCAGAGAAAGAACAATAACCGACCGTGCAAAATTTTTTAATAATCGAATGTTTGCCATTTTTAAATACCAGAATACTGATGATGGGATCAATCTGCTTACGGAAACTATATCCACTACAAAAAAGATGGATTTAAATATTAATTTATATCCTGGAGTGGGGTTGCCGACATTCAGCCTGGGGATAGGAGTTAATAGCAGGGATAATGGTGTAAATGAAGAGTTTGATACTATGATTGTCGGTATTGATACAACTTTAGTGGAATCAAGTAACAGGGATTATACAAAAACAACACGGTCAAACATTTTGGTCTCAAACCAATTTAAGTATAATGGTATTCATAATATCAGTTTGAATATTTCCAAATCTGATAAAATTGATTTAATGGAAAGAGAACGTGGTTCTGCAATAATTACAGGTGATTATTATTCACCTGCATCTACGAGTAATAGTTTCAGTATCAATTTAAAATCAAACTTTACAGCAAATGTTGAATCAAATATTTCAATCAACAATAGCAATTTTACATTCAGTAAAGGTAAATATTATCAAAGCCAGAATTTAAATTTTATGGATTTATTGTTTATTTTGAAAAATACGAAACTATTTAATTCGATGAAATTTGGCGGTAATGTTACATTTGGTTATGGAGCCGCTGAATTTGAACAATATACATTTAAGACAGGATTGGAAAATAAATTCTTTGATATCCTTCTATTAAAAACAAATATTGAATACAGAAGAAAAATAGTTATAGCACCGGAAATCACAAAATATAATAATTATCAAGCAACAGTAAATTTGGTGTACATATTTTGATGAAACAAATTTCTCCAAAGGTAAAATCAATTTTAACAGGTACGGGATTGACTTTTCTTGCTAGCGGGCTTACCATTCTCCTGCATAATTTTAATTTTTTCGACGCAACAGAACTTAAATTATATGATTTCAGGTTTCAGTTGAGAGGACCAATCACAGGTGAATATTCTTTGGACCCTATCTCCAGAAAACCAGAAACATTTACTGATTTAAACAATAACTCAAGATGGGACTTAAATGAAGAGTATGAGGATCAGGGAAATGGTATTTGGAATAGTCCTGAAATTTATGAAGATTCAAATAGTAATGGGAAGTTTGATCAAGGAGAACCATTTACAGATGCCGGAAATGGGAAATATGACAGCGGTATTAATGTGGTATTGGTTGAGATCGACGATGAATCCTGGAGGTTAATTGATGAATCCTGGCCTTACCCGAGAGGAAGAATTTGGGCACGCTGCATAAAAAATTTAGCAGCAGCCGGTGCAAAAGTAATCTTTTTCGATATTGAATTTGATAAACCCGACCATCAATCTGAGAATATAATTAAAGAATTTGGTGAAAATACCATTGAGGGATTTATCCACGGGGATATTCACATGAAAGAAGCAATCCAATTTGCCCGGAATAAGGGTACTTCGGTTGTTTTGGGTTCAAAAATAGCTTTTGAACCAACGAGAGTGCCGCCGGAATATTATTTGACACCGACAAAAATGTTAATGGAAGCCGATCCCCTTACCGGTGTGGTAGATGTACCGAATGATCTGGATGGAGTGAATCGCAGATATCTCGTTTTTAACCAGATGGCGGAGGACACTACCTGGTACTTGTCAGGAGGAGTAAAGTCCGTATTGGAATATTTTGATATTAATTGGGACAATTCCGAATATGAATTTTTACTGGAAGAACGTCAAATTGTTATTCAGGATTTAGAAAATAATAATGAAATAATTATCAATACTTATGGAGACCAAAAGAATACCTTTCTAATAAATTATTATGGTCCCGCATCAGTTGCTACGCCGTCATTATTCAGTGAAAGCAAAGCATTTAAAACATTTAACAGATATCCATTGGCAAATGTCATTGATAATGCAGACTATGATCTGTCCGAATTTATGGAAGATACTGACTGGATGGATCAATTCCTCCCGGGAAATATTCCGGATTATATTCTCGCAATTGAGGACATGGATCAAAGACAAATGATGATGGATTTAATGGGAATTGGCAGTTCAGATCTTTCAAACAGTCCATTCAATAATAAAATTGTTGTTATTGGCACTTCTCTGGAAGAACATCAGGATTTAAAAGTTACTCCTTTATTTTCTCTGTGGGGTGAAAAACATTTGATGCCGGGAATGGAGGTTCATGCAAATGCTATTCAGCAGATGCTGCATAATAATTATATTCAGGTAATGAACAGTACAATTTCATTTTCAAAAATATCATTTTGGAAAGATCTGACAATAATAATTTTACTATCAATTATTACATACTTGCTGTTTTCAGCTGTAAGTCCTGCAATATCAGGATTGTTGGTTGGATTGGAAGTTCTAATTTGGATGAGCTATTCTGTAGGGGCATTCATAAATGATTATTTGTGGATCGGTAAATTTCTGATTGCAAAAATATTACCGGATTTTACCTCGGAAAGTTTATTTATAGTTCCTCCGGGATTTAATGAATCCATCCTGGTTCCGGTTGTATTTCCAATAGCATCAATCATTATCACCTACGGTGTAAATTTAAGCTACAAATTGTTTACAGAGGGGCAGGATAAGAAATTCCTTAAAGATACATTTGGCACATATATTTCTCCCGAACTTATAGATGATATGTTTGATAACAAAACACCACCTCTACTTGGTGGCAGCAGTGGAATGAGAACCGCAGTATTCACTGATATTGCTTCATTTTCAACATTTTCCGAGATCCTGTCTGCAACTGAATTAGTTGAATTGTTAAATGAGTATTTGACAGAAATGACAAATATTCTACTTGAAAACAACGGTACATTGGATAAATATGAGGGTGATGCAATTTGTGCATTTTTTGGTGCTCCTGTGGATCAACCTGACAATGCACACAGAGCGTTAACAACTGCTGTCAAAATGCAGAATTCTTGTGAAAAGATGAGGCAAAAATGGGATGGCGAAGGTGATAAGTGGCCGGATATCGTTAAAAATATGAGAACTCGAATTGGTGTCAATTGGGGAGAAATGGTTAATGGGAATATGGGCTCTACACAACGGATGAACTATACAATGATGGGTGATACAGTGAATACAGCAGCAAGACTGGAATCCGGGGCTAAACAATATGGAATTTATACAGCGACTACACTTGAAACTCTGGAAGAAGCCGGTAGTGAACAATTTGAGTGGAGAATTGTAGATAAAACACGATATATGGGAAAATCTGATGCTATCACAACAGTAGAATTATTAGGATTAAAAAATGAAATTAATGAAAATTTAGTTAAATGTATCTCAATTTTTAATAATGGATTTGAATTATATCAGAAAATGGAATGGGATAATGCAATAAATAAATTTATGGAAGCAGAAAAATTAGAAGAAGAATTTTCTGGCCGTCCAACCAATCCAAGTAAAAAACTAATTGAAAGGTGCGAAGAATATAAAATATCTCCCCCAGCCCCGACTGCAAAAGAGTGGGACGGGGTGTATACAATGACTAAAAAATAACCTTAATAATTGTTATTCTAATGGTAAATTCTGTGACCGGATTAACATAGATTTTATAACGATAGTAATAATATCCCTGATTATTAATCAATCAGGAGGATGAAAAAGGGAAAAGTCCCTTGCTAATGAAGAATAGGATGAATCGTCTTTTGAATCGTAAACGAACATTAAATATAGTCTTAATTTGTCTAATTTTATTTTACGGATGTGACTCTAATCCACCGTATGTGGAGATTGTGTATCCGGTAAATCTTCAAGAAATGAACGGTGTAGATGTTATTGTTGTAGATGCATATGATGAAGGAAAAGTTGTTGAAGTGCAGTTTTTTATCGATGGAGATTCACTCTGGACCGATTATAACGAACCGTGGGAATTTATCTGGAATGTAGCATATTGGGCAGATGATGATTTCCATGTTCTCTCCGCAAAAGCAATTGATTATTCAGGAAACATAGGTGAAGTCTTCCCGGAAGATCGTGTGAATGTAAAAGTCCCTTCTAGTGTTCAAGTATCACCACATTTGTTAACCCCGGTTCTTACCGACACTATCCGAGATACCAACACTCCATTATTTTCATGGCTCAGTATCCCTAATGCAGTCAGTTATGAAATTGAAATGGGAAAATTTGGAGATTATTCAGATTTTGAAGAAATTTACGATATGATTGTCGATTCAACCGGGATAATTTATTCTCAGGTTGATGATATTGAAAATTTAGTTTCTTTTGGTAATGCAGCAACAATTCAAATCCCAAATGATACTTCCCTAACCATTGATTACCCTATCACAGATTCCACTGCCGGATTTTTCTGGCATGTGAGAGGGGAGAATGATGCCGGGAATTTCAGTGACTGGTCTGATACTTGGATTTTTAAAATTACTGGTCCGGAGGGACCCTATCCAAACTACCCGGCGTTGGATACTTTACGGTCAAAACCTGCATTCAGTTGGTATAATAACCAGTATCTTGCTACTCAATATTTGCTGGTATTAGGTGGTGTTGACCCGTTGGAAAATGAAAATTATAATGGATTGGGGTATTTTGATGAGATAACTTTTGTCGATACGATCATAAAAGGAACAGATGTATATCAGGAATATCTGCCGGATGAAGAAATAACAATTGAAAGCGGAAAACACTGGTGGAAAATGAAAAGTATGAATGATGTAGGTATTTGGGGTGAATGGTCATTAGTGAAGTATTTTTATATTTCCGGACCAATCCGACCAACATTATCTAACCCTGAAAACGGTGAGATCATAACCGGAACCAATTTACCGGATTTTGATTGGCAGGATTCTGAAAATTCCATTGAATATCAATTGGTTATCGATAATAATGAAGATTTCTCCAGCCCGAAAGTAGATATAATCATACCCGAATCGTTTTACTTTTTATCCGATTTATCGCCGGAAGATTCATTATACACCGGTGTCAGTTTTTGGAAAACCCGGGCAAAAAATGATGTAGGCTTATGGGGGGAGTGGTCAGAAACATGGAATTTTAATATTGCAGGACCAATACATCCCGAATTGCTCTACCCTACAACGAATAAATTTTTAACAGACAGAGATGAAATTTGGTTTAACTGGCGATTAGCAGAGAATGGAGTTTTGTATCAATTGCAAGTGGATAACAACCTGGATTTTTCCAGCCCCGAGATCGATACAGTAATAGTTGACAGTACTTATTCATATAATGGAACGCTAAATACAGGAAGAAATTATTGGAGGGCTAGAAGTAGAAACAATATAGATCTGTGGGGTGAGTGGTCACCGGAAAATTCCTTCCGATTTTATATCTATCCGGAGATTCCTGTTTTGACAGCTCCGGAATCGGGTTCAACCTTTACCAGTCAACCTGTGTTTTATTGGGAAGATTTACCCGGTGTGACTAATTTTATATTACAAATCTCATCAAATCTGAATTTTGATTCAACTTCAATCATTTTAGAAGAATACCCATTTACAACTGGATATTCTACAGAAACCTATCTGGATACAATAGATAATGACTTTTTCTGGAGGGTATTATCCAGAAATTCTGCAGATACAACCTACCTGGAGAGTGATTGGTCCGAGATTAGGTATTTCATTGGTGAAGCATCTTCACCTCCTGCACTTATAAATCCGGAATTTGGTGAAGTGTTAATAGACCAACCCAATTTTGCATGGTCATCTGTTGTAAACGGAGATAATTACCAGATTTTGGTTAGTTCTGATGAATCTTTTGAAAGTACAATTGATATTAATATGGTCATTGGAGGGACTGGGTTAACCAGTGATGTTGCATTAATCGCAGGAGATAATTATTGGAAAGTCAGAACACAGAATTTTCTTGGAATATGGAGCGATTATTCTGAAATCAGTATGTTCATTGTTGGAGGACCTCTCCCTTTAGCATTACTTGATCCTGAAAATAATTCTACTATTTTTTCTCAGCCTACTCTTACCTGGATGCCAATGTCAGGGGCAATTGAATACGAGGTTTTGATTGATGATAGTTTATCTTTCAATTCACCCGAACTTGACACAATTATCAATTCAAATGAAATTCATTCATCGGCACCTCTGACGGAGGGTACCAATTTTTGGAAAGTAAGAGGTAAAAGTGATCTGGATATTTGGGGTGGATTTACTGATACCTGGCAATTTTCATTAATTGGTCCAAATGGACCAGAACTGCAGGAACCTGTAAATGGGTTTCCTGTGTATACAACTTTAACTCCATACTTTATGTGGGATTCACTAAGTACAGCAATTAAATATCAGATTGAAATAAGCATGGATGAGGATTTTTCTGACATTGAATATTCTGATTCAACAATTCTAACACCAAATACCACTTTAATAACTGAATTAACAGAAGGAATTCATTACTGGAGAATAAGAGGACAAAATGAATTGGGTATGTGGGGAACTTGGTCTCCAACAGATTATTTTGATATTACTGGTCCACCCGGACCTGAATTAGCTGTTCCGATAAATAGTGCCACAATCACAGAGGATGCAACACCGGTATTCTCGTGGTTTGGAGAACCGTATGCTGTAAATTATTTAATTCAAATTGATGATAATGAAGATTTTACAAGTATTATATTGGAAGCTGTTACCGATACACTGGCATTTGAACCAATTGAGCCCATCACGGATATTCCAGCAGAATTCTACTGGCGGGTGTATTCCCAAAATGAATTTGGATTTTGGGGTAGTGCGTCCGAATCAAGAGAATTTTCAATTAGTGGACCTGCCTATCCAAATATTGATAGCTTTTTACCAAATATTTTTGATTTAATTAGGCACACAAACCAACCTGTGTTTTCTTGGGAATCAGTAGATATTGCAGAGGGATATCATATCCAGGTGGATGATACTGATAATTCATTTTCAAATTTAGTAACTGATAATGATGAAATCCCCTCAAATACATATACAGTTGAAATACCCCTTGAACAAGGAATGTTTTATTGGCGTTTACGGGTTAGAAATATCGATTTTATTTGGGGAGAATGGAGTCCCGGACTATGGTTTACAGTGACAGGAACTGAACCACCAGAATTGTTGTATCCATTGGGTGATACACTAACCTACTTACCGGAATTTTCTTGGGAATATACAGATACAATTCCTGTCCAACAATATGAAATTCAGGTAGATAATAATCCGGTAGATGAAAATGACGAATTTCCGTCACCGGAAATAAGTATTATTTTAAATGGTGATGTGAGTACCTATGCTGCTGTGGATACATTGAAAAACGGAAATAATTATTGGCGGGTACGATCTATGAATGAAGTAGGATATTGGGGAGAATGGTCTGAAGAACCTGGGTCATTCTATATGAAAGGACCAAATCCACCAGAGTTAATTTTACCTGTAGAGGGGGATACAATACGTCATTTACCTGAATTTTCTTGGAATACGGTCGGTGAAGCTGTGGATTATCAATTGGAAGTCAATGATGATTCAGACTTTATTGGTGACAGTGTTGAAATAAGAATTATTACACCGGAGTTGAATTATTTTTCATTATATGGGGATTCTTTAGCAGGTGGTCAGAATTATTGGCGTATGAGGAGTAGAAGTATAATCGGACTCTGGGGTGAATGGTCGGAAGTGAATAGTTTTAATTTAGCAGGACCTTTACCACCTGCATTGAATGCGCCTGCACATGAAGACACTCTAAGAACACAGCCAACATTCAGCTGGAGTACACCGGAATATGCAGAAAATTATTTCATTGAGGTTGATAACACATCAGAATTTTCTTCTCCGGAAATAGAGAATGAGACGAATTTAAATTTTTATACATCGGAAGTATCATTAATTGAAGGAACCAATTATTGGCGTGTAATGGCACAGAATGACGCCGGTATTTGGGGAGATTGGTCAGCCATTAATCAATTAACAATAACGGGACCCTTATCTCCTTCATTGCTCACCCCTGAAAACAATAGCAGGATTTATGACACTGACTACCCAGAATTTACATGGTTGGAACAGGAATATTCTGTGGATTATCAAATCCAAATTCTTAAAGATTCAACAATATTGCAGGAGAATATTATCGAAGGTGTATCCTATACTGCTTTGGATTCTTTGGAATCCGGATATAATCAGTGGAGGGTTAGAGGTAGAAATAATTTGGGAATTTGGGGAGATTGGTCTGAATCCTGGAATTTATGGATACCTTATGATTTAATAATGGAATTTGTAGAAATACCGTCAGGTAATTTTACATGGGGGGAGGATGATGAAATTGTTGATTTGAATTATGATTACTCAATATCTAAATATCAGATTACAAATGAGCAGTATGTGCAATTCCTGAACGAGGCATATCAGGATGGAGACTTAAATGTTAATGAATCTGCTGGATTTGTTTCAGGTGAATGTGAAGTTGAAACAAATAACATTACAACAAAAATATTGTTTACCCTGGATGGAGATATTAGCACATTTAATTTAGCTACAATCACTTTTTCAGATAATATCTTTTATATAATACCTGGTCCGAATGACCTGGATTATAATAACCATCCAGTTGTCTTTGTTTCCTGGTGTGGTGCTCAGGCTTTCGTATCTCATTATAATCTTTCTGTACCAACAGAACAGGAATGGGAAAAAGCAGCTAGAGGTGACACAGGTTTTGATTATCCTTGGGGCGATGAAATAACAAATACAAATGCCAATTACTTAGCAAGTGGTGACCCCTGGGATAATGGAACAACACCTGTCGGTTTTTATAATGGCCAAAACTACGATGGATTCCAAACCGAAGATTCTCCAAGTCCATTTGGTGTATATGATATGGCTGGGAACGTGAATGACTGGACCAGGGATATTTTAGAAAATGATGTACGAATTTATAAAGGCGGTTCTTATTTTAACTTAAATTCTGCAATTAAATCCTATACCAAAGCTGAGTATACCGGTGTTGGTGGTACAACAGAAAAAATTGGATTTAGAGTTGTTTTCATTCCCGATTAAAAATTAATTAGAACCATTTAATTAATTAAGAAACTTTTTCCTCCCGCTTGATTAATAATTCCTCATAATTCTTAGATAGGTCAGTCTTATCAAAAACATTTAACTTTTATACTCAGTATGGATAAATTAATACAAAATAGAGGTAAAATTCTGTGGGTGGATGATGAAATAGATCTCCTTAACTCCCATATTTTATTTCTGGAAAAGAAGGGATTCACCGTCAAGGGAGTAAATTCAGGTGAAGATGCACTCCAGGTCCTGCAGGATACTGATTTTGATATCATTCTTCTGGATGAAATGATGAGCGGAATGGATGGACTGACTGCATTAAAGGAAATAAATACTTCCTATCCGGAAATGCCAGTTATCATGATCACAAAAAATGAAGAAGAATGGCTAATGGATGAGGCAATTGGTTATAAAACAGCACAATTTCTTACCAAGCCCGTGAATCCCAGTCAGATTTTGATTGCATGCAAAGAAGTACTTGAATCCAGGCAAATTCAAAGTGATAAAACCGCTGAGAAATATCTTCAGGAATTTCGTGAAATTGGGACAGATGTTCAATCAGCAAATTCTATTGATGATTGGTTTTCCATAAATAATACATTTTCGGATTGGGTTGTGCGGCTTGACAGTATGGAGGATGACAGCTTAAGGCAAATATTTCAGGACCAGTATATTGAAGCAAATAATCAATTCACACAATTTATACTCGATAAATACAAAAACTGGCTGAATATTGACAGCAGACCTGTATTAACACGGGATATTATAAAAAAGTATGCTCATCCAAAACTGAAAAATAATGAAAAAATTGTATTTATCGTAATGGATTGTCTGGGCATGAATCTCTGGAAAACGGTAATGAAAGACCTGTATGATTATTTTAAGATTGAAACAAATTTTGGACTGTCATTGCTTCCTTCTACAACATTGTTTTCACGGAATGCCATTTTCAGTGGGCTATTCCCTGATGAATTGGAAAAGAAATATCCTTCTGAATGGGCGAAAATATTTGCAGATGAAAAAAGTAGAAATAGATATGAAGATATTTTCCTACAGGATCAGCTAAAAAGATTAGGGCATACTGATAAATCTGTTAAGTATGCAAAAATTGTCACTTTGAATCAGGGGAAAAAACTTGAAAGCCAAATAAATGATTTTAAACATTTAGATATGCTTGCATTAGTTGTGAATTTTGTAGATATTCTGGGCCATACTCGCTCTGAATCTTCTGTACTCCAAGAAATGGTTCCGGATGAAGCTGCATACAGGTCCGCAGTGGTTAATTGGATGAAGAGTGGATGGTTCCTTAAAGTATTAAGAGAAATAAGTTATTGGGGGCATACAGTAATCATAACTAGCGATCATGGAATAATTCGTGTTAAAAAACCGGTTATAGTAAAAGGAGATAAATCAACTTCATCAGGAATTCGCTCAAAATTCGGTAGAAATTTGAATCTCCCTTCAAAACAGGCATTGGTAATTAAAAATCCTTCAGATTATAGGTTACCTAACTTTGATGGAGTAACCAATTACCTGATCGCAAGAGGTACCAATTTCTTTGTATATCCAAATCAGTATCATCAATTTGTGAATGTATATGAAAATAGTTTTCAGCACGGAGGAATCTCTATGGATGAAATGATTGTGCCGATTGGGACACTTAGAGGAAAAACAGGATGAAACCCGGGTGGACCGGAGGTGAATCTCACTCGGAAATTACAACAATGAATTTTGGCAGAGAATTATCACAATTTTTGGAATGTGGTGATATTATAAAATTAATTGGAGATCTTGGATCAGGGAAAACAACATTTGTAAAGGGAGTAGCAGAAAGTATGGGTTATAATGGTTTGGTTACATCACCAACTTTCACTCTGATTAACGAATATCATTGTGATCCGGGTATTGTCCATATAGACTGTTACAGAGAGACAGACATTGAAAGATGGAATCTGATTGGTATTACAGATTATTTCACTCAGGACAAACTTATCTTTATTGAATGGCCTGAAGTATTGACCCCGTTAATCCCTACAAATGGTGTATTTGAGATCAAGTTTTCACATAGATCAGAATCAGTAAGATCAATTAATTTACAATAGCGAATGAACTTTTTATCAGTTGAAACTGCAACAGATGTCTGCAGTGTATCTTTATTTAAAAATCAGAAAAATTTTGACACCAGAACAAGCACAGAACCAAGATCACACAGTAAGAATCTTGGTGCATTTATCCGGGATATCATCCAAAATAATAATTTATCCTTACCAGAGCTGGATTTTATTGCAATTTCATCAGGTCCGGGATCGTTCACAGGGTTGAGAATAGGTTTCAGCTTAGTTAAGGGATTAATTTTTCCATTTGAATTACCGGTAGTCCTGGTTCCAACATTACAATCCCTGGAAGCCAAAATCAAAGATGAGGGTAGTCATCACATTGCAATTCACTCTCACAGCAATATTGTTTATGTTCAGGAGTATTCAAATGGCAACCCCGTATCCAAAATACATGCTGTTTCCATAAATGAAATAAAATATAAAAAATTGTATGGATATGGTCTAAAAAATCGGTATTTTTCAGTAGAGTATGTGGAAATAATTCCATCTTCCGAATTGGTAGGTCTTACAGCAATGGAGCATAAAGAAAATTGGTTGGAATACGATTTTGAAAAAATTACTCCCAATTATGTTTCACACTTTAACCTAAGAAAAAAGTGATAATTAAAGCCGAGACCTGCCATTTAAAGGATATATTAGAAATAGAAAGACTATCGTTTGATCAACCTTGGTCTGAGTATCATTTTATGAGAGATCTCACTAACAATGATTTATCATATAATTGGGTTGCTGTTGTAGATGAGACGACAGTTGGTTTTTTGTTTGGATGGATGTTAAAAAATGAATATCATTTAAATAATATTGCAGTACATCCGGATTTTAGAGGCAATAGAATCGGAAGAGAATTATTAAATACTGCAATTAATTCAATATCATCGAGGAAAACTGAAAAAATATTATTAGAAGTAAGAGCAGATAATCATGCTGCAATACGACTTTACAGATCTGTTGGGTTTCAGGAAGTTGGAATCCGAAAAGATTATTATAAAAAAGGAATCGATGCAATATTATACACACTGGAATTAACAAGTTATGGTTGAATGGTTTAGAAGATCTGATGTAAAAATAAAAACCATTGATAAAAAAGAAATTGCAGAAGGACTATGGATAAAATGTCCGGGGTGCAATCAGGTAATTTATCAACGGGAATTAGAGAAAAATCAACATGTTTGTGTTTCGTGTTCACATCATTTCAGAATGAGCAGTGACAAATATTTTAATTTACTGTTGGATGACTCAAATTATGAAAAAATCGGTGAGAATGTGAAACCTGTTGATCCCCTCCGGTTCACCGGATCAAAAAATTACTTGCAACAGTTGGAAGCAGCAAAAAATAAAACAGGGTTGTCTGAAGCTGTTCGGGTTGTTCTTGGAAAAATGAACGGAATTAATACTGTTTTTTGTGTGATGGATTTTTCCTTTATTGGTGGAAGTATGGGGTCAGTTGTTGGTGAAAGAATCAGCAGAGCGATTGACAAAGCACGAGAGGAGAAATTGCCATTAGTTATCATTACATCATCTGGTGGTGCTCGGATGCAGGAAGGAGCGTTCAGTTTAATGCAGTTGGCAAAAACAAGTTCTAAACTTGCAAAATTTTCAGATTCGGGCGGTTTGTATATTGCTGTATTAACTGATCCAACCACAGGCGGAACAACCGCCAGTTATGCAATGCTGGGAGATTTAATTCTTGCTGAACCGAATGCCCTAATTGGATTCGCAGGTGCACGGGTTATCAAACAAACCATCGGTGAAGATTTACCTGAAGGATTTCAACGTTCGGAATTTTTACTGGAAAAGGGATTTATTGACCATATTGTAGAACGGAAGAATTTGAAACAGACATTGACAGAAATTTTCACTTTCTTTGGATATAAAAATTTATAATTATGAAGCATAATCAAGTTGTCGCAGTTCTGGATTTTGGTTCTCAATACACTCAGCTCATCGCACGCAGAGTCAGAGAACAAAATGTGTATTCGGAAATACTTCCTTATGATACAGACGTAAATACACTCAAAGATTCACGAGTTAAAGCAGTGATATTATCCGGCGGGCCGTCCAGCGTTTATACTAAAAAATCACCACAAATAAATTGGAAAATCAGTGATCTGGAAAAACCCATACTTGGAATTTGTTATGGGATGCAATTAATGATGCAGCAATGGGGTGGTGAAATACAATCAACAGGAACAGGGGAGTATGGACATGCTCAAATTGCAATTGAAAATGGCAGTCCAATCTTTGAATTAGTTCCAAAAGATACTGAAGTCTGGATGAGTCATGGTGATCAGGTGACCCATATCAGCAGAGACTGGAATATTGGAGCAAAATCAGGGAGTGAGGTGATTGCAGCTATCCATCATAAAAAATTACCAGTTTATGGTGTTCAATTTCATCCTGAAGTCCACCATACCATAGAAGGGAACCGAATCATTTCTAATTTTCTCTTTTCAATTGCGGATTGTAAGAAAGATTGGAATGCTGAGAATTTTGCAAGGGAATCTGTTGAAGACATAAAACATAAAGTTAAAAATGAAAAAGTGCTGTGTGCCATAAGTGGCGGAGTGGATTCTGCAGTTGTAGCAGTATTACTCAATAAAGCAATTGGAAAAAACCTGCATTGTGTATTTATTAACCACGGATTACTCAGAAAGAATGAAACTGATGAAGTGATCTCAACACTGAAAAAAGGATTGGGTTTGCAGATTGATTCTTACGATTATTCTGAACAGTTTTTATCAAAGTTAAAAGGAGTTAAAAGTCCGGAAAGAAAACGTAAGATCATCGGAGAAGAATTTATACGTGCGTTTGAAGAAATTACTGTAGGAATGGGAGAGTTCAAATTTCTTGCACAGGGAACTCTGTATCCGGATGTTATTGAATCCGGTGGTGCGGGTAATGGTGTCTCGGATGTGATAAAATCCCATCATAATGTGGGGGGATTGCCTGAAAATATGAAATTTACTCTCATTGAACCAGTAAGAGATCTTTTCAAGGATGAAGTAAGAAAAGTTGGCACAGAACTGGAAATTCCCGGTTTTATTCTGAATCGTCATCCATTTCCCGGCCCGGGGCTGGCTGTCCGCATTCTGGGGCAGATTACACCAGAGAGGATTAGGATACTTCAGGAAGCCGATGATATTTTTATTGATATCTTGAAAAAAACCGGGGAATATGATAATATATGGCAGGCATTTGCAGTCCTGATTCCCTCGAAAACAGTGGGAGTGATGGGTGATTCTCGTACTTATGAGAGCATTATTGCATTGCGTGCTGTCACAAGTATGGATGGTATGACAGCCGATTGGTATAAAATGCCGTCTAAAGTATTAAATCAATCTGCGAACAGAATTATCAATGAAGTCAGAGGTGTAAACCGTGTGGTGTATGACATAACGACTAAACCGCCCGGGACAATAGAATGGGAATAAAATATTTAAAAATTCAATTTATTTGTGTTTTATGGAGAATCAATTCATAATTAGCAGGAAAGGAGTGTTAAATTGGCAACATTAATTTTGAGGGATACATATCGTACATTGGTAGAAAAGATTAAATCTATTGATAAAGTAAAAAGAGAGACTTCAATAAAAATTAGAGATGCAGCCAGCCATGGAGATCTTAGGGAAAATGCCGAATACCACGCCGCAAGAGAGGAGATGAGATTAATTTTATATAAGAAACAATTACTCCAGTCTCATGCACCATTTCAGTTCATCGAAAATGGGGACATTGGAACCGGTGAGGTAGGATTTGGTAATAAGGTTTCAATCAATGAGGAAGGTAAAGATGAGGCAGAGGATTATTACTTGTTAGGTCCCATCGAATTTGAGTTGGATCTTTTCCCTATGATTGTAACATACCATTCACCTTTTGGCCAGGCCATAGTCGGGAAAAAGATCGATGATGAATTTACACTGGAGATCAAGGGTAAAGAGACAAAGTTCACAATTACTGCAATTGAAAGGATCTCCGGAAAATGATGATCAACATTATTAGGTTTTAACAATTTCTTTAATCATAATTATTATTTTTAAACAATGTGTGGAATAGTAGGATATATAGGAAATAAAACAGCTCGTGAGGTGATCCTGAATGGATTAACTCGAATGGAATACAGAGGATATGATTCAGCAGGAGTGGCAATATTGAATGGTGATGGTATCACTGTTCATAAATGTAAAGGAAAAGTACGTGATCTAAATGATCTGTTGAATGGTAATGGTGTAAATGGTAATGTAGGGATAGGGCACACCAGATGGGCTACCCACGGGATTCCAAATGATCTAAATGCCCATCCCCATCAGGATAATTCCGGAAAATTTACATTGGTGCATAACGGAATAATTGAAAACTATAATTCCCTTAAAAAACTATTGAAATCTAAAGGTATCAACTGCAAAACAGATACAGATACGGAAGTTCTCGTGCAGTTTATTGGGTATATGTATAATAAAGATGGAAAGAATTTTGCCCAGGCTGTCCGGACTGCCCTGAAAGAAGTTGTAGGTACGTACGGCATTGTAGTGCTCTGTGAAGATGAACCGGATACCGTTATTGCTGCACGTCTTGGAAGCCCATTAGTCTTGGGGCTGGGAGAAAATGAGACAATTGTTGCATCTGACAGTTCACCCATCATTGACCATACTCGAAATATTGTATTTATGGATGAAGGTGAAATGAGTATTATTAAACAGAATTCCTATGAAGTTAGAAATATCCAGGAATATGAGGTGGTGGACAAACAAATAAACCATATTGAATATTCATTGGAAGAAATTGAAAAAAGCGGTTATGATCATTTTATGCTTAAGGAGATCAATGAGCAAGCCACAACCGTGTCGGAAGCACTCCGGGGGAGAATCAATTTTGAAACGAGTGAAGTAAGACTTGGCGGCATCCATGACTGGATACCTGAAATCTTAAAAGCCAAACAGATCTGTATCACTGCCTGTGGAACATCCTGGCATGCAGGATTGATAGGCGGATACCTGTTTGAAGAATTATTAGGAATTCCTGTAAAAGTTGAATATGCATCAGAATTCCGATATAGAGAGACAGTTGTCAATAATGATACGGTGGTGATTGCCATTAGTCAATCCGGGGAAACTGCAGATACACTTGCTGCAATTCGAAAAGCAAGGAAAATGGGTGCGTTGACACTGGGAATCGTAAATGTAGTTGGGAGTTCTATCGCAAGAGAAACGGACTGTGGGGTATATATCCATGCCGGTCCGGAAATTGGTGTTGCATCCACGAAAGCATTTACTTCACAAGTTACGGTGTTGAATCTGATCGGGCTATTTCTGGCAGAGTATAATAAAATAAATAGGGATAAAATACAACCAATGGTGAAGGATTTAAAACTTCTGCCTAATCATATTCAGTCTGTACTGGAGAATACAGATACCATCCGGCAGATTGCCCATAATTTTTGTGATGCGCAGAATTTCCTGTATCTTGGGAGAGGGTATCAGTTTCCGGTAGCATTGGAAGGCGCACTGAAATTGAAGGAAATATCCTACATCCATGCAGAGGGATATCCTGCTGCAGAGATGAAACACGGTCCCATTGCGTTGATAGATGAAAATATGCCGGTTGTGTTTGTGGTAACTCAAACAGGTTTTGAAAAGATTATTTCCAATATTCAGGAAGTAAAAGCCCGCGGCGGGAGAATAATTATAGTTACATCAGAATTAACGGAAGAACTCCAGGAACTTTCTGACCAAATAATTGTGGTTCCTGCAGTGCATAACTGCCTCTCACCAATTATAACTACTATCCCGCTGCAATTATTGGCATACCATATTGCATTACTGAAAAACTGCGATGTGGATCAACCACGGAATCTGGCAAAATCGGTTAC
>CAYFPO010000031.1:0-17579 GCA_964345035.1 uncultured bacterium
CTGAAACAAATTATCTGATCAATAATTCAAATTCACCAAGTTGCAGTGATAAAAAAGAAATTGGAGTAATTGATGTGGGTAATCAGAATTTATTTCAATTTTATAATCTTGGTCATCCCTAAATCCAACAAATCCCCGCCTTCGGCGGACAGGCCCGCCTTCGGCGGACAGGCAAATTCTGACAATGATTTCTAATCCTAAAATCCAATACAGAGCCCATTATCCGCATTTATGCAGACGCCGAAACCCGTTAGACTGCACAGATTTTGGGAGAGGAAGTACGAGAAGAAATCAGAATTGAACGCTAAGATGCTAAGTCGCTAAGCATTTTAATTATATGTTTTGCTAAATTATCTTTAATCTCTCTATGTCTTGGCACAGGTTGAGAAATTTTTGTCCTGGGATTTTGATACCAATCGTGATTACCACCATGTCTAATAAATTCACATTTCATTTTGGTTAATTGTTTCACTAATTCTCTGCGTTTCACTCAACATCCAGCTCAGCAACATGTCTTACATTTGGAATATTACCACTCTCCAACTCCGTATAAATATCTTTAAGGTTTTCTTTTAATTCTTCAATGGATTTACCCTGTGTCCAGTAATCCGGGAAATCTTCCATATAACCCAACCACATTTCATTATCTTCCCAATAGATAAATTTCTTTTTACTCATCTAAACCATTCTCCTATTAAAATCGAATGTAATTTACCATTAATTAATGATTCTGTCAAAATTACCTCATCAAAATAATAGTAATGGTACATTTTTACTTCAACAGCAGTACTTTCTGTGTTTGTTGAAATTCTCCTGCTGTAAGTTTTACAAAGTATAATCCTGATGACTGGTACCCTGCATCCCATTGAACTATATGCATTCCTGCATTTAACTCACGATTGATCAGCTCTGCTACATGTCGGCCGGTGATGTCATAAATATTCAGAGACACGGCACGCTGCGGCTCTACGGCTGGAATACTAAATTCAATTGTAGTAACCGGGTTAAAGGGATTTGGATATGCTGGTTTCAGCACAAACTCAGTTGGTATTTCAACACCAGTTGCAGATAGGGAAATGAAAAATAATCCGTTTTCTGCCCATTCCGGTGTATGATCTGCATGTGCTTCAAGTTTCAAGCCATCGGTTGTAAGCAACTCGAACCTTGGGATTTCACCTGTTTCACAGTATCCGGCTGTCTCATCATAACCATCAGTTCCCATTGCGGGGACATCAGTATATGCACCTGTCCATTCTCTTGTACCTACCAGTGTTTTCCCGCAGTATGCCAACAGCCAGAAGTTAGCAGCTTGCAGCCCATCCATTTGAACATCCTCAACAAAATAAAATGCCTGTTCTGTGGATTGATTGTAAGTCCAGGGTTCAGGGATCAGAGTTGAGGGTTCAGTGTCATCTGTAACCCGCGTGAACCCATCAATTTCAAAACTGAAACTCAAATCTTCTGTTACCTTCGCCCAGTAGCCTTTTCCGCCGTCAAATTGTGAGAGACTGCCTACCCAGTCTTGGCAGCTGATCTGTGATGCTGCAACTCCCTCTCCAATAAGTCCATCAAATAAACATTCCACATCATCCGGAAGAGCAGAGCTGATTTCAGATTGGGTAATTCCTGAATAGGAAATAAGGTTATTACCAGGTGAAAGGTTATACACCAAATCAGCACCACAATAAACTCCTGAAATATCAAAGCTGCAATCTTCTTCTGTTTTAACCCAATACCCTGATGTATATTCAACACAACTTAAACTGCCTACCCAGACCCCGGGAGAAACCTGGACAGAAGCTACCCCTTCACCAATTATTCCGGTAATACATTCAGGCAGGACATCTTCAAGTAATGTACAGTCACCCTCAGGTAGTGTATGAAAACTTACCAGATTAGCGCCCGTATGCAGGTTCATTTCCAATGTGCTTTCACCAAGGGTAAAATAATCATTGGATTCATCAAAACTGCTATTGCCAAAAGTATCCATTGCAGTTACTTTTATTCTGCCATATTCTGTTTCTGTTGCAGGAACATTGACTTCAATCAAGCCTGTATTTTCAACATCAGTCAAAAAAGGACCATAGGATCCACCCAATTCATAATTAATATAAAATGAAATAGGTGTTTCATTAAAACTCAAGTCAGAGGCAGACCAATCCAATATCAAATCCCCACCAAATATGTAATATTCTCCTCCATTGGGAGAAAATAATTCAACAGTTGGATTATCACTATCTACAGTCAATGTTTCTGAATTTTCAACCAGTGTCAGGGTGCTGTCTCCGGGTTCAAATTCTTCAGGATTTCCGATGGTAAAATACCCGTCACTGATATCTGAATTTGTGTTGCCAAATTCATCTACGACTTCAATATTGATTCTGGCAAATCCTGTATTAATTTCCGGAAGAATTACCGGTTCAATACCATCATTGCCTGTTGCATCCACCAATACTTCAGAGAATCCACCCAAGGTGGAAATTATAGAGATGGTTACAGGCGATTCTCCAAAACTGTCATCCGATGCATTCCATTCAGCATCTGAAGAAGCACCGGATTCATACGCTTCTCCGCCATTTGGGGAAAATAATTCAACAGTTGGATTATCACTGTCTACAGTCAATGTTTCTGAATTTTCAACCAGTGTCAGGGTGCTGTCTCCGGGTTCAAATTCTTCAGGATTTCCGATGGTAAAATACCCGTCACTGATATCTGAATTTGTGTTGCCAAATTCATCTACGACTTCAATATTGATTCTGGCAAATCCTGTATTAATTTCCGGAAGAATTACCGGTTCAATACCATCATTGCCTGTTGCATCCACCAATACTTCAGAGAATCCACCCAAGGTGGAAATTATAGAGATGGTTACAGGCGATTCTCCAAAACTGTCATCCGATGCATTCCATTCAGCATCTGGAGAAGCACCGGATTCATACATTTCTCCGCCATTTGGGGAAAACAACTCAAGGCTCGGATTCGCACTATCCACCGTCAATACTGATGACTCTTCCACCAGTACTAAGGTAGTATCCTGAGGAAAGATTACACTTGCCCAGAATATTGTCCATATTTTTTTTCGTATCTTCATTATTTTACCTTCTTTTGTCTGAATCACAGATCTATACTGATTACGCTGATTTCACTGATTTTTCTGTGTAATCCACTAATCTGCGCTAATCTGCGATTCTGACTTTTTTGCATTCACCTTTGGACTGCATTAACCGTGTTAATGCACCACCAACACGGTTGGCGGACTCCATATAAAATCTTTTCCTGTACTGTCTGTATTTGTTCATACCTTCTTCTGTCTGCATTCGGATTCGTCCGATTACCGGATGATGGGATTCTATAATCTTGGTCATCTCCAAATCCAACAAATCCAAATTCTGACAATGTTCTTAATCCAACCATCCTAAAATCCAAAAAATCCTAATTCCGACAATGTTCTTAATCCTATTCATCCCTAAATCCCATAAACCTGCCCGCCATTATAATTAACTCCCTGCAGGCCCGCCTTCGGCGGACAGGCAAATTCTGACTTTTTTCTAATCCAACCATCCCTGAATCCCACAAATCCAAATTCTGACATTCTCATTCTTTTCTTTTAATAAAAGAAAAGAACCAAAAGAAAAAGGGTAATAGGGTTACTGAGTCCTCGAGCACCGAAACCCGAGACTGTAGTACGTGCCGTTCGGATCGTTGCTGCCACGATTCCACGACTGCAGATAGCTCGTGTCATTACCCCACGAACCACCACGGATCACACGATACGATGAGCCGTCAGACCACCAGCTATCTGTCCATTCCCATACATTACCTGCCATATCATAGGCACCATAGGGGCTGGGGCTGTCTGTGGTGCCATTCTCTCCATTAAAGTAACCTATAGGCGTTGTGCCATTATCCCAGGGGTCACCACTGCCCCAGTAATTGGCGTTGTCGCTTATATTATCACCGTAATTCTCGCCCCAGGGGTAGTCTGCACCGGTTATGCCTCTCGCTGCTTTCTCCCATTCATATTCATCGGGTAGGCGGAGTCCATAAAACTGGGCAAAAGCATCAGCGCCAAACCAGCTTACCTCTATTACCGGGTGGCTGCCATACCCTTCCGGTACTGTAAATGTAGTACCATTCCAGTCTATTTGTCCGTAATTATATGAACCGGTATTCGTGCCTAAATCGTAAAAATCATAATTGCCGGGTCCATAGTGTTCATCACCGGTATAATATCCTTCAACATCGCCCCCGGATATCCACACCAACCCCAATTCGTAGGCCTCTATTAAAAATTCAGCATACTGGGCATTGGTTATTGGGTACTTGCTTATCTCATAATCATAATCTATACTTAATACTTCATCTCCATTGCCGTAAGTGTAATCACCAGAGGGGACACTCACCATTTCAAAAGGCAGTGGTCCTGCCACTGTGCCGGTTGCGGTTAAACGAACTTTTACATTATCATTAAATGTTCCCGGGTATTCAGCACCTAAATTCCAGATAATTGCTTTATCTTCACCCGGCATAATTCCGAAAAAAACATCACCTTCCACATAATAGGTTTCCTGCCAGGTTGATCCTCCGTCAAAACTTACTTCAACCTGTATATTAAAATCTGTAAACACTGCGTCCTCACCTAAATCATAGAAAATATCCACCAGTTTAGAGCCGTCAGTGCGTTGGGCAACCTGCAGGTTTGTGATTGATGTTTCCTGGGAAAAACCAATAGATAAAAGCAGTAAATACAGAGTAAAAAGTTTGAAAGTTGAAAATTTAATAATGTGTGTTTTCATAAGGTTAATTCCTTTCTGTGTGTGTAGAGACGACCCGCCAGTCGTCTCCATAGGTTGAATTGGTCCTTTGCAGCGTCACGGCATGCCGTGACCATACCGGTTGAACGGTTTTTTTGTTGAGAAACAATGCGTTGTTCCTCCTGGTATCGGTGGGGGTTTGATTCATCAAACCCCCACACATAAAATCTGTGTCTCTATGGGTTGAATTGATGATGTAATTCTCCTGTTCCGGTTGGGGTGCAAAACCGGTATTAAAGGTATTACAAGCTATGTAAGTCTGCCGTGCGACGAGTTTAACCTCCTTATTTTGTTCGTTTTTTGGTAATCCGTGCACGGGAATGTAGCCATTTTACTATGGATGCACCAAGAAGTTTTTATAATATTGTATTTGTGTGATTTGGATCAAAATTTTGAAAATGAAGAATTAAAAGTGAAAAGTGAAAAATTAAAAGTGAAAAATGAAAAATTAAAAGTGAAAAATGAAAAATTGATTTTTTATCTCCTTTTTTTCTATGGGGCAAACACCAGTAAATTAGTGGTCAGTATTGAAGGAATTTTGATGTTAGAAAAATTACAGAATGAATTAAAGTCCGCTATGAAATCGGGAGATAAATCCCGAGTTACCGCCTGCAGGAATATGATCGGAAAACTGAAATCCATTCAGATAGACAGGGGTTCTGAGCTGGAAGAAAAGGAATGCCGGAAGATCATACAGGGCATGGCAAAACAGGTTCGGGATTCCATTGAGCAGTTCAAACAAGGCGGCCGGGATGATCTGGTAGAGTCAGAATCCAAAGAACTGGAAATCATAGAATCATTCCTCCCCCAACAATTATCGGAAGATGAAATGAGACATATTATCACCGGAGTCATTGACAGAACAGGCGCAGCGGGAGTATCTGATCTGGGGAGAGTGATGCCCGTGGTGATGGGTGAAATTGCCGGCAGGGGTGACGGAAAACTTGCCAATCAACTGGTACGGGAACTGCTGACCAAATGATTTTTACACCGGTAGATATACTCATTGTCATCATCCTGCTGTTCTTTACCATCAACGGCACCCGTAAAGGATTTATCAAAGAGATCAGCCGCATTGTGGGTATAGTTGCAGGGCTCATCCTTGCAAACCAGATGACACCCTGGGTCAAGCCCATGCTTGCACCGTGGATATCCTATGAACCTGCCCTGCATGTGGTGAGTTATCTGATTATTTTTATCTGCATTGTGTTCATTATGGGGATCATTGCCGCTCTCCTGCAAAAGTTTTTCGAATTGATGCTGCTGGGCTGGTTGAACCGACTACTTGGCACCTTACTGGGATTGGTGAAAGGGCTCCTGATTGTGAGTTTAATCATCTTCATTATGGAAGCCATCCCACAGACAAAAGATACCAGAACCAAACTGGACAAAGAATCCATTCTGTATCAGGTCTGCAACAATCTGAAAGAGACCACAATAAAATCCATGGCGCTTTCTGAGCAAGCCGGCTCTGCCCGGGATAAGATCGAAGAACTCATCGAAACAAATCCCATACCGGAAAATCCCCTTAAACCCTGATCTCTGCTGATGCAGATTAAAGAATCCGTTTTGGATGACCTCGGCTTTCGTGCGATTCAGGATCGTCTGAGTGCCTATTGCCAGAGTACCGGCGGGCAGGAATATGCAGGAAAATTTCAATCCAAACTGTTACTGCAGGATATAAATGATAATCTGGATTATACAGATGAATTGGTTCAGGCAAAGTTAAGAAAACAAACTTTCCCGGACCTCCCCATTCCGGAAATTCAGCACTGGATTGACACACTGAAACTGGCTGACAGTCAACTAAATACCGATCAATTTGAAGAGCTTTATATGCTTTTGGTGATTAGCAGAAATGTCAAAACTTTCTGCAATTCAAAACACTTCCCCAAATGGAAAGATTTTACAAAATCCCTGTTCGTGTGGGAAGATGGTGAATCTGAAATACAGAGAGTTTTTGATAGTGAATATGAAGTAAAAAGTTCTGCAAGCAAGGATCTGAGAAAAATTCGAAAAAGTATTTCCGCCACTGAATCTCAAATCCACACCCTGCTGCACAAAATATTTCAAAATGCCCAATCCAAAAACTGGCTGCAGGAAAACCAACTTGTTTGGCGGGATGAGAGATTGATGCTCCCTTTACAGTCCACACATAAACGAAAAGTAAAAGGAATCATTCACAGTTATTCTTCAACCGGTCAGACTGCTTTTGTGGAACCTCTGGATGTGATTGAAAAAAACAATGAACTCTCAAACCTCCATTTGGAGGAGCAGGCAGAGATCCGCAGGATATTGAGAGAACTGACACAGAAATTCCACCCCCACGCCGATGATTTGGAAATCAATCGGCGTATTCTTGTCCGGTTTGATTATCATTCCGCTTGTGCCGGTTTTTCAATTCAGTTTGACTGTGTGAAACCGGAATTTACAGATAGGGCAATTGAAATCATTGATGGATGCAACCCACAACTGCTCATTTCCGAGAAAGATCCTGTACCTCTGAATTGCAGACTGGATGAAGACAGAATACTCTTGATCTCCGGACCGAATGCCGGGGGGAAAACCGTTGCCATCAAATCCATTGGTGTATTTTCAATAATGTCTCAGCATGGCATTTTTATTCCGGCTGTATCAGCATCATTCCCGGTATTTACGAAAATACTTACAGATATTGGCGACCGCCAATCCATTGAAAATGACCTTTCCACCTTTTCTGCCCATATTGAAAATCTGAAGGAAATTCTTGAATCTGCAGATACCAAAACATTGGTGCTTCTGGATGAGCTGGGTACGGGAACCGATCCGGATGCAGGTGCGTCACTGGCACGGGCTGCACTAGAAAAACTCCTGAAAACTGATAGTTTCGTCCTAGCTACCACCCATCTGGGAGCATTAAAGATCTGGGCACAGGATCAGGTTGGAATTACCAATGGCGGAATGATTTTTGATTCTGAAAAACTGCGGCCCACATTTGAACTGCAGATCGGTTTACCGGGAAGCAGTTTTGCATTGGAAATTTCTAACCGACTGGGATTGGATACAGAGGTGATCTCAAGAGCTGAAGCATTCATGAATTCCGGTATAGTGAAGTCAGAAACACTCATTGAAGAACTTCAGGAAAAATCCCGAAAACTGGAAATACTCATCAGGGAAACTAAAATTCGGGAAAGTGAACTGGAACAACGGGAAGAAATAATTAACCAACGGGAATGGGATATCCAATCTGGATTGGACAAATTGAAACAGAAAACAGCAATTGATTCACAGGTTGTTTTAAAACAGTACCGAAAAGAAATTGAAAACCTGATCCGGAACATAAAAGAAAAACAGGCGGACAGACACAGCATTAAACAGGCAAAAGAATTTATAGAAACAAAGCTGAAAACTACGGAAGAAAATTTATCTGAAAAACCGGTGGAGATGGATTCTGTGCCAATTTCAAAATCTTCTATTAAAGTTGGATTGAATGTATCCATCCCCCATCTTGAGCTTACCGGTATAATACTCACATTGCCGGACAAAAAAGAAAAAGTAACCCTTGATGTGGATGGGAAACGGATATCACTCCCTACCGATCAATTATTTCCGTTGGAGAATGAAGAAGACGACATCTCGACAGAAAAAACTTCTCACTACACGGTGTCCAGCCCGGATAGTTTTGAATTGGATCTCCGGGGAGATACTGTGGATGTGGCTCTGGGAAAGGTAACTGCATTTCTGGACCAATCCCTCCTGGCGGGGTTGGGATTTGTCCACCTCATCCATGGGAAAGGGACAGGTGCATTACAGGAGGCAGTACAAAACGAAGTGAAAGGGATATCCTATGTGAGATCCTGCAGATTTGCCGACCCGGAATTTGGCGGCACCGGTGTGACTATTGTGGAATTAAAATAAATGAAATTGGCAATGATATTTCCAATGACAATAATGCTGAATTGCTGTATTTTTGGAGTCACGAATGGCACGAATTTCTGAACAAACCATAGAACATATCCGCAGTACGGTCGACATTTTAGATGTTGTGGGTAGATATGTTCAGTTGAAAAAACGGGGACATAACTACTTTGGTCTGTGCCCCTTTCATTTGGAAAAAACCCCATCGTTTGCAGTGAATCCCGGAAAACAGATCTATAAATGTTTCGGTTGTGGAGCCGGCGGAGGTGCCATCAATTTTATAATGGCTATTGAAAAACTGGAATTTGTAGATTCCATCAAATTCATCGGTGATCAGTATGGAATTGAAGTCAATATCGAGGGAGGTGGAAAGCCCAAAACACTCATCACCCAACTGTATGAACTTCAGAAAGTTGCCGCTGAAATGTATCAGGAAAATCTAAAGACTGAAAAAGGGAAAATGGTAGTAGAGTATTTCCATTCCCGGGGGTTGAACGATGAAACCATTGCCAAATTTAAATTGGGGTATAGTACAGGTGGATGGTCAGACCTCCTGGACAAAGCCAGAAGTATGGAGATGAATGCAGATGCGATGATCCAATGTGGTTTGTTCATTAACGGGGAAAAAGGATATTTCGACAGATTCAGAAACCGAATTATGTTTCCCATTTCGGATCGTAATGGGAAAGTTGCGGCATTTGCAGGAAGAATTTTTGAAGGAGATGATCCAGCCAAATATGTGAATTCCTCCGAAACACCCATTTACAATAAGAGTGGAATTCTATACGGCCTATCTGAATCAAAATCTGCATTATCAGAAAAAAATACCGCTATTGTGGTTGAAGGATATCTGGATTATCTCCAGCTATATCAGGCTGGAATTCAAAATGTGGTTGCAGTCTCAGGAACTGCATTTACCGACAGCCATGCTGCAGAACTTAAAAAATATGTGCAGTCGGTTAAAATTGCTTACGACGGTGATTCAGCAGGGAAAAAAGCAGCTGTGAGAGCCGGGTATGTACTCCTGAGAAATGGATTCAATCCGGAGATCATTCCGGTACCGGAAGGTATGGACCCGGATGACTGGGTGCAGAAATCCGGAACTGGCCCTTTATTGGATGCGATGGAAAATTCAATCAATCAATTTCATTTTCATTTTGATATTTATCCGGGAGATAAAAAATCCCCCGCAGTGATTTCATCGCTGGTGAATGAAATACTGTTTGAACTCACTCAGATAAATGATGGTGTACACCGTGAATTATGTGTAAAAGAATTGGCTAGTGTAACAGGGCTGAATGAGCGGACATTGTTTGAATCTCTGCAATCAATGCTGAATAAAAAAATGAGACGGGAAGAATTTCAACAGAAATCTGAGGAAAAACCGGTGAAACCGAAAAGCCAGTCACCATACCGGCGATTGGAAGATGAATTGATCCAAACCTGTTTTGCAGAAGATTCGGAAACCAGAAAATTACTGTACGAAAATGTAAACGAAAATTGGCTGCATACAGAGTCAATTCGGGAAATTTACAATCAGTTATACATACACCTCCTCTCTGAATTTCCACCGGATATCAATGTGGTGATGGATGGATTGATAAATCCTCAACACAGAGAAAAACTGGCATCTCTCGTATTCGATATTGAAAAAAAGAATTTGTCCAAGGTGACAGCTATTGACTGTCTGCGACGGATGGAAAAGGGATATTTAAAGCAGCAGGTTCAATCCATCAGAGAACAAATGCGGAACAATATTTCCAAAAGTGATGAAACATCTCAATTGGAGGAAATTCACAATATTCAAAAGTCCTTAAATGATTTACGTAATAAATACCAGGATTATGCACAGATTTAAGTCCAGCATATTGAGCGGTATATGGTTCCTATTCCTCACCTGTGATGATCCGGAGACGATTGTCCAAAATATTATTTCACCGGATTATGACTATCAACTGAATCTGACACGGACAGATTCGGGAGTACACAAATATTCTGCATCCATTTCCTGGAGTTCTTATACAAATGAGGATTTTGGGGAATACCAAATTATGGTTGACGGCGAACCGGATACCAGTATAACCAATCCCGTTGTATCCTCATATACTTTCAGTATGAATCCGGGAGAATTCAAACAAGTTGGTTTCACCATATTGGATACAATTAATCAACCATTTTTTGTGGATTCCATCCAAATATTTACACGGATAATCGAACCTGCTGTTTGGACTGATATTGAGGTTACTGATTATACGGAGTTGACTTTTACTCCGTCCGAAGAACCAGATGATGAATTTCAGTATTATGTCATATACAGAACGGTAGAGGATTTGTTCAAGGTGGAAATTATTGATCCCATTGATTGTACGAACACTGGTGATTGTACAGCACTTGACACATTATTAGACCAGCAGACAAATACCTATACTGATTCCAGCGTAACAACTCAGGGATATTGCTATGTAATTGCGACATACGATTTAGTTGGAAATTTCCAACCAAGTACAATTATCACACGGGAAGCCGGAATTGCTGAAAATCCGGATCCAATCTCCGAAATTACAATCAGTGAAGAATTGACAGATGTAATTACGATTGAATGGATGAATACAATGGAGGATACATCTTTTTATAGAATTGACATTTGGAGGGGAAATAATTCGGAAATTCTAAATACTAAACTTGCATCTATAATTGATTTTAGTGATATTCAATTCGAGGATAGAAATGATATCGGCTCCGGAACTACCTGGTATTATTTGATTCGGTTCACCAATATTCACGGACGGTCTGCAGACAGTGAGATTCTGGAAGGGATAACCTATCCATGAAGTATTATCTGACATTTTTCCTTCTGGTTTTTTTATCCTGTACGGATCTGTTAGACACTGAACTGAACCTGGACTCAGTCAATCTTGATGGCGGTTCTTGGATTCAGGTTATGAACAGAGATGAATTCACCGATGCTGGGGACCTCAATGTTCTGGAAGGAAGTTTTACACTGGAATTCTTTATCTCAGGTGGTAATATGAATACCACAGATTCACCCGCATTATTTACGGTTGGCAATGATGATGGCGGTATTGAAATTGGATTTTTCCTGGATCAGAATCAACCCAATATTATTCGGGTCATCTGGGATGAAGAAATTGATGAGATCAACCTGGAAAATCTTGGATATCTGAATCTGGAGGATTTGGATCTGGACTGGAATAATTCAGATAAATATTACCATATCAGTTTTATTTATGACGTATTGAATTCTAACCTTGAAATTTTGTTAAATAATCAATATCTGATAGACTTTAATGATTATTACTTCCCGGATATTAATGAGAATGACCTGTTTATTGGTGTCAAAGCATTAACGGATCTTCCAAATGAACCGGAAAATTTTTGGAAAGGATTTCTGGATGAATTTCGAATCTGGAATACACCATTGGATAAATACTTTTACTTCGAGGATTTGATTAAATCGTATTCAGGAACACCAGTAAACAATGAAATTGATGTTACATTAGCAAATGGTACTAATTATTCTTGTATGGTGGGAACGGAATGGGATTCAACCAGTACCTTTATTCAGATTTTGGAAGATTTTCACGATCAGTATAGATATTCCTATACAGATGGTGGATGCTACTGTAATGAAAATGCTGATGATAGTTTTGACTGCTGGTCCATTACCTCAGTTCTGGACTATCATTACACCCATCCTGAACAGGTGATCACAACCTACGGAGATCCTCTGTTAGACAGTTTGATCTGCCTGTTACGATTCAATGAATATCCTGATGATGGGAAGACAGTGAAAGATGAATCCGGAAATCAGAATCATGGCACCATTTATTCTCTCCCGGGATTTAAAGCAGAATTTGTGGAAGATGGATTTTAGCCTGAATAGTTAATTGGATTCAGTTTAGTATATAGAGAAAAAATAAAAATCTATCTTTGAATTATTGGCAAACAACATTTCAATCCTTTAAATTTAACCCTCCTGAATATCTTTAACTTTCCAATTTCAGAGCCATTATCCATCTACACTGTGTTACGATGGACAGGGCTCAGATTGGGGCCCTTAGCTCAGTTGGTTACCTGCCCGCCGATGTAGAAGTTTTAGATGGCAGGCGGGGAGCAGCGGACTCATAATCCCAAAGAGGGTGAAAGGAAAATATAAGATTTAGATGGGCCCTTAGCTCAGTTGGTTAGAGCAGCGGACTCATAATCCGTTGGTCCGGGGTTCAAGTCCCTGAGGGCCCACATAATAATGGAATGACCTGTAGGAAATCAACAGGTCATTCCTAATAATTCTATGTCCTATTTTGTTTATATACTAAATTCTCAGGTTGAAGATTGGTACTATGTGGGGATGTCCTCCAATCCCCAAAAAAGGTTGAATTCTCATAATCTGGGAAAAGTAAGATCAACCAGAGCAAGAAGGCCCTATAAAATAATCTATACAGAAAAATTTGAAACCAGGGAATCAGCCAGAAGAAGAGAGAAATATTATAAAACAGGGTTTGGTAAAAAAGTATGGATGAAGAAAGTTAAATCAATTTAGTCCGGGGTTCCCAGCCCGCTCCCGACCTGTCACCCACCCACAATGTGGTGCAGGCAAGCCAGCGGGAGGGCTGGCGGGAAGTCCCTGAGGGCCCACATATAATACTAACAAAATCAAAAACTTACAATTCTTGATATAATTATACATTATGAATTTAATTAAATTATTTTGGCTACTAGATTTAATAATTATTCTATTTTTCAGATTTTCCCCTGCAGGCAAAACAGTAATATTAATTTTTACCCTTTTTCTAACAATTATTACCATCATTCGACATCTGAATTCCAGGAATGAATGGCGGGATATTGCTGAAGAATATCATGCTGATTTAGAAAATGAGCAGAAATAATTTATCTATTAATATTATTTTGATCTGAACCATTTATATGATTCATATCTTATCCATATTTTCATTGTTTCACCTTTTATCCGCACATTAAATTATACCCGACAAATTAAGTCGGATATATGTTAAAACTAACACGCAGAACAGAATATGCTCTTATAGCAATTCGGTTTATGCAGTCCAAACCAACCATATCAGTAACGACTGCTAAGGAAATATCGGATCAGTATATTATTCCCTTTGAAATTCTTTCAAAGGTTCTCCAATTTCTGGCAAAGGTAGATATTGTAGAACCGGTACAGGGTCCAAATGGCGGATATCGAATTAAAAATGATCTCTCACATCTCAGTTTATGGAAATTCCTTGAAATAATGGAAGGTCCATTGGGACTTACAGACTGTTTTCTTGATTCCGATTGTACACAACTGGAAATCTGTAATATTAAAACGCCCATCCAGCAAATTAATAATAAAATGAAAACCATTTTCAGTAATATGAGTGTGAGAGATGTCACCCAATAAACCAGGAAAGATATATTTGGATAATCAAGCCACCACGGCTGTTGACCTAAGGGTGATGGAAGTTATGCTTCCATGGTTTACGGAGAAATTTGGGAATGCAGCCAGCCGCAGTCACCATTTCGGCTGGGAAGCAGAAGAGGCAGTTGATATCGCACGGGAACAGACTGCTGCAATAATTTGCGCTCTCCCGCAGGAGATTATATTTACCAGCGGTGCTACAGAATCAAATAATCTTGCGTTGAAGGGATCTGTGGAATCATCCCAGAAATTAAAAAAACACATAATATCTGTATCCACCGAACATAAATCTGTTATTGATCCATTACATTCCATAAACGGTAAAAACTGCACCATCACTTTTTTGGGTGTGAAAAAAGATGGACTGGTCGATCTGGAAAAATTGAAATCTGCAATTACAGAGGATACGATTCTTGTCTCTGTGATGCACGCGAATAATGAAATCGGGGTGATCCAGCCCATCGAACAAATAGGAAGAATCTGTACAGAAAATGGGATCCTCTTTCATACTGATGCTGCTCAATCTGTTGGTAAAATTCCCATTGATGTTGAAAAAATGCATATTGACCTACTTTCAATATCTTCCCACAAGATCTACGGACCAAAAGGTGTTGGTGCATTATATGTCCGCAGGAAAAATCCAAGAGTATTGCTCCAACCTCAAATTGATGGTGGTGGTCACGAAAGAGGACTACGTTCTGGTACATTGCCCGTTCCGTTAATTGTGGGAATTGGCAAAGCATGTGAAATTGCACAATCTGTGATGAATAAAGAAGCTGCGATGTTATCCGAATTAAGAGATATGCTTCTTACTGGAATTACTGAGAGCCTGGATGGGATTACAATAAACGGTAGTATGGACAATAGACTACCGGGCAATATCAATGTAAGTTTTGAAGGTGTAAATGGGACTGCTTTACTGATGGGACTATCCACAATTGCAGTTTCCAGCGGGTCTGCCTGCACTTCTGCAAGCCCCGAACCTTCGTATGTGTTAAAAGCGCTGGGAAGGTCAAAAGAAGAAGCCCACGCATCCATACGCTTTGGAATTGGAAGATTCAATACAAAAGATGATATTCAATCTGCAATTGATGCTGTGATACATACAGTAAAAAGATTGCGGAAAGATTCACCCGGAAAAAAAATCGGGGAACTAACCGGTGAAAAGATTACGGAATTACAACATTAATTATTTAAGGAGAATTATATGCCCTTTACAATTGTAGAACCCTGTTTTGGAACCTGCGATACGGCTTGTGTAGAAGTATGTCCGGTAGATTGTATTCACGGTCCGGACGATGTGAGCGGCTCAGGAGCTGAAGCAATGGTGGATGGATTTGACCCTGAGGAAAAACAACTCTATATCCACCCGGAGGAATGTATTGATTGCGGTGCCTGTGAACCTGCATGCCCTGTAGAAGCGATCTTCGAAGAAGAACAGGTACCGGATGAATGGAAACATTACATCCCGAAAAACTATGAATTTTTTGACCTTGAATATAGCGGATAGGAAAAATTATGGCAATTACTGACAGATACTCAAAATTACCCAAAGTACCGGATGATGTGCTCCGAAAGAAAGTCCGGCCAAGAACGGTAGCAGTTGTGGATGAAGACAATTGCACCGGATGCCAGGTATGTGTGGCATTTTGCCCTGTAGATTGTATTGAACCAGTTTCTGTGGAAAAATACAATATCCCTATACCACCTGTACAAGTTCGATGGAATGAATGCATCGGATGTGATGCTTGTGCAAAAGCGTGTACTGATCTGACGTGGGATGCAATCCGAATGATTGCTACTGATGAAGCAGAGAATTTATACGGATTCACAGTAGAATAATTATACTCTTACTATGTCGAATCAACCAGTTATTGATGATGTAGTCAGTCAGGAATATAAGTACGGATTTGTTACTGATATTGAACAGGAACAAATCCCGCCGGGACTGAATGAAGATGTAATCCGATTAATCTCAGAAAAAAAGAAAGAGCCGGAATTTCTTCTGAACTGGCGCCTGAAAGCCTACCGCCACTGGCTGAATATGACGGAACCAACGTGGGCGAAGGTATCTTACCCCCCTGTTGATTATCAAAGTATCAGCTATTACGCCGCACCCAAAAAGAAACAGCTGGACAGCTTAGATGAGGTTGATCCTAAGCTGTTGGAAACCTATGACAAATTGGGTATCCCATTGGAAGAGCAGAAAATGCTCTCGGGAGTTGCTGTGGATGCGGTATTTGACAGTGTTTCTGTCGCTACCACCTTTAAGGAAGATCTGGCGAAAGCAGGCGTACTCTTCTGTTCATTTTCTGAGGCTGTAATCGACTATCCCGATCTAATTAAAAAATATCTTGGGTCTGTTGTTCCCTATACAGACAATTATTTTGCTGCATTGAATTCAGCAGTTTTCAGTGACGGCAGTTTTGTATTTATCCCAAAAGGTGTCCGCTGCCCCATGGAACTCTCCACTTATTTTCGAATCAATGCTTCCAATACAGGTCAATTTGAGCGGACACTCATCGTTGCAGAGGATGACAGTTATGTCAGTTATCTTGAGGGATGCACAGCCCCAATGCGGGATGAAAATCAGTTACATGCTGCAGTTGTAGAATTGGTCGCGTTGGATAATGCACAGATTAAATATTCAACTGTACAAAATTGGTATCCGGGAGATGAAAATGGTGTGGGCGGAATCTATAATTTTGTTACCAAAAGAGGTGCCTGCAGGGGTAAACATTCTAAAATCTCATGGACACAGGTAGAAACCGGTTCTGCAATCACGTGGAAATATCCAAGCTGTATATTACAGGGAGATCACTCCATTGGTGAATTTTATTCAGTCGCAATGACCAATAATCATCAGCAGGCTGATACAGGAACCAAAATGATCCATTTAGGGAAAAATACCAGAAGTACTATCATTTCAAAAGGGATATCTGTAAAGAAGGGACAGAATACCTACCGCGGTGGCGTCAAAATTCTGAAAAATGCTGATAATGCACGAAACTATTCTCAATGCGATTCACTGTTAATCGGTGATGAATGCGGAGCCCATACATTCCCCTATATTGATGTGAAAAATCCTACCGCCAAAATGGAGCATGAAGCATCAACATCCAATATTGGTGAAGATCAGCTTTTTTATTGTAAACAACGAGGGATCAGCAATAAAGATGCGGTCTCCATGATCGTGAATGGATTCTGTAAGGAAGTGTTTAAAGAACTGCCTATGGAATTTGCAGTAGAAGCACAAAAACTTATGGAAGTCAGCCTGGAAGGGAGTGTGGGATGAGTTGGATGGTGGATTTTGGATACTGGATACTGGATACTGGATACTGGATACTGGATTCTGGATACTGGATGGTGGATTCTGGATACTGGATACTGGATACTGGATTCTGGATTCTGGATTCTGGATT
>CAYFPO010000031.1:17679-19092 GCA_964345035.1 uncultured bacterium
CTGGATACTGGATACTGGATTCTGGATTCTGGATTCTGGATTCTGGATACTGGATACTGGATACTGGATGAATAGATGAGTTATAAAAATCTGGAAATTTGGCAATTGGCAAGAAAATTATCAATCGCAATACATAATATGACACTAACTGATTTACCAAAGTTTGAACAATTTGAAACTGGACAGCAAATTAGGAGATCTATAAAATCAGTAAGAGCAAATATTGTAGAGGGATATGGTCGAAGAAGGTATAAACAGGATTATATCAAGTTTTTAGTTCATGCAATGGGCTCAGCAGATGAAACATTTGACCATCTTGAGGTTCTTTGGGAAACAAAATCTCTGACAGATGAAGATAAATATACTAAACTAAGAAGCGATTTGGATTTACTTGGTAAAAAATTAAATAAATTTATTCAATCCGTAAATGAATTCCATATCAGTGAAAAATAATTTTAGGTTTTTATCAAATATCCAGTATCAAATATCAGGAAACAAACTATGCTGAAGATAAGCGATTTACACGCAGGATTAAGTGACAAACAAATTCTGAAAGGGATTGACCTTGAGGTTAAACCCGGAGAATTGCACACCATCATGGGAAGAAATGCTTCCGGAAAGAGTACATTGGCTCAAGTGTTGGCAGGCAGGGATAAATTTGAAATCACAAATGGAACCGTTGAATTTGAAGAACTGGATTTACTAAAGATGGAACCTGAAGCCAGAGCTCTATCGGGTTTGTTCCTCGGATTTCAGTATCCTGTGGCATTGGCAGGGGTAAATCTTACGTATTTCCTGAAAGCTGCTCTGAATGCAAAACGGAAGTTTGAGGGAAAAGAAGAGTTGGATGCGGTGGATTTTCTGGCACTCATTAAAGAAAAAATGAAACTGGTTGGTATGGATGAATCCTATCTCAGCCGGGCAGTAAACGATGGATTTTCAGGTGGAGAGAAAAAACGCAACGAAATTCTCCAAATGCTCACGTTGAATCCCAAACTGGCAATTCTGGATGAAACCGACTCCGGACTGGATATTGATGCGCTGAAGGTGGTTGCAGAAGGTGTAAATACATTCCGAAACGACCAAAATTCAGTGGTGCTCATCACCCATTATCAACGAATATTACGATATCTGGAACCGGATGTAGTGCATGTTATGATTGACGGCAGGATTGTAAAATCGGGTGATTCTGATCTGGCACTCGAATTGGAAGAAAAAGGGTATCGCTGGGTGGAAGAAGAAGTTAATGTTTAGACCACAGGAAATTCAAAACCTGTACGTAGGGGCGATTGGTCAATCGCCCAAGGTGTATCAAGATACGCCCCTACGAAGGCAAAAACGATAAAATGCAAAATATCAACCAAATCAAACAATCCGCATTAACCAGTTTTCAGGAAATGGGCTATCCCACTA
>CAYFPO010000032.1:0-19050 GCA_964345035.1 uncultured bacterium
TTACACTGACAGGCGGTTCCAGTGATATTGGTCAGTTGTCTGTAAGTCAGTCTAATGGTACTGTTATCGGATTTTCATTGTCTGGTGACTTTTTACCAGCAGGTGATGGTGTATTGGCAACCTTACGGTTTGCTCCAAACGGAGATGCACCTGAAGCTTGTATGAGTAATGAAATTGTTTCAGCTGATGATGGTTTACAAACTGCATCCAGCGGTGCTGGCTGTATTGATGTTCCTGCAGGAATACTGGCAGGACCTGAGAACCTTGTAGCCATTGGCGGAAGAAACGAAGTAACATTAATGTGGGATGCAGTAGAGTTTGCCGCATCCTATAATATATACAGAGACGGCATGTTGGTAGGCTCTACCACATCTACGAGCTATGTTGATCCTGAGAGTGGTTTTGGATTGGATTATATGACTGAGTATTGTTACACAGTAACAACTACAAACGTATCTGATCTTGAAGGTCCTCATTCGGGTGAATCTTGTGCTACAACTCTGCCATATATATTGGTAGGATTGGGAGTAGATGTAGATCCACTGAACGGTCTGATCTATGTATCTATGGCGAACCTCTGGTATATCTCTGGTTACCAGTTTGATGTTTCCATAGAAGGTGATTTTGAGATAGTAGGTGCAGTAGATGGATTACTTGACATCCAGTATGCGAATGGTACTGTTATTGGATTCTCAATGACAGGTGATATCATTCCACCAAATCCTGATGGAACTCTGTTAGCAGCATTAGCATTTACACCGACTGATGTAAACTTCAGTGGTAATTTTGGTGTAAGCCTGTCTAATTTTGTATTTGCAGATGAGGATGCATTACCATTGAATACTTGTGATCTGGACTTCAATCCATTGAATGGTTGTGATGTATCAACTACATTCGACTTCAGCATTGACTGTGCAGGCGAATGGTTTGGTGGTGCAGAAATCCTGACATACTGTTTCGATACAGATGGTGACGGACTTGGTGATCCTGGTTCTGAAACTGATTTCTGTAACGCATTTGTAGAAGGTGGATGGGAACTTGACTGTTCAGATGAGTGCCCATTGGATGCTGACAACGACATCGATGGTGATACAGTATGCGGTGACGTAGATAACTGTCCGGATGATGCAAACACTGATCAGTGGAACTATGACGGTGACTCTGAAGGTGACACCTGTGATGCTGACGATGATAACGACGGCGCACTGGATGAAGTTGACTCAGATGACAACAATGAATTTGTATGTTCTGATGATGATACTGACTTCTGTGATGACTGTTCATCCGGTAGCTATGATCTTGGTAATGACGGATTAGATACTGATGGTGACGGTATGTGTGACCTCAGTGATGTTGATCTGACATTGTGGGATGGTAATAATCTGGTGAGTTTCTATGCATTACCGGAAGATCTAGGAATACCGAGTTTCTTTGGCAGTTTAGGTAGTGATATCTCTGCTGTTATTGGTGAAGGTATTGTTGCAGCACAATTTAATGGTAACTGGATTGGTAGTTTGAGCGAAGTCGCAGCTACAGATGGATACTGGGTGAAAATGGACTTAGGTGATATTGATGCTTCTACTTCTTTTGAAGTAATTGGTACTCCAACAGCTCCATTATCCTATCTGTTACACGATGGAAACAATCTGGTATCATATTCATATTCAGGTTCACAGAGTCTGAGTGATGCGTTACCGGATTATGTTGAATCAGAATTGCTTTCAATAGTTGGTGCAGGTGTTGCAGCAGTCTATGGTGATGGTACCTGGGTTGGTTCATTATCTACTTTCGATGGCGGAAGTGGTTATTGGATGGTTTCAAATGTAGATGGATTAGAATTTGAATATAATGCACCTGCATTTGGTCGGAACCAGACAGCACAGAATGAATTACCGGTTGTTCCGGAAGAGTTTGGATATATCCAATCTACCGAACAGGCATTCTATTTTGTGAATGAAGTAACCATTGATAACAGACCAATCGAACACGGTGACTGGATTCTTGCTTACAATGACGATGTAGTTGTCGGTGCAAGAATGTGGACTGGTGAAGTTGCAGATATTCCTGCAATGGGATATGATGAATATGATAATACTTTCGGATATTGTGAATCTGGTGAAGTTCCACAGTTCAAAGTATATCGCAGTGCAACCGGTGAAATGGTTGATGTCTTTGCCGCTAATACTCCTGGATGGGAAAATGTCGGAATATTCTCCATTGGTGAATTGTCTGATGTTATGATTCCTGTTGAGGTTACTTTAGGGCAGGCATATCCAAATCCATTTAACCCTGCTACAAACATCAGCTACAGTATTCCTGAAAGAATGGATGTAACTGTAGAGATCTATGATGTAACAGGTCGTGTGGTTACCGAACTGGTGAACTCAACAATGGATGCAGGTGTTTACAATATCACCTGGCAGGCAGCAAATCAGGCAAGTGGTGTTTACTTTGTCAGAATGGTTGCAGGCGAATCCATTCATAACCAGAAACTGATGCTCATTAAGTAATCAGTATTCTAAACTAACTGTTTAAAAATGAGCTGCTCATTCAGGGCAGCTCATTTTTTTTATTGATTACTTTTAAAAAATAGTTGAAATTTATTGATTTAGCTCAATAAATTATTTTTATTGAAATAAGTATATTAAACTGCTAACTTATGCGAGTGTATACCTTATTGGAATGATAAAAAAGAAAACAATTATTGGGATTTTATCCGTTGCATTTCTCTCCGGAACTCCGGATCCACCGGAAGGATTTGAATTCAATCAGTCCCAGCGGCAGGCATTTTTTGTCTTCATAACTGCAGATATAAATGACCAGCTTCTGAGTGAGGGTGATTGGGTTGGTGCGTTTAAAATCCACGATGAAACCTTAGATGGTGCCTGTGAAACCATTTCAGAAAATTGTCCGGATATAAATGAAGATGGAACCCTCACAGATGATGCAAGTGTGTGTGTCGGTTCCAGAATGTGGGAGGGACCATATACACCGATACCTGTTATGGGAGCTGATTTTAATCCGGAAATCCCTGACTTATGTGAATTAACCGGTACCTGCTACTATCTTGAGCTGGGAGATATTCCAATATTCAAAATTTATGATTCCGCAAGTAATGCGGTAGTTCCGGCAGAACCGTCTGCCATGGAACCGTTTGTTGATCTGGGGGTGTATATCGTGGATCGATTAACGTATTTTACCTATAGCATGATCCTGGAAGCAGGTCATAATCTGATCAGTTTCAATGCATTGCGGACGGATAATTCCCTAAATAGTATGTTAGAACCATTGGAATTTACAATTTCAACAATTATTGGTGAAGCATTGGCATCAAATTTTATCGATGGAAATTGGGTTGGATCTATTGAATCTATTGATTTTTCAGATGGCTATTGGATTACGGTTGACAGTCCTGCTTTGTTTTTAACCCACGGATATCCATTGGATCTTCTCCCTGAAGAAACCATTGTGTATGAATTAAATAATTTTCAAGATGAAGGAAATTTGATTTCCTGGCCATCTTCCAATCTGATGCCTGTTGGAGAGGCAATTCCTGATGATATTGAGGGTGCATTTTTAGGTGTGTTTAGTGAAGGTATGGCTGCGCAGCAGATTAATTCCGATTGGGAAGGCACATTGACACATTTTGAAGAATTAAAGGGATATTGGGTATTACTCCACGAACCGGTATCATTCAGTTTTAACACAACTCCAACAGAGAGAAAAAGTGATTTTATCCCACATACACCTCCTGATCCACCATTGGAGTTCTCCTTTAACCAATCCACATCTCAGTCGTTTTATTTCGTTGGGAATTTGGAGATCAATAATCATCCTGCAACGCCGGGCAACTGGATTATTTCCAGTTGTGGTGATATTATCACCGGTGCCAGAATATGGACGGGTAGTTACACAGATGTACCCGTGATGGGTGATGACGGATCTGCCTGGACAGATGGATATTGTCTGCCCGGTGAAACTCCTCAATTTACCTATGTAGATGATATAACCGGAGATTTAATTCCGTTAGAATCCAATGATATTCCTGAATGGAGCAGCAATCGGATATTTAATATTGATCTGTATGGGAATTCTCCAGAATCCGGAATTCCTGAAAATTTCAGATTAAGTCAACCCTACCCAAATCCATTTAACTCAACGGTTAACATTCAGTACACAATTGCTCAGCCATCCAATGTTACCATACAAATAATAGATACACAGGGCCGCCTGATTGATATGATAGAATCAGGAACTTATAAGAATTACGGACAGTATGAAATTGCATGGCAAACGGATGATGTATCCAGCGGAATGTATTTTATCCGAATGAATATTTCTGAGAGTCAAAATTGGATGGTACAGAAAATAATGTTAATCAAGTAATTTTGCCGTAAATTAAACACTCTGCCATACCAATAATTTCGAATATTCCCTGTAATTAATACAGGGATATTTATTAATAATCGTAACTAATTAATCAAACAGAGGAAAACATGAAAAGAAAGATTCAATTTACATTAACCACAGGATTAATACTAATACTTGCTTCATGCACAAAGGTAGATTCAGGTGATAATAGTGGTGATCTGAAATCATTAGAAGAATCTCAGAGGATAATCATTTCCCGGCTCGATGCTGTTAAAGATTTGACTAAGAAACTGGACAAGCTGGAAAACAACCAAAAAGATATCCAGACTGCAATTCGGAATTTGGAGAAATCTATTGGCAATATTTCCAGTAAGGATTCAAAACCTGAGAAGAAACAAAACACAGCAAATCAGAAATCTGATTCCAAATGGAAAAGTACAACAGTGTATAATGCACCTGCAGGTGATTCCTACTTTATGGGACCAGCAAATGCGAAAGTTACCATTACTGAATGGAGTGATTATTACTGACCGCATTGTAGAAAAGCTGTCAGTTTGATGGATGATATAATGAAGAAATATCCCAATGATGTGAAATTTGTAATGAAGAATGGACCAAGGGGAAGCCTGGATGAATCAAATACCAAATACACTGCAGCATTGTATGCAGTTGCTGCAGGCAAGCAGGGGAAATATTTTGAGATGTCTCATAAAATGTTTGATAACTTCTCAGAATTACGGAAAAATCCGGATCTTCCCGTGCAATTGGCTGCTGAACTCGGACTTGATACTCAACAATTAATGCAGGATTTTAAAAGTGCTGAAGTGAGAGATCTGGTTGCAAGAGAAAAACAGCAATTCAGTGATCTAAGAAAACAGGGAATGCAGAGATTGGGAGTTCCCAAATTCCTGATTAACGGAAAGGAACCTGCACGTAGGAATCTCGAAACCTGGTCAGGAATTATTGAAGACTTGATAAAATAGTTTTCTATTATTAGATAATTTTTCCCAAAAAACAGCCCCGTTTACCGGGGCTGTTTTTGTGATATAGATAACGGATTTTTACAATTATATTAAGTAATATCATTTGGTAATATAGGAGAAGAAATGATTTACTTATTAAAAACGCAGGATGGCAGGGAAATTAAAAATACCATCAATGCCAAAAGCAGAACTGCTGCAGAACGGTATTTTGCATCACTCCTGCACCTGGATATTGATGTTTTGTTAAAATTATATCTGGTGCAGAAGAAATATCACATAAAATTACAGCAGAAAAAGAATCATAATTAATTTTATTGATATATACCAAATCTATGTAATTTCTAATATCAGTAAAAGGAAAAATTACATGAGGAACGAGTTTTGAGAAAAATTTACATAATGTTCAGCATTTTGTCATTTAATATTTTATTAGGTGATGTATGTGCACCGGAAACTAATTGGTGTTTTGACCAATCGACCTGGCAGGCATTCTACTTTTTTTATGATATTGAGATTGATGGCAGTGACATTGAACCAGGTTCTGTTGTTGGTTCAGGGGAAGGAGTATGGGAGTGCCCGGACAGTGATTGTGATATAATTGGTGCATTCATAGATGATGAATGTGTTGGTTGGACATATCCATTTTTTGGTGGTGGTTATACCGTTCCTGTTATGGGAGATGATGGTAGTTTCCCCGGATATGCATCCCCGGGTGATATACCGGAATTTAAGCTTTTTGATAACTCATCAGGACAGGTATATCCCGGAGTTTCAGAAACAGAAATTGAAGGTTGGGCAATAAATGAGTTTTTCCTGATAGAGTTAATGACCAATGGTTTATTGTCCACTGAAAATGTTCTCATTCCGGATAATTTTGAAATATCCAGTGTCTATCCAAATCCATTTAACCCATCCACCACAATTCAGTATTCTGTTCCAACCTACTCAAACGTGAAAATTGGAGTGGTTAATCTGCTGGGGCAGGAAGTAGCATTATTGAGAAATACTTACCAACAGGCTGGGTATCATACCGTCACCTGGGATGCAGGAAAAATTTCCAGTGGGATGTATCTTATTCAGCTGCAATCGGCAGATGCAGTTGTAACAAGAAAAGTGGTGCTTGTAAAATAAATTATACTTTATAACCAATTTAATATATCAAACCCCATCAAACAAAACTGATGGGGTTTTTTATTAACAATGTGTCTCATAATATTTTCTTATAAAAACCATTCAAAGTATCCATTGATAATTGCTGCAAATCGGGATGAGTACTATAGCCGTCCCACAAAACCGGCAGATTTTTGGGAGGACCATCCAACAATTTGTGGTGGTATTGACGAAAAATTCAGCGGAACCTGGTTGGGTATAACACAAACGGGAACAATTGGAATGATTACCAATTACCGTAACCCTAACTCACATCGGGAAGGATTACACTCCCGGGGGCTGCTAATAAAAAGTTATCTAACAGGGAAAATGTCTGATGATAAATTTATCAGTAATATTCAAACAACCAAAGATGACTATAATGGCTATAATCTACTGTTCGGTAATATGAACAATTTCTACTGGTATTCCAATACAGTAGATGAAATTAAAAAGATCACTCCCGGAATTTTCGGACTCAGTAATCATTTACTGGATTCTCCATGGCCAAAAGTGATGAGAGGGAAAAAATTACTATCACAATGTATGGAAAGACCTGAAATGGAAATATCCGCAATTATGGATATTCTGAAAGATAGAGAAATACCGGATGACGCTAAATTACCGGCTACAGGTGTCGGGTTGGAGATTGAGCGAGTTCTCTCGCCTATCTTCATTACTTCTCCAATTTATGGAACCCGATCATCTACTGTAATTCTGGTTGACGAAAATGGAGAAGTTACTTTCAGAGAAGATACCTATCACCCCAAGGAGGAAAAATTTACTAAAGCGGAATTCTCATTTCAGATCAGGTAGTCTATTCCAGATCAGATATTCTGTTTGGATTCCAGTCTTTTCATAAACTCAAGCCAGTCCAGATATTTCTGTTTACGGCCGTGGATGATATCTTCATACACTGATTTTAATTTAAGGGTCATTTTTCCGGGAGTACCACTTGCAATAGTGTGATCATCGATAGACTGTATAGGGGTGACTTCTGTCGCAGTCCCGGTAAAAAATGCTTCATCTGCATCTTTCAATTCTTCAACTGTCACAGTACCGATGTGAACGGTTATACCCATTTCCATTGCTATTTGTATAATTGATTCTCGGGTTATTCCCAGCAGAATATCTGAATTTTCATCATTGGTGAATAATTCACCATTTTTCACCAGAAAAATATTCTGACCAGATCCTTCTGCAATATTACCTGAGGAGTTTAACAGCAATGCTTCATCAAATCCTCGTTGTTTGGCATCTGTCACAGCCAGTAATGAATTCATATAATGTCCACTGGCTTTTGCAGTGGATGGTAACGCTTTGGAAGAGTATTTTTGCCAGGGAGAAATAGTAATACGAACACCATTGATTAGACCATCATCTCCTAAATATGCACCCCAGTAAAAACATGCTATGACGACCTCCACAGGGCATTCTTTAGGGTTGACTCCAAGAGAATCATATCCATAAAACACCAGGGGACGTATATAGCAATCTGAATATCCATTTTTATTCACAATATTCAGGCATCCCTGTTTTAATTCTTCGAAGGAAAATGGTACTTCCATTTTATAGATTTCTGCAGATTTTTGCAATCTCTGTATATGATCATCCAATCGGAAAATGGCTGGACCATTTTCGGTATTGTAACATTTAATTCCCTCAAATACACCGCTGCCGTAATGGAGGACATGACTCATCACATGAGTAGTGGCATCAGCCCAGGGAATGATTTCCCCATTCATCCAGATATATTTGGATTTATCAGCTGACATTATTGAATATAAATTTGTTTTTCTTTTTGTTCAGTCATTTTCCCGATTTTAACTGCCGCTGTATTTCTCTTCTGTAATTCAGTCACAAGATCATTCGTTTTTTCGGCGGCTACTGCAATGAGTAAACCACCTGATGTTTGGGCATCTGCTGCCATAAACTGCTGTATTTCAGTAATATCGTCTGAGAAATCTACATCCGGGTTAACAAATTTCAGATTCCGTTTGGTTCCTCCGGGGATGATACCATCCATAGCAAGTTCAAATACTCCTTCTATAAACGGTAGGCTACTGAATTCAATTTCTGCTGACACACCGCTTCCTTTACACATTTCCAGAAGATGTCCCAATAATCCATATCCAGTAACATCGGTGCAGGCATTCACACCTACTGCCTCCATAGCTTCAGCTCCGGATTTATTCAGAGTTATCATAATACTTGTAATATCATCGATCATTTTTGTTGGTGCTTTGTTCCGTTTGATTGCAGTAGATATTATTCCGGTTCCCAGTGGTTTAGTTAATAATAGCACATCTCCGGGGAGAGCAGTATTATTTCGGGTAAGATTGGATTTTTCTACTTCACCCGTGACTGCCATTCCATACTTGAGCTCCTTATCTTTTACTGTATGCCCGCCAAGAATCGGCATTCCTGCCTCTTCAGCAATAGACAGTCCGCCCCGCATAATTTCAGACAATATATTTATGGGAAGATCATCTTCCGGAAATCCAACAATATTCAATGCGAACAGTGGAGTTCCTCCCATAGCGTAAATATCCGACAAAGAATTTGCTGCTGCAATTTGACCAAACGTAAATGGGTCATCTACAATGGGTGTGAAAAAATCCAGTGACTGAATTATGGTTTTTCCACTTTCTAATTCATAGGCTGCTGCATCATCAGAGCTGTTGAATCCGATAGTAAATTTGTCAGAATGGGTATTTTTTAGATCACTCAGAACCTGAGTGAGGTTTCCGGGACTCAGTTTACATGCTCAACCAGCACCTGCACTGAAATTGGTTAGTTTTACTTGTTTTTCCAAGAATATCCTTTCAGTTTAATAATAAAATTTGGTTCTCACTCATAAGTAATAATTTATGGCTACTGTTCCTTTCTATACCCAGATTAAATCTGAAAAGAAAGAATAAAAAATTTATTCCAATTACCGTAAAATTGCCTTTGTTACGTAGAAATAAAACTCTCTAATTTTTAAAGTTGGATTTATTCAAAAATCCACATTCTTATTAATGATTAAATTTGGATAAATATGAGTATATCTACCCCGAAGAATTCTGAACAATTAAGTGACATTACCATTCGATTTGCCGGAGACTCTGGTGATGGAATGCAGTTAACCGGAAACCAATTCACTGACAACACAGCAATTTTTGGAAATGATCTGTCAACTTTCCCGGATTTTCCCGCTGAAATCCGTGCCCCCGCCGGGTCTTTGGCAGGGGTCAGTTCATTTCAATTGCAGTTCAGCAGTGACGATATTCATACACCTGGTGATGACCTTGATGTATTGGTTGCAATGAATCCAGCGGCATTAAAAGTGCATCTGAAAGATCTTAAGGACAATGGGATTCTCGTTGTAAATGAAGCCAATTTTACCAAAAAGAATATAGGTTTAGCCGGATGGGATGAAAATCCATTGGAAAATGACTCTTTAAGAGCATACCGGCTAATCAGAGAAGATATGAGCAAATTGGTGGGATTGGCTGTGGAAGATATGGATCTGTCTGCCAAGGTAATTTCCCGGAGTACCAATATGTTTGCCCTGGGGTTGGTATACTGGCTGTATGAAAGAGAATATGATACGACTGTTAATTTCCTGGAACAAAAATTTGCAAAACGTCCGGAATTGGTAGAAGCCAATGTAAAAGCACTGAAAGCAGGATTCAATTATGGTGAAACTCTTGAAGTAATAAAAACTACCTACCGGGTTCCTAAAGCAGTGTTTGAGCCGGGAACATACCGAAATATTATGGGAAATCACGCAATTGTTCTCGGTTTGATCGCAGCCTCCCAAAAAGCGGAATTGGATTTATTCTTTGCAGGATACCCGATTACACCGGCAAGTTCAATTTTACATGACCTGGCATCCAGAAAAAACTTTGGTGTTAAAACATTTCAGGCAGAAGACGAAATTGCAGCAGTCTGCAGTTCCATTGGAGCAGCGTTTGCCGGTGATCTGGCTGTAACTGCCAGCAGCGGACCGGGAGTTGCCCTGAAAGGTGAAGCACTGGGTCTGGCAATCATAACAGAATTACCACTAGTGCTGGTGAATGTACAACGCGGGGGACCATCAACGGGATTACCGACTAAAACCGAACAGTCCGATCTATTCCAGGCAATCTTAGGCAGGAATGGTGAAGCGCCATTAGCGGTTGTTTCAGCATCCACTCCATCAGACTGCTTTGAAGCTGCCTTTGAAGCATGCAGAATTGCACTGGAATATATGACCCCGGTGATCCTGTTGACTGATGGTTACCTTGCCAATGGATCTGAGCCCTGGAAAATTCCGGATATTACCAAATTACAGAAGATCAAGCATAAAAAAATTACAAAGTCCAATGGTGAATTTCATCCCTATGAGCGTGATAAAAATCTTGCTAGGCATTGGGCGGTTCCGGGAACACCTGGGTTTGAACACAGGATTGGTGGTTTGGAAAAATCAGATGGTACCGGTAATGTCAGTTATGACCCCGGGAACCACCAGTTAATGACAGATATTCGTCAACAGAAGATAGATAACATCGCACAGGATATTCCACTAGCAGTACCCTATGGAAAAAAGAGTGGTAATCTGTTGGTTGTGAGTTGGGGCGGTACTTATGGTGCAGTCAGATCTGCGGTTGAAAAAGCACAGGGAGAATGTTTATCAGTGTCTCATCTGCAATTGAGACATTTGAATCCATTTCCGAAAAACCTGGGTGATCTGATGCTGAAATTCCAAAAAATACTGGTTCCTGAATTAAACTCTGGACAGTTGGCAATGATATTGAGAAGTAAATTTCTCATTGATATTGGTGGTTTGAATAAAGTAGAGGGACAGCCATTTAGCACACAGGAAGTTTACAATAAAATTACAGAAATGGCAGGAAATTAATGAGCATAGAAACAGCACAAAAACTAACAAGAAAAGATTTTGTATCTGATCAGGATGTACGGTGGTGTCCGGGATGTGGAGATTATGCGATTTTAGCACAGGTGCAAAAAGTATTTCCTGCACTTGGCATACCCAGAGAGAAATTCCTGGTTGTATCCGGTATTGGTTGTTCCAGCCGGTTTCCTTATTATTTGGATACGAATGGATTTCATTCAATACATGGAAGAGCTCCAGCTATTGCAACAGGTGCTAAACTTGCAAATCCGGATTTAACGGTCTGGATCGCTACAGGAGACGGGGATTCTATGAGTATCGGCGGGAATCACTTTATACATATTCTGAGACGAAATTTTGACATCAATATAATGATGTTCAATAATCGGATTTATGGACTTACCAAGGGGCAGTATTCCCCGACTTCTGAAATAGGCAAGGTGACCTACGCTACCCCGGATGGGTCGGTTGATTATCCATTTAATCCCCCGGCACTTGCATTGGGTGCAGGAGGTACATTCATTGCCAGAACCGTTGACCGGGAATTGAAGCATATGCAAGCAATTTTATCTGCAGCACATAAACATAATGGAACTTCTTTTGTTGAGATATACCAGAATTGTAATATATTCAATAACGGGGCATTTTCAGAATTAACTGAAAAGGACCAAAAAGCCGAGTCTCAATTGGTATTGGAATCGGGACAACCTATGGTTTTTGGAGCCAATAGAGACAAAGGATTAAAATTGGATGGTTCGCAACCCAAAGTTGTGGAGATTGGTAAGAAACATTCAATTGATGATATTTTAGTACATAACGAGTCGGATAAGGTATTGGCATTAATGCTCAGTGAGTTGACATATAACGGGAACTTCCCAACTCCAATCGGCATTATTTACAGTGAAGAAAAGTCAACCTATGAACAAATGCTGACAGAACAAATATCCCAGGCTCAATCCAGGAATGCCGGTAATTTGGATTCCCTGCTCCATGACGGCCATACCTGGGAAGTTAATTAGGAAGGGAGAGATTCAATGTTTAATGAATTAGATGAAGAACTCAAACAAATGGATGAAATAGAAAAACACACAAACAGGAAAGTAGAAAAAGCGTTATCGCTGTCTGATCCCATACAATCCATGCCGAAGGAAAAATTTTTGGTAATTAGAGAGAATACATCTCTTGAAGTAACTCTGGATAAATTACAACAATATCACCTGGGCTGTGTAGTTATTGAGGAAGATGACAAAGTAACGGGAATTTTTACAGAACGGGACGTATTAATGAAAGTGCTTGGCAATCGTCTCGATTTTACAACCGAATTTGTTAAGGAATATATGACTAAAAATCCTCACCGCCTGCAAATGGATGATCCCCTTGCGTATGCACTGAACCTGATGGTGGACGGTGGATTCAGACATGTTCCAATTGTGGATGATCACGATAAAACTGTAGGATTGATATCCATGCAGGATGTAGTAAATCATCTTGGTAATTTCTTTTATGATGAAGTGATGAATCTGCCTCCAATACCTCTTCGAAAGCAGACCCGTAGGGAGGGTGGATAGTTCACAACCCGAATTAATTATTGAAAAAGTCCACAAAAAATAATAATCATTCCTGGGGAAAGGTGTTTTTGAACACCTTTCTTTTTTTTCTGGCAGTTGGCATCTGCATTTTTATTTATCTGTTGATACTCTCACGGGACCTGCCTTCGCTTGAAGAGCTGGAAAAATTCGACCCTGAAACTGTTTCCAAGGTGTATTCTGCAGATGGTGTATTACTGAAACAACTTTTCACTCATAAACGGGATGTTGTTACCATCAGTAAAATACCCAAGCATTTGAGAGAATCTCTGCTGGTAATGGAGGACAGGGATTTTTTTGAACATTCCGGATTCAGCTTCAAAGGTATCGCCCGAGCCCTGTTCGTAGATCTGATCACTTTGAGCACCAGACAGGGTGCCAGCACTATTACCCAACAGCTTGCCAGAAATATGTATAATATCATTGGTTTTGAAAAGACCATTACCCGCAAATTAAAAGAAGCTCTGACAGCAATTCAGATTGAACGGACGTATACAAAATCAGAGATACTGGAAATGTATTTGAATTCTGTGTATTTCGGGCATGGCACCTATGGTGTGCAGGCAGCATCAAAATTTTATTATGGTAAAAATATATCGGAAATTTCCATGGATGAAGGTGCATTGCTGGTTGGGATGCTTCCTGCTCCGGCGCGGTATTCTCCGGTGAACCATCCCGAAAGAGCAGTTTCCAGAAGAAATCTCGTTATCACACAACTCAGAAAGGAAGGATATTTGTCATCTGAGGATGCAGAAAGTTTTTCTGCCCTCCCCCTTGCACAAAAGAAACATGACATATATGAAGGTATTGCTCCTTATTTCACAGAATATGTTAGAAGGGAACTGGAAAAAAAGGACGAAGATCTTGGGGTAGACCTGTACCAGGACGGCCTGATAATTTATACAACTCTGGATACCAGAATACAGACAAGTCTGGATGAGAATTTTCAAAACCAGATGATCAAAAACCAGAAAATTCTTGCTGATGAATTGAGGAATGATCCGCTGAGACTTAAACAGATAATGGAACTGACCGAAATTGAAAAAGATACCATATTGACGTTTTTAGAGAGTGATTCTCTGATTCCTGTTAAATATCGTGAGCAGCTACTTGTTGAAGGTGCTGCTGTGGTATTGGATACAGAAACGGGACATATTCTCGGGATGATCGGTGGGAGGCAGGAGGACGAATATCAGGACCATTTTAATCGTGCAACCCAGGCAAAACGGCAGCCCGGATCAGTGTTTAAACCTTTTATTTATATGTCAGCTTTGGAGCAGGGACATAAACCAACTACACAGCTTTTAAACCAGCCGCTGGTTATGTTCATTGATGATACCACTCAATGGAATCCTCAGAACCATGATGGGTCTACGGGATTACTGACAACCTTACGGGATGGTTTACGAAGGAGTCTGAATTTAATTTCGGTCCGAATAGTTCAGGAATTAATAAAACCGATCGATGTTAAACGTAACGCAAAAAAGTTCGGTTTGACAACCCCAATCAGAGCATTTGATGCCATTGCACTGGGAACATCAGAAGTGATCCCGCTGGAGATTACATCGGCTTATGCAGCAATTGCCAATAACGGGATTTATACCAAACCTGTTCCAATCACCAGAATTGAAAACCGGCACGGTAAAGTCATCTGGAGATCTGAGCTTGAGCAAAAGGAAGTGAAGGATGAATCCACTGTCTATTTAATCCGGGATTTAATGAAATCTGTTGTGGACAGAGGAACCGGCGGGTCCATACGGTGGAAATATAAATTCAATTCACCAGCCGCAGGGAAAACCGGAACAACGGATAGTAAGGCAGATGCGTGGTTTGTAGGTTTTACTCCCCAGATCACTATGGGAGTTTGGGTTGGGATGGATGACCCTGCTGTATCACTTGGTTCCAAACAGTTTGGTTCTTCAGCTGCTTTACCTATCTGGGCTAAAACTATGAAAGATATTTATGATACAGGAAATTACTATAGTGATCTCAAGGAAATTACAGAACTGGAACCCAATTTGAATTGGATAATACCGGACGGCATTTCGGAACTTGAGATTTGTTCTGAGACTTTTGATAAACCAACACAATATTGCACAAGAACCAAAGAAAAATTTCTAAAGCAGTTCCAGCCTCGTAGAACTTGTCGTAAACATACCAGTCCTTTTTCCCGGTTCGGGAAAGATTAATTTACAGAACCAGATTCAACTCCAAATCAACTCCCAGATTTTCTCCTAATTCCGCCAGATCGTTTTCCAATTGTCTGACCTCCACTCTTCCCGGAATTTGAATTATCGCATGCATTCTAAACAGGGTAGTACCGCTAATGGGTGCCTGGGCAGTCTCTGTATCCATACTTTCAATATTAATATTTTTACCGGAAAGATAATCGGTTACTGAATGCACTATTCCTTCATTGTCAGCACCTGTCAAGATTATTTGACGGGTTTGGGTATTTTCTTCAGACTGTTTTTCCGTAGCATTTTTTATGGATATCTGCAGAGATGAAAGTGTTGACAGGTGTTTTTCCAGGGATTCCTCAGATAAATCAGAGGTTATCAGCATGATCACTGCAAAATCCCCGGCAAGCTGAGCCATCCGGCTTTCTTCTATATTGCCGCCATGTGTAGTTATGATTTTGCTGATATCTGAAACAATTCCGGTTCGATCAGGTCCGGTTGCAGTAATAATAAATTGTGCCATTAAAAATCTCCTTTCTGTATCAACGGCAGTAAATCAGGTGGATCACTGCCGATATGTATTGCCTTTTCTACCATGGAAAACCCAGTTTCTAATTTACGAGCATCAGAGCAGAAAACCCTTGCAATAACATCTCCTGATTGGATTTCAACTCCGGGTTTGGCTTCGAATTCTATTCCTGCTGAAAAATCCAGAATATCATTCTGTTGTTTTCTTCCTGCACCCAATTCTACTAAGGCAATTCCAATTTGTTTGGTTTCAATATTTTGAATAAGACCATCACTTTGTGCAGTCAAAGATTTTACATATTTTGGTTGGTGTATATCTTCAGAATGTATGGAATCCACATTTCCGGAGTGATGCTCAACCATTGTATTAAATTTATCCAATGCAGTACCGTTTGTAATTACCGATTTCATTTTTTCTGCCGGGTCAGAAATTTCTGCCAATTCCAATGCAGATGAACCCAGGTGAAACACTACATCCATCAGGTCAGAAGGACCATTACCCCGGAGTGCATTTACACTTTCCTGCACTTCACACCAGAGTCCACAGGAATTTCCCAATGGTTGGTGCATACCCGTAATACAATTCCTGATTTTCAGTCCAAGTTCGGTTCCGACTGTTTGAATTAAATTGCCAAGTTTTTCAGCTCTATGAAATGATTTCATAAATGCACCGTTTCCCCATTTGATATCCATTACAAGACCGGTAATACCCTCTGCAAGTTTTTTACTCAGGATACTCCCGGAAATAAGGGGTTCAGATTCAACGGTTGCAGTTACATCCCGAAGTGCATAGATTTTTCCATCTGCAGGGCAGATATCATCTGTCTGTCCCATGATGGAAATACCGGTTTCCTCAACAATTTGCTGGAATTCTGATAATGACAGATTGACCTGATATCCGGGAATGGATTCCAGTTTGTCCACAGTACCGCCGGTATGTCCCAAGCCCCGTCCTGAAATCATAGGAACATAACAACCGCACGCAGCCAGAATTGGACCCAGAATCAGTGATACTTTGTCGCCAACACCTCCGGTACTGTGCTTATCAATCACATACCCAGGGAGATGTGAAAAATCCAGAATCTTCCCTGAATCCAACAGAGTTTGTGTATAGGAAATAGTTTCATTCGTTGTCATCCCTTTAAAGTACACCGCCATCAGCCACGCTGCCATCTGGTAATCAGTCAATTCACCGGATGTAAAGATATTAACTACATGTTTGATTTCTTCATCCGAATGTTCAACACCGGTCTGTTTTTTCTGGATGATTGAATAGGGATTCATTGGATTGTAGTGAGAATTTTATTCTGGTATGGCATTTTTATATTCCTGAGCAAAATCATAATAATGTCGGGCCCGATCCAATATTTCATCATATTCTTCTGTTGTGGTATTCCTCAGAGGTTTTGCGGGAACACCAACCATTAATGTCCTATGCGGGACATTCGTATCGGGGGAGACCAATGCACCTGCAGCGATAATTGATCCCTCACCGATCACTGCATTATCCATAATGATGGATCCCATCCCGATGAGGCAATTGTCCTCGATTGTACAGCCATGGATGATTGCGCCATGACCTATTGTCACTCCATTCCCAATAATCGTTGGAGAAGTATCTGTGGTAACATGAACAGTGCAATTATCCTGTATATTGGTTCTGTTCCCAATCCGAATGTGGTGCATATCGCCGCGGATCACCGTACCAAACCATACGCTGGATTCTTTGCCGATTTCTACATCACCAATAATTTCAGTGCTGTGAGCAATGAAACAGGAATTGTGGATTTTTGGGGATTTATTCCTGAACTGACTTATCATTTTTTCTGATTCCATTTTTTAAATAATTCAGCCAATCCAGTTTGAGAAAATGCTGCTCTCTTGAAGTATACACACACAAAATGATACCGGTAATTCCCAATACGAAATTGGGCTGCCACATGGCAAGAAATGGAGATAACAGACCTCTGTCAGCCAATTCTTCTCCAGCAATGAGAAATCCCCAGTAGATGACGAAAAATCCCAGACTCAAAGCCATACTCAGGGCAAAGCCGCCCCGTTTTGCCATTATTCCCAGAGGTGCTCCGATGAGGATGAATATCAGACTGGCAAATGGAATTGAGAATTTTTTGTGGAGTTCCACCAGATATTTTCCGATATACTTCTCATAAGTACCGATTAATTTAAAATCTCCCTGAATCCCACGTTTTAGATTTCTAATCCGTCTCTGTACCCGTGTAGTAGCTACTTTCCCCTCTGTTTTCAGGGAATCCAGTAGTTTTTCTTCGTAGGTGTGTAACCGGGCTTCAACATCTGCCAGTAACACAGGTTCGACTTGCTCCCATTTGATTTCATTTTTGATTCGGTTTTTCATTCGATCATATACACCGGTTATTTTTGTATGGTAATTTGCAATTTTATCCCGGATCATAGTGTATGTCATTTCCCGATCACCACGCACTTTACTGTCTCTCCGCTGAATATCCATATTATCCACCGGAATGACCACATCATATTCTGTATATCCGATCTGTCGGTATTCTTCCGTCTTAGGAGAAAGCTCGTGAATAACACCATCTTTAAGGTGAAGCACTACTCCATCACCAATAGTTTCAATGGTGCCGGTCTCAGCAACGATTGTCCTCTGGAGTTTTTGACTTTCTTCCCTGCCGAAAATAGTGATATCTGTAAATTGTTCACCGTCTCTTCCTCCTAAAAAGATGGTATGACCCGGGAGTGCATCAATGAAGTATCCCACTTCAAATTCCAGGTCGGGGCGTTTTCGGCTGATATCGCCGGAGAGCAGCCGTGCCTTGTGATTCATCTCAGGGAGAACAAGATTATTGAATACGGTCATCAATACGGTTATGGTGAAACCGAACAGGAGCGCGGGGTATAACAGAGACCGGTAGTTGATCCCGGAGGTCCGTATTGCATTGATCTCATTATCTTCAGATAATCTTCCGTATGCCATGAGAGTTGCCATTAACACTGCCATGGGAACAGCCAGAGCCAGCACCCACGCCAGATTCAGAAACACATACTCCAGCAGGAGACTGATTTGCAGTCCCTTACCTAAGAATTTATCCATTGTTCTCAATAGGAAATTTGCCAACAACACAAATACCAATGTAGCCAGTGCCATTATAAATGGTGTGATATGTTCCTTGACGATATATCTCGAAAGCAAATTCACAACCAAATTTACCAGTTTGACCTCTACAACCTCAAGACAAATGCTTGTGAGTTTTTAACAAAACACCGTAATTTTCACCGCTCCGAAAGGAGCTTTTTTTTCGAGGTATGGCGCAGCCCGGCTAGCGCACCTGCTTTGGGAGCAGGGGGCCGCAGGTTCAAATCCTGCTACCTCGACT
>CAYFPO010000033.1:0-18625 GCA_964345035.1 uncultured bacterium
TTTTTTGTTGAGAAACAATGCGTTGTTCCTCCTGGTATCTGTGGGGGTTTGATGAATCAATTGATTGGTTTGATGAATCGATTGTTTGGTTTGATGAATCAAACCACTACGCATAAAATCTGTGTCTCCATGGGTTGAATTGGTTCTTTGTAGCATCACGGCATGCCGTGACCATACCGGTTGAATTGGTTTTTTGTTGAGAAACAATGCGTTGTTCCTCCTGGTATCTGTGGGGGTTTGATGAATCAATTGATTGGTTTGATGAATCGATTGTTTGGTTTGATGAATCAAACCACTACGCATAAAATCTGTGTCTCCATAGGTTGAATTGGTTCTTTGCAGCGTCACGGCATGCCGTGACCATACCGGTTGAACGGTTTTTTTGTTGAGAAACAATGCGTTGTTCCTCCTGTTACCTGTAGGGGTTTGATTCATCAAACCCCCACACATAAAATCTGTGTGTGTAGAGACGAGCCGGGGGTTGAGTTCATTTGAATTTTGATCAGGTTGCACGGGTGGCTTTCCGCAAGTCTGTATTTGTTTTGCCTGCAGATACAAAAATGTATATTTGTCGGTTCTCCTCTTACTCCTCCAATTATTAGAAGCAGATGAGGTAGAATCGGCTATTTTGGTGTACATCAACTTCTCCCTTAGCTGTTAAGAATTGGGATAAGTTACGAAGAAACGGGTATATAATGCAAAGATGAAGGTCACATAATGAGAAACCCTGTCTACCGAAGGCAGGTATGTCTACGACAGGCAGGGAACCCAACTTGCGGAAGCGTGTGTGAATCGAACACACCTATGACATCACTGCCACACAACAGCTTTGAAGGCTGCGGCGCCCACCAGGGTCGCATTCGCTTCCATATATTAAGCGCAGTTCTACGCTTTTACAGTATCATAAAACTAATAATTTGTAATGATGATATTATCATACCCAAGCTGCATGCGTAATTTATCACCTTCCCGCTTTGCAGATGCACTGGAATTAAAATATCCCAGCCGGACTGCATATAGTTTTTTTCCATTATTGTTGATTTCCTCAACACGAGGTGAATACCCTCCGGCTTTTAAATTTTTTACAGCCGTGTTAGCATTCATTACACTCCCGAAAGCTCCCACCTGCAGAGAGTATTTCCCCTGTATATTATCAGAAGGTGGAAGGGGAATAGTTTTTTGTTTATCCTGTTTTTTCGGCTCAACTGGGGAATTTTCACGTTCATCAAACGCAGTGAGTATTCGTTCTTCTACTTCCATTTTGGGAAACCGTTTCTGAAACACCTGAGAATAAAACTGGGCAGTATCCACACTGCCGGCTACAATGAGACAGTTCAAAAATAAATTTACACCCCGTTCAATATGCTCAGACCATGGGTAATACACCGGCATTTTTTTAAACCAGTCCGCAGACTGAATATACAGACCGGAGACATAATAATACTCCCCGATCCGCATGACTGCATCATCTGCATATTCACTGTTGGGGTGATTTTTATAGATCAGTTTATACATTTCAACGGCTGTGTCCCCGTTCATTTCCAACAGACTCTGCAGGTACATTACACCGGGGTGATTGGGATATGTATTTATGAGTTCGGGTAACGCAGCGGATGCCTGCTCCGTATTTCCCTGGAGAACATTTTCAATATGGGGATCAATTACTTCATTGCCTCCCCACAGTATGGATATGAAACACCAGACTGTCACCCAGAGAAACCGGCGCATCACTCCGGATTTAAATGGAAATAGGATCTTCCTCATTGGTTACCTGACTGATACCCTGAATAATTGCATCCATTTCAGAGGATAATCCTGTTGATGCATTTTCCTTTAGTTTCAGTTTTACCCGCATGGCTTTTACCAAGAGGGAGTCAGGCGCTTTTTCTACCGCAGTATCCAGTAACTCTGATGCATTTTGTTCTTCCCCCTTTTGATTGTAATAATCCGCCAGGCAGGAGATAACATCTGTGTTATCCGGATCATTTGCCAGTATTTTTTTCAAAATAACTTCAAGCTCGTCAAACCGATTTAGTGCAAATAGAGCATCTTTCAAGCGATTAATCATTCTCCCGGATTTTTCCGGAGCCATTTCACCAAACTTTACCCACATGGGAATGGCTTTACTGAGGATCTGCTTTGCCTGGTTCAGGGATTCATTATAGTCACTGTCCACATCCGGGCTTACCGGATCATTGCGGTCATAGTCCATTGCAGCCTTATATGCATGCTCGCTTTCCTGGGCATAGGAATTACCAATATAGAAATATGCATTTGCAAGGGACTCATCAATATTCAATGCTTCTTCAAACAATTCTCTGGCTTTGGAAAAATCCTCCTTTCGCAGTAAGGATTTTCCTTCCTGAATTCTGTATTTACCGATCTCCTTGGAGTTTTCGGTTCCTCTGATTTTCTGTAATTGTACCTGGCTTTCTGCGGCTTTTGCCCAGTCATCCTGGGATTTATGGATACTTACCAGATGTTCCAGCGCCCATTCATTTCGTTTGTCCAGGGATAGCACCTGTTCTGCTTCTGAAATGGAATCCTGGTATCGGTTCAGCTCAAGGTAATCCAATGCCAGGTTTTTATGGAGTTCCAATTTTGCATACAAAGATAATTGCTTTCTTAATGTCAAAGACTTATGAATCTTTAGAGCTTGTTCAGGATTTTTCCCTTCCCGTACTACCTGTCCCAATTTGAGATAGGCATTAATGTTTTCCGTATCCTTTTGAACGATGGTTTTGAAAGCATTATATGCAGCCCGTAAATGACCGGACACCATCATATCCAATCCTTCGGAATAGAGATCCTTTACCTGGGCTTTTTTTCGTGGTTTGAACTGGAATACAAAATAGGCAGTTCCACCTGCAAGAACTACCAGGATGAGTATAGTCAGGATAGCGTTACTCACTATAATCTTCTCCGCTGTCACTTAATACAAGATCATCATCAATTGCCTGATTTCGGAGAGAATCCAATTCCACCTGAAGTCTTCGGACTTTTGACCGTAGAGTCATCGTTTCCCGTTTTTGGGCAAGTATCTGAAAAATTCCAATGAAAAATCCCACCATTGCACCACAGAGTAAGGTGATAGCAAGAATCATCGGCAGGAGCAATTCTTTTTCAAATCCGGGGTACACCCATATTGTGATGGGATCCGGATTTAACACCTGATTCTTGTATAACAGCATCCCGCACCCAATGATAATGATTACCGTGATAATAAGTTTAATCAATCGCATATTAATTACTCCTTTGTCCAAAAAGTGACACGCCCTGTGCATCTGTAATTTTTATGGGGACAATGTCCTTCACTTCTTCATCCGTTTTATCAAAAATCACCCAGGTATTTCCCTCAGTCCTGCCAGCCCATTGGTCCGGTGATTTCTTACTTTCTTTTTCTATGAGGACATCTAAATCCAACCCGATTTTTTCTGTATTTTTCTTCAATGTCAATTTTTTCTGCAGAGCGATGAATTGTTCCAGTCTTTCCTGTTTTACATCTTTCGAAATCTGATCTGTATATTCCGCTGCCTTGGTGCCCGGTCTGGATGAATATTTAAACATAAAAGCATTATCAAATTCCACAGTTTCAGCCACTTTCATTGTGTCCATAAATTCAGCATCGGTTTCTCCGGGAAAACCAACAATAATATCTGTTGTGAGTGAACAATCCGGTAGATAGCTTTTTATTTTTTCACACAGATCCAGATATTCCTGTTGAGTATATGTGCGGTTCATCCGTTTTAGAATTCTGTCCGAACCAGCCTGTAGCGGAAGATGTATATGGTTGCATATATTGGCATTATCCGCCATTACCTGAAGTAATTGATCATCTACATCCCTGGGGTGGGGTGACGTATATCTGAGACGCTTTACACCATCAATCTGAGCAGCAGTTGCCAACAATTCCGGGAATGCACCTTCAGGGGTTCGGTACGAATTTACATTCTGCCCGAGAAGTGTAATTTCAGAAAAACCTTGAGACACACAATTTGCAACCTCCTCCCTGATATTTTCCATTGACCGGCTTCTTTCCCTGCCCCGGGTAAAAGGCACAATGCAGAAAGTGCAAAATTTATCACACCCCCGCATGATTGAAACCCAAGCATTCACTCCGGAACTACGGGTGGGGAACAGGTCTTCATACACTTCATATTTGGATAATTTTGCGTCCACAAGATGACCATTGGTTGTTTTTCTTGCTTCCAGTATTTCCGGTATTTTCCGGTAGGAATCCGGACCAAGTATGACATCCACATAGGGTTTGGCTTCCATCAGATCATTTTTCAAATTCTGTGCCATACAACCCAGCACACCGATCATTCGCCCCGGGTTTTCATGCTTCAGGTAGGCAATATTTTCCAGTTTTCTGTGGACTGTTTCTTCAGCATTATCCCGGATGGAGCAGGTATTCAGGAACAGGATATCTGCAGTTTTGTAATCATCTGCGGGAGAATATCCGGATTTTTCCAATAACCCTGCGACCAGTTCAGAATCATACACATTCATCTGGCAGCCGTAAGTTTCTATATGATAAGTTTGTTGGATCGTATCCATTTCTCAGGGGGTAAAATTAGTTAGAAGCAAGGTGTATAGAAAAGAATCAATTGATGGTGCCGATCGGCACATCAAGATAGTAGTTTTTTGGATCTACATTCTTCCCGTAATGTTTGATTTCATAATGAAGATGTGGAGCTGTTGATTTTCCCGTATTCCCCACTTCACCAATTTTCTGTCCACGGATCACCCTGTCTCCCAATTTTACTTTTCTGCTGGAAAGATGTCCGTAAATTGTCCGGTATCCGTACCCATGGTCAACTTCAATAAAATTGCCATACGTGCCCCAATATCTGGACCGCTTAACCACTCCATCGGCGGTTACATAGACCGGTGTTCCTGTTTTCGCAGAAAAATCATTTCCATCATGAAATTTATATTTGAGATCAATAGGGTCCCTACGATACCCATATCTGGACGATAACCGACTTTTATTTCTGTCTGTAGGATGAATGGCGGGATAGGATTGATACCGATTTGCATTGTCTTCCGAATCCTTCAATATTTCTGTATAGCTGTATTCTTCCAGGTTCAGCAATCTGTTTACGTGGTTGATCTGTCTGTGTATTTTTTCCAGATCAGTCTTTTTCGGTAACAGATATTCCAAATGACCGGCATGCTCTTTTACCTGTCTGCCACCTACACCTAATTTTCGGACTTCATCATCTATAGGTGGGAGCTTCACCAGCTTACGGAAAACCTCTCCCTGTTCCTTAATGGAATCCAATTGATCATACAATACCTGCAATTTCCCTTCCTGGGTATCTATGACTTTCTGCAGCTCCTCGTTGTCATCACGGATGCTGTTCAACTTATGTTTAAATGCCCAATCTGCGTAAGTATCTGAAAACAATACAAGTCCGAACAGTACACACAGAACAATTCCTGATGCAAAAAGATAAAAATGGGTAGGTTTAAGATTGAATTCCCGGAGTCCGAATTTGTCCTCGCGGATCAGTAGAATTTTATATGCTTTTTTCAATGATTATTTCTGTCGGTTTTTCTGTTGAATCCTGACTTTGATATATCATCGTAAGTTAGGATTATTTACAAATATGATACAATATTGATGTAGTTTGAAATTATACCAAAGAACCCCTGAAAACAGGGGTTCTCTTACCATAACTCAAATTAGAAGCTGTAATCACTCCAGAATAATATTCACCAGTGATACAATATCCAGTATATTTAATATGCCGTCATAATTCAGGTCCGCAGCAGAAAACTGGGTGTCTGTCAATCCTCCTGGATTCAAAATTTCATTCACCAGCATTACTATATCAAGTATATTGACAATTCCGTCAAAATTAATGTCTCCGGGAAGGATGGACTCCAATGAAACAGAGATACATTCTCCATAGGTAATGGGCAGACCGATACCATCTACACTGGAAAATATGCCATTATCCAAACAAAGTTCAGTTGTTTCATATTCTGAGGTTGTATAGGATAATTCGGTAAGTAAATTTTCTCCCGGAGGAATTGTTGTACCGATCAGAGAAAATGCCAATACCGTTCCTTCCGGATTGGTGGAAATCATAAACCCATTTTCTTCAGTAGTGCCGCCAAATGCTTCTTCTATATCAATAAGGTCAGGTGAATCGGTCACATCAAATTGGAATCCGGCAATATCTACTGTATTGGTCAACCAGATTTCAATGACCTGTTCTGAAGTATTTATAGCCCCAAAACTCACAATTACCTCACCCAACTCACCGGTAATGGAAAAATACCCATTACTGAAATCATTAACCAATGGATCATCAATTGAAGTGATCTTAATTTTGTAATCGTCATCCGGTACCAATGCCTCGGAGACCGTCCACATAAAATTGCCATCACTCGGCGTAGAAGAGCTGATCGTAGAGACAAATGTACCATTTTTATATAGTTTGATGGATACCTGATCATCAAAATTATCCGACCAGGTCACTGCATGGGTGGAACCCATTTCCCATGCTTCACCGCCGTTTGGACTCGAAACCGTTACTTCAGCACTAAATCCTTCAGAAGTCCCGTCAATATACGTTACACCGGTATTATTGGGATCCAGCCAGTTTTGTAATCTTGAAGACGGACTTCCTCCAAAATCCCATGCTTTGTCAAATCTGCCGTATCCCACATCATACTGCTGATCACAATAACAATTCCAGTCATAACAATAATCGGTGTACATAAAACTTGCAACGCCAACAGTCCGATGATTTGGATCAAATAGAGGTGAACCGGAAGATCCGGGATAAATTCTGCCAATATCAAACTGGAATTCCCAGTAATTATATGAACCATATACATAATCTTCAGTGAAGGAAATTTTCTTTATTTCTCCTCCAGGATGATGAATACCTGTCGGGTCATTAGGTGTACTGGATGAACGGTTCCATCCGTTGTAATACGGATCGTAGGAATCCGGAATATCGTTGTTCAACTCCAGTAATGCAAAATCAGGGCCGTCACCACTTGCTCTGAGTATAGAACCGTTCATTGTATTACCGGATGGTCCGGTTGATCCGCCACAGGTGCTGGACTGGTATTTGAAATAAAATATATAATAACTGGGACTTCCGCTGATGCAATGATTTGCAGTAAGGACATAGGGTGTGAGATCCTCTTCCACATTATTGACCAATGAAGCAGAACACAACCCACCTCCCATGGACATCCGAACCACAGAATTTACCTGATCCCACCAGGGGTCTGCTTCCGGGCATGCAACATTCAGATTGCAGTTATTCCGGTCCATATTTTCATTTGGATAATATCCCATAATATCCGTGAAGTCGTGGATTATTTTCCGGATATTAATCCTGGAGGGTTCTATAACATATTCCGGTTCAAAGACTTCAAGGATGATCCTGCTGCCTTTTACAACCGATGTGGAAAATGTATTATTCAAATTGTTATTTTCAGATGTAAATGCTCCGATAACAACATCACTGCTCTCATTGTAAATAAACATTTCTACTCCCGGTGTAAGAAAAAAATCATTCATTTCCAATCCAATTGCCTTTGCATCCGGAGATTCAATTGCTAACAGATATACATCACCGTTTTCTATTTGATAAGATTCTGCCTGGATGAAAAAATCAATACTGACTTCGTATTCATTTCCAAATACAAAATATCGGGGTGTATCTGTTAAAATTATCTTTTGTTCTTCTTCTGTAACAACCGATGGTATGGTTTCCTGTGATTTAATATCCATCCCGTGCGGTTGCCCTCCATGGTTGATCTGTCCCTGTATAATCACAGTACATACCAATAATGTTATTCCTATTTTCTGATTCATATTTATTCCCTTATAAAATGTTAAATTAAGAAGTGGTAAAATTAGAAGATTTCTCAGGAATGGACAGCAGTCAGAATTGTAACAGTATATTATGAATAATTCGAATTCTGTTGAAAAAGCAGGAATTTACATCCATATTCCATTCTGTACTGTAAAATGCAGATATTGTGATTTTTACTCCATAACAAACCGAGAGAGGGATATCCCTGAATTTATCAATACAATCATTTCTGAAATACAATTAGTCAGTAAAACCTTTAATCACCGTTGGGTCTTTGATACCATTTTCATTGGCGGCGGCACTCCATCACTCCTGAAACCCGAATGGATCAATAAAATATTACAAGTCTTATGTGATAATTTTGAAATTTCCAATGGTGTGGAAATCACTATGGAAACAAATCCAGGGGAAGCACCACCGGAATTTTTAAACGGATTCCGTAAGGCAGGAGTAAATCGGCTATCAATCGGATTCCAGAGTTTTCAGCCGGAATTACTACAATTTCTTGACAGGATCCACTCTCCGGAAGATTGTTTTACTACATTTAATAATGCCCGAATCTCCGGATTTGAAAATATCAATACAGATCTAATTTTTAATATACCAGGACAATCCATCCAAAGATGGCAGCAGGATATCCAATCGATCATTGAATTACATCCGGAACATATTTCCATGTATTCCCTTACACTGGAACCAGGTACACCACTGGCGAAACAAGTACAGAGTGGGATTGTCACAATGCCGGATGAATCTAACGATCATACCATGTATGATTGGGCATTGAATATTCTGCCTGAAAAAGGCTATCATCAATATGAAATATCCAATTTCTCAAAGAAAAAGAAACAGTGCAGACATAATCTTCATTATTGGAATTTAGATCCCTATCTGGGTTTTGGTCCTTCGGCTCACGGATATGATGGTAAAATCCGATACTGGAATTCCCGGTCATTGGATACGTATATTCAACAATTACAAAAAGATGTTCTTCCAATTGATGGACAGGAATTACTCTCAGAAACGGACAAATTCAATGAATTAATTTTTAATGGATTAAGGCTTAATACAGGAATATCCATAGAATCCCTAAAAGAGCTTTTCCCTGCAGAAAATTTTGATGATTACCTGGATAAATATTTGAACACATGGAATCAACTCCGGAATGATTCAGGTATATTGTCATTGAATTCTGAGGGAATTTTCCTTGCTGATTCTATTACATCCGATATGTTTATACATTAAAAAAAAACCCGACTCAAAAATATCTTGAGCCGGGGTTTTCCTGCCTTCAGAAAAAAACTATTTCATTAAAACCATCTTACGGTTTAATATCCCATCATTGGACTTTAGTTGATACACATAAATTCCTGACGGGACAAGATTTCCTGATGAATTTGTACCATTCCATTGGATTGTATGGTATCCCAATGGTTTAACTTCATTAATTAAAGTTGTAACTTCCTTACCCATTAAATCCATTACAGTTAAACTTACATGACTGTCGGATGTAAGGGTATATCCGATAGTTGTTACGGGATTGAACGGATTCGGGAAATTTTGATGCAATGTATAATTTTCGGGTAGTGCATCAAAATCTACAAGCACATTCTGACCATCTGTATTGGCAACTATAATTTCCGGAATATCAAATTCACCGGTAGTAGTGAATAGTTGGATATTATTTGTAATCACATTGCCTTCAATGCTGTAAATCAGAACTGTAAATACACCGTCAATTTCATTTACTGCTATATTCATATCCATATCCGGATTGATAGCCAGGTTTTCTGTTACAACTGTCAATTGAATTCCTGCAATTGGACCATCGGCTGAAATGTTTACTGAATTGTCACCCATAAATATCGTTGAGTAATCCGCAGTTTCTGAGAATATCGGTCTTTCATTATCGAGAATTATATTTATTAATGTGATGATATCCAGAATATTGATTGTTTCGTCACCATTGACTTCTGCAGAACAATCTTCAAACTCTGATGCCGGATCTCCAAAATTGATAATGAGATTAACCATACGCACTATATCAAGAATATTAAATGCACCGTCTGCATTCACATCACCGGAAACACAGTTATGGTAAATGGTTACTGCAAAGTTACTAATCCATTCATAATCTTCACCAAATTGGTCTGAACCACTGAAATGCACATCCACCGATGCTGTATGCCCTTCCGGCGCATCTTGTGTAACAGCAAAAGAAATCGGATCATCACTGACTGATATGCCATCTGGGCTGATATCAGAAAATGATACTGAGCCACCAAAATTATGGAGGAAAGGATCTTCTGATGTTGCATACGCTGACACATTTGATGCCGGATCCACTCCTACATTTGATGCAGTAATTTCCATGGCTACATATTCACCCCAGTCAACCAATCCATTGTCATTACCTTCACCCACCAGATTAACTTCTTCAACTACTACGTATGGGCCTTCCGGACTCATAGCCATTAAATCTACTTCATAAGGCATACAGTTAAAACCTGTTACGATCAATTTCATTTCACCTGCGTCATTAATTGGTTCATCGAATGTAATCTGTGCCAGTCCAGAGGCATCAGCATATGCATACCCTTTCAGTACACCATCTTTCGACAATGCTGAAAGAGAGCCTTCCTGACCAGCCGATACTTCAAAATTTGTGGTACCGATCATCACAATATTCGGATGATCTACTATCAAATCTTCCGGTTCTGCAGTTCTAACCATTAATGAAGGGTCACCAAATAAAGTCCAGTAGTTAGTTTCATATTCGCCAGATGATCCGTAAGAATCATTCATCTGCATACAGCCATTTGCAGATAATCCGCCATAGGTCCGTTTGATATTATCCTCATAAGTTTCAGCAAGTATATCATTAAATGCATCCTGACCTTCCATCGGGGGTGCCCATGCCTGATTCACTGTGGAGCCATAAAATGCCATTGCACCTGATGGTTCGCCGTCATTTGTAGCTCTCAGCCATGCTTCACCAAGACAGGTTCCATTTTGGAACGCTCCATTAACACACGCAACTGACCATATAAACGGCAGTTTACCGTTATTTTCCAGATTATTTACATCAGAATTACACAACGGTGCCCCATTACCCCAACATTGATCAGAGCCATGTCCCGTATAATTGATCACGGATACACCATTATTAATTGCATTCATTCCCTGGCTCACACTACCGGAGGGATCACAGATACTGGATGATTCTTCATAAGTAAAATCCCCCAGTACTTCATTGATATTTTCGACATGTTCGCAATCTATTTCACCATCATCACCCGGCCCTTGGTCCGAGGCAACACCTAATGATGTCATATACCAATCACCGCTGGGTGCCGGATACCGCTCATAATTGATGACTCTCTCTACCTGAGTGTTTACATGGGATGTATTTTCAGATGAAAATCTTCCTACAATTATTTCTGGATAAGAGTCATTCCCCTCAATAAATCCATAGGAAGGATCAGATGGGGCTCCACCCACCGTGAGAGATGGAACTTGACTGATATCTCCGACTAACAGTAGAAAAGTTAATCCGTTGGAATAATAATAATCTTCGACAAAATTCTTTATGGAATTTGCTGAGCCGCCGGCTTCAGTTACTGATACCATTTCAGTGGGAACACCCTTTATATTTTTCCAATGAACAAGTGGTTCCATCTCATCCATAAATGACCCATAGGAAACCACAAGCATATTACCCTGTTCTGCTAATACCTCATATCTGTCCACATTAAAATTTTCAAAATGTTCAGAATACATATTTTCATATTCCTTTGTAAATGAGGGTATTTGACGGGTGAAATCCTTCACATTAATCCCAATCTGACCAGTAGTAATTACTTCAACTGTAATACTATGATACACTCTCAGTATTTTTTGTACCGGATTATACTGGAAAGGATATGCAATTACTGTTTGACCTCTGAAATCCCGAAGGATATAAGGATCTCTTAAATCTGCTAATTGTCCCGGGAAAAATGCATCCTGTTCATAGATTTCTCCAAACTGAAAGGGGATATCATCCGGATTCATTGTTCTAAGGATGTTACCTTTGGATGGTGCTACAAAAATATTTGTATATTCTGTAAATTCAGCATTTAAAATATTAATTGCCATTTCATCAGAATCCGGGATGATCACGGAGGTCGTTAATTTTTCCAGATCCGGTGAATGAGCATCTAACATTGGTGTACCTTTTTCAGTTTCAACTATCACAGCGGTACCTTTAGTAGTGTTAACTTCAGTCATCCAGAACCCTTCAGTTTTAAAGGTCAATACGGAAGATTGAATATCTGAGCTTTCCAGTATAATTTCAGCATCCTTTGGACTACCATTTGAAATAGGAACCCAGTTGCCGGCGGAAATAATGCCGATAATGCTTAATAATGTATAGATTGTATTTTTTGTGTTCATTGATTAACTCCTATAAAATAAGATTTATTCTAATAATTCTGTTCAGGAGTTTACAGAGTTTCTAAAAACTGCACAACTTTCTATGTCACATTTTACAAGGTGTTACAATAATTCTAACTAATGCGTATATTTTAGTTTATCAGTTCATTACAGGATGTATTGAAAGTGGTGTGGGAATAAAACACAAGATGAAGATAACCAAACAAATTACGCCTATCAATTTATCCCTGAAAGTTAACTGATCCTCCTCATTGAGTATTGATGGATGTTTAACCGTGCGCATCAGCACTATGATGAGAAATGCCCATACCAGCCATGAATAGGATAAGGTAAATCCCATGACAATTAATCCAATAAAGATGATTCTGGCAATATGGTCATGTTGATTGCCAAATAGTGCATAAGCAATATGACCTCCGTCCAGTTGTCCAATTGGGATGAGGTTGATCATTGTTATCAGGAGACCTATCCATCCTGCAAATGCAATGGGGTGGAGCATTATATCGCTGTTTTCACTCAATTCAGGAAAAATGACTGCTGAAGCTGCCTTTAACAACAATGCATCCCCCAGGTAGAGGTTACTCTCAATAGTTGACAAATCAACAATTTCAGATAAAGTGAGCCCATAAAACAATACCGGGACAGCAACAATGAAACCAGCGATGGGACCGGCAGCACCAATTTCCAGCAATGCTCTTCGGTTTGGTATATTTCCCCCCATCCGGATAAATGCACCCATAGTCCCGAATATTGTAATCGGCGGAGGAATAGGAATAAAATACGGCAATGTGGCATCTACTTTATGATATTTTGCGAGGAAGTAATGTCCAAATTCGTGGCAGGATAATATGAGTAATATTGTGAATGAATACGGATACCCCTCTAAAATTAAATATGGATTCTCAAATATATTATGCCCGGACATTAATGCACCTGTGGCCAGTGTAGTAATAACTGTGGCGATAAAAAGGAGAATATGAATTCTGTATTTCGGGTTCACTTTAGATACAATAGATCCCTGGTAATGGTTTCAGTTTGAGTCTGTAGGGAATACAAATATATCCCTGTTGGGACAGAACTTCCTGAATAATCCATACCATCCCAATACACTGAATGCCTGCCAGCTTTACCTGATGAATTAACCAAAGACCTGACGAACCGACCCTGTATATCATAAATGGAAATTTGGACATTCTCAGGCTTGTCCAGTTGGTATTCAATCAATGTTGTACCATTAAATGGATTGGGATAATTATTGTATAAATTCAAATGAGATTGAACATAATCATTGTCAACGGATAATTCCTCCTCTTGAAAATCTACCACATATAATCCGGTTTGCCTGTCAGAAACCACAATTTTTCCCGAATCAAAATAGGGAAATACTCCCCACGCTCCGTCGAATATACTAGTTGGACTCTGCCTAAATGTATCGTAAACTCCACTCAGGGTCAATTCAACCGGATTTTCCACATTAAGTATTTGCAGTCCATACACATAATAACTGATATACAGGTGATCACCTCTGATAAAAATATTATGTGCTGAATATGCTTCTCCACCGGACGGAAGCCACTCGCCAAGCATTGTCACATTATTCAAATCAGTAACATCCCAGGAAATGATATGACCCCCCACTGTTTCAGATGCTGTGAAAACCGTGTTGCCATCATCTGACACCCAACAGGCATGTGCAGAGGGGACACCGTTCCAGGTTGAAATAACCTGCGGATTGGTCTTATCTGAAATATCCATTGCCCACATAGTCCCGGAATATATGCCGCATCCATACAAGATATCCCCTGAGACGCAAACATCGTGAAAATATTCGTCCGACCAGCCCCCGACTTTCTCAGGATTTTCCGGATCAGACAGATCCAGTATGATCAAATCATCAAGCCCCCAGGATTCTTCCATTCCATCATTAGAATAATATTGAGTTGATCCTATAACATATAAAAATCCATCGGCTTCCATGATATTATGCGACTGAACCACACCATCCCATTCAGTTACGACAATGGGATTTGCAGGATCGGATAAATCCACAACCTGCACTCCTTGAGGTTCAATATAATATGAGCCATCCTCAAAATATATTGGGTCAGGAAAATTAGCTTCAGTACCAACATACATATAATTACTGTAAGTTTTGATATCTCTGTGGGTGGAATAACTTCCAGGAACAAATGCAGTTTCCACTGCAGGATTTGAAGAAATATTAATAATATGCGTACCATCCCAGGTCCCTATGAGTGCATACTCATTTCCCAATTCATCTGTATATCCCCAGATATCGTTGTAAGTGGAGACTCCATATTCCAGAAATACATTCTCGTGCCCAGAATCCCAGTTTTCTAACAATTCTGTATTCAGTTCCTGGATTGATGCCTGGGCTGAAATTATAGAACTCTCCAGAACAATCTCACCTTCAGAATTGATACCATTCAGACGATAATAGTAATTTTCCCCGATTTCAAGCCCCGCATCCAGATACATACCCACTCCAACAGGAATCTGTGAAATTTCAAATAATGTATTCTGAGCAGTTCCTCTCAGTAAATTATAATGGTCAATTTCATCAGTTTCAATTGGTGGATACTCAAATTCCCAAAACAATGTAAATTCACCGTTTCCAATTTCCATGGTGAATACACTCAATTCCCAGAAATTACGGAATGTCAGGGTTGCAGGTTCTGTTTCAAACCATTCATGCCCGGGTTTTCGTTTCAGCCAACAGAAATACTGAACATCCAGATCAAATGCTGGCTGATCCAAATAGATATCTCCTGTTAGATCATAATCAGACATCATCACTAACAGATACTCATAATTTCCATTCCACATATCATCAGGATTCCAGATAAGATCGCCTCCATCTTCCTCAAAAAATACCACATTCAATCTTCTGGGAACATCCGGGTTAGATACATCATACACGGATCCAGGGAAACTACCCAAGCCGATTACCACTCCTGTATCCACTGCAGAATATACCCACGCAACGGTATTACTGTCGGGGTTCTGGGATAAATACATATCAATGTCCACGACTTCAAAATCAAAAATTTCACTTTCTCCGACAAATGCTGAACCGATCTCAATACTGCTTCCGAATGCAGAACCTCCCCAGGATTGCCCAAATAACCATTCTTCTTCAGAATCAAATTGAACATCAATTATTCTGGCATCTGAAAACGAGCCAATTATCATTGATATTAAAATTAATTTATATACGCTCATAAATTGAAACTCCTTAACGAATTTACTAATTACAATTTACCTATTTTGGTCTCTTGCAGAAAAACCAGTAACATTTTTTTACAAAAAAAGCCCCGGACAATTGACCGGGGCTTTTAATTATTAATTTACAATTTCTGATTATTTTATCAGAGTTACTTTCTGTGTTGCATGAAATCCTTCAGATTGCAATACAATGATATACAATCCACTGGGAAATCCTTCAGCACTCCAAACCACAGAATGGAAGCCTGCCTGCTGAATGCCGTCAGATAAAACTTCAATCTCACGGCCTAACATATCAAACACAGATATATGCAGATCACCGGTAACCGGTAATGCATAACTCACCGTGGTTGATGGATTGAATGGGTTTGGATATGCAGCTGACAAACTGTAATCTACAGGGATTGTGAATTCATCAATATCCAATATATAGCAGTTTTCAAATGTTGGTGAACCAAAGTTTGTAACATCCTCATCTGCACCATCTTCACCATACAGATATTCACTTGTACATTCTTCATCTGCACTCACCCAATTTGCAGGATCATTATTATCAAAAGTTGAGTTCAGCAGTTCAAGGGCATGACCTCTAAAGTCATTACCAACCAGCCAGCCTTCGTCATCATCATAAGCCACATAATCCACTTCATCACCATTTGCATCATTCAGAACAATCTCATCTGAACTGGTACTGAGACTCACATCAGCCATAATACTGTTGGGGATATTTTCACCGGCATAAAGCTCATCTGCATCTGCATTAAAGAATGGATCCTCACCGGCAATCATCAGGTATCCGCCTGCAGCAATAGTTCCGCTCAGTGTTTCACCATTCAATGTCCAGCCTGTTAAGTCAACATCCTCTTCTCCGTAATTCGCTAATTCCACATAATCAGGAACGGAAGTTCCAACTGCAGCGCGGAAAAAGAACTCATTGATCGCCACTGTAGGTTCAGCAGCAACAACCAGATCCAGCTCTTCTGCTGCCAAAATGAGATCACCAAATATACCGCTGCCCGCTGACCAGGTTGCTGTGGTATTATATTCCATTTCTTCACCGGCTTTCCAGACTTTGACCACTACCGGATTCCCGTCAACTGCACCATTTAATATGGGTCCGTCAAAATCAGACAGATCCACAGACATAATTGCTGAAATTTCCAATTGCTCACCTGTCCATGCACCGGCACCAACTAATACTTCACCAATGTTCGGTTCTGTGCAGCCGTCATCCGGATAACAGGATTCAACTACACCATTTGCATCAAACACTCCTATCTCATCACCCGCTTCAAGTGAAGTAATTGAATTTTCAAATATCACCAACTGAAATTCACCGGTTTCATCTAAATCAACTTCAAAATGTGGCGGTTGTAACTCAAGTTCACCTGCAGCCAGTATGAGGTCGCCAAAATGCCCCGAACCAGATGTCCATGTTACTTCCTGAACGATATGTTCCATTTCTTCAGAAGCATCCCAGACTTTGACCACAACCGGGTTGCCATCCACTGCACCATTCAGAACCGGACCATCAAAATCAGACAGATCCACTGACATAATAGCTGAGATTTCTAACTGTTCGCCAGTCCAGGTACCTGCACCAACTAACACTTCACCAATGTTCGGTTCTGTGCAGCCTGAATCCGGATAGCAGGATTCAACAACACCACTGGCATCGAAAACACCAATTTCGTCTCCGGGTTCTAACAGTGTTATTGAATCTTCAAAAATCACTAATTGGAATTCACCGGTTTCATCCAATCCAACTTCAAAATGTGCCTCTACCGGGTATTCACAGCAGCTATAATCTTCCGGATCATCTTCATTACAGCCGTCTGCACCTTCATCGTAATTGGTTGCTTCCGGATCATTACAGCCTTCTGTAAATGATGGTGCACCTTCTACAGCTATTGGTCCGCCGATATTTACTGTTAGCGGATTTGCATCACTATCTGAGAATTGAACCCCGTCAAATTCCACAGTACCGGTTTCACCGGTAAAGGAAATCTCTACATTCATTAATACATCACTTCCCGGGGGGATGGTAGAACCACTTACTGAAAATCCTAAAATCCTACCACCGTTCAGATCATCAGGATTTGAAAATGATACCATATCAAAATACGTTTCTGATGTTCCGCCCGAAACTGAAACTATCTCAACATCATCTAAATCATTGGATACAATTTCTAATTGGAAACCTGCAACATCAACTGAATTTGTCATGAATATTTCAAGCACACCAGCATCATACCCACTGAAGCTGAGGTCAAGGTCAGCAGGTTCCGGTGGTGGTTCCAGACAGTCTCCATAACCAACTGTCAAACCTTCACCACCTTCTCCTGAAACTACTCCATTTGTAATACAGATATCACCGCCAGTTGCTTCAAATGTAATATGTACTAAATCACCTGAACCTGCAGGTATGAATGTAGCCATCAATGAAAATCCTAAAACTGTACTCTCAGAACCAGATATCATCCAGTCACCCGGGACTACACTACCTGCTTCAAAAGCCTCAACATCCATGGCAACACCTGTTACTTCAAATTGAAATCCATAGACATCTTCAGTATTGTCAATTAAAATTTCCATGGTTCCGGCATCTTCATCTACATTTCCGAAACTTAAAGTTACTTGATCATCACCACCGCTGTATTCACAGCAGCTATAATCTTCCGGATCATCTTCATTACAACCATCTGCATCCGGATCATAATTATCGGCATCCATATCATTACAGCCGGCCACAAAATCAGAACCGCCAAGGCAATCGCCATAACCAACCGTCAAACCTACACCGCCTTCACCTGATACAACACCACCTTCAATACATACGTCACCGCCTGCTGCATCATAAGTCAAATTCACCAATACACCTGAACCTGCCGGAAAGGAAGTTCCCATTAAAGAAAATCCAAGCACTGTACTTTCATTCGCCGTTACCATCCAGTCACCGGGGACTACATCACCTGCTGTGGCTTCTGTAATTGCAACACCTGTTACATCAAATTGAAATCCATAGACATCTTCAGTATTTTCAATTAAAATTTCCATAGTTCCTGCACTTTCATCCACTGCTCCAAAACTCAGGG
>CAYFPO010000034.1:0-17120 GCA_964345035.1 uncultured bacterium
AATCAGCTATGGATCAGTTTCGGGGGATTGTTGAGGAGCTCCGGTACGTGGACTCCCAGCCTGCCCCCGACCAGTGGGAGGGCTGACAGGGAACCACGGACACGCGGATTAATCCGGCAACCGCCGGACTCCTGTCTAACATGAAAAAAACCCCAATTTTACGGTGAAAAATGGGGTTTTGCCGAGGAGCTCCGGTACGTGGACTCCCAGCCTGCCCCCGACCAGTGGGAGGGCTGACAGGGAACCACGGACACGCGGATTAATCCGGCAACCGCCGGACTCCTGTCTAACATGAAAAAAACCCCAATTTTACGGTGAAAAATGGGGTTTTGCCGAGGAGCTCCGGTACGTGGACTCGAACCACGGACACGCGGATTAACAGTCCGCTGCTCTAACCAACTGAGCTATACCGGAAAATTATTTTAAATTTTAGCCGGAAAATTTAATTCCTATTTCTACTGGCTTCGAATAAGAAATTAATAATTATTAATTTCTTTTGTTAATAGTTCACACATATCAACCAACCCGGCAACCTGGACTTTTGTGTTTCCAGTTACCGGCATAAAATTGGTATCTCCCTTCCATCTGGGAACTATGTGATAATGTAAATGATCTTTAATCCCTGCACCTGCTATTTCGCCGAAATTTGCTCCAAAATTAAATCCATCGGGAGAAATTGTATTTTTTAGACATTCCATAGACTGTGTTACCAGTTCCATCATTTCAACCTGCACTTTTCTGTTCAATGCAATTAATTCAGATGTGTGATCATAGGGGCTAACCATGACGTGCCCGTTATTATAGGGATATTTATTAACCATGACGAATGCAGTTTCACCTCGTTTTATTATGAGGTTTTCCAAATCATTTTTAGTGTCTGATTCGATACAAAAAATGCAACTGCCATCTTTTTTCTCAGACCGCTGGACGTACTCTAATCGCCAAGGTGCCCATAGATGATCCATTAATCTCCCTGATGTCGGCTATCTTGATATGCTGAAATGACCTTTTGGGCTTCATTCGGAGGCATATCCTCATAATGTGAAAATTCCTGGGTGAAAATTCCCCTGCCGCTTGTCATCGCTCTTAATGACGTGGAATAATCATGGATCATTGCAAGTGGAACTTCTGCATTGATTACCTGAAAGTGACCATCGGAGTCCATACCCTGAACTCTTCCTCTCCGGGAAGAAATATCGCCCATAACATCACCCATAACATCATCCGGCACTTTGACCTTAATGGTATATATTGGTTCTAGTAATTTGGGTTTCGCACTGTTAAATGCTTCCTGAAACGCTTTTTTTCCTGCAATCTGAAATGCCATATCGTTAGAATCCACAGGATGCATTTTACCATCATAAAAATCTACCATCAAATCCACCACTCTACATCCGGATATTACACCCTCATTGCATGCACTGTTGACTCCTTTTTCAACAGAAGATACAAATCCTCTGTCCACATTTTGACCAGTAAGGGATTGTTTAAACTCTATGCCCTCTCCTCTATTTATTGGTTCAATTTTCATCCAGACTTCTGCAAATTGACCTGAACCACCGGATTGTTTTTTATGGCGGTATTTTGAATCAGAATTGGTCGTAATGGTTTCTCTGTACGGCACCTTGGGGGATTCTTTCATCAATTCAACATTGTATCTTGCCTTGATTTTACTGATCATGGTATCCAGATGTAGCTCACCTTGACCGGATATGATGGTTTGTTTCAGTTCCGAATCAAATTCGTACTGGAAAGTAGGATCTTCCTCATGCATAACAGACAAACCTTCAGACATTTTTTCTTCCTCACCTCTTGAATGAGGAGCTACAGCAACCCGCATACTTGGTTTTGGATATTCTATTGGTTTAATAACAAAATTATGACCTGCGGCAGCGAGAGTATCCCCTGTATGGGTGTTTTTCAGTTTTACTGCAGCACCAATATCTCCTGCAATTACCTCACTTGTATCTTTTCTGGTTTTACCTACCATGGAAAAGACCTGACGGAAACTTTCTTTATCATTCCGTGTGGTGTTCACTAGTGTATCTCCATTTTTAATACTTCCACCAAATACTCTGAAAAATGAAAATTCACCAATATGTGCTTCATTTACCGTTTTGAATACCATTGCAGTGGTGGGATCATTTGTTGTGCAGCCGGTTGTAATTCCTTCGTCACTTCCTGGCTTTGATCCTTTAATATCTGGAAAATCACTGGCACAGGGAGCATATTTGGAAAGTATGTCCATCATTCTTCTCACACCGATATTATTTTTAGCGGAAATGCAGAATACAGGCAGCAATCCACCACACAACAGAGCTTTGTGCAATCCACTGCGCATTTGATCTTCCGATAATTCACCCTGATCAAAAAATAATTCTAAAAGAGAATCATCAGATTCTGCAATCAGTTCTATTAATTCACTGTGCAGAGATTCAAGTCTACTCCCCATATCTCCATCTGCAGGAGCTTCAGTTGACTTCCCGGATCCATCAGTCTGGTAGGTGAAAATTTCTTTCCGTAATACATCACCTATCTGATTAAAATTCTCACCATGATTTACAGGGATCATAAATGGAAATATTTTCTTGCCATATCTTTCCTGTGCCATACTTAACACATTTTCAAAATTAGCATTATCTCTGTCCATCATGTTCACAATGATTGCTTTTGGTAAACTGTATTCATCAGCAATTTCCCACACAAGTTCCGTACCAACTTCAATTCCGTTTACACCACTAACCATAACACCTGCAAAATCAGATACTTTCAATGCACATTTAGCTTCACCCTGAAAATCCAGATATCCGGGAGCATCCAGTATATTAAGCTTTTTATCCTTCCACTCAATATTCATCAAAGAAAGAGATACGGAATGTTGTCCATGTTTTTCATGCTCCTGATAATCTGAAACCGTATTCCCATTTTCAATACTTCCCATTCTGTTTATTGCCCCGGCATTAAACAGCATTGCCTCTGACAATATCGTTTTACCAGTTGCAGCATGACCCACTAAAGTAAAATTGATTATATTCTGTGTTTTGTATTCTTTCATAAATATCCCCCTAAAAATAAAATTCCAACGGATAAACCGCCGGAATATCTATATTATATACGTTTTTCCCCAATCCCTGTATTGAGTTGGGGCAGATTGTCCTGCCCAATTTGTTCCTATAAAATATTGATTTCATTTATATATTTTCCGCTGAATTAGGGCATCAAGTTTAGGAATTTTAGCGTATGTTAGACAAGTATAAGGAATTGGATTCATAATTCATATCCGGACATTATTTCCCGCAATTTTGGTTTTATAAATATTTGAGTAGTATCCAATGTGGAAAACGCAATTGCAAGTTGTTTTAGTCTATGTTCCAGTGGTTTATTCTTATTGAGAACAATTACTTTCTCATCCTCTAACAGGCAATATCCTCCGGAAAAATTACCCTTGTCTGAGATCAGCCGGACTCCCATTTGCTCCGCCAATGCTTCAAATTCCTGATAGATCATCGTAGGTTTCAAATGTATTCCTCCTGATTCATTTCATTTAAAATTGCAACTATTTCCTTCACCTTTTGAGCTTTTTCCATTGTCATAACAAGGGTGGCATCACCCATATTCACCACTACAAGATTATCCACTCCAATAAGTGCTGTCATTCTATTGGGACTAATTACTAGTGAATTGGAAGAATCAATGGTAATCGTTTCTCCCTTCAGCACGTTTTTATTTTTATCCTTTTTCAAAAATTCATATAAAGATTTCCAAGAGCCCATATCACTCCATTTAAATTCTGCTGGGATGGTATATACATTTTTTGCTTTCTCCAGAATACCATAATCAATACTTTCCGGTTCAATGATTTCCCATTCCCGATCCAAAACTGCTTCATATTGTGTAGTATCTAAAGCATCGTAAATTGAATTCAGTGATTCGTGGAGTTCCGGCATAAATGTTTTCATCTCGAACAGTATTATTTCCGCTTTCCAGATAAAAATACCAGAGTTCCATAGAAAATCGCCGGAATTAAGGAACTTTTCTGCTGTTTCAACAGGTGGTTTTTCTGCGAATGTCTTTACTTTAAAATCCATATGTCCATTTTTTTTATTATTCCGATCATATTGAATATAACCATATCCGGTGGCAGGGCGATTGGGAACAATACCCATGGTGACCAATGCCGATTTACTTTTTACAATCTTACTTGCTGACATTACCGCCTTTTTAAATTTTGATATTCCGGTAATCAAATGGTCAGCCGGATATATACCCATGACTGCATCCGGATCCCGTTTATACACATGAATTGCAGCAAGCCCGATGGCAGGTGCTGTGTTCTTCCCGACGGGTTCGGTAATATAGTTGGTTTTTGGTATTTCAGGTACTTCTTTATGGATCATTTTGCATAATCTTTTAGATGCAACCACCAAAATTTTTTCCGGGGACGAGATTGCAAATAATCTTTCCGTTGTAAGTCTTATCATGGATGTATTATCTACAATTTTTAACAACTGTTTGGGAAATTCCTGCCTGCTTTGAGGCCAGAATCTTGTTCCTGATCCTCCTGCTAATATAATATGATACAAATTATTGCCTTGAATATACCTGTAATTTACTCAATTTCTATATTAATTCCCTCGATTACCCACCTTGCTCTGACTTCAACAGGATCAGGATGTATTCCAAATTTTGCAGCTCTGCGATATGGTGACCAAATACCGGAAAAATATATCCTTTCATCCAAATCATTCAAAATTTCAAATCCCCTAATCTCATATTCACCCTGTGGTAGATTAATAAATTCATAAACATCATTTTCTGCCCGAACATAAAATTTTTCATCAGATTCAATATTCACTGCTTCGATCATAATTGTCGATACCAAATTATCATGGATTTCACCTCTGATATTACCTCCTGTATGATCAAATTCACTTTCTCTGTTAAGTGAAATAGTTACAACTGAATCTTTCATCATGTTCCCGAAAATATCCTGAATTTTATAGCCTGGTATTTTTATTTTAGTAACTGTGTCAGAAATGTATGTCACAGTAATATTCAATGGATCTGGAATTGTATAATTCAGACTCAATGAATCTAAATCGGTAAATCCTATAATTTTAATATTTTGTTCATTACCCGTTGGATCTTCTTTTGTTTCTTTACCGAACTGAACTGGTTCAGAAAATGTTATCTGATAACCATTCAATGTAAATTCGGTTGAAACAATTTCCGGTGGGACAGTATCGAGAATATCCGGTAAGATGAACTTATATTCCGGTGTGAAATAATTTTCAAGACGATTGGATTTTTCCAATGAGATTGCCACTGTATCGCCAGGTGAATAAGGAATGTTTTCAGTTAAAGAATTGGATTGCCGGGGAATAATTATCGGTTCTGTTGTTCCATCAGAATAAGTTAATTCACCAAATAGAGAATTTTGAAATTCAATGGTTTTTATCTCCAGCTGTTGGATGGGATCACTCATTACGATATAAATATCCTTCAGTGTATCATTTTCCCCAACCTGAAGAAATTCATCCGAAAGCATCCCATACCGAAGTTTTCTGATCTGTGTGTGAAAATCAGTAATACCTCCCTCTACTGCAGCTATCGTAAACTTTCCTGATGAAATATTATTGAATGTAAAAATACCGAATTTATCTGCTTCTGATATGAAAATCGGAGATGCAGTATCAACAACCGGAAAATGGAATAACCCAAGTGTATTAAACATCTCCGGGTTAGAATTAATTAGTTGACCTGAAATTGATTGAGTGGGAATCATTTTTCCAGTGGAATAAACAAGATTGATTGGCGCATCCAGTTCATTACTTCTGTAATCACGGACTCTTCTGGAAATATCCAGACGGATAACTGAAAATGGGGGCAATGGCTGTTTTGGTGTGATGATAATTTTGTTTTTTCTAACCTTTATTTTAGTTGCAATTTCTGGTATAAGGCTGACCGAAGATGGAACAGAAAGGGGATCAATTAACTCATTAAATTCCACAATGAAATAAGTGTCAACTGAAATATTTACTGAATTATTTTTCGGTGTGATTTTAATGGGTTGAGGTCCATCAGCATCCACAGGTCCACCACCTGCCGGACCTTGGGCTGCACACCCAAGGATTACAATCAGAATAATTGTGTGTATTCCATAGAATATTAAACTTAATTGATTAAATTTGTACATACAACACTACAAATTTCGGTAGATATGTTCAGCGATTCAAAGTGTAAAATAGAGAAGAATAGACTGCCAAATAAGAAGTTTTGAAGTTATAATTATTGAATTTGGGATTTGATCCCAATCTGGTTAATGAAGTAGTTATTTTAAAAGTAACACTTTTTGGGTGTGAATTATTTGTCCTATACGCAACCGAACAAAATACACTCCGCTGTTTAATTGTTCTCCATTCCACTGAACAAAATGGTCACCGGGGTGTTGACTTTCATTCACCAATTCGGATACTTCCCTGCCTTGAATATCAAAAACTGAAATCCGAACGATTGACTCAAATGGTAATGCATAATGCAGTTTAGTAACGGGATTAAAGGGGTTGGGAAAATTAGGGTATAAAATAAATTCATTGGGTACAGAAATTATTTCGGCTGAGATGGGTTTTATATCATGACTGGTTATTATATTCGAGTTAATTTCCAATTCACCAGTATAATTCAAAGTAATATTATCTAATGGAATGTTAGAGTCAATAGTAAAAATTAATATAATACTTTCATTATAATATATATTCCAGCCGTTCGGCAAATCGGCATCCAGGGAATTCACATCACCAGTATATTCAATTTGGGCTCCTGCGATCTTACCATCTGCGGTGATGGAAATAGTTTCATCTGCAACAAATATTTTGGCATTACTTATTGTTTCACCTCGAATCAATAAATCTCCCAGAATAATATTTACTATAGCAACAACATCCAGTATATCGAGAGATTCATCACCATTTATATCACCTGCCCAGAATTCATAACTGGTTGGAGTTTCCAATTCCAGTATAAAATATACAACCCGAATGATATCCAAGACATCCACTGTGCCGTCTTGATTCACATCACCGGATAGTCCTCCGCTACTGGTTACAATATTCGACATTCCGCTTTCGTTCCCTGTAGAATCAACCGCAGTGACTGCATATTCCATAGTCTCTTCCGGGAACTCATACACATAGATTGAGGCTGTAGTGCTGTCAACATCTTCGTCCCATTCCAATCCAAAAATTCGTGAATATATAAAGTAATTCTGAAAATCCGTTTCTGTATTTGCATTCCATTCCAGGATGATTTCACCTCCGTCATTTTCAAGGGTTAATCCGGTAGGTGCATCTGGAGGATTATTATTTACAGAATATCCATAAAATATATCTGATTCAATTCCCTGATAGGTTACCTTGAATGCATGGAGATTCAGAGATTCTGCGGTCGAATCTGCAATGGTTGGCGCCACTGCAAAATATTCATCCCAACCGTATGCTCCGAATGTTCCCACACTGATCCAGCCGTTGCCCTGAAATTCTCTGAATATTTCATAGAAAATTCCATTGGGTTCGGTGTCTAAATATACCGGCTCTATATTAAGCATTACCCAACCTCCGTCATCACCCGGCTGGTCTGAAATTGAATTGATTACGGGTGTTTCATTTACATTCGTTGTGGTGCACGCTTCATTGGATTCCTGAATGACTACACCATCAATGATAGCTCCTACTATGTAGCAATGGGTCTCCCCTGCTCCCAAACCAGTATGAATAAAACTTGTTTCCAGTATATTCATTGCAATTACAATTCCATCTGCATACACAATGTAGGATAACACGTTACAATCGTATGGGCATGAATCTTCATCCTCATCTTCATTACATTCATCATCACCGCAATATGATGGCAGATTAACCAAACCGGTTCCAATGCTCCAGTTTACAGGTATCCAATCATAATTTACAATTTCAAAACTATCATTAAGGAAACCATTGAAAGGTGAATCAGAATCTGATATCATAACATCCTGCCCGATTAATCCAGGATCATAGGATGCTTCAATGATTAATAAAACTTCAGACCCGGGTGGTATATCATCATCTTCATCCGACTCCATTACTATTACGGTGGATGGTGTCAGCCAGTTTACATTCATATCGGCTTCTTCAGAAGATCCGCCATATATATCCTCTATTGTAAGAATATCTTCCGGTTCCAAAGTAAAGTTAAATGCAGTGATCGGTTCAGGATTTGTCATATATACCTGTAGTGTCACATTACCGAAGCCATCATCATTGATTTCATTTACAATCACCTGCAATGTTTCGTCTGGTCTTAAATTCAAACTATCCGGTTCTGTCCAGTCCAAAAAGATTTGATGATCACCGCCTGTTACGATCAGATTCATTGGACCACCAGGCTCCGGATCACCTTCGCAGTCATCCGGACAATTTTCATGGTCTTCACCTTCTCCACAATATCCATCACCACAATACCCTTCACAGGCATTATCACCAAAACAGATTCCACATGTATCCAAATCATCGGGATCGCAACAATCGCCATTGGTATCCTCAACATAATTTCCACCACAGCTACCGGCACAATCATAATAATTGTAATAACATTCTGGATATGGATCATCATCATTTTCTACAAATCCCGGTGGCTGTTCACAAGCATCCATACTGTCATCCGGATCACCTAGTCCATCACCATCAATATCTGAATAAAATGTCACAAGTTCACAATCAATAGATGCACATGCTTCATTGGAAGGTAGGGATGTTACAATCTGATTTGTTGCCGTGACAGTGTAGCAATATACAGAATCTGGTATAAGTCCTTCTGAATCAACATAAGATGTGTCCTCCCATCCAGAAATAATCATATCTTCTACACGGAATATCGTATAGGTAATATCACCTCCACAATCCTGTGGGCAATTCTCATAGTTTTCTCCTTCTTCACAGAATCCATCACCACAGTATCCTCCTTCGATTAAACCAGTACCAAGAAGCCAGGTAGTTGGTACCCAGTCATCAGATATTACATTATCAAAACCATCTACAAACACAGTTGGGGGGAACCCCTCATCAATTAATATGGGAGTATTGATATCTTCTAAATCATAATGACCTGCTACATATAACAACACACCAGATTCTGTTATTAGCCCATCTCCTTCATCTAAATCTGTGAAGATATTATCACTGGTAACATAAATCGAAAAATTTGTTTCCTGAATCAGCCCACCCAAAGGTGCAATACTATCTAAAACATACAATCCACCGGTATCAAAAGAAATGCTGAATCCTGCAATATCATTCCCTGAATTATCAATACTCAGTTCAAAAACCATGTTGCCTTCACCATTATCCTGTACATCACTCACTGTTGCTGAAAGCAGAGGCATACGTCCGGGATCAATATCTGTACTTACAGATGTCCATGACAGTGTTATTGAATTATCACTTCCAATAGCGGTTAATACAGGTGGTTCAATTCCTTCACAGGATTGATCATCTCCAAAGCATATTCCACAGAGATCAATATCAGATTGATCACAGCAGTCTCCATAAATATCATTCTCAAAACTACCGCCGCATACATTCATACAATCATAATAATTTTCAAAACAATATGGATACAGATCATCATCATTCCCCACATATCCGGGAGGTGGTTCAGGATCACAGGTCACCATACTTTCATCAGGATCACCCAACCCATCATTATCATTATCTTCATACCAAGTATATTCTATACAAGTGGTAGTTGTGCAAGACAGATCAGAAAAATCCGATTCCTTTGGTTCTTCAATATACTGTGCAGTAGCACTAACCTGATAACAATATTCCACTTCCGGTTCTAAACCTGTATCTGTGTAGATTGTCTCCTCGTATTCATTTAAAATTGTTTCTATTCCGCCACCGGGCGGTATAAACCGCTGTACAGTATATGTTATAGGTGGAGGACAATCTCCGGGACAGGTTTCTACTCCTTCTGAATCTGATAAATAGGCTTCATCTGTGGAACATATTCCATCTCCACAGAATCCAATATTTTCTACTCCATTACCAACTTCCCAGATTGTTTCCATCCAGCTATGAGGTATAACAGATTCATTAGGAGCTGAAAATGCAGTATTTAGTGTATCGTGATTTAATGTATCTAAAAAACTGCTCTGAGTAATATCAAATCCTGCCCAGAATTTGGTTAATATGCCTTCTCCAACCGGAATATCTTGGTCGGTAGGATTTATGGCTGCTAAAATATGTCCTTCATTATTGATCGTTACCTGCATGTCTGCATCTTCTGCTAATCCTCCGAACCCATAACCCTCATCAAATACCAATGCATTTAATGATGAAACCAGTGTTATACTGAATCCTGCAATGGGTACTGCATTTATCATGGATATTTCAATTAACACTGAATCTTCAATGGTCTCTATTTCACTGACAAATGCCAGAATATCCTGAGTTGCATAATTGGTTTCCGGTAATTCAGATTGATCCCAACTGATATTTATCTGTGATTCATCAATGGTTTCTGCTGTCACATTTTCCGGAGTTGTTGGCGGAACACAGGTAGAACCATCTCCATTACAAATACCACAATCATCGGGTTCTGCATCTCCAAAACAATCGTTGTTACAATCATAAGCGCCCCCATAAGTAAATTGATCATCATAAAATGAACATTCAACACCGGTAGAACCTGAACAGCATTGCTCACATTCATCAATATATGCACTACCATCACAAATTCCATTGCAGTCATAGGCACCGCCAAAATCATCTTCATTTAACCAGTAGGAACATTCTGTACCGCTCAATCCATCACAACATGCACCACAATCGTCAACATACGAACAACCTGCATCTCCCATATTAAACATGCAGTAATTATCCAATTCTGATAAATATTGATCTTCAGACATTTGTTCACCATTAAAATCTACTCCGTTAAAACAATCACCATTGCAGTCAAAGGGACTCAATCCTTCAACATTCGGACAATCAGGCCATTCATCTAAATTATTTCCTACAAAATTTTCAGGAGTTTCATATCCACAGGAAATCACGAAAACTGCTGGATCTCCCAATCCATCCTGGTCTAAATCCTCAAACCAAGGTTGTGTGATACAGTCAGTCATTACACATGCTTCTTCAGTTAGTTCAGAAGTAGAAAATGGATTTACTGCATTTGCAGCATAACAGTACATAGTTTCAGGCTCTAATCCTTCATCTAAAAATGATGTGGTTACCATGTTCTCAACAATTAATGTGTTGTCCCTGTAGAGATTATATACAACAGGGATATCACAATCAAAGGGACAGGTAAAATAAGTTTGGTCATCTTCGCAGGTACATTCAGGGTTGGAAAGTGATCCGATTCCAATTTGCCATATAACCGGGTGCCATTGATGCAGTATGTATCCTCCATCACCTGAAATAAATCCTAAGGATTCACTATCCTGACCTATGGTTGCAATTGTTCCAATATTGTCAATATTATATGTCCCTGTGAGGTAAACCAGTATATTTCCTTCGGCATCAGGAACGATGGGATAATCTCCTGATCCCATGACTGTATTATATCCAAGTGGTAGTACTGACATTCCCACGGAATCAGCCATACCACCGAAGGCATTGTTTATCGAAATATCTCCAACTGTAGATGAGATTGTAAAATTGAAGCCAAATATCGGTGTGTCGTTCTGCATGAATACAGACAGGATTAAATTTCCTGCACCATCATCCTCAATATCGGATATATAAGTTGTTACTACATAGTCATTTACAGGTACATCCCAATTCAATTGGATTGACTGATGATCTACCATTTCTGCGGTAAAATTGGCTGGTGGATCCTGTGTAAGAAGTAATCCAGCCAATGAAATTAGACCGATTAATGTTTTATAGATTTTTATTTGATCCTCCTGAATATTATTCTTTATTTTCACCATACATAGAACGATTGCCAATCATGAACATACTACAATTTAATTTATTAGTAAAGTGATACTCATCAATTATTTCTTTCCATTTTTCCACGTTATGTAACGGATAATGGCTAAAATTTAGGTAGAATATACGCATATTAACCAATTTTGTCAAATTTGAAAGGTAAATTTCCTGAAAATATTATTTTATTCGGAAATACCGTAAATTTAATGCTATGAACTGCTACACCTGAATCCCATGCAGTTCTCAGATTTTCGGCAAATTTGGGGTCACATTCAGTATTTGCCATACAAAAATCAGCATCATCTCTTTGGACTACAAATAAAACTGCAGTCTTATACCCCTTTCCAGTTAAATCAGTCAAATGTTTAAGATGCTTTGTGCCTCTGGACGTGACCGCATCCGGAAACATTGCAATACGGTTTTTTACTAAAGTGACTGATTTTACTTCAAGAACTAATCTGGCTTCACCTTTTTTGAGAAAAAAATCAAACCTGCTTTTTCCAAAGAGCTTTTCCCGTTGGATCAATTCCCAATCAGAAAATTGTTTAATGGAATTGGTTTTCAATAATTTGTTAACACAAAAATTTGGTAGAAGTGTATTAACAGAAATTAATTGTTCACCCAAATATACCATCTGAGTGGAATATTTTGTTTTTCTTTGCGGGCCATTTTCTCTTTTTACCAATACTTTTGCACCGGGTTGCAATAATTCCTCCAACCTTCCGGGATCAGGCAAATGACATTCCACTATTTCCTTTTGTAAATTTACCCTTACTAAAAACCTATTCGGTCTGTCGATAAATACCGCAGGTAATAATTTCCAATTAAGTGATATTTCTCTATTTGACATAAGTTAATTTTGTTGTAAATTTTTCGCAGTTATGAATTTTACAAATCAATTTTTAATCTCAATGCCGCATATGGCAGACCAAATTTTTGGGCGTAGTCTCATATATATTTGTGAACATGATGAAAAAGGGGCAATGGGTCTGATTATTAATAAACCATTCCCAAATGACAAAGCAGAATTAATCCTGGAAAAAACAGGTTTAAATAAGATTTCACCTAATCCAGGAATTTATCTGGGTGGTCCTGTAGACATTAACAATGGATTTTTCCTCCATCAGTCAACATATAACACCAAAGGAACCCACCAAATTTCTGACAATTTGTCCATTACTTCAAACAACTCTGTAATAGAAGATATAACAAATGGACAGGGTCCGGAACAGTTTCGTTTTTCTCTGGGTTATGCCGGCTGGGGCGAAGGTCAACTAAATAGAGAAGTAGAAAATGGTGATTGGCTAGTTATGCCTTCCAATCAAGAGATTATTTTTAATTTACCTGATGAACAGAAATGGCGGCAAGCTGCATTGCAGTTCGGAATTGATATTATGGATGTCAGCGGCAATACCGGGATTGCCTGATTTTCTTTTATTACAGTAGCCCTCTATCCGAAAATGATGTAAAGCTGTCTCCTGCAATGATCAGGTGATCGTGTACAGATACATCGATTGTCTCACATGCTGATCTCAATTTTTTTGTTATTACAATATCATCTTTTGACGGATTTGGATTGCCGGAAGGGTGATTGTGTACAAATATAACTGCAGCTGCATCTTTTTCAAGAATTAATTTAATAACTTCGCGGGGATAAACCGCACTCACGGTTAAAGTCCCTTCAAATAATTCTACAAGATCCAAGATCTGATTTCTTCCGTTCAGCAGAATCACCATAAAGACCTCACGGTTTCTGTTTGAAAGATTTAATTTTAAATATTTTATTACTTGTTCTGAAGATTGAACAAAGTTTTCTCCGATCACACTCTCCCTTAAATACCTCTCGGAAACAGCTTTTACTAATTTCAGCCCAAATACATTCGCGGGTCCGATTCCTTTGACAGATTGGAGTAATCTCGGGGAAGCTTCGAGAACACCTCTGAGTGAATTGAATTTTTTGATGAGCACTTTTGCAGCGGTTTTCTGGTCTCGTCGGTGATCAGCAAGTTTTAACAATAATTCTATCACTTCATAATCCAGAAAACCTTTCAGTCCGCCTTCTAGAAAGCGCTTCCGTAATCGGGCATAATGCCCCTGATTGTTATTTGTATTTTTCATATATGGCTGGTGATTCTTATTTAAAATTACAGGCATTTTCCTATTATTCAAATACTATTCATATCTAATTTTAAATTGTTTTTAGTAATGAATAACTATGTATACATCAGTATTTGATCTGTTTAAAATTGGGATTGGGCCATCAAGCTCACACACTGTTGGACCCATGAAAGCTGCTGGATTATTTTTATCCAAATTAATTGATAACCAACAGTTTGATAAAACTATTAAAATTCAAATCGAATTTTTTGGTTCATTGGCATTTACCGGCAAAGGGCATCATACTGACCGGGCAGTGTTATTAGGTTTATCTGGATTCGTTCCGGAGACAGTTAACCCGGAAAAAATTGAAAATACCATCCGGACTATCAAGAATTCAAATGTGATGTTTTTAAATCAGGAAAAGGAAATACCTTTCGACCCTGAAATGGATATTCGGTATAACTTTACAGATACAAAGCCTGCACATCCAAATGCATTGGAATTTACTGCATTATCAAAAAATGAAGAAATAATTACACAGCAATTGTATTATTCCATTGGCGGCGGATTTGTTGTTACTGAAGCTGAAATGAATGAATCATCAGAAAATGAAACTGTAGATGTTCCCTACTTTTTTTCATCCGGTAACGAATTATTGGAGATTTGCAATTCACAGGAAATTCTGATCTCGGAAGTTGTAATGGAAAATGAAAAGGTTTTTCGGAGTGAAACTGAAATCAAAAACCAACTTTCGGAGATATGGAAAGTAATGGATGGATGTATTTATTCAGGGTTGCAGACCAGAGGATCATTGTCGGGTGGATTAGACGTAAAAAGACGTGCACCGGAATTATTCGAATCATTACAGAAAGAAAAATCTACTGATCCACTTGATACAATGGATTGGATCAATGTATATGCCATGGCAGTTTGTGAGGAGAATGCTGCAAGCGGAAAAGTAGTAACCGCACCAACAAACGGTGCAGCAGGAATAATACCTGCAGTTTTAAAATATTATGATACATTTATTCCCGAATCAGATGAAAATGGCATCCGTAATTTTCTGTTGACTGCAGGTGCCATCGGAATGTTGTATAAACAAAATGCGAGTATTTCCGGAGCAGAGGCTGGATGTCAGGGTGAAGTGGGAGTTGCCTGTTCCATGGCTGCTGCAGGGCTAACCGCAGCAATGGGCGGCTCAAATAACGAAGTAGAAAATGCCGCTGAAATTGGAATGGAACATAATCTGGGATTAACTTGTGACCCCGTTGGAGGGTTGGTTCAAATCCCCTGTATTGAACGTAATGCAATGGGAGCATTGAAAGCAATAAACGCCTCTCGTATAGCATTGAGAGGAAAAGGGGAACATAAGGTATCTCTGGATCAAGTCATCACCACTATGCGGCAGACCGGAAAAGATATGCAGTCCATCTATAAGGAAACATCATTAGGTGGGCTTGCAGTGAATGTGGTAGAATGTTAAATCTAATGAAAGGAAAAATGTACGAAAGATTATAATGCAGAACATAACCGTGTAATTTGGTTTGATATTCCGGTATCTGATTTAGATAGAACTCAAAAATTTATGAATCCGTGTTGGATATCAAACTATGTAGTATTACAAAGTTAACTCAAATCCATCAATAACAATACCCGGAGCAGTTGTACCACCAGGGCTTCTTCCTTCATAGGTTTGGACTTCCGGGATATATTCAGAATTTTCAGTAACTGCAACTAAACGGTCTCCCAGAAAATTGTAAATGCTGTCATCAAACCGCATATTCTCAATTGGAGCCTTTATTTCTCCATCTTCTACCCAGAAACAGGCATATCTTGTCATGCCGGTAATCCTTCCACCGATTCTGTCGCTCCAATTCAAATAATGAAGGTTTGACAGGTATAGACCGGTACTGATTTCTTTTAATGTATCTTCATCTTTTAACTTTCCAGTATTCATAACCGGTGTTCTGAGATATTCACCATCTTCAGCAAAGTTTGTAGTACAGTTGTATTCTTTGGCAGTCCTGGTACTAACCAGAGTATTTTCAAGATTTCCATTTTTAAACAACTGGAGATATTCTGGACAAATTTCGCCATTGCTGTTAAATCGCGGAACCATTCCGCTTCGGAAATCTTCCGACAAATTCAACATGGGAGACAAACTGAAATTCTCTCTCCGCATCTTACAGAGTGAACTGTCTCCCTGTTGGATGGAAGCTTCCCCCAATCCACCCCAGGAGAACATTCCCACAATATCTGCAACAGCTGCCGGTGCCAGACATGTTCGGTATTTACCTGGAGTTAAGGATTTTGCAGGTTGCTTCATCACTTCAAGTTGAGATTTTTTCCTTTCAAAATGGGATTCAAATTTTTCCTGATTCCAATCCGAGCCGGCATAAGTTCCTTTCACCATTTTTTCATCCGGAGTGATGAGGGAATAATCCAATGAATAGGTTTCTGTGGAAAACCAGTGTCTTTGCCCAGCTGAATTTGCACTCCCCCGGAACATGGGCCCGGATGCCCAGATTCCGGTAAAATCCACACCCTGTATCACCGGCAGGACTGCATTTACAATTGCATCATCGGACAGAATATTTCCCGTATTTACTTCCCGTGTGGAACCATGATCTTCCGGGAGGACTATGAATGGATCAATAGGCAGTTCATCCACTTCATCCCGCAAACGGTGTAACTCCTGCTGCACTCTGGGAATATCAATTTGCTTCTCTCCACGAAAAGTACATCCGCCTCTGCATGATTTTCCGTTCTTCATCAAATTCAATGAAATAGATGCATCATCCACATGCCCAATTTGCCGGATTTTGGCATTATTAAAACGGATGAAAACCGAATTCTCACCTGCAAATGAAATGATCAGTTGTTCATCACTGTGTAATTGATTCAGGATCTCATCACATACCTGATTAAATGAATGTTCCATTTTTATCTCCTAAAATACCTGCTTATTTTAATAACAATAATTTTTCAAATAATTGGTTTTTATTACTTATTAATGAAATAAAGTATATTCCACTACTATAATTA
>CAYFPO010000035.1:0-2952 GCA_964345035.1 uncultured bacterium
GCTTGTCCACCGAAGGCGGGCCTGCCCGCCATAGTGTTTCAGGCGGGGCTTCTATGTAAAATTTCTTTGCGTCCTTGCGTTAAAAAATCTTAGCGTCTTCGCATTAAGTTATACTTTTCTTTCAACTAAAAATAAAATAACCGACACAATCAATCCCGGGTACATTGGTTCAATTCCAAATGGATAGACCGGATAACCAAATTCCAAATTCAGTAATCCAAAAATAAACCAGAGTGTTGTGATCCCCAGGCTGGCTGTCATATTCCGGAGTGGTTTTTTCAATGGATTGTCATTCAGTCCCAAAACCAAAGGCAGGAGCAGGACAGGTACAGCAAATGACCCTGCGGTGTACCAGAGATCTATTGCATAGGGGAAACTGTATGCCAGAAAGATTGAGAGAATTCCTGTGATTATCAGTCCAATTTGAGTGCGTTGAATGACAGAAGATGAACTTTTATTGGATAGTTTCACCAATCCGAATAGATCTTTCCCAATGGTGTATGCAGAGATGAAGGAAAAACTGTCAATGGTGGACATGATAATGGACAACAGTGCGACCAGAAATAAACCCTTTCCCAATACTGGAAGCACCACATCAGCCAGTTCCAGATAGGGATTTCCACTCACATTTGCCGGGAGGATTGCTGATGCATAGATTCCAGTAAATACGGTAAGTCCATCAAAAATACACCAGCAGAGCACAGACCATGCAATGCCTCTCCGGACGGTTTTCAATGAATCGCCTGCAAAGCTCCGTTGATAAAAACCCGGATCAATGAATGTGACCATAGCAATGAACGCCCAGACAATGATATATTTCCAATTCAGGTTTCCCGGTATTGCAAATGCAAATTCAGGTGTATTGGCTATGAGAAAATCAAATCCGCCATATTTGGAAATTGCCGCACTCAGTATCAACACAAATCCCGCAAACATAAGTCCAAACTGCAGTTTATCTGTTCGGACAATGGATGCAAAACCTCCCCGAAACGCATAGATCAATGAGAGTACAGTGCCGAGAATAAGTGCAGTCAACTCCGGGATATCCCACAAATGTTGGAACAGTGTCCCCAGCATTTTCAGATATGGAGCAGGGGAGGCAATAAATAATATGATTAGAATTCCAATCAGCGCAGGATATTTACCATAAGTGCTGAACAGAAATTCCGGAATGGTCCGTACATTTTTTTCAATGATTCCGGGTGCAATAATTCTGCTGAAAATGAGTGCAGCCAGATAATAGGTGAAACCGAAGATCAGCCACGTAACAATTCCATTTTCAAAAGTGAACCGACCAACTTCCAATATGCCGCCGTACCATGTGGCTACCAGTGTTGCCACAAATGCCGGGACCGTGAGTTTTCGACCGGCGAATAGATAACTCTGTTCATTCTTCCCAGACTTCCGAAAAAAACCAATCCCCAATACTGCCAGTAAATACAGCAGAACCAGGGATTGATCTAATGTTATGAATGAAGTCAACTTACTCAGGTAAACTTTTGGTTAGATTGACATTCAATCACTTTAGTATTGATATTTTAAAGTCAATCCATAGTGCAGCGGATCACCATAACTGAGATACAGTTTATCCGGATATTCGTGGTCTTGCAATTCTTCATTCCAGATGGGCTCATTTCCAAAGTAGAATCCACGGGTTGCATAGCGTGTGTCCAGGATATTTTTACCCCACAATGAAACAACCCAATTACCGTATTCAATACCTGTGTTGAAATTCACCAATTGATAAGCTTTGGATTTTTGATTGTGACTGTCTGAAAAATAATAGGTATCCTTGCCGGTCAGCTCTAAGTCAGCAAAGAATCCGGAACTGTGAGTGTAATGTGTCCCCACAGAAAAGTTATACTTTGGCGCCATAGCCTGTTCTCTGTCACCCAAAATGATTACTGTGGAGGTATCTTCCCGGAATTCATACTGATCTATATGAGTTTTCAATATTCCAAGAGTTGACCTGAAAGTCAGGTTTTCATTCAGTTTAAATTGCCCGTCAAATTCCGCACCGCTATTGGTACCGGAAGCAGCATTGGATGTATAGTAATAAAAACTATTTGGATTTCCATCTTCCTGCTGACTGGAAATCTGAACCTGCTGATCATTCCGGTTCATAGTAAATACAGTGAAATTTGCAATTACATCTGAGGAAGTGTATTTGATTCCAGCTTCCAGGTTGGTGTTAAACTCCGGATCATATAACCGACTGTTTTCAGACAAATTTGGATTTTGATTAATCCCGCCGGATTTATACCCTTTAGATATACTGCTGAATAGTTTAAATTCCTGATTCAAGTCAAATACAACACCCAATTTTCCGCCATTGAATGAGTGTTGGACTTCCTTTTCAACCGTGGGTATTTCCATATAACTGTAGGAAGCCCAATCATAATTCAATCCGTTGCTGTTGTAAACAGTGGTTTCATTTTCAGATCTCAAATTGAGGATTACATTCAAATTGTCTGCTGCATTAAATTTTATTTGACCGTATAGTGAAACATTTTCCAAATCAAATTTACTTTTTAATGATGTTGCATCACCTCCAAACAAATAACCATCCGCTTCATCTATTTCAATAGTGGTAGAAGTATAATACCCGGTTACCCAGGAAAGTCGAGGAGTTTTCCGGGACGAAATTCTGACTTCGTGAGTTTTCCGCTTCCGGTTACGATTGGTTTTATCATAAAAACTGTATTCCCACCAGGTAACTGCAGGATCAAAATTATAAGGATTTTCGAGCCAGAAGTCATTGTTTGCCCAATCGCCATCGTAACTGTGCTCCAATTCAGTAGTTGAAGTTGTATATTGATAATAGGCATCTACCCCAAATAAGTCAGTATTTTGTAATTTCAAAGATCTTGCAACAGATTTTTGAGAATCCATTCCTTGTTCGTCAGAATAGGTAATAAGATTTTCATTGTTATCCACAGCCCAGGCGTCATA
>CAYFPO010000035.1:3052-15820 GCA_964345035.1 uncultured bacterium
GCCAGTATAAAATGGAGTTGGTTCAGCAGAAGTAATATTAATCAATCCTGCCATGGCATTTGGTCCATAAATCGATGACTGTGGTCCATTGAACACTTCAACCTGTTGTGCATCAAACAGCATTCCGGTCATACCGATCCCGCTGAAATCAATGCCGTCCACCATAAATCCCACGGAAAAGTTCGGTGCCCCTTCACCGGTATACTGACTACGTTCACCAATACCGCGAATCTGGAAATACCGAGGTCTGGATGTACCGGAAGCATAATTCAGATTGGGTATTAAGTCAATCAGGGACTGAAAATGATTTTCACTTCTCTGGTTTAATTCCCGATTTCCAAACACTGTTATGGATGCAGGGGTGTCCTGCAAATTTTGATTTCCAAATTCCGCACGAACCAGTATTTCGTTTCCATTCACAATTGCTGATTTCAATTGAATGAGTTCGGGTAAATGACTTCCCGGAATGGTTATATCATAGTAACCGATATGACTCAGTGTAATAACTGCATTTTCTTCCATTGTCAGGTGAAAGGTGCCGTCATACAGGGTTTCCGTGCCCGTTGTTCCGGAATACACATTAACACCGGGAATGGGATGGTTCTGTTCGTCAACCACCTTACCGGTGACTGTGATGGGATTTGATACGGAAATTGAAAGAAATGAGATGAGAATGAAGATTGATTTATTGATTTTCATTTTGTTTTCCTCCGCTAGTATAATCTAGATCAGGTTCAAGGGTGTGTTCTCAGCTGATTCCCTCTGGTAGCTTTACTTTGATACCGAAATCAGCACCCCTAACAACGGGTAAAAGTTAAGAATGAAGAATGAAAAATGAAAAATTAAATTTCATAGATTTCCTTTTATTCCAATATGGAGGTGGTACTCACTTGCTCTAAATTTACAGGGATGACATTAGCTCAATTTGATACACAATATATTGATAAAGGAATTAATCGCCTCGCGGGAATAGATGAAGCCGGCAGAGGTCCACTCGCCGGACCGGTAGTAGCTGCTGCTGTAATGTTTTCTGTTGGATATGAATTGGAAGGGATTAAAGATTCCAAAAAATTGACCGCCAAAAAAAGAGAAACCCTGTTTGAAGAAATTCAAAAAAATGCAGAAGGTATTGGAATTGGGATCGTTCACGAAAAAGAAATTGATAGTATAAATATTCTGCAAGCAACATATAAGGCGATGAAAATCGCCATCGGTAAGCTCAAACCAGTCCCTGACAAAATTTTAATCGACGGACCTCGGGGAGAAATTTCCCATTACAACACCGAATACATCGTGGACGGAGATGATAAAAGTCAATGTATTGCCGCCGCATCCATAATTGCAAAAGTGACCCGGGATTCAATAATGACTGCTTACGATAAGGTGTATCCGGAATACGGATTTGCCAGACATAAGGGCTATGGGACCAAATTCCACCTGGAAGCAATCCGTGAAAACAAAGCAACTGCCATCCATCGAAAATCTTTTCAGCCGGTAAAACCCCATCTGCCAGCATATTCATATTTTAACACACCGCAGAAACTGGGAAGACTGGGTGAACAATTGGCGGCTACGGGATTGGTGAAGAAAGGGTGTGAAATACTGGCAATGAATTATCGTGTCCATCAGGTGGGGGAGATTGACATTATTCATCAGGAAGGAGATGAACTGGTTTTTTCTGAAGTAAAAACCCTTGCAGACGGGAAAGGCTGGGGAGATCCCAAGGATCAGATCGATGTGAAGAAACGTGACAGAATAATGAATGCTGCACAGTCATTTCTTGATGAAAAAGGACTCGAACAGAACCTTCGTTTTGATGTAATTTCCGTCCGTTTTTCTGGGACAAAACCACATATTTCAAGAAACAAAGGCGGACTTACAAATTATTAGACATCTTATTTTATACTGTATTTGTGCAGCATTTGTATTTGCACGTGTTCCCGATGCATCCGGGTATAATGGTGCAGTGACATCCTCAAACAAATTTGCTTCTCAAGCCGGGATTGACATCCTCAAATCAGGGGGAAACGCCATTGATGCTGCGGTGGCAGTGGGTTTTGCATTAGCAGTTACCCACCCCGGTGCAGGTAATATTGGCGGCGGTGGATTTATGGTGATTCGATTGGCAGATGGTACGGTTACTACCATTGATTTCAGAGAGACTGCCCCAATGGCAGCCCATAGAAATATGTTTCTGGATGATGATGGAAATGTGGTTCCCGGAAAAAGCTGGAATACTGCCTGGGCTGCCGGTGTGCCCGGATCAGTTGACGGATTTGGAAAAGTCCACGAATTATATGGTCAATTACCGTGGAAATCCGTTCTGGATCCCGCTATCTCACTGGCTAAAGATGGCTATCCCCTGGATTACAAAAGTGTCATTGCATTCCGAAAATACAGAAATTATCTATCACAGGATTCTGTTACTAAATCCATTTTTACCGGTTCAAAAGGAATCCTGTGTATCAGTGAAAAATTCACACAGCCGGATCTTGCTGCAACACTCTCCCGTATAAGAGATTATGGTCACAGAGAATTCTACGAAGGACTGACCGCAACTTATATTATGCAATGCATGGACAGGACAGGTGGTCTTATCACATTTGATGATTTATTGAATTACAGCTCTGTAATCAGAGAACCAGTCTCTTTCGATTATCGCGGTTTTACAATTCATTCCATGCCGCCACCCTCATCCGGTGGAATTGCACTTGCGGGAATTTTAAATCAGATTGAAAATATAGATATGGATGCATTGAAATACCATGGATCAGATCATATTCAGGTGATTGCAGAAGCGGAGCGGAATGTATATGCAGACAGAGCCTATTTTCTGGGAGATATGGATTTTGTTCCAGTTCCCATTCAAAAACTGGTATCACAGGATTATGCTGATACCCGATGGTCGGAAATTGATTTTTCTTCTGCTGGCAGGAGTGCAAATATCGTCCACGGGGACATACCATTCCATTACAAAGAAAGTGAAGAAACCACACATTATTCAGTAACAGACAAATGGGGGAATGCAGTGAGTGTAACAACCACTATCAATGGCTGGTTCGGGAATGGTATTACTGTGGATCATGCTGGATTTCTACTTAACAATGAAATGGATGATTTTTCATCCAAACCCGGAGTTCCCAATGCCTATGGATTGGTAGGAGCTGAAGCCAATGCCATTGCCCCTAATAAACGGATGCTGAGTTCCATGACACCTACAATTGTTGAGGATTCAGATGGAGAATTATTCCTGGTGGCAGGGTCGCCGGGAGGATCTACCATAATCACAACAGTTGCTCAAATTATTATGAATGTGATTGATTTCGATATGAATCTGGAGTCAGCCGTAGAATCACCCAGATTTCACCATCAATGGCTGCCGGATGTGATCTTTCACGAATGGGGTGGTGTGAGACCATTGGATAAAATAAAACTGTTAAATCTTGGCTATGATTTCAAATTCAGATCTTCAATTGGTGAGGCAAACTGCATTCATTTTGACAGCGAAAAAGGAAAATTTTATGCCAGCAGTGACAGCAGAAGAATGGCATCAGCAAAGGCATATTAATATTGGCTGAATCAAAACAAAAAATATTAGGATTACCACAAAAGTTCTGGTATGAACTCAAGGTATTGTTTGTATTGGTAATCATTGCATTTACCATTAAAGCCACACTGGTAGAAGTATATATTGTTCCCACCGGATCTATGGAAAATACCATCCTCACCGGTGATCTGTTGATAGGGAATAAATTTGTGTACGGTATGCGGACACCCGTCTGGGTAGGACTTCCTTATTCCCGTATCGGTTTTAAAATCCCCTGGATGCGGCTGCCTGCGTTTCAGAAAGTGGAAAATGGGGATGTGACTATTTTTGAATTCCCCAGGGACCCATTCCAGAAATATGTAAAGCGGTGCATCGGAATTCCCGGAGACATAATCAGAACAGAAGACAGGCAGATATATATAAATGATTCTTTAATGGTGTTCCCGGTGGAAGGAAAGCACATCAATAATAGAAAATTACCAACGGATAAAACCCAAGGTTCAATATGGCCGTATTTTACTGGAAATATGGATAACCTCAGAACATTTACCGTTCCGTATAAAGGCATGAATATCAATTTTCAGGATGTGGATGATTGGACTTCCATGATCACACTGTTGGTACAGGATGGCAACTACGTTGAATTTGCCGGGAAAAGCTTTACGGTTATAGACCCCAACGAAATCGGAAGGATGCACGGATTTCTCAAATACAAGTTACTCGGATTTTTCAGATCACCACGAGGAAAACAGGAAGTGAGAGTACAGGCAGATAAAGCCAGGGCAAAACATATACAGGAGTTGAGAAGCGAGAACAGGGAAAAAAATATTTACAATCCCTGGGAAGTCTCATTTGCTAATGCCGATAATGATCTCATACTGGATAATCTGAAATTGAATGGAGTTTCCGTTCGGGATATTCATTCCTACCAACTACAGCACGATTTTTATTTTTTCATGGGAGATAATCGGGATAACAGCTATGATTCCAGATTCTGGGGTTTTGTTCCGGATAATCAAGTGTTGGGAAATCCGGTGTTTTCGGTACTCAACATTTTCAATTTTAGTCAATTATTTTCAAAGAATTGGGATAAATTCCTACGGTTCAAAGTAGTATCCTGATTAAATTTTCATAATAATATGTTTGCATTTCTCGCATTTGGATTTAAACTGTTATTTGCCACATTGTTCGGGGGGGCGTTGAGTTACGAACCCGGCAAGGCAAATGGTGATATGCGGATTTTATATTCTGCATTATCTGCTGTATTTGGTGCGGCTTTACTTGGACTTGCCCGTCAATTTCCGGATGAATCCACTGGTTTAATGGCGGGTGCTTGTATAACAGCCATTATCATTACAATAGTACTGTTGACAAGAGAAATGATCATTTCAGACAGAATCACATTGTTATTTGCAGCAGTGATCGGTATGATTGTGGGTGCAGGATTTATCTTCCAGGCAGCAATGTTAACAGCATTGGTGTATTTCATTCAAAAACACAGTCTGGCAGTACTACATCACATTGAACCGGAAACAGATACAGAAACAGAATAATTTGCATTCCACGGAAAATGCTGTTGTTTAGTCAAGGTAATTTGGGTGAAATTTTACTTCTATTATTTTATTAAATATCGGTTAAAAGTACGGAGGCATCAATGGCATTAGATTTTGGAAATCCTAAAGAATATTTATCAGGAAAATTGGATGACCTATTGGACGGAATCAGTGAATCCTATGGGACGCTTCTCATGGAAGAACTGATCTCCAGACTGGAGTCAACAATTACTGAATTCAACAACGAAATGACCTCAGTTTTTGAATATTTGAAAGCAAAGGAATCCAATCGGCAGGAAATGTTGAATAAAATTAAATCTGGAGAACCAGTTGAAGTTGGTGATGGAGTAAAACCCAATGAACCAGCATGGAAAGAGAAAATTGAAAAATTGGAAAAGAAAATAAAGAAGTAAGGAATTTTATGCAGAGAGCTAGTTGGATTGTAATATTTTTTATAATTTTAGGTGTGGGTTATTATTGGTTGTTTATTGATCAGGAAAGAGTCAGTGAGATGATCACATTGGCAGAGAATGATGAATCCATTGCCGGTGATGTAAATACTGTGGAAGAACTTGAACGAAGACTGGAGCTCAGATATATCGGTCATGGGAAACATCTCCAGTCAATTCAGGATGAATATCGAGCCCATTACCAGGAATATAAAACAAAAATGGATTCACTGGATATGGTATTGGAAGAGATTAAATTCTCAATGGAACAGTTGGAAGATAAGCTCATCAAGAAAATTGACCGTACAGATGACAAGCTGGAAAATCTTTCTGATAGCTTTGAAAGTTTCAAGCGGAAAACCAATCGCAGCATCCGGGAAATTCAATTGGATGTCAGTACTATCAAGGATGACATTAAAGCCATCAATGAGAAACTTACAGAAGATAAAAAGAAATAAAAAATTGAATATTTTAAAGAAAAAAGGGGAAAGCATAAAGCATCCCCTTTTTTTATCCCCAGGAAAGGAGTTATTGTAATGTTCAGAAAATTATTAGTCAGTTTTTTAATATTATTTGTACTGAACGGTCAGGACCAGAATCTTCCCTTTCATCCCGATGTTGAGACAGGCACACTTGAGAATGGATTAACCTATTATATATTGGAAAACGAAAAACCATCCAATCGGGCTGAACTGCGTTTAGCAGTCAAAGTAGGTGCGGTGGATGAGGACGAAGACCAATTGGGGATTGCCCATTTAGTGGAACACATGTGTTTTAATGGCACTGAAAAATATCCCAAAAATGAATTGGTAGAATATCTGGAGTCCATTGGGATGTCATTTGGTCCGGACCTGAATGCTTTCACCAGTTTTGATGAAACCGTGTATATGTTGACCATCCCAACGGATGATTCATTGAAATTTGTATCTGGTATTGAGATTCTGAGTGAATGGGCTGGTTATGTAACCTTCGCTGATGACGAAATTGATAAGGAACGTGGTGTAGTAATGGATGAATGGAGGAGGCGGAGAGGTGCAAGTGCCAGAATCCTCGATGAACAACTACCGATTATTTTCGGGGAATCAAAATATGCTAATCATCTGCCCATTGGTACACCGGAAGTCATAGAAAATATCTCCCATGAACGTGTGAAGGAATTCTACACCAAATGGTACACACCGGAAAATATGGCATTTATTGCAGTGGGGGATTTTGTTACAGAAGAAATGTTGGATTATATACACCGGTATTTTGGAAGAATTCCGGACAAGAACGACGTTGAACCGGATGTGTATTCTGTTCCCGATCATGATGAAAAACGTGTTGTAATTTCTTCTGACCCGGAAGCAACCAGAACAAATCTTACTATAACCTGGAAACAGGATCCCAAACAGACAATTACAATCTCAGATTTGCAGGAAGAAATAAAGAGGACTTTTTTTTTCCAGATGTTGAATCAGAGATTAGATGAAAAAGTGAAGGAAAAAAATTCCGTTCTCACAACTGTATATTCTGGCTCAGGTCAATGGGTGGATACAAAACAATTCACGTCCATATATCTTGGCTGTGATGCCGAAAATATAATGCCGGCATTAAAAGTTGTTTTAAAATCATTAAAATCTGCCCGGGATTTCGGATTTGTAGATTCTGAATTGGAAAGAGCAAAATCAGAATACCTTGCGAGATTAACACAGCAATATAATAATCGAATGGATACAGAGAGCAGCAGACTCGTATGGCAGATTGTGAGTTATTATCTGTATCAAGAGTCCTTTACCGGAATTGATTGGTCTTTCAAAACAAATCCAGGGATTGTCCAACAAATTGATGTCCAACAAATCAATAGATTGTCAGACAGTTTATTTCCGGATGTAAATATTGTGGTACAGGTGTCCTTACCGGATGATGATAATACAATGATACCGAAAGATTCTGATATACTCGGTGTATTTGAATCTGTTTCTGAATTGGAAGTGGGTGCATATACAGATGATGCCGTAGATATCCCGTTATTGGATACGAAGTCTATAAGGGGGAAACTCATTCGGGAGAAGTATCATCCGGAATTAAACCTGCACGAATGGCATTTTGCAAACGGTGCAACTGTGTTCGCCAAACCCACTGAATTCAAGGAGGATGAAATATTATTCCGTTTATCGGCACCGGGCGGTACCTCCATGGTGCCAGAAGTTAATTATATTTCCGGGAATCTCGCCACTGCAATTATTAAGGAATCGGGTTTGGGTGAATTCAATGCCATTCAATTAGAGAAAAAATTAACGGGTAAACTGGTGAAATACAACAGTTACCTGAGTAGATATAACCACGGAGCTTGGGGTAACACCACTCCCGGCGATCTGGAAACTTTTATGAAATTACTGCACCTGAATTGGACAAAACTGCGGTATGATCCCGATGCATTTTACAATTTAATTGAACGGTATAAGGTGTACATGAAAGACAGAATGAACAGTCCCGAGGCAAACTGGAGAGATTTGATAAACCGTGTGAACTATTCAGATCATTACACCGTTCAAATGTGGACAGATGAGACATTAAATTTTGCAGATCTGGATGAGGCATTTTTAATTTATAGAGATCTGTTTGCAAATCCGGGGAATTTCACCTTTTTCTTTACCGGAAATTTTGAAGTTAAGGAGTTAAAAAGTTATTCTAAAAAATACATTGGGGGATTACCCATAATAGGCAAAAATAAAACAGAATTCAGAGACCTCAGATTTCGATTTCCAATTTTCCCGAAACAAGAAGAATTAAAGATGGGATCAGAGCCAAAAAGCCAAACACATATCACTTATTTTAAACGAATGAAGAATGATTTTGATGATATGTATTATCTGGACGTAGCCTGTGATGTTTTGCAGGTGAGATTGCGGAAACTTCTCAGAGAAGAAATGGGGAGTACTTATTCGGTGCGTGTAGGTTATAAATCCATGCAGCCGGCTACATCGTTTACTGAAACCTATATTTCTTATTCGAATGATCCGAATGTTTCAGAAGTAATGGTGGAAGCTGTAAAACAGGAAATTAAAAAGTTGAAAAAGCATGGTCCCACACAGGATGAAGTGGATAACATCATCAAGAAAAACCTGAATCAGAGAGAAACTGATCTGGAAAAAAACAGTTACTGGATTCGAAAACTGGAACGCAGTGTGAAATATGGCAAAAACCTGCGGGATGTTCTTACTGAAGATGACCGCATACAATCGGTAACACCTAAAATTGTACAGAAAATGATAAAGAAACATTTTCCAAATTACCGGAACACGGTGATAACATTGAGTCCGGAAAACTAACTTTATTTCCGCCTCATTATAATGAAAATAAAACTTAATCGGAGAATAAAAATATGATGCAAATGGAACATATTGTTGGTGATGTAGTCTGCATTCTACTTAGAGATCCTGATAGCTTAAAAGAAATCAACATAGGTGAACAAATGGTGCACCTTCAAGTGAGAGGTTTTGATAAAATGGGAATTTGGGTTGCACATCCCGGTCTGGTGATCGTGCAAACTGAAGATGAAAACGGTAAACCTATTCCCCCAAAAAAACAAGTTCAGGAAGAGATAGATGCGTCTGTATTAATCACCTGGGATAATATTGTATCCATTATGCATTATCCCCATCGTGAGGGATTTGACTTCCCTAGTGAATTTGACAAAGAAGTCGGCTTTAAACTACAATAGAATAATTGTTAAAAATGAAAATTGGTACCATAAAAACGTGGGATGAATATAAAGGGTTTGGTTTCATTGAAGATGACGATGGTTGGGATTACTTTGTAAATATTTCCAATGTACGGAAAGGTCAAAAAATCAGAGAAGGTGACCGTGTCAAATTTGATGTTTTCGAAGGGCAGCGAGGTCCTTCTGCAGTCAATGTAACAAAAACCTGAAACCCAAAAATCCTGGTAAACTCTCCTCGCTAAATTTCCAAAAAATCGATTAATAATATCATTAGTATTTGGATATTTGTTTCGGTATAAATTTGTGTTGGACTGGGAAAAAACATTCGTGTAAATTCCTTTGCGGAAATTTTATGTTTAATTCAATATTCAAATAAAACAATCAACATTAATTTACTATGCATATTCGATAGTGTATGAAAATCATTCAAGTCTTTTACCCCATAATTCAATTCTGCAACTGTAATCTAACAAATTCACCCATATTTCAAACCTGTAAAACTTTGTTACAATTCCCGCATGGGTGTACCTATGTAATTTCACATTCGATTTAACGACACTAATGAATAAAAACTATTACTAATGAGGAGCTTTTTATGAAAAATATTCTACTAAGTCTATGTTTAGTTCTATCTTTTTTGTGGAATCAAGAAGTTGTAGTCTGGGTTTCTGATGCAGATGAGTCCCATATTGAGCTATCTATGACCAATACCACCGGGATCAGTGGATTTCAGTTTACCATAATAGCTGATCCGACACTAAATGCAGAATTTGGAGATGCATACGGAGGTGCTGCTGAAGATGCCGGATTTATGATGTCCACCAATGCAGATGGGCTGGTGTTGGGATTTTCCATGATTGCAGAAGAGATTGCTCCCGGTGATTCTGTGTTATTAACAAATTTGAACTGGTCTACCCCGGATGATGCTGCAGGTTATCTGACCATTGAACTTATACCAAATTCATTTACAGGAGGTAATCCTCCGGTTGCACTGGAGTCCGAAGCCGGTAATCCATATTTATATGGTGATAATATTGTCTTTGGCTGCACAGACCCGGATGCAATCAATTTTGATCCGGATGCAACAGTTGATGATGGAAGCTGTGTGTATCCACCAAATCCACCTTTAGATTTAACTGCTGACGGAGGATATACTGAGATTTCGTTGGAATGGGATTATGAAGCATTATCCCGGGATTCAAGAGAACAGATTACCGTTTATGTCAGTGAAATACAGGATGACGGCAATGGGCACGCAAATATTCTCATTTATCTGGACAACCCGGATGTTGCAATTTACGGTTTCCAGTTTAAAATCAATACTGATGCAGATATTACATTGAACAGTGCATTTGGCGGACGTGCTGACCTTGCGGAATTTATGGTGGTTACCAATGAAGATGGGCAGGTATTGGGATTTTCAATGACCGGTGGATTTATAGCACCGGGTTCAGGAACTATGACCATTCTGGATGTTACTTACCCGGTTGAACAGTTGGGTATGGAATCCGTCGTATCTATAGATGAGACTTATGACAGTAATATGTTTTCAACAATTATTGATGATGAGATCCTTGAAGTATCTTTCGAGTGGGTCCCTGTCGATTGGATTGTGGGAGAAGATTTTATTAATGATTTTGTAGATGAATGCGGTGATGGTGTATGTACGGGAGACGAAGATTATTTTACTTGTCCGGAAGACTGCCCGCCTCCGGAAGAAATTACATTTAATATCTATCGTGATGGTTCTCTGTATGAATCCGGGGTTGAAAATAATGATTACATTGACAGTGGACTGGGATATCTTGAGACCTATTGCTACACAGTAACTGCATTTGACGGAGCTTACGAGTCGGATCAATCCAATGAAGCCTGTACCACAACTGACCCGCTTGGTGCAGATATAGATGTTACTCCGGATTTTCTGTTTGCGGATATCTTTACTGGTGATTCTGAGCAGCAGTCCCTGACAATAACCAATTCCGGTGATGATAACCTTGTATGGACAACTACTATTGAAGAGGTGGATAATGTTTCCAGAAATGCATTTAATCCTGAGGAAATAAAACGGGATGTACGGATTTACCCTGATGGTGAAATTGTTCCCGGAGAGCTGATTGTCAGGTATGGATCAGAAACTACCGATTCCCAACGTGAATTATTGACCAGAATGCTCACTATAACCAGAGAGAAAAGCTTTGACAATCTGAATTTGTATCTGTATCACTATGAATCTGACTGGAAAATAAAATCAATTATCGCATATTTGAATTCATTTGAAAATGTGTTGTATGCCGAACCATCCTATAAAGTTGAAGCGGTGCAAACCATCCCCGATGACCCGTTTTTTAACGAACAATGGGGAATGCACAATATCGGTCAATCCGGTGGATCTGAGAATGCAGATCTGGATGGTCCTGAAGCATGGGATGTGGAAACCGGCAATGGGGATATAGTTGTTGGGATAATTGATACAGGAGTGGATTATAATCACGAAGATCTGCAAGGGAATATTTGGACGAATAGCGGTGAAATCCCCAATAATGGAGTTGATGATGATGATAATGGATATGTGGATGATTATTACGGATATGATTTTGCCAATTATGATCCCGATCCCTGGGATGATAATGGACACGGTACACATTGTGCCGGAGTAGTAACAGCAGCTGGGGACAATGGCATTGGTGTTGCAGGGGTGAATTGGAATGCAAAAGTTGCTGCTATTAAATTCCTGGATAGCGGGGGTGGTGGTTCTACAGAAGGTGCTATTGAAGCAATCTTGTATGCAAATATGATGGGTCTTGATATGACAAGTAACAGTTGGGGTGGCGGACCATACTCAGAAGGGCTGAAAGATGCAATTGAAGCCGGTGAAATACTGTTTATTGCAGCTGCCGGTAATTACGGCAATAATAATGATGCCAACCCATTTTATCCGGCTACCTATAATTCAGAGAATGTGATCTCTGTTGCAGCCATCAATCGATATGATCAACTGGTAAATGAAGGTTGGTGGGGCTCAAACTATGGTTTGACAACTGTAGATGTAGCCGCAGCGGGACTGGATGTATTTTCAACTTTCCCACCGGGAGCATACCTCAGTGACGTGTGTAATGACAATAATGGTGATGGATATGGACTGTGCAGCGGTACATCAATGGCAACACCCCATGTAGCAGGAGTTGCAGCCTTGGCACTGGGAAGAAACCCTGAGATGGATTGGATGCTCACCAAACAGATCGTAATGGATTCAGCTATACCAACACCGGGATTAGATGGATATTGCATGACCGGAGGGAGAGTAAATGCATATAATGCAGTGATCATGGTACAGCCGCAATGGATAGAAGTGATACCGGAAAATGGGGTCGTTCCTCCGGGTAGTTCCATGGATGTGGATGTGGTATTCAATGCCGAGGGACTATTTGGCGGTGAGTATCAGGCAAATATCAATTTTGAGAGTAATGATCCGGTTGAACCGGTTGTTACTGTTGGAACTCTCCTGAGTGT
>CAYFPO010000036.1:0-14344 GCA_964345035.1 uncultured bacterium
GCCTGTCCGCCGAAGGAGGGCCTGTCCGCCGAAGGAGGGCCTGCCGGGAAGCAGCGATACATTTTAATTTTATCCTGCTATACATTAGTTCGTATTACCGTAATGTTTGCCTACACTTCCGACAGAAAAACGGAAAAACACCCTAATATGTAATGGTATTATTATGCTTGCACAAAATCGCAGATAATGCGAACTTATATAGGCATAATAATATAATGATAAGCAATTTAGAATATATTCAAACACTAATAAATCAGGGTAGATGGTCATTTTCTTCGACGGAAATGAGTGAATACCTGGGATTTTCTGCAAAGGATAGGATAAGAATTCTTCGTAAGAATGGACGAGTAATTACACCAGCTCGAGGATTTCATGTGATAGTACCGGAAGAATATCTTTATACAGCTCGGCTTCCAGTGGATAGATATATCGATGCAATGATGAAGCATTATTTCCGACCCTATTATGTGGGATTGTTAAGTGCTTCATATTATTATGGTGCATCTCACCAAAGTCCACAATCGTTTCAAGTGATTACCAATATTGATAAGAGAAATATTACAATTGGGCGAAATCAGATATTATTCTATCGCAAGAGAAATATAATTGAAAATCTCATACAAAAGCGAAAGACTTCAACAGGCTATTTTAATATTTCTACACCTGAAGCCACATTATTTGATTTAGTAGAATTTCAAAAGCAGATCGGCGGTTTAGAGCAGGTGGGGCTAATAGCTATCGAATTATCAGAAAAGTTAAATAGCACTGCTTTAATAGAAACAGCAAAGTTATATCAAACATCCATTTTTCAGCGAGTTGGTTATCTTTTAGAAATGATTGGACAAGAAAATTTATCCAAAAACCTCGCAAAACTTGTCAACCAGAGAAATCCTCAGTATTCATTTTTAAATACAATAGAAAGTAAGGATAGAATTAATAAGAATAAGAGGTGGAAGTTGATTGTCAATGAAGAATTGGAATTTGATTTATGATACCAAGGGCTTTTGTAACGGAGTGGCAACACACCGCACCTTGGGTAGCTGATGAGCAAATTGAACAGGATTTGATTTTATGCCGTATCCTTGTGGAGCTCTACCAAAATGATTTTATTCGAGAGCATCTGGTATTTAGAGGTGGTACTGCTTTGAATAAATTATTTTATCCATCTCCGGTTAGGTATTCAGAGGATTTGGATTTTGTTCAAATATCCGCAGGTCCAATAAAAGAAATTGTGGAAACCATTCAATCGATCATAGATCCATGGCTTGGTAAAAGCAGTACAAATCCTCGTAAAGATGGATTTAGAATCTATTATTCGTTTATACCAGAAAATGATCAGGAAGGGAAAAAACGGATTAAAATTGAGATAAATACTCGTGAGCATTTTAGTGTATTTCCGATTAGAGAGATGAAATTTGGAGTTAAATCACAATGGTTTTCAGGTTATTGCACACTCAAAACTTATGAACTCTCCGAAATGCTTGGCACCAAAATGCGAGCATTATATCAACGGAAAAAAGGTCGAGATTTATTTGACATTGATTGGTCATTAAAACATCATCAGCTCGATTATAAAGAAATTATTAAATCATTCCATAAATATATGAATTTTGGCGGGCATTCAGTCTCTTCAGATTTGTATTTGGCAAATCTGGAGAATAAATTAAGATCCCCAGTTTTTCGTAATGATATTGTTAATTTTAAAAGAGCGGATGTTGAGTATGATATTCACATAGCATTTGAAAACGTAAAAAAATTAATTGAGTCGATTTAATTTGAAGCTTCTATTGCCCTGCCAGCCCTCACGAACAAATGCAATGGCAGGACAGCCTGTCCGCCGAAGGAGGGCCTGTCCGCCGAAGGCGGAGATTTGTTGGATTTTAGGATGGTTGGATTGAAAGGAAAATTCGATAATCCTATAATCGGACGAATGCCAATTCAGACAGAGGAGAACATTGTCAGAATCAAGATACCCAGGATTAAAGGATGAGCAGGATGAGTAAAATAAAAATGTATCCAGTAAATCTTGTAATCATGCAAATCCAGATTCAGACAAAAGAAGGTATGAACGAATACAAACAGTACAGGAAAAAGTTTTTTATGGAGTCCGCCAACCGTGTTGGTGGAAGAGAGCATGGTCAGAATTTGGTATGTTTGATGTTGGAAATCGTTAAAACGATTTACGGCTTGCTGCTTAGTGCCTTATCCACCAGAATAAATACGGGTGTTAGGTGTTACTTAAAAACAGGTATTTCACCACAATTATTTATGGTGATGAAATGATAAAAATTACTTAATTTAAATATAAAGAAAGAAACAATGAAACTATACATCAACCCCATAAATCCCCTTGCGGAAGAATACTATACCAACCATGGGCATTTTCATCATGGAGATGCCGGACTGGACTTGTATGTGCTGGAAGATATGGTATTCCAACCGGGAGATACTCTCAAAATCAAATTCGGTATCACCTGTGAGCCGGATGATGGGAAGGCGTATTATCTGTTTCCCAGATCCAGCATTTCCAAAACTCCATTGAGAATGGCAAACTCAATCGGACTTATTGACGGTGGTTACAGAGGTGAAATAATGGCAGTCTGCGATAACATTAAAAATGAGGTGTATCAGCTAAAAGCCGGCCAGCGTTTATTCCAACTGGTATCGGCGGACAGCTCACCAATTGAATATGAATTCAGACAGGAACTAACCGCTACTTCCAGAGGTGACGGCGGGTTTGGGAGTACCGGAATTTAATATAAGTCTGTCAATAAGACAGATATTTATATAATGGTATGAATTTTGAACTATAGCACAACCGTGAAGGCAATAGTTGCAGATAATCAATTTTTTATTAACCAACATTCATAGAGGAGAAAATTACCTATGAAAATCAAACCACTTGAAGACAGGGTCGTAGTGAAACCCCATGATGCTGAGGAAGTTTCCAAGGGTGGTATCATTTTACCTGATACTGCAAAGGAAAAACCCCAACAGGGCGAGATAATGGCAACCGGTTCCGGGAAATCCAGCGACTCCGGGTCACTTATCAAACTAACCGTTAAAAAAGGTGATACCGTATTATATGGAAAATATTCGGGCACAGAAATTACTATTGACGGAAGTGAATATATGATAATGCGCGAAAGCGATATTTTAGCCGTATTATAAATTAAAGGAGAAAAATAAATGGCAAAATTAATAGAATACAATATGGAAGCAAGATCTACTCTGAAAGATGGAGTGGATAAACTTGCAAATGCCGTAAAAGTGACACTGGGTCCAAAGGGGCGGAATGTCATACTTGAAAAGAAATTCGGCGCACCAACCATCACCAAAGACGGTGTTACAGTTGCTAAAGAAATTGAACTGGAAGATGCCACTGAAAATATGGGCGCACAGATGGTTCGTGAGGTAGCATCTAAAACATCTGATGTTGCCGGTGACGGTACGACAACGGCTACGGTAATTGCTCAGTCAATCATCCACGAAGGACTGAAAAATGTTACTGCGGGTATCAATCCAATGGACCTGAAAAGAGGAATTGACAGTGCAGTGGGTCAGGTAACTGATTACCTGAAATCCATTAGTAGGGAAGTCAGCGGAAAAGAAGAAATATCTCAGGTGGGAACCATTTCTGCAAACAATGATAATTCAATTGGAGAGCTCATTGCGGATGCAATGGAAAAAGTTGGTAATGAGGGTGTGATTACAGTGGAAGAAGCTAAAACTGCTGATACATTTCTGGAAACTGTAGAAGGTATGCAGTTTGACAGAGGGTATCTCTCACCATACTTTGTTACCAATGCAGAGCAAATGGAAGTTCAGCTTGAAAATCCATACATTCTGATCCACGATAAAAAGATCAGCGCAATGAAGGATCTTCTTCCGATTCTGGAAAAAACCCAGCAGGCAGGCAAACCCCTCCTGATCATTGCTGAAGATGTTGAAGGTGAAGCATTGGCAACGTTGGTTGTGAATAAACTTCGCGGAACATTGAAAATTGCAGCAGTAAAAGCTCCCGGATTCGGGGACCGCAGAAAAGCAATGCTGCAGGATATTGCAGTGTTAACCGGCGGGACAGTAATCTCTGAAGAACAGGGATACAAAATGGAAAATGCTACCGTATCCTATCTCGGAACTGCAAGGACTGTAACCATCGACAAAGATAACACAACTATTGTTGAAGGTGCAGGAGAAAATGATCAGATACTCGCAAGAGTAAATGAGATCAAAGTGCAAATCGATAAATCCACATCTGATTATGATAAAGAAAAACTCCAGGAAAGACTGGCTAAGCTTTCAGGTGGTGTTGCAGTAATTAATATTGGTGCTGCTACAGAAGTGGAAATGAAAGAGAAAAAAGCCAGAGTAGAAGATGCTCTTCATGCCACAAGAGCAGCAGTCCAGGAAGGTATCGTTCCCGGCGGCGGTGTAGCATTGCTCAGAGCATCCAAAAATATCAAATTCAGTGAAAAAGATGGTGATATTTCGTTGGGTGCTGGTATTGTGAAAAAAGCACTGGAATCACCAATGCGTCAGATCATCCGTAATGCAGGTCTGGAATCAGCGGTTATCGTTGCTGATGTATCCGGAAACAAAAGCACTAACTATGGTTTTGATGCACAGAAAGAAGATTACTGTGATATGGTAAAAACCGGAATCATTGATCCTACACTGGTAACACGGACAGCTATAGAAAACGCTGCCAGTATTGCCGGATTGATGTTAACGACTGAAGCAGTAGTATATGAAAAGAAGGAACCCGAACCACCTGCACCACCAATGCCTCCGGGCGGTGATATGGGCGGAATGGGCGGAATGTATTAATTCTCACCCTCCTTATTCTGAAATCCGTAAAAAAAGCCCCGGCAATTGCCGGGGCTTTTTCGTAGAATGGAATAATCGCTGAGAGAGAATATTTCGAATTATTTCACCAATTGTATCTTTTGAACTTTTTTGATATTCCGTGTTTTCATAACAACTTCATACATACCGCTCGCCCACCGATCTGCATTCAGCTTAACCGAATAATACCCGGGAGAATGGTGAGATTTAACCAGAGTTGAGACCAGTTTTCCTCTAAGATCGTAAACACGGATATGAACCAAACCCTGATCCATAACAGAATATTTAATTGTGGTATTTGCATTAAATGGGTTGGGGTATGCTGGATGCAATGCATATTCAGCAGGAAGTCCATCACCATCAGCAGATCTTTGATATGGATCCTGCTGAGAATGAGGATCTTCACGATAGGTATCCAAAACCGGGATGACATCAAAATCACCAAATAATACCGATTCAATTGTACTGTTTGGTGTGTTAAACCAATATTTCAGCAATGTTGTGTATAATTGGCGAAAATCAAATTCGTGGACCAAATTACCATTATTATCAAAATTGAACAGATCGGGCATGTTTCCATAGAATCCGCCTTTAACCCTGTGACCGATCATAAAGTGGGGGGCGCCTGCTCCATGATCTGTACCATTACTGCCGTTTTGAAATGGCCGCCTTCCAAACTCAGATGTGGTCATCGTCAGGATTTCTTTCTCTATTCCCAAATTGGTGATGTCCTGTTGGAATGCACTAATTGAATTTGCGAGATCTGCCAGGAGATTCCCCTGATCGTTCAGTTGATTTGCGTGGGTGTCATACCCATTGTGGTGAATCATGAAAAATGGTGTGTACATTCCGCCTGAAAGAAGCTGTGCAGTGATAGCCAGTTGAGAACCAAGAAAGGTATTCGGGTATTCGACTGTATTAGTTCCTGCTTCAGATGCTTCCTGTATTACAGCGGCATAATTGAATGAATTGGTATCAATCTGGCGGATGTAGGATAATTCATCTCCACCCAGAGTTTCCGGTGGATTATTATCATATTCACTTTCGTAAGTTTCTCCAACAAGTGCATAGAAAATTGACGGGTTGTCAACAATTACACCCGGCACACCGCTATCACCGGTTAACAGTAAACTATTGGATGATCCCTGCTGCAATGCAAGAGGGTTAATCGGCGGATTGGTAATATAATCACTATAAACAGTTTCCAGATATCTTCCAACCCATCCGGTATTTAAAAAAACATCAACATCAGTTGCACTGCGCCAGATATCTGTTGACCGGAAATGAGAGAGATCCTGATTATCATACCCGATATTCTGTATGATTCCCAGTTTCCCGTCATTCCATAAATTCATCAATGGTTCAAGATTCGGATGGAACCCCTGCAACTCGTTTAATGGAATTGCATCGCCGGGAGAAATGTTTACAGTAGGTCTATGATTGTAATACTCATCATCGCCAAATGGAACCACCGTATTTAATCCATCATTTCCACCACCAAGATTAATCAACACCAATACTCTGTTCAGTGTTGGTTCTCTGAGAATTTCAGTGTGTGACAGTAATGGATGTATCCATCTTGGAATGAGCATTCCGCCGATGCTGACTGTAAGTCCTGTTTTTAAGAAATCTCTTCTCTTCATTTTAATTGATAATCCGGATATCTCATTAATAATTTTAGTACACCTCGCAGCCGCTGTTCTGCGTTGGGAATAAATAAATTCCATTCGTAGGGTTCAAGGCCGTCTAATAATTCATTTAACAGCAGTTGTCGGGTTTCTTCTGATGGCTGAATATCATAAAAATACAGAATCATGTCATCAATGAGTGATTCAGCATTATTTGGGTTGGAAAAATGAAATGCAAACTCTAACACACTCGCCTGGAATCCCAGATCAAATCCGAAAATATATCCATCAATAACACCATTGGTAAAAATCTTTCTATAAGGCAATGTATAGGTATTGATCCAATTCCTGTAACCTGACCATCCTGATACATCCGGTGGGAATAATATTGCCTGTCCCAGTACTTCCTGGAAATAGAGGAGCAGAATATTATCCGGTTGGTCCGGTTCGGGGGGTGTAATATCGGTTATATACAACTGGCGCATAGGTGAAATAATGTGTGCAATCGCACCTCTATATTTTGCTCCACGGTAATTTTCATCATAAAACAGTTCGCTGGTAAACATTGCTTCCAGCATAGGTTTGATTTCATAATCATTATTTCGGAGAATGTCTGCCAATGCTTCAATGGATTCTTCATCCGGGTTATGATATACAAACCATTGCAATATCTTTTTAGCGAAGAACCGGGCAGTTTCATCCTGTTCGAATATTATATCAACGATATCGTTACCAAAGAAATTACCTGTTTGCCCCATAAATGTTTTTACGCCATAATCATGACGGACAGGTATGAAATAGGTATCTAAACCATCCGTTACATAACCGGTGTAAGCTCGGGCAGCTTCCACAATATCTTCCTGGGTGTAGTTTCCCACACCAATGGTGAATAGTTCCAGGAGCTCCCGGGAAAAATTTTCATTGATATCATTAACCACATTCTGGTTATTATCCAGCCAAATTAGCATTGCCGGATCCACAGCCATATCTTTCACAAACATTTTGATGTTTCCCAGTGAATAATTACGGATTAAGTTATTTTGTTGATACATTGCAGGCGGGAAAAAAACCTTACTTGCAGATGTTGCAAAATGATCATGCCAGAACAATGCCATCATTTCACTGATATTTGTGTCTGAGGTCAACATCAAATCAATAAGCCAATTCCGCATGTCCAGAAATTGTATTTGGTAGGCAGTATTCAGAGAATCCATTTGTTCCGGTGTGTAGTCTTGAAAATTCGGGGGGAATGGGTCATCTATCCAATCTCCGGGAGGCGGAGGCAAAAATAATTCTGTAAGAATACCATCAACGGTGGCATCCAACCCCATATCTTCTGCCGCATTTATCTCTTCCCATGTGGGTCCAAATGTAATCCTTCTGAGCAGATGAGCTGCTGCTCTTGTATCAAACTCAACATCGCGGTTAGATATGGAACTTGATGAATTAATAGCCGGGACATCCAATTCCCTGTTACCGACAGGGAGCGGAGTTGTTGGAAATTCCGGGATAAAGGGAATAATTTCATGTTCGTAATTTTGAGAGAGAATAAATTCTTCAAATTGTAATACTTTTAAATACTTGACAGAATTCGGAGTAATGGATTGCATGGGTTTTCGTGGAGTAGATGCTGAAACCGTTGCAGCAAAAACTACAATCAACAATAATTGATATAACATTGAATATCTTGAAATTGTGTTGTTGTTTTTCATTTGTTTCAGCATTAGTAATATAAATCAGTAATTGGTTAACCCCAATCCTATATTTGTTACAATTTGTTACAAATCTCTGGTATTCTATCGAAAATACCTTTCCTCCAGTTTAATTTCTTTAACTCAATTTATAATCTGTATTATTTTTCCCCTTCTTTTTTCTATTCAAATTTCAGGAGATACTTTGGTAAAAGAACCTATTGTTGATTTACAGACGGCTGAAGAGCATGGTCTCAGCGCCGGAGAATATGATGAAATTCAATCCATATTAGGACGAAATCCCTCTATTGTGGAGCTTGGAATATTTTCTGTCATGTGGAGTGAACATTGTTCCTATAAAAGTTCAATTAAGATGCTGAAAACACTCCCGCGATCCGGGGGCAGGATGCTTGTGGAAGCAGGTGAAGAAAATGCCGGTTTGATTGATATAGGAGATGATCTGGCAGTATCTTTTAAAATTGAATCCCACAATCATCCCTCTGCAATTGAACCCTATCAGGGGGCTGCTACCGGTGTAGGCGGGATTTTACGAGATATTTTCACTATGGGTGCCCGACCCATCGCTTCCTTAAATTCTCTCCGATTTGGTAGCCTTGATAAAAGTCGAAACCGGTTTCTGCTGGACCACGTGGTTGCAGGTATTGGTGATTATGGAAATTGTGTTGGTATTCCAACAGTCGGCGGTGAAATAGTCATTGAAGATTCATACTCGGGGAATCCCCTTGTAAATGCAATGACAATTGGAGTTGTCAATCACGACAATATCGTCAGCGCAACAGCTCATGGAACGGGCAATCCTGTGTTTCTGGTTGGTTCAACAACCGGCAGGGATGGAGTGCATGGCGCTACATTTGCATCTGTGGAGCTGTCGGAAGAGTCCGAATCCCGAAAATCCAATGTGCAGGTCGGTGATCCATTCACTGAAAAACTGCTGCTTGAAGCAAGTCTGGAGTTATCCCGTAAACCATGGTTGATCGGGATGCAGGATATGGGTGCTGCCGGTATAACCTGCTCCTCAGCGGAAATGTCTGCCAAAGGAGAAAGCGGAATTACACTCCAATTGGAAAAAGTCCCTCTTCGGGAACCGGACATGACACCCTATGAAATCATGCTGTCAGAATCCCAGGAGCGGATGCTGGTTGTCATTCAAAAAGGATTTGAGAATGAACTCCATGCGATATTTGAAAAATGGGAGTTGGACTGCACCCGGATTGGCGTTGTAAACGACACAGGAAATGTTGAAGTTTACAACAAAGGAAAGCTGGTGGCGGATATTCCTTCAGAATCTCTTGTCCTGGGCGGCGGTGCTCCTCAGTATGAAATGGATTACAATGAACCGGTATATTTCACTGCATCCAATAATCTGGACATGGATACAGTAAAACAACCGAAGAACTTTAATCTCGTGCTTTTGAAATTATTGAAAACGCCCAATATTGCAAATAAAAAATATGTCTATGAACAATATGATTCTACCGTCCGAACAAATACCATGCAGGGCCCCGGAGGTGATGCAGCTGTATTTAGAATAAAAGGAACCTCAAAAGCATTGGCATCCTGTACAGATTGCAACGGGAGATATGTTTTTCTGGATCCCCGGACAGGGGGAAAAATTGCAGTGGCGGAAGCTGCCAGAAATGTGGTGTGTTCCGGAGGTGAACCTGCTGCCATAACAAACTGCCTGAATTTTGGGAATCCCCAGGACCCGGAAATCTACTGGCAGTTCAGAGAAGCTGTTGCCGGTATGGGAGAGGCATGCCGGATGTTTAATACTCCGGTGACTGGAGGAAATGTAAGCTTTTACAATGAAAGTGAAGCTGGTGCGGTGTTCCCAACTCCCGTAATTGGTATGCTGGGCATTCTTGATGATGTCAAACAGATGACCACTATGGAATATAAGGAATCCGGCAGTTTTATAGTAGTAATAGGATCATTGAACGGATCACTGGGCGGCTCTGAATACCTGAAGACAATCCATAATCGCATTGAAGGTCCAATCCCCAATATTAATTTGGAATTCGAGGCACGTGTGCAGGATGTCTGTCTGGAAGCCATAAAAAAGGGTATCATTCAGTCAGCACACGATATTTCTGATGGTGGATTGGCAGTAAATATTGCAGAATCTCTCGCATATGCAAAATCAGGGTTGGGTGCAAAACTGGATTTTACACGAAAGCTTAGAAATGATGAACTGTTGTTTGGTGAATGTCAGAGTGCAATTGTGGTTTCACTTTCCGAAGATGATCTGATCCAGTTGGTGATCATTGCAAAGAAATATGATGTGCCTACTCAGACAATCGGTAAAGTAACCGATAGTAATACACTTATTATAAATGATTTACTTAAAGTAAAACGTGAAAAAATTGATGATGCATATTTCAACTCATTTCAGGAAATAATGCATCAGGTTTAATGATTCAGGTATTTACCCAATTTGACCATTTAATATTAGATAATTTTAATCAATGAATATTCACCAATGGTTAGAAGACCATGAGGCAGAATTAACGGAGATCCGTAGATATCTCCATGCCCATCCGGAGATTGGATTCAATGAACATCACACCTCCACTTATCTGAAGGAAAAATTAGCAGGCGCTGGATATGACCTCCATCAAACCGAGGCAATGCAGGAGGGCTTTTTTATAGAATGGGGAAATGGGAATGGTCCCACGTTAGCCATTCGCTGTGATCTGGATGCCCTGCCCATTCACGATACCAAGCAGGTACCCTATCGATCCAAAAATGAGGGAGTAATGCATGCATGTGGTCATGATGTGCATATGACGATTGCCACCGGACTGGCATTGTGGATGAAGGATAATAGTACAGCCATCCCCGGTAAATTACGGATAATGTACCAGCCGGCAGAGGAAACTGCACCCGGAGGTGCGTTGGCAATGATAAAAGGGGGTGCGATTGAAGAAGTGGATCACATCATCGGGTTTCACGTCCTTCCCAAATTAAAAGCGGGTCAGATCGGTCTAAAACCAGGACCTATGAGTGCTGCGGTAGAAGCCCATAGTTTTACTTTTGAAGGACGGGGCGGACATACATCCCGTCCCGAAGAAACAGAAGATCTGGTGACCATTGTTTCCGGATTTGTGCTGGAGTTGAAATCCAGATTAGATGACCACCAAAAAACTTCTCAACCCTTCGTTTTGGCATTTGGACATATTGAAGGCGGATATACCTATAATGTCATACCAGATTCATTGATGATTCGGGGAACGTTTAGATTTCTGCACGAAGAAACCAAAATGGAGGTGAATCAATTGATTCAGAATTTGGTTGATGAATTCGAGAAAAAAACCGGTGTAAGTATCAATCACGAAATACCCCATGCATCACCGGCCATCATTAATGATGAGAGATTGACTGAAATTCTGAGAATATCAGCAATTGACAGGATTGGTGAAGAAAATATTATTGAGTTAGATTCACCCAGTATGGGCGGTGAGGATTTTAGTTTTTATCTAACCCATTGTCCGGGAGTGTATTTCCGGATTGGCTGTCATAATGGGAAAGTTACCGATCTGCATACTCCGAATTTTGATGTGGATGAGCGGTGTATTCCACCTGCCATACAGGTGCTTGACGGGGCGGTGCAGGGATATTTTAGAAACAACTCATATTAGAGAATCAGTAACTTTTCAAATGTTCATAGCTGGTATCCTGTATGGCATTCATCAATTCCGTGTGGATATTTCCGTTTGAAGCAATAATCTTTCTGCCGGATGACGGCATTGGATTACCGTCCCAATCTGTAGTTGATCCGCCGGCTTCTCTACAGATCAAATCGCCGGCGCAAACATCCCAGGGTTTTAATCCGATTTCATAAAATCCGTCAAATCTTCCCATGGCAACATAGCAGAAATCCAATGCTGCTGCTCCCAATCGTCTGATTCCCTGACAGGTACCATACAGATCACGCATGAGCTCAAAACTTTCTGACCATGCTTCATCATGTTCATAGGGGAATCCCGTTACCAGCATGGATTCTGCCATTGTTTCAGTGGTACTCACGTGGATTGGGTCATCATTTAAAAATGCGCCACCGCCTTTTACCGCAAGAAAACATTTATCATAAACGGGATTATATACAACACCAACTATGGTCTCCTGGTTAAATTGCAATCCAATGGACACTGCAAAAATCGGGAGGGAATGGACAAAATTTGTGGTGCCGTCCAATGGATCTATCACCCAACAGAATTCAGACTGTTTTATTTCTGTCTGACTTTCTTCTGTTAAAATATTGTGGGTTGGGAATTGTGAATGTAATTCCCTCAATATAAATTTTTCTGAGGATGTATCTGCGTTGGTGACCAGATCGATCTGTGTGGATTTGGATTGAATGGAAGACAGATTGCCAAAATATTTCATCAGGATTTGACCTGCTGATATTGCAGTCTTTTTGGCGAAGTCGAGATATTCAGCAGAGTTCATAACCGGTTATTTAAAAACCCTGAATTGACCATTTTGATATTTTTGCCAATAATCATTTAATTGTATTTTAAGTTTTGGTAACAGAAAGAATGCACCAATGATATTTGGAAAAGCACAGGAAAGTATCATCATATCTGAAAAATCAATGACATTGCTGAGGGATGAAATCGAACCTAAAATGACGCAGCCAATGAACATAGCCTGATAGATTATCAGCGAATTTTTCCCAAATAGATAACGCCAGCCTTTATCGCCATAGTAGTACCAGGAGATCATTGTGCTGTAGGAAAACAGAAATACAACAACGGACAGGATATAGGGAAACCAGATAATGACGCTTCCAAATGCTGCTGATGTTAATTGTGCTCCCTGTATGCCTTCCTGATTAATGAGTGGATTTTGGTCTGCCGTAATCAAAATGACGGAAGCTGTCATAAAACAAACAATGATTGTATCGATGAAAGGACCAATCATGGCGACAATCCCTTCGCGTACCGGTTCATCTGTTTTTGCAGCGGAATGTGCAATAGCTGCGGACCCAACCCCGCCTTCATTACTGAACACAGCTCGTTTTATCCCGATGATCAAAACACCCATAATGCCGCCGTACATTGCATCCGGACTGAAAGCCTGTGTAATGATAGACGTAACAACGCCCGGTAGTTTTCCAAAATTTGTGAGAATGATGAAAAGCGATGCACCAACGTAAAGCAGAACCATAGCCGGTACAATTTTCTCAGTTGCTTTCCCGATACGTTCAATCCCGCCAATAATAACAACCCCGACTAATGCTGCCAGAACCACACCATAGACCATACTGTTAATGCCGGTTAGAGATCCAACCAGTTCATAAGATTGATTTGCCTGAAACATATTGCCGCCGCCAAAAGCTCCGCCAATGATGAATACAGCATATAATCCACCCAAAAATTTTCCAGCGGTTTTCATAATGCCGCCTTTGTTCCCCAGTCCTTCTCTCAAATAATACATGGGCCCGCCGCTGACAGATCCGTCGTCATGAACCTGTCTGTATATCTGGGCGAGAGTAGCAGAAACAAATTTTGCCGTCATGCTGAATACTGCAATGAACATCATCCAGAACACTGCGCCGGGACCACCCAAAGAAACTGCCACGGCTACACCTGCTATATTCCCTAAACCGATGGTAGCGGAAAGGGCGGAGGTAAGCGCTTGAAAGTGGCTGATCTGACCTGTATCTTCGGGATTATCGTATTTTCCGCGGATGATCTCAATGGAATGTTTAAAACCACGGATATTGATAAATTTAAAATAAAGGGTAAATGTAATGGCTCCAATGAGCAATACCAAAACGATTAAGGGAAACCCGAGGATTTTAAAAAATAAAACCATGGCGAGGTATTCAACAAATCCCCCGAATATGCCGTCTATTTTTTCCAGGTTTAGTGAAAATGAAATAGGTTCAGTTAAAATAGAAATTAAATATATGGGGGTCAATAAAAAAATGCCGATCATTCATCTCTCCTACTAATAATTATCTATATGTTTGTTATTAAATTTTGTTAATTGAAAAACAGATTTAAAAGGGTTCCTGTGTATTTTTGGGTTAAAAAAAGACCCGTGATAATAGGGGTTTTGACTGTGATAATCCAATGACTAATAATGAGGAATAAGTTTTTATTTATACCGTGGATAAGACAGTTGATTAATTTTTAATTTTTCACTTTT
>CAYFPO010000037.1:0-13681 GCA_964345035.1 uncultured bacterium
GACTATTCAGCGCCATTAGCTCAGTTGGTAGAGCAGTGGACTCTTAATCCATTGGTCCGGGGTTCGAGTCCCTGATGGCGCACTGTTCAATATTGGTGAGTGCATTAACCATTTTGGGATTAATAAAGCAAACGAATGAAACTACAAATTATTATGTTTAATAACAGTGACTCCGTAGCTCAGTTGGTAGAGCAGCGGCCTTTTAAGCCGTTGGTCGTGCGTTCGAATCGCACCGGAGTCACAATACTACCCATTATTTCCTGAATTTATTTTCGATGTCCCCTACACAAACCCAAATTTTCATAATCTTTATGTTTTCAATGGGGTTTCCCAGAATCCTGAATGTACCGGTTCAATATTCTTCAATCCAGGATGGGTTGAATGAAGCACTTCCAACTGACACAGTAATGGTTGCACCGGGAATTTATACGGAAAATCTACAATGGCCGGATGTGGAATCCATTAATCTGATGGGAAATTCACCCGAGTCAACCATCATAGACGGCAATCTAACAGGATCAGTAATCACTATAGTATCTAATGAATCCACTTCAATAAACTCAAATACAATTCTCTCTGGATTTACAATAAAAAATGGGCGTGCATACTCAACCTATCCTGAAGACAGGGGCGGTGGAATTATCCTAATAAATGCAAGTCCAATGATCAAAGATGTTGTTGTTGAAGATTGCAATGCAGCTTTTGGTGGTGGAATCGCTGTTATAAATTCTAATCCCTACTTAGAAAATGTAACAATTACCGGAAATAATTCCCTTAATTCTGGTGGAGGAATCTATTGTGATAATTCCAGTCCGATGTTTGAACAGTGCAGTTTAACGGACAACACAGCAGAAACCTACGGTGGCGGAATATATTGCATTGATGATTCCAGTCCGGTAATAAATAACAGTGATCTCTCAAATAATGTTGCTGAAACCGGTGGAGGTCTTTCCAGTTTTGATAGTTCTCATCCTCAAATTAATATTTGTATAATATCAAACAATATTGCGTTTCGTGGAGGCGGTACTTCCAGTTTTTTTGATTCGAATCCAGTATTTTATTCGGTCCAAATTTCCAATAATTCTGCAGATTCAACAGGAGGTGGTGTGTATTCTGCATACGGAAAACCAAGTTTTGTGGATTGTAATATTTCAGAAAATTCTGCAAAAGTTGGTGGAGGAATAAGTATTGGTTCCAATGATACTCCGGAATTCATCAATACAGAAATTACAGAAAATACAGCAGTTGAATCCGGCGGAGGTATCTATCTATTTGAGGTTAATCCAGATATAAATAATGTGACTGTATCGGGGAATTTTGCCCAATTCGGCGGCGGTATTTATATGGAAAATTCTAATTCAACTCTATCCAATTTGAAAATATTAGAAAATAATGCTGATTATGGCGGCGGAATGTTTTTTATTAATTCTGATCCTGTCATATTACATTCAGAAATCACACAAAATTCTGCAGTCAGTGGTGCTGGAATTTTCAGTAATTATTATTCCAACCTTGAATTATCATTTATCAATCTTGCCTATAATGAAGCTGATACCTATGGCGGCGGGATAAACCTTGAACAGGGATCAACCACTATTATTGAGAACTCGTTGATTCATCATAACTCTGCACCCATCTACGGTGGTGGGATTTATGCATGGGATGAAGCAGAATTCCGGCTCATTAATCTGACCGTTGTAGACAATTTTTCCAACGCAGGCGGTGCCGTTACTGCACTGGCGGAATCCAATGGAATCATCGTAAATTCCATACTCTGGAATAATGGTATTGCTGAAATCTATTCAAATAACAGCAATGTAAATTTATTTTATTCTAATAACGAAACCGGCTGGCAGGGTGAAAAGAATCTACGGATTGATCCGTCATTTCAGGATAATGTAATTGACAATTATCTGCTGAATTTTGATTCTAAATGCATAGACAAAGGTACTGATTTTTTCATTACCGGGAATGATACATTAATAAATTTGATAGCGGGATCCTACAATGGAGAAAAACCGGATATGGGTGCTTATGAGTATTTTGGCTCAATCGGCGATCTGAACGGAGATGGACAGATCAATATGATAGATCTGGTCCAAGTAATTTTTATTATCATCAATAATGAAGAACTAAATGATTTAGAAATCCAGCTTGCTGACTTTAATGGCGATGGATATGTAACAGTTTTGGATGTTATTTTACTTATGGAAATGATCCTGAATTCGTGATAATTTTTCCGGGCATATTTATATATTCTTATTAAGAATGCAAAAAGTATTTAATTTTAAATTGTTAATTCTGCTGGTAGTGTTTCTATCCTGTGATATATTTGATAATGCAGAAGAATCTGATACCGAACCCCCGGTAGTCTCTATAATTTCCCACGAGGATGGAAACACCGTATCTGAAATTACAACCATCATTGTAGAAGCAACTGATAATGACAGGATTTACCAGGTTTGGTTTGCAGTCAATGATTCTATCCACTTCAAAGATGTGGAAGAACCCTGGGAATATGAATGGAATACCACAGGATATCAGGATTCTGACAGCATTCCAATACGAGTTGTTGCGTATGATTTTTCTGATAATCAGACTATTTCCAATATTGTAACTGTAATAATAGATAATTCCACCGCACATCCCAATGCAGTGGATGTTCTTTCTGTCGATTATGATCTTGAAACTATGACCGTTACATGGGAACAATCACAGGATGCAGATTTTTCTCTTTATAAATTGATATCAGCTGATACAAATAATGTCGATATTGCGTCAACATTACATACTACAGGAATTATCGCAGATACGATTTATTCAATAGATGAATTCAATCCAACTGTTGAAAACTGGTTCTGGGTGGAAACCATAGACCAGATAAATCTATCTTCCGTAGGTGAAGGAAAAACAAATGAAATAGATGAAGCACCGGAAGCTGTTCCAATAATCACAGTATTTTATAATTCAGATGCGTTAATCATCGAATGGGAGCAATCACAAGATTTGGATTTTGCATCTTATTCCTTACAGCACCGTGATGAAGAAATTTCTGATTGGAATCAGATTTACTACTCTACCAATATCATTGACTCAACCTATCAGTCTGAAGTAAATGAGTTCCCATCAGAAGATGTACACTATTTTCAAATGGAGGTGTCAGATGTGTGGGGACTGTCAACCACAAGCGCAGAAGCAAATAATGAAGATCCCGATGGTCCGCCATTAGATGTAGATGTGTTATCAGTAAATTATACTGCTGACTCCTTAACAGTCACCTGGGAAATGTCATACGATGGTGAATTTGTGCAATATCTGCTATATTATTCAGATTCTGAATTTGGTGAAAGAACCATTATTGATTCGATCACCGATAATACAATAACTGCCTGGTCAACAGATTCTTTTAATCCATTGCAGGAAAACTGGTACTGGGTTGGTGTGGAAGATACGTACGGTGCAATTTCGGATCAAGGAACGGGGATGTCAAATGAAATTGACACTGCACCCAATTCTGTTGATATGATTAGTGTGGATTATGTTACTGAACTTGGCAATATGTATATCACATGGGAACAATCAGATGCAGAAGATTTCGCTTACTATACTCTCAAACATTCAGATTCAGAATTTGGTGAAATTGATTCCATTGATGGTATCACAGATATAGATGCAACCACCTATACATTGCCAGTCTTGGATTATACTCCAACCATAGAGAACTGGTTCTGGGTGGATGTGACAGATATCTGGAACCAGAATGCAGGATTGGGATCCGGCATGAGCAACGCTTTGGATTCACTGCCCCAGGCTGTGAATGTTACAAATGTAACTTATAATCTGGAGCGGTTATATATATTCTGGAATCAATCACACGATTCAGATTTTGAATCCTATCAGTTGATGAGAGCAGACACAGAAAACGGTGAGTATTCAGATGTAGTCGGATATATTGTGGCAAATATAGAAGATACTTCCATTTTCCTTTCAGATTTTGATCCCACCATAGAAAACTGGTTTAAGGTCGAAACATCTGATGTTTTTGGCCAGACTTCCGTTGGAAATGGAAAATCCAATGAAATTGATCCTCCACCTGAATTTTCCACACTGGAACCAATTACCTTTGATGATGAAAATTCCGTGTATCAGATTTCCTGGACAGCCAATACTGAGGATGATTTCCAGGAGTATATACTATACGAATCCCAGAATGAAGATTTTTCAGATAGCTCGCCTATTTTATCTGAGGATGATCCGGCGGCGACATATTTTGAGCATTATGTCCCGGATGATGAATTTGGATTTCATTATTATCAAGTTGTTGTCCGGGATCACTGGGACCAGGAAACATTCAGCAATATCGAAGTGGGAAGTTCTCATTTAAAATTTATTAAAACACATGGAGGCAGTAATTATGACTTCAGCTTTTCAGTCCTGCCTACTACCGATGGGTATATTCTAGCAGGAACTTCCACATCCTTTTCAGGTACTGCTGATATCTGGATTATAAAAACTGATTTTGAAGGGAATGAAATTTGGAACCTGGTGATTGGTGATGGAGGGGAAGAGCGAACCGGAGAGTCAGATAAATCTCTAGCGGTCACAAACGACGGTGGATTCATACTCACCGGAATCACAGGTGAAAACGGTTCCCGGGATGCAATATTAATCAAGTTGACTGCCAACGGTTCGGTGGAATGGGAAGAGTCCTATGGAGACAATGAAGATGATCGGGGTCTTGCAGTTATGCAGTCTTCCGATGGCGGTTATGTATTTACCGGAGAAAAAACCACCGAGAACATCCATTATATCTGGCTGGTTAAAACAGATAATTCCGGTACTGTTGAATGGGAAAAAGAATTTGGAGGCGGTGTATTTGATTCCGGTCACTCAGTAGAAGAATCCTCCGATGGGGGATTTGTAGTTACTGGAAAAATGGATATCCCGGGGAACAGCACGGATCTCTGGATAGGCAAAACTGATACTCAGGGGAATATTACCTGGGCAGATACCCTCGGTGGAATTTCCTTTGATGAAGGATATACTATCCAGGAAACTTCTGATGGCGGATATATAGTTGCAGGCACTACACGGTCCATGGGTGCCGGAGGGTATGACGCCTACATTATTAAGACTGATGTTGGGGGCGCAATAATCTGGAATTATACCTATGGCGGCAGTTATGATGACCAGGCATTTTCCATTGAGGAATCTGCTGATGGTAATTCATATACTTTTTGTGGAAGAACCAATTCCTACGGAAACGGAATGTTTGACAGTTGGATAGTACAAATTGATTCAAATGGAAATGAATTGTATAATTTTGCAGTCGGCGGTGGTTTTACTGAATACAGTTACTGTATCAGATTGGCGAATGATGGCGGTTATATTGTAACGGGCGAAACATCCTCAATTGGTACCGGAGGCTCAGATATACTTTTAATTAAGACAGATTCTCACGGGAATACTGCACCGTTCGAAGAATAACCACCTTTATTAATGTGTGAACTTACCTCCTAACAATGTACCGTAAAACATAATAAATATCCCTGATCCCATAATAATAAAATAAAATTTGTCCGGAATTCTGTTAATTTTCCACCGGTAAAAAAACATCCCTAAGAATAATATGGATGCAAATAATTCAATGAATCCATGTATGTAGAATATTTCTATAAGATTAACCGGAAAATCCAGAAATCCAGCTCCATTATTGTTGTTATCAATAATTCCCATAATGATCACTGGGAATAAGCTCAGGACACCTGCCACCATGCAATTCCATCCGGAATCTCTGAATGAATCTGAGTTTTTACGGATACCAATCAAATCAAACAGAAATCCAACACTGAGTAATGCAATTGGAAAATGCACTACTATGGGATGAAAATCGGATATTTTTACACCAAGTATTTCCATGTTACGTCTATTTTTCCAATTCCCATAATTTATCCATTTCTTCCAATGTGGAATTCTCTAATGTTTTTCCTTTTTTCTTCAGTCTTTTTTCAACTCCTGCAAATCTCGTTTCAAATTTGGATATGGTTTTTCGCAGTGCTTCTTCTGCATTAATATTGAGAAATCGCCCCAGATTCACAATAGAAAACAGCACATCACCCATTTCATCCTTGATCTCTTCAAAATCTCCATTTTCACATGCCTGTGTAAGTTCATCCAGCTCTTCATTCACTTTATCCCAAACCGGCTGGATCTCCGGCCAGTCAAATCCTACCGATGCAGCCTTTTCCTGAATTCTCCATGCACGAGTTAATGCAGGCAGATTTTTGGGCACTCCATCCAGAAAATTTTTCCGTTTTTTTTCTCTCTGTTTTTGAAATTCCCAGTTTTTAATTGATCCATCCTGTTCCACATTTTCATCCGGATTAAATACATGAGGATGTCTTTCAATCAGTTTTCTGCAGATATTTTCCAGTGAATCAGCTATATCAAACTGATTGTTTTCTTTGGCAATCTGAGCCTGAAACAGAATATGCAGTGTAACATCTCCAAGTTCTTCCTTTAGAGTTTCTATATCATTCTCTTCAATTGCTTCTATGACTTCATAGGTTTCTTCCAACAGAAACGGTATGAGAGATTTTGATGTCTGTTCCTGATCCCAGGGACATCCTCCCGGTGCCCGGAGTTTCTCAAGGATTTCCATCAACTCTTTAAATTTCTCTCCTGCTCTGGATTTATCCTTCATCAGAATGATCTTCTAATTTTTCTTGGTTATCATTACTAATATGCACTTTGTGAATACGGTTACCGGTAATAGATTTTACTGTATACGTTCTGTTTTGGAATTCCACTGAATCGTCCACTTTTGGGATGTCACCCATCATCTCAAGGATCAATCCACCTAAAGTATCAAAATCCCTCTCCTCAGTTTCGGGGTATTCAATTTCCGTTTCTTCTTCAAGATCATATATGGATATACTGGCATCCGCCATAATACTGTTATCTTCTAATATCCGGATGGATGCTTCTTCCTTGTCAAAGGGATCTTGAATTTCACCAACTACTTCCTCCACAACATCTTCTAAGGTTACCAATCCGGATGTTCCACCCCATTCATCTACAACTATGGCGATGTTGGTTCGACGTTCTTTAAAATCCTGTAGTAATTCATCCAGATTTTTGTTTTCCGGAACAAAAAATGGTTGGCGGGATAAGGTTGTCAGATTAATATTCGGCCGCGATCCCAGTAGGTATGGAATTAGATCTTTTGCATACAGGATCCCTTTTATATCATCAATGGATTTTTTATAAATGGGTATTTTGGAATACTGCTTATCCTTGATGATATCCATTATGGCATCCAGTGAAGTATTGGATGGAATAGCGGTCATATCCACTCTCGGAATCATGATCTCGTGAACGGTTTTGTCCTTGAATTCGAAAATGGATTGTATCATATCAGACTCCTCCGATTGGAGTGTGCCCTGCTCCTCACTGATTTCGGTGAGTATTTTCAACTCTTCTTCAGAATCGAAAATTTTCTCCCTTCTAAATGGGATGATCTTTAAAATTATCTCTGTAAAATTGTAAAATATCCATGCCACCGGATAAATGAATGATACCAGAAGTTTTACGGGCATCTGGGCTTTGTTTGCAAATTCTTCTGAATTACGGATGGCAATGAGTTTGGGGAAAATCTCCCCAAAGATCAAAATCACAAGGGTGACTGCAAAAATCTCCACAAGCACCAATGTTGGCTTATTCCATTGGTTTTTTTCTGCGAGTTCAACGGTAATTACGGTTGCCAAAGATGCCATAGCCACATTTACAATGGTGTTTCCGGTGAGGAATGAAACCAGCAATTTTCTGGGATTTTCCAGTAAGGTTTTAACATTGTTTGATAAATTTTCCCGGTGGGATTTAATGTGAAAAAATGCTGTTTCCGAACCGGAAAATAAACCAGACAGAACCAATAAAACTACCAATGTTATTAGTGGAGCAGCCATTATACCTGTAAAACTGATTCAGAAAATAATTTTAAATACAAGTTTTCCATATCAGTCATTTTAGTTTTCTCTTCAATTTCACTGTCCTCAAAGCCCAGAAGATGCAATGTACCGTGTATGATCACTCTTTTCAATTCTGTATCCGTAGAAACTTCAAATATTGAGGCATTTGCACAGACTCTGTCCCAACTGATATAGATTTCTCCTTCCACAGGATCACCCTTTTCTTCCAGATTAAATGCAATCACATCAGTAAATACCTTTTCCTGGAAAAACTGATATTTCAGATCACTGACTTCTTCATCTGTGGTGATAATGACGGATATTTTTCCGTCTGTATGATTATTGGTATTGAATACTTCCCGGCAGCAATGAACTATGTAGTCATTGTTTACAGGTAAAGGGTCATCAGTCTGGACTTCAACCTCCACGGTAATCATAATGTGTCGGCGGATTTCAGAATTTCTCTTGCAATAATAATTCTTTGGATCTCACTGGTTCCTTCACCGATTTCCAGAATTTTTGCATCACGGAAAAACCGTTCTACATCATATTCCTTGATATAACCATATCCGCCATGGACCTGAATTGCTTCTCCGGTAACCCACATTGCAGTTTCACTGCTGAAGAGTTTTGCCATAGCTGCCTGTTTGATCACCGGCAGATCCTGATCTTTTCTCCACGCTGCGTGATACACCAGATGTCTGGATGCTTCAATCCGTGTTGCCATATCCGCCAGTTTAAAACTGATGCTCTGAAATTTATTGATGGGTTTTCCAAAGGCTTCCCGCTCGTGGGAATATTTCAGTGCTTGGTCATACGCACCCTGAGCTGTTCCCAGGGCTAGAGCTCCAATGGTGATTCTGCCACCGGTGAGAGTTCTGAGAAATTGTTTAAATCCTTTAGATGGATTCCCCAATACATTTTCAGCAGGAATGTGCATATCATTAAAATATACGGATCGTGTATCAGATGCCTTCCACCCCATTTTCTTTTCCGGTGCACCAAAACTCATTCCTTCTGTTCCTGCATCCACCAGAAAGGCACTGATACCTTTTTCCTTACCATCTTCCACAAGTACAGCAGTAAATAGAATCACACCTGCAACACCGGCATTGGTACAGAGTGCCTTTTGTCCGTTCACTACATACCCATCACCATTTTTTACTGCGGTGGTTTCTGTTGCGCCGGCATCACTCCCCGCATTGGGTTCTGTAAGTCCAAATGCACCCAGCATTTCTCCACTCGAAAGTTTGGGAATGTATTTCTTTTTTTGCTCCTCAGTGCCAAATACATATATGGGGGCTGTACCCAGACTGGTGTGTGCCATCATGGTTGCTGCAGTAGAGGAACAGATTTTCCCGAGTTCTTCAATTGCAATGACCAGAGCCATTGTGTCCATCCCGAATCCGCCATACTCCTCGGACCACGGGATACCCATTAATCCCAATTCACCCATCTTCTTGATAGACTCTGATGGGAACTCCCCGGATTCATCTATTTCCTGGGCGATCGGTGCCAATTCATTTCTGGCAAAATCCCTCACCATATCCCGTAAAAGATTATGCTCTTCTGTAAAATATTGTTCTTCCATAAATTCCGAATTTACCTTATTTTTTTACCATTTAAGGATTGCAGAGCACCAGGTGAATCCTGATCCAAATGCTGCCAGAACCACCAGATCGCCTTCCTTAACAAGATTTTTTTCAACTACTTCTGTGAGGGCGATGGGAACAGATGCGGCGGTAGTATTCCCATATTTCTGAATATTGCAATACACCTGGTCATCCCGCAATCCCGTGCGTTTTTGTATCATCTGGATAATTCTCAAATTTGCCTGATGGGGTATGACCATATCCACATCCTGAATGGTGTATCCATGAGCACTGAGCGCTTCTTCAATAACTTCCGGGAATCGTGTCACTGCATGGCGAAATACTTCTCTGCCGTTCATTTTGAGGTACTGAGTTCCCTTGTCCAGAAGTTCCTGTGTGATTCTGGGTCTGACTTTACTGGACGGTGACTCCAGCCAAAGTTCTTTGGCGTGTTTACCCTCAGCGTGGAGATGAGTACTCAGCACACCTTTATCCTCATCTGTTTTGCTCACAACCGCCGCACCAGCGCCATCACCAAATATGACTGCTACATCCCTGCCTTCGTTTGTGAGATCCATTGCGGTGGACTGAACCTCAGCACCAACCAGCAAAATATGTTCATACATTCCCGTTAAAATATATTGATGAGCGATGGATAAACCATAAATGAACCCGGAGCATTGCACACGAATATCCAAGGCACCAATTGTTTTAAAACCCATCTTTTCCTGAAGGAGGCATCCAGACCCCGGGGCATAATAATCCGGTGTAGATGTTGCAAAAATGATCAAATCAATATCATTCACATCCAGTCCTGCCCGTTCCAATGCGGTTTCAACCGCCGGGATGGAAAGATCAGCGGGACCTACTCCATTTTCAACATACCGCCGTTCCTTGATTCCGGTGCGCTCTGTAATCCATTCATCGGAAGTATCCATAAATTCTGTAAAGTCATCATTGGTTACCACTTTATCCGGTACATTGAAACCCATTCCTGAAATATAGGCATTATGCATTTTCGGGACTTCCTTTTTTGATATCCTTGATCTCAAGTTGTATGGATCTTCTCCCTCTCCATTCATTTTCACTGACAATGAATGCAAGGTCAACTGTTTCATCAAGAATTAGTTTTTCATAGTGTTCTGCCATATTGAAACCAATGGCATCCAGCAGTTTCCCATCGGATTTCACCTTAAATTTCAGAGTGGAAGAATCACGCCCGACCAGTTGGGGATATCCGGAAATCTCTACATTTCTACTGGCAAATTTAGGACGCATATTTCCGGGACCATAAGGTGCGAGAGATTTCAAAAGTTTCATAAATCTGTTGTCTATATCCTCAATGGATAATTCGCTGTCAATATAGAGGTTCGGCTGGAGGTTTTCATCCTGAATTGTAGAATTTGCATGGTCAATGAAAGCAGATTTGAAATCTGTAAGGGATTGCTTTTGGATGGTTAATCCCGCAGCCATGGGGTGTCCTCCAAAGCCGTCCAGATTTTCAGCGCAGTATGACAGTGCATCATACATATCAAAATTACTGATGCTTCTCGCAGAACCGGTTCCTGTTCCATTTTCATTAAAAGATATAATTATGCACGGTCTGTAAAATAACTCTTTGATACGGGATGCAACAATTCCTATTACGCCATGATGCCACCCATCGCTTGCCAAAATGATAGCGTTTTCTTTTTCCAAATTGCAGCCGGAATTCACCTGATAAATGGCATCTTCTGTTATGGACTGAGTAATTTCCTGCCGCTTTTTGTTTTCTTTTTCCAGTTTTTCCGCCATTTCCCAGGCAAACACAGGGTTATCCGTGGTCATCAATTTGACTGCCCGGCCAGCATCGCCCAATCTCCCCGCCGCATTAATTTTGGGAGCAATTTTAAAAACAATCCTTCCTACTGTTAATTCTTTTTCATTCAACCCTGAGGATTTTAACAATGCTTTCAATCCCGGATTATTTCCGGATTTTAACAGCTTCATACCATGATTTACAATGATCCGGTTTTCATCTATGACAGGAACAATATCTGCGGTGATGGCAACGGTAACAAGATCACAGTACTTCCATGCAAGCTCAGGATCTAATTCCATTTGGGAACAGATTGCAGTCGCCAATTTGAAAGCCACCCCTGCTCCACATAATCCCTTGAACGGGTAGGTGCAGTCATTTCTATTTGGATTCAGAATTGCAAATGCCTCGGGAAGTTTTTCTCCTTGTTTGTGGTGGTCCGTGATAATCACGTCAATACCCCTGGAATTTGCGTATTCTGTTTCTTCAATTGCAGATATACCACAGTCACAGGTTATTAATACATCAGCCCCAATGTTTTCTGCATAGTCAATGCCTTTTGTGGAGACACCGTATCCTTCCAGTTCTCTGTTGGGAATGTAGTATTGGACATCTCCTCCGATGGATCTTAAAAACAACGTGAGCATTGAGGTTCCGCTGGTGCCGTCCACATCATAATCGCCGAAAACCAGAATCCGTTTCTTGTTTTCCAACTGACGGATTATCCTGCTTACTGCTTTCTGCATATCCAGTATGAGAAATGGATCGTGCAGATGATTCAGATCAGAATAGAAGAAATTCCGGGATTCAGTTCTGCAGGTGATATTTCTCAGTGCCATAACACGGGCGAACACCTCCGGGACATCAAATTCTCTGATGACACCTTCGATGACGCTTTGGTCAACGGATTTCAGTACCCATTGTGGTTCAATCATGGTGTTTCCAATAATAAGAGTTCAGGATCAGTCTATAAGCCGAATTCTGTATCCCGAACAATCGGGACGATGGCCATTCATCTTGTCCCGGTCTCACAACCGGGATCCTGCGATCTACCTGTCCGTAAATGCGGATCACAACGGACTGCTTGATCTTGCTCCGAGTGGGGTTTGCCCGGCTTCCGATGTTACCACCGAAACCGGTGGTCTCTTACACCACCATTTCACCTGTCTCTCGATTATCATCGGGATGTTTACTTTCTGCTGCACTCGCCATCTCCGGTTAATGCCGGAGTCCTCCCGTTAAGAGGCACTCTATCCTGCGGAGTTCGGACTTTCCTCCCCCGGTAATACCAGAGGCGACCATCCGACTGATCCTGTTTAGTTATTCTTCATCTTCCCAGTACAGAAATACACTGCAGCTGGGACATAATTTTAGACTATCGTTCTGCTTCACTTCAATTACCAGTTGAGGGGGTAGATGATTATAGCATGAACCGCATGCATTTCTGGAAATTGTAGCAACTGCCACCCCTTCTCTCGCTGAGCGGAGTTTTTCATAATTTTGAATATAGCTGTCATCAATCTGCTTGATGAGTCCCTCACGTTTCATTCCCAGATCTTTTTCTTCAGTCTGTGAATGAGACATAGCATCTTCCAATTCAAGTTTATTCATTTCCAACTCCTCTTTGGAGGAAGTGATCTTTAATTCGTCTGATTTGATTTTTTCTTCAAGCTGATTTTTTTCTTCTTCCAACTCTAAAATCTGGGTTTCAACGCCATTCAGGAATTCTTTCATCTGATCAATTTCTGACATCAGAGCATCATATTCCTTGTTTGAACTCACCAGATAAAGCTGCTCCTTATATTTCTTCAGCTTACTGCTGCTGTCTTCTGCCCGTATATTCAATTCCCGTACTTCCTTGTCAATGGAAGATATCCTGCCGGTACTGGTATCTATATCTGATGTAAGCTGCACAACCAGCGCTTTTTTCTGATCTACCTTTTCCGGCAAATCACCCCTGATCTCATCTATCTCAAGTAATCGGGAATCAATTTTTTGAAGTTTTATTAACTGATGTAATGTAGTCTGCATTTTCCTCCGGTATTCATGATTATATAACAAAAAATGCACCGCTTGGGTGCATTTTCAATAGGTATTGGGATCAAAGCCTGATGGATTGGTCTGAATAACAAATATCGAAACAATTGGACCATCCAATTCTCCCCCGACCTGTAATATTGTAATATTAAATCCATCATTATGTTTTTTCTCCAAATACAGCCTGCAAATTTACAGAGATTTGATTAAAAGCTCAAAAAACAGAAATTATTTGTTTAAGCTGATTTTTTGAATCCCTCAAATCTCCGCCTTCGGCGGACAGGCCC
>CAYFPO010000038.1:0-8047 GCA_964345035.1 uncultured bacterium
CCTCCACGAAGTTTCTGCGGACAGGCCCTCCTCCACGAATCTTAGTTAATAGTGAAAAGTGTAACTTATGATTGGGGTATTGGAATGGATATAATATAGAAATTGTCACTATTTGTCATTTGGTTTTCATGTGTAGTAGGGTAGTGCTTGCCCTGGGAGTGAACAGCCATCAGCAACAATTACATATTAATCCAAATTTGTACAACCGGTGTGATGCCGTCAATAATAAATTGTACGGCAATCACCATCAATAATAAACCCATGATCCGCTGCATAATCCTAAGTCCGGTAGTACCTAACTTTCTTGACACCCTTCCAGCCATTTGAAAAATGGTATAGGTAATTACTAACACAAATACCAGAACTGAAATAAAAATCACTTTTTCAATAAATCCTTCAGCTCTTGATGAAAGTATCATCACGGATGTGATGGAACCGGGACCTGCAATAATGGGGATTGCAAATGGGGTATAGGCAAATATGTCTTTGTGCTGTGCTTCTTCTTCCTCTTTTGGTGTTGCTTTGATCCGGGAAATCCTGGATTCCAGCATACTCAGCCCAATCCTGAAAAACAGAATTCCTCCCACAATTCGAAACGCATGAATGGTAATTCCATAAAATGAAAAAATGAGATTACCTAAAAAAGAAAATACAATCAATATAAGTCCTGCAGTGAGAATTCCTTTTCTATTGATGACAGTACGTTCTTCTCTTGTAACTTCTTCCGTGAGAGTCAGATACACCGGCAGAACACCAATCGGGTTGATCAAAGTTAACAATGAGGTAAAACACAGTAATCCGAATGAAATTTGAGTTGAATCGATAAAATCCATTACATTCTTTCCGGGGCTGAAATACCAAGGATTGTCAATCCATTTTTGATAACAATTCTGGATGCTTCCGTGACAATGAGCCGTGCGGCAGTCAATGCTTCATCTTCTGATATTACTTTATTCAATACATAAAACTTGTGGAAAACAGTACAAACCTCCTGGAGATAATTTGCAATATTCTGAGGTTCCAATGTGTCACAAGTTTTTTCTACTATATCAGGAAATTCTATTAGTTTTTTCATTAACTGAATTTCTATTTCTGAATTCAATCCGGTAAGATCAGCATCAGGATTCAATGAAGTACCAAATCCTTTTGCGCGCTTTAATATATTACAGATTCTGGCGTGGGCATACTGAATGTAGAATACGGGATTTTCATCTGATTGGTTTTTCGCTAAATCCAAGTCAAAATTCAGATGACTGTTCATTCCCCGCATAACAAAAAAGTATCGCAATACGTCCGGCCCGGTTTCATTACATAGTTCTTCCAATGTCACAAAATTGGCTTTTCGAGTGGACATTTTAATTTTTGCACCACTTTTGGTTAGAGTCACAAATTGATGTATAAGCACTCTAATTTTATCTGTATCGTGCCCCAACTGTTTTACCAATGCAAGAACATCCGGCCAGGTATCTGAGTGATCTGCTCCAAATACATCCACAATTACATCAAAATTCCGTCCAAATTTATTTTGATGATACGCAATATCCGGTAGTCGGTAGGTCGGTTCGCCGGTTTTTTTTATCAAAACCTTATCCTGTGGTCTTCCGACTAATTCTGCTTTAAACCAGGTTGCATCATCTTTTTCAAAGATCAATTTTTTATCACGGAGTGAAGTAATCACATCGTCGATAGCACCCGATTCATACAATTCATATTCATTAAAAAACGAGTCAAAGGATAATCCAATATTTGACATGGATTCTTTTATATCATTGAATACAGACTTTTCCGCTGCATCCTTGAACACAGTAATTGAATTTTCGTTCAGCAAGGAATCTCCGTTTTCATCAAATAGATGTTTGGCAATATCCCGGATATACTCGCCTTCATAGCCGTCTTCCGGAAATTCAATATTTTCTCCGCACAGTTCAAAATATCTGGCACGCACTGATTCACCCAAAATACGCATTTGTCTTCCAGCATTGTTAAAATAATATTCTCTGTTCACGGAAAAACCATTCCATTCAAGAATATTACTGACAGTATCTCCTAAAACTGCCCCTCTGCCGTGACCCACTGTCAAGGGACCAGTAGGATTTGCACTCACAAATTCAACCAGAGCAGTTTTCCCGGCACCAATACAAGATTTACCATACTCCATGTTGGTAATGATAGTTTTAATTTCTGCCTGATATAGTTCAGTTTTTAACTTGAAATTAATAAATCCTGGACCGGCTATTGAGATATCCTCAATGAAACGATTGTTGTCATTCTCAAGCTGTTGGACAATCATTTGTGCAATTTCCCGGGGATTTTTACTGAGTGGTTTTGCGAGGGTTAATGCGAGATTGGTTGCAAAGTCTCCGTGCTCTGGATTTTTTGGAGTTTCAAATTGTAAAAGGTCATCCGGGAAATTTAATTTTTCCAATGCATTTTTTACTGCATCAGTCAGGAGGTGTTTCATCCGGGGATATTTTCCGGAGAAATAGAAGTTATTTTGGCATCAGACCACAACCGTTCTATATTATAATACTCCCGTAATTCTTTATTAAAAACATTGACAACAATGTGAATATAATCTATCAGAACCCATTCCAGATTATCCTTCCCTTCCACATGCCAGGGTTTAATATCTTCATTTTTCAATTCTTCTTCTATATTTTCCACAATTGCTTTGGTCTGAGGCTCTGAATCTGATGTGCAAACAATGAAAAAATCAGTGAGTGTAGTGAGTTTCCGGACATCTAAAATCTTGATATCATATCCCTTTTTGTCTAATATCAAATCCGTAATCTTATTAAGGATTTTTTTCAAGTTATCCTGGTCAATTGTTATTTAAATCTATTAGAATGGTGGAGAATATTTTAAAGCTTCATCAAAAGATGGTGAATTTTCAAAATCCTTACCGATAACCACAGTCACATCACAATCCAGTAGATCATCATAATCTTCAACAATATTTTCCGATGGAATTTCCAGAACAGATGCTACTTCGACTGCAAGAGATCTGTCACCTCTTCGGAGGATAACCTCAGTTTCCGGGTAGTTGAAATGACCGGCATTCCCTGATAGAATTACATCAAATCCTTTTTTTCTAAATAGATTGGTATATTTATCTGCAAGACCCCGGGCTCCGCAACCATTCAATACTTCAATCCGGATTCTATGTCCCGTAACTTTTTCATATTCGTTAATGATCAACAGATCGGCGAGACTTTCAGATTTATCCATTTGGATTTTATTATCATTGGTCAGGTTATCAATAAATGACCACATAAATCCCAAAACAAATAGAACAAGAATTGCTATGATTCCGTTAATTACATGTTTTTTAACAGGGAAGGAATTCCGCTTCTTCTTTTTATTTTTCCGCAGGGGATGTGAAATCATTCAGGCAGGTGTGTAATTCTGTAAAGAGGAGAGTGAACAAAATTATAAGTATTACATGAATTGTAGTTGGATAGCTTTAGGTTGAAATTGAATGAATTTGAAATTTGATAATCCAGGTTTACATCATATTTAATTTGGAATGGGTTAGGATCATTAAAGGATTTTACCAATGGTGAGATAAGATGTATGTTAGAATTGACATTTATTTGATCAGAAATTCTGTAGTTGAAATTATTGCTAAATACTCCGGTGGATTGAGAAATTCCATTTCCACTTGTCATGATAAAACTTACACTTTGATTGGTAGTCAGTCGGTTTGGATTTAAAATGGATTGTGTAAATCCCGTACCATTTGGAACCGTGTTAAATGGAATTTGCTGGTTTTGGAATTCCTGAGATAATCCGAATCCAATTAAAAATCCGATCAGAATGAATGCCTTTAGATTATTTGATTTAGTATTCATTTGTTATTTTCTATTAATTTCCTCTTTGAATTACCCCTCAATTTCGCAAGAATTAAGGGATTACGCAAGTGCTGATTTTCATCTTATGAACTAATTTCAATAATTCCACCGCCAATAAGGGTATCACCATCATAGAACACTGCCGATTGTCCGGGAGTAATTGCCAATTGCGGTGATTCAAATTCCAGTGTAAATTCTCCATTGGATTTTGAAAGCACTGCGTAACTCCCCTTGCTGTTATAACGAATCATTGCGGTGATTTTTGCCGGCAGCTTAAAATCTTTAACAAGAAAATTCACCTGCCCCAAGTTACAAGAATCTTTCAACAATCCCTCCTTCAAACCCACATGTATAGTATTTGTTTCCGGATTAATTTCTGTAACATATCTCGGTTCAGGATTGGATAATTTCAGTCCCTTACGCTGACCAACAGTATAATGGGTATACCCGGGATGGGTGCCTACCTGAAACCCATTTTCTTTGATAGTACCTTCCGGAATGGCTGCCATTTCTTCCGGTTTATATTTTTCCAGAAACCGTTTATAATTGTTATCAGCTACAAAGCAGATCTCCATACTTTCTTCTGCACCGGCAGTGGGCAGATTGTTTTCTGCGGCAATGCTCCGAACTTCCTTTTTCGTGAGATTCCCCAAGGGGAAAATGGTTCTCTGTAATGTTTCTTTGGGAATTCCCCACAGCACATAAGATTGATCTTTTATGGGATCTCTCCCCTTTTTCAGAAAATGATTTCCATTTAATTTTTCAATCCGAGCATAGTGGCCTGTGGCAATGTAATCGATTCCTATTTGATCTGCCTGAACAATGAACGCATCCCATTTTACGTAGGAATTACAACGGATGCATGGATTAGGAGTTCTGCCGTCGAGATATTCTGCAGCGAAGTTATCCACTACTTGTTCCCTAAAGACATTCGTAAAATCCAGTGTATAGTGGGGGACTCCCAATTGGCTGCAGACCATTTTCGCACCGGTTATTTCGTCAACTCCACAGCAGGCATTTCCAGACTCAGATGTGCCGCCCACAGTTTGATATTCCCAAAGTTTCATGGTTACACCCACAGCATCATAACCGGCTTCCAGAATTTTTACCATTGCGACGGAGCTGTCCACACCGCCGGACATTGCAACCATTACTTTTTCAGGCAATTGCCGGTTCCTTTTTTAATCTTGGGATAATAGATTTTAATGCGTGAATGATTGTTTGCACATCCTCAATTTTATTGGATTTGCCAAAAGAGATCCGCACGGAGCATTCTGCCAGTTTCTGAGCCATTCCGGTTTCTAACAGCACACGCGGTGGTTTTGGTGTACCGGATGCGCAGGCAGCACCATAGGAAATTGCAATGCCTTCTAAATCCAGGTTGATCATTAAATTCTGTCCAGATACTTCCGGAAAAGTGATATTCAAAACACCGGGCACTAAGTTTGTACCGTTCACCATAAATTCAATATCTGTGTTTTGAAGTTCTGCTATAAATGTTTCAGTCATTTCATTCAGGTGTTGTGCAGTATTTGTCATTTTAGATACTGCAATTTCTGCTGCCAGTCCCATACCGGCAATGCCTGAAACATTTTCAGTCCCGGCGCGAATATTCTTTTCCTGGCCACCGCCTGAAATCAATGGATCCATTGTATTTCCCTTTTTGATATATATAATACCGATCCCTTTTGGACCATAGAATTTATGTGCAGAGATACTGAGGAAATCAATCGGGAGAATTGATAGATCCAAAGGAATTTTCCCGAAAGCCTGTACTGCATCTGTATGAAATATTATGTTTTTGGATTTTGCTATCGATCCAATTTCTTCTATGGGGTTAATTGTTCCCAGTTCATTATTGACAACCATGACAGAGATAAGTTTCGTGGTATTGGTTATTTCTGCAGCAATTGAATCCGGATGAATGATCCCGTCTGAATCCGGTTGTACAAACGTGACTTCAACATTTGATTCAGCCAAATCTTCAGCAGGTATCAGAATGGATGGATGTTCTATTGAAGTAGTTATGAAATGGTCACCGGGTTGTAAAATCTGTTTCAGTACAGTATTGTTTGATTCAGAGCCGCCCCCGGTAAAATAAATTTCCCCGGGTGAGCAGTTCAGGGCAGAAGCACATTGCTTTCTGGCTGTTTCCACTGCTGCTTTTGCAGTTTGTCCAGATTGGTGTATACTCGATGGATTACCGAAATTATCCCGTAGAATCTCACCCATCAATTTTTGAACTTCTTGGTCAACCGGAGTGGTCGCGGAATGATCACAATAAATTTGTTTCATATCAGAGTTGGAAATTTACATCACCTGAATCAGGTGAAAAAAAGGAAAGAGGATATTTGTGGTGGATTAATTTACCGGGAGGTTGATGGTTAGCCCTTCACGGGCAGCAATTGTTGATGGGAAGGACTGTTTGGATTCAATTTCGATTTGATCAATTTTCTGGTCATCATAAGTTGGGCTGTGGTGATACAATATGAGTTGTTTTGCATTTGCTCCCTGTGCAACACCAACTGCTTCTTCCCAGCTTGAATGTCCCCAGCCCTTGTGAGCAGGCAGGTCTTCGGGAGTAAAATGAGATTCGTGTACCAAAACATCTGAATTTCTTGCAAGTTCACACACATTTTGGATCGGTTCACCGGGCGGATGTTCAATATCGGTCACATACGTAACCACTTTATTTCCAAGTTCTACCCGGAAACCATAGGCACCATCCGGGTGAGGATGGAGGTTTATCTCCACTGAAATGGAATCGTTTAATTGTATTCTTCCGGGAGAAATTTCCTTGAAATTCAAATTTGCAGAGAACATATCCCGGGACACCGGCCAGAACCGGTAATCCAGAACATCATTAAAGGTATCTTCAACATTTCCCTTGGAATTTGATTTTCCATAAATTGTGAAACTGAATTTGTCAGAATATAGTGGTGCAAATGAAAGAAACCCAAGGATGTGATCCCAATGATAATGACTTATGAAGATGTTAATATTTTCCGGTGGATTATCTTCTTCCAGTAATTGCTTACCAAGGTTCCGGATGCCTGTGCCCATATCCATTATGATCAACTCATTGGCTGGTGTGCGAATTTCCACGCAGGAAGTTTCACCGCCAACACCCAATTTATCGGAGTTCGTGGTGGGGTTTGACCCTCTAACTCCCCAAAATTTTATTTTATGTGTTTCCATTGCAAAAATTACAGATAAATAATCGTTGAATATATCTCGGATGGCTCATAAAGTCAAAGGGGGAAAAAGGAAAAAACGGAATATTAAATTAGAAAAGTGATAAGTGATGAGTGAAAAGTTTACCTATCGAAATGAAATGTAATTGGTGAAATAGGAAAATTTTAATCAATAATTTTTTATCATCCTTAATCTATATTAATTTTACCTGCAGCTAACAGTATATAACAGTTACCTGAAATTATTTTATTTTTAGGAGAAAATTCATGGATATAAAACAGAAAATATGGGCAGACAGAATTTATTTGATACTGGGAGGAATTTTCATCGCATCTCTGGTGGCTTCTAATTTGATATTTCAGAAATTTTTCTTTTGGGATGTATCCCTTCCATGGATGGAAAGTTATACCTTTCAGCTGTCCGTGGGCATTTTACCCTATCCGGTCACTTTTCTGGTAACAGACATTATCAGTGAAATTTATGGTCGGAAAAAAGCAGATCAGATAGTGGTTGCAGGTTTTATTTCCAGTATGTTCATTCTTGGTGTGATATCCATTGCGGATTTTATGCCTGCTACAGAATGGTCTCCGGTAAATGATGATACATTTCATACCGTATTTGGATTATTCGGACCGGCAGTTGCTGCATCAATGACAGCATATCTGACAGCACAATTTATAGATATCCGTGTATTTCATTTTTGGAAAAGACTGACCAACAATAAACATCTCTGGCTTCGGAATAACGGCTCTACAATTTTCTCCCAACTTATAGATACTTCCTCCGTATTATTTCTCCTATGCTCATTTGGTGTGATTGAATGGGATAAATTTTCCGGTCTTCTCATAAACGGTTTTTTGTTTAAAGTCATTATTGCATTGATTGATACTCCGTTATTTTATGTAATATCCGGATCACTGCGAAAATTCTTTCATCTGAAACTGGGGGAAGAAATAGCAGAGTTAAAAATGAAGAATGAAAAGTGAAAAGTGAAAAATGAA
>CAYFPO010000039.1:0-6824 GCA_964345035.1 uncultured bacterium
AAATAAAACGAGATTATCGTCAAAAATTTAGGGAATCTCCAGATATTATACAAGTGATAGAAAGAAAATTGGTAGTTGGTGAGTGGTGAATATCGGCATCAGGTGTCAGGTACCAGAGACAAGGAGTTAGCAGTCAGTTCAAAACGGGTTGATTAATGCATAATGAATATACAATTCAGGTGTATTATTATTTTTCCAATTATTGATTGATTGAACATATCCCATTGCATCACCCATATACCCCCGGGGACTCATATTTTCCGGGAATCCACCGGTGCCTGCAGTACCGGGAAGACAAAATGGTGCATCCGCAGTTAATCCCACATATTCCTGAGCCGGGGGGCTGCAGTAAAATAAGGAAACCGGCAGCCCTTGATTACCAAAGAACTGCCGGCTCCTTTTGCCCTCATTATTGCCCTCTCAGACAATTATTTTTTCAGGGAGGGCGTTCCCCCTTGTTAGGATCACCAGTGATATTGCAAGGATGAGGACTTGAAATTCCATGCCGCCCATTTTATGGGATTCTGTTGCCATAAAACTCCATTGCCCCCAGTGTACCATGAAAATTGCTCCAGTCATGATAGCTGCAAACAATCCACCGGCAGTACGAGTAGCCCAATCTGGCCCCACTCCGCCCCACAGAAGTAAAACAGCTCCTGTAATTTCCATGAGGGCTAGCAGGTAAACCATCATGATAGGCATACCCATCATTTTTGCCATACCTTCAGCCATGGGAAATTTCCCATAGCCATGGTATATAAATGTTGCTGCCAGAGAAATCCGAACCAGCCAATGTGTGTCTTTTCCGTATTTATTTAAAAAATCCATAATTTTCTCCTTTAGTTATTTAGGTTTACTTTTGACAGTACTTGTTTAGAAGAGCAGGAACATCAAAGTTGCCAACCTGTACCAGTTTTCCATCAATCCAGGTGGAAGGGGTAATCACTGCTTGTTTTGCTGTTTGTGGAGTATCTCCCTTATCCAAATCAACAATGATGAGTTTCCAATTATTATTGTCTTCTGCAAATTGGAGGAGTTTTATTTTTACCATCCTGCATATCTTGCAAGAGGAACGAATAATAAGCTCAACAACCTGCTTTCTTTTTAACTGTGTCATACTGGTTAAACTTAAAACTGGCAACCCTACAGGAAACTGTCACCAATATGACAAAAATGACATTAAAGAGCGTTTATATCAGGAATTCTTAAATACCTCCGGGAGAAATCAATCAATTTTTCTTCTTTAAGTTCATTCAATATCTGACTGGCAGTCTGGCGGGATACGGCGGTGAGGTCAGCAATATCCTGTTGTGAGGGAAGTGGACGGACAAACCAGCCATCCATCATTTTACTACCAAATTTTTGGATGTAGTTTTTTAAAAAGGATTTCACTCTGTCATGGGCATCCTTAAAAACCAAATCTTCAACCTTGGTTTCTACTTTCCGTAACTGCCAGCCGATATATTTTGTAATTTTTAAATTCAGTTTCGGATTTTTCATCATCATATCGGTAAAGATATCCTTATTAACAGTACAGACTATGGAATCTTCAAGCACTTCTGCTATATTATCATGTCTTTCGCTGCCTAAAATGGCAGACTCGCCAAAAATCTCTCCGGGACCAAGTAGCTGCAATACAGTCGTTTTCCCATCTTCCGACAGACGGGAAATTTTAATTTTCCCTTCTTTTAAGAAATAAATAGTGTCACTGATTTCATCGGGAAAATAGAGTATTTGCTTTTTATTCTTTGCCAGCATCCCTGTATTCTTTTCCAACATTTTCATGGCGGACATAGGAATACTTTCAAAGAGATTGAAATTCTGTAAATACCATAATTTTGTTTTTTCAGCCATGATTTTCCCCCTGTAATAATTTAAATAAATTATTAATGGCAGTCTTTTTTACCTCTTTAAGACAGTGCGGGTCTTCTGCTTTTGCTTCAAAAACTTCCTGTTCAATGAGAAACATGAGAATGGATAAATGAAACAGCCGAACCTGAATAGGAGTGTTAAATACTGATGTGAATCCCCAGTGTTTTTTTCCGTATTCAATTCTGTTTTCCATAACAGACCATAATCCTGTTACTAATTGGTCATATTTCTTTTTGGCAAGAGGGTGTTTATTCATACTGATCTGAAGAAGTAATCTCAGGTATGCTATTCTATAACCTTTAATATTCATCATACTGTCAACATATTCATTGAGGAAATTTTTAAATTTTACAGGAGAATCAATCTCAGAGGGATCAATATGAGGATGCCGATATTCAATATATTGTTGGATGATGGACTCAAAGATTTCCTCTTTGGAATTGAAGTATTTAAAGAGTCCCGCTTCGGATATGCCTACATTTTGGGAGATTTCCAGAGTGCGTATATCTCCCAGAGGTTTTTCTTTGATGAGCGACAGGGTAACATGTTTAATTTGATTTATCCTGTCTTTCTTCTTCATTCTGAGGGTAGCCATAACGGTAATAAATTAGTTAGTGCTTACTAACTAATAAAAGAAAAATATTTAGTAAAGTATCGGTTTTTAAAAATTATTTCATACAGGAATTTATATTAAACCGCAGATGAATCCACACACCTGTCCTCCTCCCCGTGCTGGCTGATTGGGAACGGTCTGGGATTAACACCGATTATTATTAACCATGAATTTTCACAAATTAATCCGGAGGCATTCATGAACCAACAGGCGGGGCTTCCAATAATTACACCTAAGACAAAATGATATCCACAAGTATAACTATATCAAGAATATTTATTTCTTCATTTCCATCCATATCAATGATGCATAATTGGTCAGAGGGAATTTCGGTTTGCCCTAATATATAACTGACAGTAATTACTATATCTAAAATATCAATACTATTATCTTGATTGATATCACCGGATGCACAAATTACATCAGTCCCCATAAGACTTTCCACCACTGCTATCATGGCAGTAATGTCATATTCATTATTGGCATAGCGGACAATTCCTACCTGATCAATAATAAAATCTCTGGGGTATGGGGATTGTCCACCCGGAATGTAATAATCGCCGTACACATTTTGATCATCCCTTAACAAGGGATAAGTAATTCCGTTATCTTCCCCAAATTGAATGATGGCTTCAACCGGTTGGTTCGCTATGCCTACTGCAATGAAATTCTGATCTTGAAATTGGGGCCAAAGTGATGTTTGAATGTCCGATAACTCCGGAGCACAGACAGGTCACCAAGGTGCAAAGTAGACAATCACCACCACTGAACCCAAATAGTTAGAAAGGGTGAAATCCCCTTCACCATTATAAGCAATGGGCAGGGTGAAATCCGGTGCGGGCTCCCCTACATTCACTCCTGTTGTATTGCCTATAACTGTCACATTAACCTGCGGTTCATCAGGGTCATTGCTGTTAAATGAGTACTGGCCGGAGGCATTTGCGCCACTGGCATTATAGGTAACATCAACGGTAATTGTGCTATCCGGGGCGATCGGTGATAAGGATTCGTCACCGCTGAATTCAAGCCCTGTTAATATGACAGAAGAAAACTCTAATGGACTGCCTCCATTATTGGAAATATCCAGAGACAGAGTGAAAACATCCCCGGATTCAGCAAATGGAAAGTTTAGCTCTCTCGTACTTAAATCAATATCCGATTCAAAAATTTCTCCATATCTAAACACCTGTAAATAGCGCCATTCAGCAGAATAGATAATATCTCCCACAGCTCCGATAGCCATGGTTCTTCCACCTGTATTTTTAAACCCTGCTAATATCAATTCTGTGTTATCCCATTCTATTACTTCTACATCGTCCCAGTCAGAGACTGCAATTCGGTCATTTGCTAAGGCGACTCTGGAAGCAAATCCGCTGGTGTTATAATTGGCCAGAAAAACAGGATTATGGGGGTCCGTAATTTCAAAGGTATCCACGCCGCCTTCTCCCACTGCTAAGTAAGCAATATTATCTTGAATTTTAATGTCCTTTGCACCTCCATTTGTAGGAATTTCTGATATGAGGACCGGAGCATTTATTTCTGAAAAATCTACAGCAGCTAAACCAGACTCTCCATTTGCCACCCATACTACATTTTCTTGAATAGCTACTGACCAGGCATTATCAAGAGGAATATCTGAAATGAGCAGAGGTTCTCGCGGAATGGTGATGTCAAAAAATCTCAAACCATCTGTGTGGAGTGCAGCTACAAGAATATTATTGCTGGATTCCACATCCTCATAACTGCGGATTTCAGACAGAGATTCAAAATTATTTTCAGTGGAATTATTATCTCTTTCCAAGCCTATGGGTGTGTCTGGGCCTGAAGTGTCGGTAGGGTCTATTATTCCTACCAATTGAGGAGAGGTGGGGTCGGAGATATTCACAATTGCAATACCGCAATCCCTCCCCGCTGCGTAGGCAAATTCTCCCGCAATTTCCCAGTTATACACTCTGCCAAAATCACAGCCGTACACCGATATCTGTCCAATCTGATGTGGATCATTTGGATCGGAAATATCAAAAATACTGCTCCCGCCCAATCCACCGGGAATAATCATTAAACCATTGTCAATTTCTACATCTAATAGTTCAAAATTACTGGGTGTAATGCGCTGTTCGATAGTAAGATTCTTTGCTGAAAGAAATCCAACGAACAAGATTAGAAATATGTTGGTAGTAAGCTTCATGTATTTAACTCTCCTTATTTAGTAATTAATTGAGATATATGTATTGAATATGAAATCTGTTCACTAAATCCCGCAGGCAGCCGCTGATTTGACCAACGAAGGAACGGGTAGCCGACAGAATACCTGATTTGGAATCCCGCATCTGTATTTAAAAATGTAATAGTTGGTTTAGCAGAAATAAACAGGAAGTCTGATTTTAAAATATCGTTTTGGTAATACCCTCCAGTGATGGATTTTAACCTGCCGGAATTCATGCCCAACCCCAAATCAAAAGTTAATTTTTCCAGGTTCCATATTCTAGTGTTTGCATCGGCGAATAATTGATAAGAAAACTGAAATAAATTATCTGAAGGCAGTTCCTTTCTAACGGAAATATTAAAAGAGGAATATTTGCCAAATTCTCCCCATTTTCTCCCGGAACCAATCTCAGCAGATACCACCGGAAAAGACTGAAACGGGAAATCTGAATTTGAATGATAATTTATCAGGGGAATCTGGATCTGCGACCACAAAATATATGAAGATGGAGAGGATTGGTACTGAAATTTGCCATTCAGGTATTGGGAGATGATTACTGTTTCATTGCGGGTTTGAGAAATACTTTCTTTGATTTGACCTGCATTTCCTTTCAGGGTTAGTTCTCCAAGTATCTGTTTGTTGAATAATTTGAAATAATGGATTTGAAAAGCGAGACCGGGACCTATTTGAATCAAGGGGTTAGAGCTGAGCTGCCCGGTTGTGTTAAGCACCAACCACCAGAATGTGTTGGATTGGGGAGGAAGCATCTCCTCAGAAAGTGCCGGAACCTGGAATTCTTCAGAGCCATAAAAACCCTGAAGGGTACAACAGGCTTGTCCTGAAAGAATTCCGATTCCGGTAACTAAACTGATTGTTAATAGCCATTTCATTGGGAGGAAATCTCAATTATTTCTGATTGTGGATAGAAAGCTGCCCAGGCAAACCAGTAAGCAATATAAGCAGTGGCCGGTTCTAATTGACTGCCCATTAATTCACCTGAAACAGCCTTTCCGAAAAGATTCCAGGTTGAGCCTGTTTCGGTATCAGTAAAATGAAATAAATCATTGTTTAATGAATCAGTAATGGATTGAAAAATAGCATCAGTCTTAAAGGCTGTAGCAAAATTATATTCTGCAGAACCAATAATAACATGGGGTTCATCCCCAATGGATTGATGATGAATGGAAAAGACCGACATATCAGATATGGGAAATGCAATTTGAGTGCTATTTCCTACCACTCCTAAAACCCTTTTTTTAGGGTGGAGTCGTCCATCCTGGTGGCTTATTGGGAAATAAATATTCTGGTCGCTTTTATAACTCCCGTAAGGATAAGTAGAATAATCTCTGGAATATCCCGTGTTTTGTGAGACCACCCGGGTTTCAGGGTAAAGCATCTTCCATGTACCCCAGGTGGTTTCCAACATGGGATTCAGACCAATATCATCTCCCCGTTTTTCTCCTGCAGCGGACTTAAGAAACATCTGCGGCCAGAAACTGTTTGTTCCCTTATCATACATAATGAGATTACTGTTATACAGCATTCCCGAAACACCAAAATCATCATCAGACGAAATATGCAATGCACTTCCGGTAAGGGGACAGTAGGATATTGAGTACCCATCCTCATTGATAATTTCATGCCAGTCCAATATGGGGTGGGGATAGGCAATCATACCGTTTGCAGAGGAAACACCAACAACCAAATCATCATCATCTAAATAATTGACAGATTCAGAAGAAACAGCTACTTTTTCGGGATTCGTAAGATTGGGAATGCAGTCCTGATTTGAGCATCCCCAGCGGATATAATTTTCATCTATGAGCCATGTTCCAGCCAACTCATCTGATTGTGCTCCCAAATCCAGTATGTAATTTCCATTACATCCAATTATGAGCATCATGATCAACATATATTTCATATTGTAATCCTATTATATTTTATTGTTACCACTTCTGAAAATTAATCGGGTATTTGTACCTGAAACTGTCAGGTGATTGACAAAATTGGAGATTTGGATTTTTTGGAAAAAAAAAAAGTGCATAGGGAAATCCCTTACTAGCTGTAGCCAGTCAGATGTTATGGGACAAAAAGGTCTAAAAAGTACAAGGGATTGTTCACAATGTATTCCTG
>CAYFPO010000040.1:0-6476 GCA_964345035.1 uncultured bacterium
TCAATTAAAATTTCCATAGTTCCTGCACTTTCATCCACTGCTCCAAAACTCAGGGTAACATCCTGAGCATATATCATTGTTGAAAAAATGAATAAAGAAAACAAGATTTTGCGCACATTTTGTAATTTCATGTGATTATCTCCTATTATGGTTTTTGTTTACTTAAATTATCCTGATGAAACGAAGTCCAAAAAGTAGGACTTTTAGCTTTCATCTTCAAAATAAAATATCTGATACATTGTATTAATTGGTCCGTTTTCATATCTATTTTATTATTTTCCAGCGGGGGTCAATTTACAGGTTTCTGTCTTCTCAACTGTGTAACAGGTTGTAATCAAGTGCGGTAAATCAACTGGAATTCCAAACGGTAATATCCAGGATCACTAACTAAGCAATAAGCAAATTTTATTCATTAATAACTCAATCGTAGTTTCTACAAATTACTGCCGTTTTTTTCGTTTTTTCTTAAATTTAATTTTCTTTTCATTAAGGGGAACATTGATCTTAAATGACACACCCGTCATGCGGGAATATTCACTGGGCATACCGCCATATGTGTGAGGAAAATCCAAATATGTGCCTTCCGGCTCATAGGAACTGTTAGTCAATTCAGATAACGGCATGGAAGAAAAATCGTGAAAAAAACCAATCTCATATCCCCATTTCCCTGTGGTATAATTTCCAAGGATAAATCCCATTCTCGTACTTTCTCTTCCGGAAATACCGTCGGGAATCATCATACCGCGGACTCCATAATACGTTATGAGCCCTGGTCTTCTTTTAACTTTTTTCAATCTGTATAAGGTAAAATCATAACCTGGATTTAACGCCCAGGAATACCCTAAATTCAAAATATAATACGTATCACCACTCTTTGTAAGCTGCCTGCTGATATCAAAACCAGAACCATAAAAAGGCAATCCGATTCTAACTCCAAAATCTGTTAAGTTTGTGATTCCTTTTCGATAGACATATACCGGGACTCCGCTTTCAAAACTATAGTTAAAGGCACTGTATGTTTCCCCTTTCTTTAGTGGATTTGGACTGATAGTCGGGTGTCCTGCACATCCAATAAAGAGGACTATTACAGTTAAAACAATAGATTGCTGAAGTTTGATTTTGAAAATATTCATATTAAAATTCCCAGTATTTGGGAATAAAATAAACAGCCATCGCCCAGAAAATAAGAGTCAGTGGAAGACCGGCTTTTAAAAAATCTGTAAATCTGTATTGTCCCGGTCCATAAACCATTAAATTTGTTTGATATCCAACTGGAGTCATAAAACTATTGGATGCCCCGAAACACACAGCAACCATGAATGGGCGTACATCTACATGTAAATGTGATGCGAGAGCAATTGCAATGGGTGTCATCACTACAGCGATAGCATTGTTGGATACAAATGCAGAAAGTAGAAAAGTTGCCATATATAACACAGCAAGGTGAACTTTGGGATTATTAACTCCATCCTGATTAATGCAATTCCCAAGCCACATGATCCCATCACTGATAACTTGGTCTGTTCCGGTTTTTTCAATTGCGATTCCCAAAGGAATCAATGCTGCAATAAGGAATATTACCGGCCAGTTGATTGATTCATAAGCATCCTGAATTGAAAGGGATCTGACAATGAGCAGTAATATGGCACCCAATACTGCCCCTTTCATTATTGGTACAATGTTTAAAAATGATAATGCCATGATTGCAGGAATCACCAGAATTGACAGCCACCAGAATTCCTCGTATTTCAATGCAATATTCAATTCCTCCAAGACTATAATATCCCCAGATTTACGGAGATTTTCTACCTTTTCTTTCGGTACCATAACTAACAATGTATCGGAAAACTTTAGTTTTATCCGCGCAATTTTTTCCCGGAGTATTGCGGTCTGCCTTCGTATTGCCAACACGAACCCGTTAAATCGTTTTCTGAATTCTGCACCTTGAAGTGTCTTGCCAATTAGACTTGAATGCTGAGGTATTAATCCTTCCACCAGCACATTATTTTTTCCCGACAACTCCTGCTGTGTCATTTTTATATCGGACAATAACAGAAGATTCAGATCCTCTTTCATTCTAATAATGTCATTCACATTTATTTGAACAAGAATAATATCATTTTCCTGTAGTTTCATATTCTGCAGACTATACCGATACCGAATATCATTTCTTATGATCATCAAAAGCTGAAGATTATATTCTTCATCAATATTCAATTCATTTGCTGTTTTCCCAATTAGTATAGAATCACTGCCAATACGGAATTCAGTGAGATATCGAGCCATGTGGTACTTTCTGGTCAATGATGACAATACAGTCCTGGTTGGCAGCAGCCATCTTGCAAGAATAAAATTATAAACACTCCCTACAGCCAAAAAAATCAATCCCAATGCAGCAAACTCAAACATCCTGAATGGAGCAAGGTTGTTTTGTTCCATGATGGAACTTACCAAAAGATTAGTAGATGTACCTATCAATGTCAAGGTACCACCGAAAATCGCAGCAAATGATAAAGGCATTAATAATCTTGTAGGACTGATATGCAGCATCTGGCATAGATTGATTGCAAGTGGTATGAAAATTGCCACAGCGGCAGTATTATTAATAAATCCGGAAATAAGTGAGACTGTTATTAAAAATATCAATATTGTCAACCATTTTCTCTGACCTGCTATCTGATATACTTTTTCTGTAAACACCTCCAGAAATCCTGTTTTCAGCAATGCTTTACTCATGACAAACATTGCACCGATTGTAATTACCGCTTTATTACTGAATCCGCTGATTGCATCAACCTCATCAATTATTCCCAATAACAGCAGTAATCCGGTAGCTCCCAATGCAGTTACTTCTAAGGGAATCGCTTCTATAGTGAACAGTATGATTGCCCCAAGGATGATTACAATTAATATGAATGCGTCAAATGGAATATTTAGACCTCTTTATTAATAAACGAATAAGAGCAATATTTAAAATTCTGCGTTTATAAATCCTGATAAATATTTGGGATAGAAGAAAGTTGACTTGGGAGGCATAACTTCACCTTTGTCTGCAACTTCCAGTAATTGTTCCATTCTGGTTGGCCTTAAAAAGAAAACCCAGTTACTGCCATTATCAAGCTGATCGATACAATCTTCAGTACTATGGGAATAAAATACCGGTCCCGGTTTAAAAATATCCTCTGTATTCATGTTAAATATGGATCTGAAAATAACAGTATGGAGAGCTGATACATCAAGATTTTTCCAAACCGTTTTCCGATCTTTCCAAGGTGAATCAAACTCAAGTGGTTCAAGAGGTTTCATTATCCCTGAAATTCCCAATTTACGATTTGCGAATGCAAATATGTGCATTCCCTGAGATTGATTTAATTTTGTTAAATACTCTGGCCATTCTGTAAAATTTCCTTTTTGGATCACAAAGATTCGACTCAGTCTCTGGTATGCGATAAAATCAGAAATTCCCGCATTCACGGCTCTGTGTGTAGGCATGATTACAAGTCCGGGGTCTTCCATAGAAACCATTGTCATTAATGTGCTGCCATGATTGTTTTTTTCTTCAAAATATTTTACTGATGTTTCATACCGATGATGACCGTCAGCAATATACAATGGTTGTTTTTTAAATTCTGCATTCAGGGTTTGTAATGCATTGGGAGCGGTGACTCGGAACAATTGATTGTTGATTCCATCATATTCTGCTGAGAGTATGGGAGTTTTAGTGTATTTTTTGAGTGTTTTAGTAATTTTCTCATCTTTGTCCGAATATAGGGAAAAAACCTGGCTGAATTGGGTCCCGCAGGACTGGAACAGCTTTAAACGGTCAATTTTGGGACCTTTATGGGTTTTTTCATGTGGGATTACTTCTTTTTTACTAAATGGCAGGCAACGTACCTTTCCCACCAATGCCCTGCGAGTGTATTCTATTCCATCGATGGAAAAAGTTTGGTCCCACACATAGAAGGCCGGTTTCTTATCACGTACCAGAATTTTATCTGCTTTCCAATTCTGGAAATACCCTGATGCCCTCTGATATATTTCATCACCTTCATCTGTAGATTCTGTTTTTCCGAGTATAATTCTCACTATATTATCCGGATCTTTAACATATAATTCAGTCTGCAGTTTTGGACTGATTACATCGTACGGCGGTGCAACTTTATCTGAAATATCAGGACTTGAACCAGAATTATACATAATTCCCTTAAAAGGTTTAACTATTGCCATTGTCTAATCTGTTACTATTTTCAGTTATTTCCACAGGTTTTTTCTGGTAAAACTCATCTGATGATTGCACTTTAATTCCATTTTTACTACATAGATATGCAAAAATTCCTTTTCCTTTTATCAATTTTCCCCTGAATTGTCCGTCATATACTTCCACAGATCCGCAAGATGGACTTCTAGATTTTAAAATGGCTGTGTTTATTTCTTCAGCCAATCCAACATACAGAGATTTTTCTGCACCGGTAATAAATTCATTTGTCACATCCATTCCTTCAATAGTCAGTATTTTGGCATTACCGTTGATAATTTCCCCCGCATTCCCCTGCAATTCAGCAGGTTGTCTGGGAGTTCCCAGACCGCCTTCTTCTTCAGGGCAGACCGGTACCCATTCCACATCTAAATCGTTGAGTGGTCGGAGTAATGAGTCCTTACCATTGTATCTACATTGTTTCCCCAGAAGGCACGCACTGATTAGAATCTTTTTTTGCACCTGTTAATTTAATCATTATATTTCCATTCACTGCAATTAAAGGTTTACAGTAATTTTATTTATGAAATTTAGTGAAATTCTGTGAAATGAAGAAAATTCTATTCATCTGCACCGGAAATTCCTGTCGGTCACAGATTGCTGAGGGACTTGCAAAATTCCTTGGGTGGGAGGCTTACAGCGCTGGAACTCACCCCTCCAGCGTCAACCCCAATGCAGTTGTGGTGATGGGAGAGATCGGGATTGATATCAGCAGACAGACATCTGATCCCATTGATAAATATGTGGAAATGGATTTTGATTATGTGGTGACTCTCTGCGATAATGCCCGTGAAACCTGCCCTGTTTTTCCTAATCATCATGGCGTTGTCATGCATCAGGGATTTGAAGATCCCTACTATGCTATGGGTACAAAAGAAGAAATATTGGATGCTTACCGGAAAACTCGGGATGATATTGAGAAGTGGTTAATAAAATTAGATTGATTTATAAAAACAAGGGGCTGCTCTAAGAACAGCCCCATATTCTGTCACACGGGAGAGTTAATCACACTTCTGCGAGCTCTCCGTTCGTCATTACCTCGGATTTGTCATCACTTTCCTCGGTTTCATCATCAACACAAACTGTCTCAATCAATGCTCTGCACACCTGATATGGATCCATATTCGCTGCCGGTCTTCTGTCTTCAAGATATCCACAGCCACTCTGTGCAGTTGCCATGGGAATTCTCACGGATGCACCTCTGTCACTCACGCCATACCTGAACTCATGAATGGAGCAGGTTTCGTGAAGTCCTGTTAATCTTTCTTCATTGTGTGCCCCATACACCGCAATATGGGCTTCATGTGCTGCCTGAAGTTTGTTACACGCTGCTTCAATGACTTCCATTCCACCTTCCTCTCGCATGGATTTAGTGCTGAAATTTGTATGTGCGCCTGCACCATTCCAGTCACCTTTCACCGGTTTGGGATGGAGTGTGGCATTTACACCATACAACTCACCCAGACGGTATAACAACCATCTGGCTACCCAGAGTTCATCAGAAACTTTTAGTGGTCCTGAGGGCCCTACCTGAAATTCCCACTGACCCGGCATCACCTCAGCATTTATCCCGGACAAAGAAATTCCTGCCTGCATACAAGCATCCATATGATCTTCAACAATTTCCCGACCATATACTTCATCTGCACCAACACCGCAGTAAAATGGACCTTGCGGTGCAGGATACCCTCCATCAGGCCAACCCAGCGGTTCACGACCCTTGAAAAAGGTGTATTCCTGTTCAATTCCAAACCAGGCATCTTCATTTGCAAATTTCTCCGCTACTACACGTAGCTTGGCTCTGGTATTGGATGTGTGCGGGGTTCCATCCGGATTAAATACCTCGCACATTACGAGGATATTGTCTTCTCCCCGGATCGGATCCGGTACAAAATACACCGGTTTCAGAGCACAATCACTGTCGTGTCCATCTGCCTGCATAGTACTGGAACCGTCAAATCCCCAATCAGGTATCTGATCTACTTCCGTGACCGGACCATCAATTATTTTTGTTTTTGATCTCAGTTTTGAAGTAGGTTGATGACCATCCATCCAGATATATTCAGCTTTTATTTTTCCCATTCTCATTTTCTCCTTATTTTGTTGAGTGTAATGACCTCTACCCGATTGCAACCTTACCGGATTCACCGGTCCTGATCCGTACACAATCCTCTATTGGTAGAATAAAAATCTTTCCTCTGCCCCCATCATCTGCATCTCT
>CAYFPO010000041.1:0-5940 GCA_964345035.1 uncultured bacterium
GGCGGGGATATATGAAGATCTGGGTTTATAAACCGTATGAACCATAAAGAAAATATTTCACATTTTAACCACCTGAATTAATCAATTCTCCCAATTTCACCTCTTGAATATGCCTTTATGACACTGCAAGCAGTAATATTGGCATAATAATAGTGTAATTAATTCAAAATCCATGCTGGTGTCATTATTGCATTTATCTGAACAAAATTTAGAGGTAAAATTATGAATCAGCAACAGATACACCCTGAACAGGGAGTAAATCCCCTGGAAGCGTATGGAATCAACTTAACCGAACTCTCCCGGGAAGGCAAAATTGACCCGGTAATCGGCCGTGAGGATGAAATTCGCAGAATAATCCAGATTTTATCCAGAAGAAAGAAAAATAATCCCGTACTCATTGGAGAGCCAGGAACGGGTAAAACCACTGTGGTGGAAGGATTGGCAAAGCGGATTTTTGAAGGGGATGTCCCTGAAAATATTAAGGGAAAACAACTCATCACATTGGACCTTCCTTCTATGGTAGCCGGAGCAATGTATAAGGGACAGTTTGAAGAGCGGCTGAAAAATTTTATAAAAGCTGTGAAAGAACAAGAAGGTGAAGTTATCATCTTTATAGATGAAATTCATATGATCGTTGGCGCTGGTGGTCAGGGTCAAATGGATGTTGCCAATATCATTAAACCGGAACTTGCACATGGAAATTTGAAAGTGATTGGAGCTACCACATTGAACGAATATCAGAAATATGTGGAAATCGATGCAGCGTTGGAAAGACGGTTTCAACAGGTGTATATAGCTGAACCAAACGTAGAAGATACCATCACCATTTTGAGAGGTATTAAGGACAAATATGAAGTGCATCATAAACTGAAGATTCGGGATTCTGCTCTCATTTCTGCTGCGACTCTGTCTGACCGTTACATATCTGATCGGTTTCTGCCGGATAAGGCAGTTGACCTGGTGGATGAGGCGGCATCAAAAATCCGGATGGAAATCAACTCTGCACCTGAAGAAATTGACAATATGAAACGAAAACTACTTCAATTGGAAGTGGAAAAAGTTGCATTGAAAAAGGAAAAAGATTCGAAGTCTAAAGATCGGTTAAAGGATTGTGGGGATGAGATATCCAATCTAAACTCCGAGCTGAAATCAGCAGAATCCATTTGGAAGAATGAAAAAGAAGATGTTGACAAATTATCTAAAATAAAGGAAGAATTGGAGCAGGCAAAATTCAAAATGGAAAGCTGTAACAGAGATGGAAATCTGGAAGAGGCTGCCCGGTATCAGTACCAGATAATTCCCGAATTAGAAAATAAATTGGATGATTATATTCAATCAGTTGAAACCAATCAATTTATTAAACTGGAGGTTACCTCAGAAGATATTGGGGAGGTTGTGTCCAAATGGACTGGTATTCCTGTTCAAAAAATGCTGGAAGGAGAACGGGAAAAATTACTGACTCTTGAAGATGAACTAAGAAAACGAGTGGTCGGTCAGGAAGAAGCGTTACAGAAAACAGCAGATGTGATCCGTATGTCTAAATTGGGAGTCACAGATTCAGAGAAACCATTGGGATCATTTCTATTTCTGGGCAATACGGGTGTAGGTAAAACCGAGTTGGGAAAATCATTGGCAGAACAATTATTTGATGATGACAAAGCTCTCGTTCGGATTGATATGAGTGAACTTATGGAAGGGCACTCAGTCTCCAAACTCATTGGATCTCCACCCGGATATGTGGGATATGATGAAGGCGGTCATCTGACCGAAAAAATCCGCAGACGACCATATTCTGTATTGCTGTTTGATGAAATTGAAAAAGCACATCCAAATGTATTGAATATTCTGCTTCAGATATTGGATGACGGCAGACTCACGGATTCAAAAGGCAGAACTGTGAATTTCAAGAATACCATAATTGTAATGACTTCAAATTTGAAAAAAGAGAGTCTGTCTGCATTTCTGAGACCTGAATTACGGAACAGAATTGATGAGATCATCACTTTTTGTGATTTAGATGAGAATGTAATCAGTAAAATTGTAGATATTCATATTAACCGGATGGTGGAAATTCTGAAAAAACAAAATGTGGAATGTATAGTGGATGACAGTATTCATGAGTATATTGCAAGAAATGGATATGAACCCGAATTTGGTGCGAGACCAATCCAACGGTTAATAAAAAGGGATATCCTTTCTGAAATTTCAAAATTCATATTGAATCACCCGGAATCAAATAAATTAATCCTAAAATTTAATGGAAAATTATCTGTTACTGATTCACTTTCTAAGAACCGCTGAAGGGTGTCCCAAAAATACCCACTGCAAGTTCTGCCCAAATGATTATAAGGACTATCAACAAAACTATGCATACAGCGGCTCGAATCTTGGTTTTCCTGAACTTCCTTATCACAAGCTCAAACAATAGCCCTGTTCCGAGCAACAGAATCCCGGCAACAACAAAATCGAAAAGAGTCCATTTCACTTCATCTGTAAACTGCATTGCGATTAAGGGTATGAGTAATAAAATGGCTGAAGTGAGTATGATGACGGCAGGTCTTTTATTTTGGATCATGTTAATCTAACATTACTGGCAGATCAAAAAAATATTATATTATTCGGTAGTTTCCACTTCATCTTTGCTTGTTACACAACAACTTTTGGTTCCACTGCAGCAACAGCATCCCCTGCCTGTCCAGTTCCGAATGACACATCCCAGTACAATTAATGGCAAACCCAAGACACCGCAATTACATGCAGTAGCACAGCATCCGCCAAAAATAGCAACGCTGAGTAGATAAGTACCTCCTACAAAGCACACCAGATCTATCAGTCCATAGAGGTAACAGCATAATTTATTTCCGCCTTTTTCTTTCATTTCGTCCTTTCTTATTTTATAGAATTCAATTTACAACTGTATAATTTACAGAATTAAATTATACCATTAGCAATAATTAAGAAAGAGGAATTAAAAAGATGCCAAAAATCAATCCGGAAGCTCCACAGAAAATTGATGCCTATATTGAAAAATCACCGGAATATGCCCAGCCAATTTTACATAAACTGCGTGAATTAATCCATAAGTCAGATCCTGAAATTGTAGAGGACTGGAAGTGGGGACCCAATTTTAACAGAGAGGGAATGGTTTGTGGATTTGGTGCATTCAAACACCATGTGGGATTTGTCTTTTTTCAGGGAGCATTACTGAAAGATCCTGCAAATATATTAGATAAGGATTCAAAAAATGTGAAAACCCGCACCATAAAAATCACCTCTGTAGAAGAAATTAATGATACCATATTGACTGAATATATCCGGGAAGCGGTTGGTAATAATGTAGCGGGAAAAAAAATAAAAATTACCCCTGTTTCTATTGAAATTCCTGAGGAAATTACAGCATTATTAAGCAGACATCCAACTGCTGAAAAAACCTTTACCGGTCTGGCAAAATCTTATCAGAAAGAATATGTAAACTGGATCATCTCTTCAAAACGGGAGGCAACCAAAGATAAACGGAAAGATCTGATGATTGAAAAACTGAATGCAGGGGAAACCTTGCATGAAAAGTATAAAAAGTGTTAAACTAAACAAAATAGTTATTATGTTGAATTAAATTTAGATTTAATTATTAAAATGAAAAACATCACAATATTAATACTGATAATTAGTAACTATTTATTTTCTAATACAATATTAATTCCTGACGATTATTTGACAATACAGGAAGGGATTGATGCTTCTGTTCATGGAGATACTGTTCTGGTATATCCGGGTGTTTATCGTGACATAAATTTCAATGGTAAAAACATAGTGGTAACATCCACAAATTTGGAAGACCGGGAATTAACCATTATCAGTTTTTGGTTCCCAGGTGGATTCAATGGTCCGTTAGTTACATTTGAAAACAATGAAGATTCGACCGCAGTGTTGGAAGGGTTTACCATAGAAGAAAATAATCAAGTTTATTGGATTGCTGGTGCCGGTATATATGTAGAGAATTCATCACCTACTCTTAGATATTTAACAATCAGAGATAATCATGGGATGTACGGTGCAGGCATTTACCTTCTTAATTCAAATTCAAATTTAAGTCACTCAGCAATTTATGATAATGCAACTTGGGATGATAGATGGGGGGGCAGGAATATTATTGCATGATTCATCCATGAATATAAATAATTGTACAATAGCCCACAATATTGCATGTATTTTAGCATGTAGTAATGAGTACAATGCAGGCGGGATTTCAGCTCGGGGACAATCTTATGCTAATATAATCAATTCTGTGGTATGGGGAAACTTAGGTTGGTTAGGTGAACCAGATCAAATTGGTCCTGATTATTGGACTGGTAACGGTGGAATTTTGTATTCTGATGTTAGTTACACAGATGTTCAGGATGGTTGGGAAGGGGTTAGCAATATAGATGCCAATCCATTATTTACAAATTCAGAAGAATATGACTATACACTTTTAGTTGACTCGCCATGCATTGATTCCGGTGATCCTGAATCTCCATACGATCCTGATAACACGGTAACTGATATGGGAGCTTTTTATTATTATCAAGAACCTGAGTGTGGTGATCTTCCAGGCGACCAAAACCTCGACGGTGAAGTGAACATATTGGATGTAGTAATTTTAGCAGGCTGTATCATTGAATTATATTATGATTGTGAATGTGGTGATATTAATAATGATGATATTGTGAATGTATTGGATGTAGTTTTGGTCGTAAATATTATTTTAGAGATTGATCCCTAACTTTGTAAACGATTAAGCATCCATTCTCAAACCCACAAACCGGTATAGTAAATACCCCGTCACCGCTGCGCCCAATCCTTTATAGAATCCCAAATCTACAGGCAGAACTCCTGATTCCTGACACCAGGAAAGTGTAGCGAACATGATCCCAAACCCGGATAAATATAGCCAAATTGTTTTATACATAGTACTCCTTTTAATTAAAATGTAAAATTGCTTAGAAAATATGGATGTAAATTTATTGACTTTTAAATTACCATTTCAGGAAGAAAATCATGGGTAGAAAAATACTGGGAATATTTTTTGGAAGAATAATTGGAGTGACTGTCATCGGAATTATTGAAATTAATACAGATAATTGTCTTACCATCATCGTGTACAAAAAAAACTGTTCTTTCATTATGCAGAGGATTCTTCCTGATGGTGAGTAAGGGAATAATAACAGGACACAGGTCATATTTAAACGGTGATAAATACACAGAACAAATACCTGGGATGATAAGCATGAGAGAAAAAATATGATTCATGACACAAACAGTATGACAGTCATTCATTTTAAAAACAGTATCAAAACAAAAAGCCGAGGGATAGAACCATCCTGTTTTACTGAAAAACAAGGTTCTCTTTGCTTTTTTTGTATAATTAGTGCTGTGTATTTACCGCAATTAGAAAAATCTATTCAAAATTTTCAATCAGTGGCTTTCATGATGAGAAAATGACGATTTTTTTCTTTTCTACCGTCAATGTCGGAATTTGGGCTCAGTAGAATGATTAATATAATGGGTTTATCAAAGGGTTCTTATCGTAATTTATTTATCTATTTATCACTTTTTTACCCAGATTTATGAGCAAAATACATAAGATAATTTTAGGAATATTATCCCTTCTTATGGTGGGTATCATTTTTTTGGTGCTCAAATTTGCAGGATTATATTATTTAACAGATTTAATTGATCGTCCTCATGTTCCGCTTCATAAAACTTGGAAACCGGGTGGATTCATTGGGCATGGACTTGGAATTCTCGGTAGTCTGATGATGCTAACTATGTTTATTTATTCAATTCGGAAGCGCATCAGATATTTTCGTAATTGGGGTAAACTACCTACATGGTTGAATTACCATATTTTCCTTGGCATTTCTGGACCTATTTTAGTGACATTTCATACTGCAATGAAAT
>CAYFPO010000042.1:0-4251 GCA_964345035.1 uncultured bacterium
AATTCTGACAATGGTTTCTCCTGGTCAATGTTCTATCCCTTCAAATTTTTACCTGTAGGGGTTTGATTAATCAAACCCCTACTATCGGAATTTTTCACAGATGCGGGTGGATTGTCCGTCCGGGGTTTTGGATTGGATTGTTTGGTTTGATTCATCAAACCCCCACGCATAAAATCTGTGTCTCTTCGGGTTAGACTCCATTTATTATTTAACTACCTGTAACTACCTTTTGATTTCTATTACTTAATCAGCATGATCTTCCGGGTCTGCATATCAGTATCTGTAGAAATCTGGACAAAATAGATCCCTGTGGACTGATTTTCAGCAAACCATTTTGCTGTGTGAAAACCTGCTTCTAATTCTTCGCTTATCAGTTCTTCCACCATTCTTCCACGTATATCATAAATCTGCAATGTTACATTGCTGACAACAGGAATTTGGAATCGTAATTCTGTCACCGGATTAAACGGATTGGGATATGCCGGCAGTAATGCAAATTCTTCAGGAATCAAAATCTCTTCAGTTAAGGAGATAATATTGAGTCCATTATTGCTCCATTCGGGTATATCGCCCATAAGTGAAATTGCGTCACCGGTGTCAGTGATTACTGTAAATGACGGTGTTTCGCCGGATTCACAGTAACCGGCAGTTTCTTCTCTCCCATCAATACCCATTACCGGTATATCTGTATATGGACCATTCCATTGCCGGCTTCCTGCTATTACTTCACCACAGTACGCCAGCATCCAGAAGTTAGCAGCTTCCAGACCATCTATTTGAACGTCCTCAATAAAATAAAATGCCTGGTTCGTGGATTGTGTATAGCTGTAGGGGGCAGGGATCAAGGATCCGGGTTCAGTATGATTATTTTCAGTTCTTACCAATGCATCCGTTGGTTCTTCAAAAATTAGAGTAACGGGATCAGTAGAGAATACCCAATATCCCCCATTTGGTGTAAAGTATTCCAGAGAGCCAACCCATTCGCCGTCTCCTAAATTAAATGCGGCTTCAGATTCTCCTATGACCGCCAGAATAGATGGTTCTATATCATCCGGAATGACATCAGCTATTAATCCCGGTATGGTTAACGGATAGGATATCAAATTATTGTTGATATGCAATTCATAGGGATGATCTTCCGGGATATGGTATCCCACCATGTTAAAGCTCACCTCTTCCTCTGCCATAGACCAGTAACCACTTGCCGGTGATAGGGATTGAAGGCTTCCAGTCCAGTAATCACCAGACGGGATGTAAATAGAAGCCTCAGATTCACCGATTATTCTTTGTACCACAGGTGGAGTACCAAAAATGGTTGCAAGATTGTTTTCTCCAGGAAGTATGGGAAAAGATCCTAAATTCGCACCTGCATCAATTGAATATTCTGTTAATTCATTCCCATACAATGCCATTTCTCCAACAGTAATTTGAAACTGAGAAAAATCTTCAATCGATAGTTCTAAGAACTCATTCGACTGCATATCCATAATTTGATCTCCATACCACACTGCTATTGGAAGATCATCGGGAAAATTCTCAAAAGTCCAGGTGAGTGTTACATCATCCTGACTTAGACCGTTCATTGTCCAAAAGACAACTACTTCCGGAATTTCAACCATTTCTCGGATATCTCTGGCGAAATAACTCCCCAGTGGATGTTCCCAGTCTGTATGATCCATTCTCAAACTTACAGATTCAAATGGTGGTAAAGGTGCCGCAGGCATATCTAATCCAATATCATATCCATCGGTTGCTTCCGGTTCCATTCCAATAACCGCCATATTATCAAAATAACCACTGGAAGATTCTGCCATGAGGTGGATTCTCCATCCGGTAATTTCTTCATCTCTTGCTGTTTCATTCACTGTATGAAAATCTGCAATTATTTCTAAGTCTGTCATCGCACCAACCCAATTCCCCTGCCATGGCACCAATCCGTCAGCATCAATTGTCCCGGAACCATCGAATGAATACAGAGTTTCTAACAGCCAGCCGGATTCAGCAGCGTCACTCCAACTTTTGACTTCCAACCCATTAGACACTGTTAATTGACTTTTATTTATACTGACTATAAAGGGGTCAGTAATCATATTCCATCCTTCAGAAATAGTTATGGACTGAGTATCCGTGGCAATCAATCCATCAATGTTTACTATACCGGCTTCATCAGCAGCCAGCCAATATCCCTCACCAGCGATTATTGTTTCACTAATGGAATACCCACCATCTTCATACGACCATAATGTGCCAAAATAAATGTAATCGGTACCAAACGGTGCAAGCGGTGCACCAAAGAAATGCCAACCTGCATCAACTTCTAATTGTTGAATCCAATCAGTGATAATAAATTCTGAACTCATGGCACTGCCTTCATTACCGGCAGGATCAGTTGCAATAATTTCAATTTGGTTGACACCATGTATCATGAATAAATCATTTATTGTCCATTGATAAGATTCTGCCTCACCGGATAAATTTACTGTTTGATGGATTTCACCGGTTTCATTATTCAGAAAATTTAAGGTAACATTTTCTACCATAAAATCATCATTTGCTTCCCAGGAAATTGTTTCATTGGATAACCAAATAAATATTTCCAGGTCAATTGGAAATATAAAATTCACAATCGGAGGAGTATGATCACCATTCACAATAAATGTATCATCACTCTCATCGGAAGCAGTATTTCCTGCCCAATCCTCTGCCGTTACTTGCACTTTCACCTCATCCTGATACAGCCAATTCGGCAAAGTATAGGTAAAGCTGAAGTCACAGAGTGCTCCTGCTTCACACTCCGGATTGGCTATTTCACCCACTTCGGTATAATTTTCTCCTCCGTCAATGGATACACCAACAACCATATTATACAACACACTGCCGTCTTCTACACTCCATGATATTTCAACATCCTCACCGGAGTTCAAAAATTCTCCGCCATTGGGATAATTTACAGATACGGATGGAGGTGTGATATCACCTACCGAAATAACAAAAGATTGAGTTTCACCATCAAAAATTGTAATATGGGCATCACCATCTTGTATAAACACCCTGTCATTAGTCTGTGTATCATACAGAATAACAGGTGTATCGTTTAATTCATTAAAGGAATAGTTTAAGTGTAACAAACCTTCCTGATCACTGGCTGCTTCTAAATTCCAATGCTGCATTTGATCTGTGAGATCAACTAAAGGTCTGATATCCGATGCAAAATTGTCCCCCAGAAAATGCTCCCATTCAGGATGGGGAAAATAAATGCTCAGATAATCATTGGGTGGAACAGGTGGTTCTGCTGCATCTAAATAGGCATCATATCCTTCTGTGGCAAACTCTGATACTCCCAATGTGTTTTCGGTATCAGTATAGCCGCCCAATTCTCCTGAAATCGTAATTGACCATTCGGGAGTATATTCTTGATTTGTCTCAGCACAGGCTTCATTGGAATGGTCAGATTCATATCCGCCCTCAATTACAGAAGTGACTGTATAGCAGTATTCAGTTCCTCCTTCTAATCCGCTATCTGTGTAAATTGTTTCACTTATACCGGTGACAATTAATTCTTCATCCCGGTATATATTGTAATTCATTGTAGATGCAGATAATTGATCAATGAGGAAAAACTCATTATTAGAAAATCCGGGAATATCCTCACTGGCATTAGTTGCCAATATTTCGCCGGATGAATGATTGAAAATTTTAATTACGGGTGTGTCACCGGATCCAAGGTAATCAGGATGGCTGCCGTCATTTCCCATTACGGGAATCGTATAACCACTGCTGTAATACGGATAAGTCCACCCCACACAGACATCTTCATGAAATGCACCTATCACATCGCAGTCATTTTCCGGACAGTTCCAAATTCCTTCGCCGCTGCCTTCAACTGAACCACTTTCTATGGTGTTTCCGTCAATATTAATATCGTAAAAGAAGTAAAATGCCTGGAATGTGGATTGATTAAAACACCATCCCGTCTGGGGATCAATTTTGCTGTCCGGATCACAGTCTTCTCTTGAAGACAATTCCGGAGCTTCCCAGCTTAGACTGATCTGGTTTTCACCGCCTTCTGCAGTGAGGTTGGCGGGCGGGTCCGGATTCAGACATTCGTTTTCACCAAAACAGACACCGCAGTCATCTATATCAGAGTTCGGTTCGTGTTCTGTTTCTCCGCCGGAACAGATTCCGCAATCATCCAGAAATGCACCACCACCTACTTCGCCGTTACAATCTGTGACTAACGCATAAAGTGAA
>CAYFPO010000043.1:0-3145 GCA_964345035.1 uncultured bacterium
GTAAAATCCCTGTTCAAACATACCAAGTCCGCATACTGCAGCCCCATTTGCAGCACATTCTGTAATTGCATGGGCAGTTAATTTTAGAGCAATGCCCTGTTTCCGGGCGACCCTGCTGGTTGGTACACCTGTAATTGCAGCGAAAGGTAATGGATAGTTAATAAAATTCAGTGTACCCGTGGTAGTTAAAACCACACACTCCGGTCTGTTATTAATATCATACACCCAGCCTTCACCACAATTTGAAAAATAAGTTGCTATATGTTCCTGATCTTTTTGAAGCCAACCAACTTCATTCCAAATTCTAAGAAGATCATCACAGTCTTTTTGTGCATTAAATTTTCTAATCATTCAGGGTAAAATTAAAATAGAATTTATTCATTTTCAAAGACAGGTTAAAATTTTTTACATAATCACTGAATTATTTGATACAGAGCAAAAATTTATTTTATCAGTGATTGTATTATAGGATTGAAGGAAAAATTGAAATACAATTATTTAAGTAGAAGGGGGAATCAAAATGTTGCCTATACATAAAATCTTATGGAATTCATCTTGGGCAGTTATCAGTATTTACGTAGCAAAAGTTACACCGGATATGATGGCGAAAGGGTTGATTGTAGTTTTACTGGTGTATAATATTCATAAATATAAAGAGAAACTTTCACAATGGTGGCGCCGGCTCTGCTTGGAATTATTTGAAACATAATTTAGAACTGCACTAAAGCGTGTTAGATCTCCTGTTCCCTCCAAAAGCCTGATAATCAGGATTTAAAGGAGGAGTGTAAAAGCCCCGAGTATATACAGCTCCGGGGCTTTTACAATTTTAGGGTAAATGATTTGTTAACTATCTAATATCAAATTCACCAATAAAACAATATCTACTACATCCAGTGAACCATCGTCATTCATATCTGCAGCCGCAAATTCATCTGACGTTGGGATATCCAGGTCAATTATGAAATTTACAGTAATCACGATATCTACAATATTTACCTCACCATCAAAATTTACATCACCAGGAGTAATAGTGTTTCCGCTTACAGTTAATCCCACGGGAAGGAATGCGGAACCGCCATTGGAACTGAGTTTCAAATAAGCTCCATATTCACCAGAATCAATATTTATTGAATTAATAGTAAATGGAATTTCTGCAGATTCACCAAACAATAATTCACCTGAGATATCATTATCAATTTCCAGCCAATCTGCATTTGTATCTATTTTAATGCTAAATTCATTTGAAAGAAAAGTTCCGTTATATGTAGCTTCCAATGCGTCGGAACCATTGTTATTTTGAATGCCAATCGTTGCAGAATATTCTCCCTGAATACTGCGGTAATTCAATTTGATTTTACCGCTTGGATACAATACAAATTGAAAATCATAATAACTATCCTCATAATTAGTCCACCAGTGGGCTACCTGATCAAACCAGACTACAAATCTTTCTTCTGTGGAATGATAATACACATTTCCGGAACAATATTCATTACAGTTGTCATTCACAGGATTAAGGTCATCCCATAAACCAAAAATAGCTGTTGAAGGTGCATCTGGTGAAGGGATTGGCAGATTATCCCATCCATTATTATCCGATCCAAAACCAACCCAACCATTCGGATTTATAACACATTGTGAATATTCACTACCATAAAACGGAAATGAAAAATCCAATTCCACAGGATCACCAGCAATATCATTGGTAGGAAAAGAAACAATATTACCCATACCATCAATATCAATCCACTCATAATCAACAAACTCATCGGAGTCAGATCGCCCCCAAAAATGACCAAATTCATCCGGACCTCCCTGAAAATTTGCAAATGGAACAGAATTTACAGAATAATTCAGGGTGGATTCTTCGTCTCCTGTGTTGGTAATTGTAACAGCATCAGATTGGGTTTCTCCTTCATTTAATATAAATTCAAATTCACCTGGTGAATAATCCAATACGGGCGGAGTATAATCTATGGGTGAGGATAAAACAAATAAGGAACCGGATTCAACATCACTTGAAATTATTACTCCACTGGGCAGGTAAATATAGGTGCCCCAGTTACCTACATAAAGCCCTTCCTGAAAACTGGTATCATAATATCCAATCTCTTCAGGATTTGATGGATCTGAAATATCTAATACTCTGGTACCATCTGCGTAATACGACATTACAGCAAAATTTCCAATAGTATAAACATTATGAACAGAATGACTGGGATTTGTCTGGTACTCTCCCACCAAGTTAATATTTCCCAGATTGGAAATATCCCAAAGTTTGATATGCCCGCCAAAAGTCTCATCTGCTGTTAACAGTATTTGCTCATCTTCTGTTACAGCTGCATCATGTGCCATTCCCGAATAGTTCCAGTTGGTAATTGTATATGGATTTGATTTATCGGATAAATCGATAATATATGCAGTACTTGTGTAAATTCCCATTGCGTAGGCTTTATCATTATATACATCCAGATCGTGAATATATTCACCATTCCAGCATCCTTCCTGTACTGGATTTGCGGGATTGTCAAGATTATAGATCCAGATGTCACAACCATTTGCTCCAACAACATAGAGATAGCCGTCTCTGGTGTGTATGTTATGGCTGTTGGTAAAATCGGTTATTGTATTAACCAATATGGGATTATCAGGATTATCCACACTTACTACTTTTACTCCATCACTTGCTTCAGTACCTATATATACATGACGGTTGTGATATTTCAAATCGCGCCAGATACTATTCCCGCCGGATATTCTATCAATTTCCCAGGGGTTTTCCGGGTCGGTAATATCAACAAACACAGTGGAATTTTGTAAGCCAACCACGGCAAATTCTCTGCCATCCTGGTAAAATCCGGTGATGTCAGATGCACCTTGACCAAATTCCAGATATCCCAACACTTCCATATTTTCGCCGCCCTCACCTTGAGTAAATGCAACATTTAAAATTAACGTAATAAAAATAATCTTTTTCATATTTTCTCCTGATTCACTATAAAAATTTAAGACTAATGGTGGAAGTAAATTTATTTCGGTATGTAACAGAAAAGTATATTTTTATTTGGATGAGATAAACGATTTTCATTATTTTTTCTTAGTATTTAGGTATAAAATACATCACAAATCGTCAATATGATAATGG
>CAYFPO010000044.1:0-1804 GCA_964345035.1 uncultured bacterium
ATTACATCCATCACATTGTGAGTAAATTATATTGAATAAAATAACAATAATTGTAAAAGAAAATTTCATTTGTTGGTAAGAACATTATACAAATTGTAGTTTTCCATTTTCATCAAACTCTTTTACTCAGTAGACACAACTTCATCTGAATTTTCAAGAGAGTTAACCATAGTATGCCATGCCAACATAGCACATTTCACACGGGAGGGGAATTTATGTACTCCTGCTAATACCACCAGTTTACCCAAATCAGTATTACCCTTTTCACCGGTGGTTGCCATTTCACGAAATCCCTCAAAACAGGATTTTGCTTCTGATACCGATTTTCCTTTTAGGAGTATTGTCATAATGGATGCCGATGCTTTTGAGATGGCACATCCGGAGCCTTCAAAACTGATTTCTTCAACGACATTATCTTTGACATTCAGATATACCACCACCCGATCGCCGCATAACGGATTAAACCCTTCACACTGACGATTGGCAGTTTCCAGTTTTCTGAAATTCTTTGGATTTTTGTTATGATCCAGAATGAGTTGTTGATATAATTCCTGTATTTGTTCCATCATTAATTCTTTGAATTATGCTTATTCATCCAATTGGTCAGTAGATTGTTTACATATAGTTTTACTGTTTCTTGTTTAATTTCATCCAGTATTTCACCTGCAAATCCGGTTAGCAGGAGACTTTGCGCAGTCATGGGATCAATACCCCGTGTCTGAAGATAGAAAATGGCATCTTCATCCAATTGACCGGTTGTGGACCCATGTTTGCATTTTACATCATCCGTATAAATTTCCAGACAGGGATTTGAATTCACACCGGCTTTATCCGAAAGTAAAATATTTCGATTGGTCTGAATTGAATCCGTTTTAACCGCTTCTTTTTTCACAATTATTTTTCCGTCAAACACTCCTTGAGCATGATCTGTTGCTATGCCATTATAATTTTCCCGACTTGAAGTATGGGGTGCATTGTGATATATTTTGGTATGATTATCCACCTGCTCATTGGTATGCATGGTATATAGCCCATTCAAACTGCATTCTGCATGGATGCCATTGAGATGAATATCCACATCGTTTCGAGTAAGATTGCCGCCAAATGTGATGGTGTTTCCGGTAAATCGGCTGTTGGCTTCCTGATGAACTCCCAAACCGGAAATATGAAATACCGATTCCCCTTCATTCTGTATGCGAATATAATCCACTTGTGCATGGGTATCCATTTGAATTTCGGTTACGGCATTGGTGAAAGCAGGTACTGATGATAAAGTTACAAATTGTTCCACAACCGAAATTCGGGTTGATTTTCCACAGTGTATGAATACTCTGGGGAATGACTGTATCGGTTGATCTTCAGTAATCACCCACAACACTTGCATTGGTTTTTCAATCTCAATATTATTTGGAATATGAATATAAAACCCATTTTTCATTTCAGATGTATTCTGAGCAGCAAACGGGTGATTTGAATATTCCAAAATTTTCCCGAATCCACTTGCAATTTCATTAGAATTATTGTCTAATATTTCAGATAAATTCTTGATAACAACGTCGTCAGGAAATTCAATGGTATTAACGTCAGTTTGTAGATTACTGTTTACAAAAATCAGATTATGGGCGTCATCAAATATGTAGGATTGAATTTTATCCTCCGGAAGAGGTGTTTCATTTAAGGGTGATGGATGTACAAATTTCGTTTTCTTCAGTTTTTTCAGATTGGTAAACCGCCAGTCCTCCTGCTTTGTAGTGGGATAGCCCATTTCCTGAAAACTGGTTAATGCGGATTGTTTGATTTGGTT